>CAZXDP010000001.1:0-97190 GCA_964639255.1 uncultured Flavobacteriaceae bacterium
GTTCACAGTCTTTCGCAGCAGGCAACCGATGCCTACGAGAGCGCGCGTCAAAAAATACAGCAGCATTTTTCCATAGCCCATTTGCACGAAGTCATCTTTACAGCGGGTACTACCCACGGTATTAATCTGGTGGCCAATGGCTTTTCGGCATTTCTGAAGGAAGGGGACGAAATCATGGTATCGGCTCTCGAGCACCATTCCAACATTGTACCTTGGCAAATGCTTTGCGAGCGTACGGGAGCGCTCTTAAAAGTTATTCCTATGAACGAAGATGGAACACTTATCCTCGATACTTATAAGGATTTGCTTTGCGATAGAACAAAATTGGTCTTCGTTAACCATATTTCGAATGCCTTGGGAACGATCAATCCCATTCAAAAAATCATCAATTGGGCGCACGAAGTTGGTGCCGCTGTGCTTGTAGACGGCGCACAGGCCTGTTCGCACATAAAACCCAACCTTCAACAACTAGATGTAGACTTCTACGTAACCAGCGCCCACAAAATGTGCGGCCCCACTGGAGTTGGCGTGCTCTATGGAAAGGAAGAATGGCTCAACAAGCTCCCGCCATATCAAGGAGGCGGCGAGATGATTTCTGAAGTAACTTTTGAAAAAACCACCTATGCGACCCTGCCGCATAAATTTGAGGCGGGCACTCCCAATATCGCGGGGGGTATTGCATTTGGCGCAGCAATTGATTATCTTAATACGATTGGTTTTGAAACGATTGCAACCTACGAGCATAAATTGCTCGAATACGCCACCGCACAGCTCTTAACCATCGATGGATTAAAAATATACGGTACGGGACCCGATAAAACTTCGGTGATTTCCTTTAATGTAGAAGGAATACACCCTTACGATATTGGCACGCTCTTGGACAAAATGGGTATCGCCGTACGCACGGGGCACCATTGCGCACAGCCCATTATGGATTATTATGGTATTCCGGGTACCGTAAGGGCATCCTTCGCCTTTTACAACACCAAAGAGGAAATCGATTTGCTAGTACAGGGCATTGAGAAAGCAAAAGCTATGTTAACCTAAAATAAACAACCTTATGAAACCTACCTTATCTATTTTATTGCTATGCTGCGCGATATTTTTCGCCTCTTGCGATGAAACCAAAAAAGTAATAGATGCCGCTGGAAACGTACAGCTCTCAGGAAACTACGCGGTACAGTCTGTAAAAAATCTTTCCGCCAAGCAACAGGATATGACCCTAACCTTTACGGCCTTAGATAAATCGTTTTCCGGACAAACTGGCTGTAATTCGGTATTGGGCAACTATACCCTCGACTTGTATGCCCTTTCTTTTGGTGAACTGGCGGTTACCGAGCAATATTGCGAGGAGGACATTATGGAGGCAGAACGCGCTTTCCTACGGGCATTGCGCGAAACGGGCAGCTATGGTCTTGAAAATGGTATCCTAACGCTATATTCAAAAAACGATCGTAGCGCACTGCTCACCGCAAAAAAACAGCAACGACAATAATGACCATTGAAGAAATACAGGAATCGCTTATTGATGAGTTTGCCATGTTCGATGACTGGATGGAGCGTTACGAATATATGATCGAGCTTGGAAAAACACTTCCGCTTATAGACGAGGAGCTAAAAACCGAGGAAAAACTCATAAAAGGCTGTCAGAGTAAAGTTTGGCTGCACGCCGAAATGAACGATGGCAACGTGGTATTTACCGCCGATAGCGATGCTATTATTACAAAGGGTATTGTAGCGATTTTGGTTCGGGTATTTTCGAACCAATCGCCCGAGGCCATTTTGAACGCAAATACCCATTTTATAGATGAAATAGGGCTGAAAGAGCACCTCTCCCCCACCCGTGCCAATGGCTTGGTCGCTATGGTGAAACAGATGAAAATGTACGCCCTGGCCTATCAGGCACAGTTAAAAAATTAGAGTATGAGCAACACCACTGAAATAGATACGACCGAACTGGGCGAAAAAATCGTTAAAGTGCTTAAAACCATTTACGATCCAGAGATTCCCGTAGACATATACGAACTGGGATTAATTTATGATGTATTCGTTAATGAAGACCGGGAAGTAAAAATATTAATGACGCTCACCACTCCCAATTGTCCGGTAGCAGAAACCCTTCCGTTGGAAGTAGAGGATAAGGTGAAATCGATTAAATTGGTGAAGGATGCCGAGGTGGAAATCACTTTCGATCCGCCGTGGAGCCAAGATTTAATGAGTGAAGAGGCCAAATTAGAACTGGGCATGCTATAAACCATTGAAAGCCAATTAAAAACATTTTATGGGAAATGAAATCGTAAACCGTGTCGCCAATAGCAAGTTGGTCACCTTCAATCTGGAAGATTTTTATCCAGAGGGAAGAAGGGTTGCGTTCGATATTTCCCAATGGCTGCTCGAGGGAATCGTATTAAGAGAAGCCGAATTTAGGCAACAGGTTAAAGATCACGATTGGTCGCAATACCAAAACAGCTATATAGCTCTGTACTGCAGCACCGATGCCATTGTGCCCGGCTGGGCCTTTATGCTCGTTTCCCTCGCCGCTGCGCCCTATGCCAAAAAGGTAACCGTTGGTAGTTTGGACGAATTGGAAACCGTTTTGTTTGCTGAAATTATTTCCCGTTTAGATCTTTCAGAATTTGAAGGCAAACCCATCATCGTGAAGGGCTGCGCACACAAGCCCATTCCGCAAAATGCTTTTGTGCTGCTCACCCAGAAACTGCTTCCCGTGGCCAAGAGCATTATGTATGGCGAAGCTTGTTCTTCGGTTCCCCTCTACAAGAAAAAATAAACTCTTTATCGAAATTTGCGCGAACTTGGTCGAAAGTAGCTGCAATCACTGCCCTTTCAATTTTATTTTTTAAAAGAACCCTTACATTTGTTGAAACAAAACGCAACAATATGAAAAAGCTATTATTGCTTATGGCCTTCGCCGCCATACCGTGCACCCTATTTGCTCAAGAGGAAGAGGCGGAAGAGCCAAAGGAAGGCTGGACAAAATCTGGTAACGCTTCCTTCATTTTCAACCAAGCTGCCTTTAACAACGAGTGGACGGGCGGTGGAACTTCTAACTACGCCGCCAATTTGGGGCTCACCTATGATGCCAATTACCGCCGCGGAAAAATTACGTGGGACAACCGGTTTATGGGGGAATACGGTATTACTAAGAATAGGGATGAGGAATTTGTACGAAAAACCAACGACCGTTTGGAACTCAATTCCGTTTTAGGAAGGCAAATGGGCGAGACCAACTGGTTTTATTCGTTCTTTGCCAATTTCAGAACTCAATTTGACAAAGGATATGAGTTTAGCGAAGATGCCGAAGGCAATGAAGTACGTACCGAGACTACCCGATTTATGTCACCCGGTTATTTGCAGTTTGGCCCTGGTATTCTATGGAAAAAAAGCGATAACCTAAAAATAAATGTAGCTCCTGCCACCGCAAGGTTTATTTTTGTTGACGACATGTTTACGACCGTACCCGGTTACGAAGATGGCGCCTATTTTGGCGTAGACGAAGGAGAAAGCACCCGATTTGAATTTGGTGCCTCGCTTTTTGCCTATGCAAAATTTGATGTCATGGAAAATGTTTCCGTAGAAAATGTGCTCAACCTGTACAGCAATTATTTGGAAGACCCCCAAAATGTGGATATCGATTACTTGCTCAACGTCGTGCTCAAGGTTAACGAATGGCTTACTGCCAACGCTACCTTCCAGGCCATTTACGATGACAATGCAGTGGCCGCCTTCCAAATACGTGAAACCTTGGGAATAGGTCTGGGCTACAAATTTTAAACGCTATTCAACACACTTTAAAGCCCAGAATCATCTGGGCTTTTTTTATTCTTCGTGCTCGTAATACTCTGGATAAAGGAAATTATTATAGGGAAAGCGAGTGATATGAATTTCACGCACGCGCTCATAGACAAGTTTTCGGAATTCTTCCATATTTTCCTTATTAAGCGCTGAAATGAAAATGGCATCGGCATTTTCCCTGTTCATGTAGGTTTGCTTCCATTCTGCTATTGAGTAGTGCGCCTTTGTTTTTTCGGTCACCAAATCGTCTTCCTCGATAACTTCTGGATCGTACGCATCAATTTTGTTGAATACCATAATAGTGGGCTTATCGGCACTATCTATTTCGTCTAGAATCTTGTTTACGGAAGCGATATGATCTTCGAACGAGCCGTGCGATATATCTACCACGTGCAATAACAAATCGGCTTCCCTAACTTCATCCAAGGTGCTTTTAAACGATTCTACCAATTGGGTAGGCAATTTCCGTATAAACCCAACCGTATCGGTAAGCAAAAAGGGTAGATTGCCAATAACCACCTTGCGTACCGTGGTATCTAAGGTGGCAAATAACTTGTTTTCAGCAAATACTTCGGACTTGCTGATAACATTCATCAACGTCGATTTTCCTACATTGGTATATCCAACTAGGGCTACGCGCACCAAACTGCCCCTATTGCCACGCTGCACTTCCATTTGGCGGTCTATCTTTGCCAATTTTTTCTTCAGAAGCGCGATGCGATCGCGCACGATACGACGGTCTGTCTCAATTTCCGTTTCCCCTGGACCACGCATACCAATACCACCACGCTGTCTTTCCAGGTGGGTCCACATACCGGCCAGCCTGGGCAGCAAATATTCATATTGTGCAAGTTCTACTTGGGTACGAGCATAGCTGGTCGTGGCGCGCTGGGCGAAGATATCGAGTATGAGATTGGTTCGGTCAATGATTTTACATTTTAAGATGCGCTCGATATTTTTTTGCTGCGCAGGGGACAGCTCATCGTCAAAAATGGCAGTGCCTACATCATGTTCTTCGATGTACAAGCGAACTTCTTCCATTTTCCCGGTACCGATAAAAGTTTTGGGGTTTGGCATGTCCAGTTTCTGGGTAAAGCGCCTTAGTACCTCACCGCCCGCAGTATATGCCAAGAATTCCAGTTCGTCTAGATATTCCCGCGCTTTCTCCTCATTCTGATACTGGGTAATCAACCCTATAAGTACCGTTTTTTCATATTCTAATTCCGTTTTTTCGAGCATACCGTAATTGTGAATTGTAAAGGTACAAAACCTGCGCTTAGCGTATTTTAGAATTTACAAGCTGTTAACAAACCGAAATTGAAAAAGGCTCCCCTGGGTGGGGAGCCTTTTTATCACTTCAGAAACTGAATGTGTTAAATTCCCGTAACCTCGATATTGTCTACGTGATAACGCGTCGTTGCATTTGGGTCTGATCCTTCATACAAGAAAGCAATATGGATATCACCATCGACGCACGATAGATTCACGGGGCCTACCGGTACAAAATCGCCAAAACCGTTCGACGGACCAGTAGGGATTGTTACATCGAGTTCTTGCCAAGTGGCCGTGGTAACATCGCCAGTAAAGTCCGTTGAAAATAGAACTCTCAAAATCTTCCCGTTGTCGAAATTGGCTTGGATATCGAACGACAATTCCTCGCTGGTGGTGGCATCCATATTGATACTTGGAGTTACCAACCACACATCAATGTCATCTTCATTCGAGTTGAATCCACTAATCTGCGCATAGTTGTTATTGCTGAAATTACCAATTTGCCATAATGTATTACCGCCAGAGACATTTACATTGGTCCAGCCTTGGGCAACGTAATCCTCAATGGCATCGAAGGCTTCGAAACTCTCGCTGAAGAACGCATCGCCACCACCACTTGGGGTAGTACATACAAACACCTCTGGATCGCACCGCTCTTCGGTAAAGTTAATGCTTGATGGGTCGTTCACCACCACGTTGAATTCCTCCCCGAAGAAGTTGAGCGTAAGGATACCGCTTAGACTGCCACTGCCCTGCGGAAGCAATACAGATTTAAAATCGGCAAAAGTACTGGTGCTAAAAATTGCAGTGTTGCCTGTTGCGCAGCTTTCGAGCAACCGCTCGCCGTCGAATTGGTCTTCTGGCTCGGCCGCAAAGGTTTTACGATCGTCGCCAAGCACTTCGTTGCGATTGAACTGCACATTGGAAAGCTGAATGTAAAGGTTTGTATTATCGAATGAAAAATCTTCAATCGCTATGGGTTTCGGAACGATTTGCGCCACGACGACATCGCGAATTAAGTAATCCTCCAGTTGCGACTCGGCAATGCTCTCAATATTGTTGCCACTGCGCTGCCCCAAGCTGAATACACCATTGGAAAGACCTACTGTTAATCCGTCCAACGGGACGAATACCTTGCGCCCAAACTCGTACGTGGTAAAAAGCGGATTTACGTCAATAAGTACTTTCACCCCTCGGTTCGGGTTTTCCGGAACATCTTGAAGAACAAGCTCCTCAAAAAAGTTGCCCGCCTCATCATTGGAGATCACATATCCCTCCACATAGATGTCGGTTTCAGCAAAATCGAATTTTACTGTTTGGCGAAGCTCTGCGATAACATCATTATAATTAGGATCTGAAGGTTCTACCCCCAAATCGTCTGCCTCATCGGCCACGGCCTGCTCAAACTGGGCATAGAGCGCATTGAGCGAGATCTTGGTTCCAGTAATCACCGGAGGTTCCACAGTGGTATCGGGCACATCGAAATCATCATCCTGCACGCAAGATGCGGTAACAGCCACCGTAGCCAGCAGCAATAACAGTTTATAAAAGTTGAACGTTTTCATTGTGATAGGTATTTATTTTTTCTGAAATTTTTAAAATCGAACATATAGGTTTACGTAGTAGGTAGTGCCATTTCCGAAGAAGTATCGCGTCCCGAAAATAGGTCCGTTCTCGCGCGATTGATCCTCCCGAAGGTCCCGAAAGTTTGCCTTACGACCTTGCTCAAATCCGCCGGTCTTGTACTCTTGGTCGAGCACATTGTTGATGGTTGCAAAAAAGCCTATAAAATAATCGTTTATTTTCCAAGACTTGCCGCCCACCACGTTTACCAAGAAATAGTCGTCCAGCTCCTCTTGCTGCAGTAATTGGCGCGCTACCTCTTCGTCATAATCGTTAAAGGCTTGGCCATCAAAATCCAAACTGAAATTTTGGCTTCGGGCTAAGTTATTCACGTCAATATAGGCATTGCTAAAGTAATTCGTAGTAAGGCCGACCCACCAAAAATCTGGATCGCGATACTCAAAGCCTAGCTGATAAGCGCGCTCTGGTCCTCCGGCCACGTGGTAATTCTTCAGTTTGGCAGTGCCGTCTCCAAAGGTTAATACACCCTGGAAATCATCGCTGGTAAGGTATAGGTTCGGGTTATTATTATAAATATATTGACCTACCGAGGCGGCGGCAGATAGTTGAATAGTAGGGGTAACCTGTGCCTCGATGCCTAGCTCGCCTCCGAGATGACGTGTTTCAATACCCGTAAGAATCTCCTGCACAAAAGCGTCTTCTTCGGGGCCCAAACCAGCCAAATTCTCGGTGAAATAGAAGCCAATGTCGGTCGCGTCCTTAATATTGGCATAGAAACCGGTAAGCCGTGCTTTTACGATGGGCGAACGATAGATATAGCTCAAATCGGCACTTGTAATTTTTAGGTCTTCCAATCCAATCACGATATCGTTGTTCTGTCGTGCATTGCTAAAACTGTTGCGCAAGGTAGGAGCCTTCGTAAGATATCCTGCGTTGAGGTCGATTAAATGGCGCCCAGTTACCTTGTAGGTTGCACCACCCTTTACCCCGAAGTTTGTAAAATTAAGCTGCTCGCTCTCCCCAAAGGAACGGCTACCCGGGAAGTTTCCGTTTTCGTAGAGACCGTTGCGTTGGTAATTGGTTTGCGAAGCAGAAGCCCCCAAATAGAAATCGACCTTGCTGTATTTAAATTGGCCCTGTGCAAATCCTGAAATTTCATCGGCGAACAATTCATAATTGTACTTATATCGCTCTCCTTCCCGCACGATACGGTTGCGGTTGCGAAGGTCGCTTTGGGCGATATCGCCCACGATGATGTTCACATCATCTTCTGCGAAAAAGTCCACGTCTAGATAGCCCGTACCGCCCAACAAATCGACTAATTCAGCGAAATTCTCGCTCTTCAGGTTTCGGTAGCTAATCTTTCCGTTCACGGTGATATTCTCAGAAATTCGTGAATTCAAAATTGAGTTAACCATTAGCTGGGTGTCATCGGTGCGATCTTCCTGAATGGCGTAAATGCTGTTACCACCATTGGCCATATTGGTCGCATTGGTATTCGCTTCATATAGCATGCGCCAATCTAACTGTCCATCTTCCCTAAATTCCTGCTCAGCCAAATAAGCCTTCTGGTAATCTAACGGTGTTGGGTTGGGATCTTGAAGGAAGAAACTGGGTAAACGTTGGTAATAGTTCCCGAAAGGGTTTCGGGCTCCACCAATATAGGCCTCTTGGCCATCGAGCGTAATGAGGCGTGTCCCCCCGTTATCGATACGGGTTTGGCCATTCTTGCCAAATTGATAGGCAACGTTTGTATTGATAAGTGTTTTTTCTGAAACGTTCCAATAATGGTTCAACATCAATACCGGTTCTTCAATTTCGCGAATGCGGCTGTTGCGCTTGTCGCCATCTTGAAAGCCCCAGTTAGGGTTGTACCGAATGCCTTTCAAATCTTTCATCTCCTGTGTAATGGCAGTAGAACGGCCCCTTCGGTTGGGCGTATAAAAACCCGAAAAGTTTAAGCTGTGCGATTCGTTAATTTTTTTCTCTACGGAAGCAAAGAATGAATTGGCATCATACAAGGTACCGTCTTCATAGCCCTCGTCGCCAAATCGCCGCGAAAGAAGTACGGTATAGGCCCATCCGTTCTGGCTCAGGCCACTGCTATAGGAGCCCATTATACGACCACGATACGAACGGTTGGCCGAGGCGTAAGATACCCGGCCCCCTTCGCGATACTGCGATGCTCGCATTATAATGTTCGTGGTACCCGCTATGCCCCCGAAGTCGTAATCGTTGGCTTTAAGTCCCATCGTAAATACGCGGTTGCGCAACACATCATTTAGGCCACCCCAGTTGCTCCATTGTGGACGGCCATTGAACATCTTGTTCATCTCGATACCGTTAATGAGTACCGTACCATTCTCATTGTCCAAGCCCCTTGGACGAAAGAAAGTAGCGCTAAAATCGAAAGCTGCAGCATCTAGGAAAGCATCGTTGGAAGCCTGTAACAGGCCCGAAATATTATAAGCCGTGCCCTCATCTTGGTTCAAATCGTTGTCAGATAGGCTTATGATACCAATTTGGGCTTCCACTTCGGTTAAATCGACCTCCAAGAGAACTGGATCTAAGTTTACCGTACCGCCCTGCTGTATGGTTACAGGAATACGTTGGGTAATGTATTCAGACTTTTCAACCAAAACTACCTGCTCCCCCAAGGGCAGCTGGTCGCTGGTAATGGAGAACAAACCCCTTGCATCGGTTTGGGCACTAAACGCCTCTCCCTGCAGACGCACGGTAACGTCGGGCAAGGGCTCGCTAGAGTTGCTATCCAAGATTCTTCCCTTAACAGTAGTTTCTTGAGCATACCCGGTAAAGGCACCCAAGACAACCACACAAAGGGCACAGATGTAATTTTTCATTCTATACAAAATTGGATTAGGTGAAATAGTTTAAGAAATTATTATAAAACGGGCACAAAACTAACTTTTTAAACTGAAATTTCTAATTTTGGCGCATCTTTTGAACACTATTTTACAATAGCTTAATACTGTTTTAATGAGAACATTGCTTTGCCTACCGTTACTATTATTGGGATTTTCAGTAACCGTAACCGCTCAGGAAGAAAAATCATATAAGGTCAATACCATCGCTTTTTACAATTTAGAGAACCTCTTCGATTATGAGGACGATCCCCTAACGTTCGACGATGACCGTACGCCAGATGGTAAGGACCACTGGACCGAAGAGCTCTACAAGGCAAAGCTTCAGAATATGGCACAGGTCATTTCGGAAATTGGAGCTGATGTAACCGGTACCGCTCCCGCCATTGTTGGAGTATGCGAAAGTGAGAATCGAAGGGTACTCGAAGATTTGGTAAACCAAGAGCCCTTGCGGGCGCTGGATTACGGTATCATTCAGTTTGAATCTCCTGATAGGCGCGGAATTGATGTGGCGCTTTTATATCAAAAGAAGATTTTTACCCCCACGCACTATAAAGCGAAAGAGCTCTTAATCTACGATGACAACGATCCCACCAAGCGCGTATACACCCGTGATCAATTGGTGGTGAGCGGGATGCTCGATGGTGAGAAAATGCATTTTATCGTGAACCATTGGCCCTCCCGTAGTGGCGGCGAGGCGCGCAGTAGGCCTAAGCGAATGAAGGCCGCCGAATTGAACGTTCGCATCATCGATTCGCTTTTCAGCGAAGACCCTTATGCCAAAATCATTACCATGGGCGACCTAAACGATGACCCCACCAGCCCAAGTGTAAAAGAAGTTCTCAAGGCAAAGGAAAACCGCGATAACCTTCAGCTAAAGGAACTCTTCAACCCTATGGAAGAAATGTACGATAAAGGGTTGGGTACTTTGGCATGGCGAGACGGCTGGAACCTGTTCGACCAAATGATTCTCTCTTCCGCCTTAGTGGAAAAAGACTTTTCCTCGTACCGTTTTTACAAGGCAGGAATTTATAACAAATCCTACCTGGCAAACCCTAGGGGACGCTATAAGGGGTATCCCTACCGAAGCTATGCCGACGGCGGTTTTACCGGCGGTTACAGCGACCATTTCCCAGTGTTTGTATATTTGATCAAGGAAACTACAGCCCAATACTAAATTATAAAAGAAAAAAGCCGCTTTACAGCGGCTTTATCAGTTAGGCAAACCATTGTGCCCACGGAATACGACTAAGCATAAACACCAATGCGATGGTGTAGAATATACTGAGCATTTTAAATTTTGGCTTGGAGACTAATTTCTTTTTATGCTTTGAGTAACCAATGGTTATCAATATTACGGTGATTATCATCACCAGAGGATGCTCGACGGCATAGAGTCGCAATAGCGAATCTTTCATTACCACACCCATTCCGTTGTTTAACAACGAATCCAACCCCAGCGGGGATATAAAATAAAGCACTAGCCCAATTAACAATTGAATATGGGTAACGATCAAGGCAAAAAGTGCTAGCCTGAAATCCTTAGGGCTGTATTCCTTGCCACCGGTATATCCGGCGATAGCGTTAATGGTTGCGATCAATACGACAAAAAGTACCAAATACGCCCACCACGAATGAACAAACTGAATTGCTGTGTACATAGTTTTTTGATTTTAGCTTCCCAAAGGTAGGGATAATTCCATAAAAAAACCGCCCTTGGTAAGGGCGGCTCTCTTCATCTAACACGATTGTTTAGAAATTATATCGTAGGCTAGCGTTGTACGTTCTACCAATTCCTAAAAATACTCCAAAAGCATCTTTTTGGTTAATGTAAGCCTCGTTGAAAACGTTGTAGACGTTTCCTCTAAAGGTAAGTCTATTATCGCCGAGGAAGAACTTGTAGGTAATACCCGCATCTGCCAAGGTATATGCTGGAAGTCTTTCTGATTGGAAAGTACCCTCGCCCGCAAAAGCAGCCTCTACCACATCTGCAGGGTCTACAAACCCGTAGAGGTCTGTATAGATATTGTAGTCTCCATCGATCGATAAATTGTCGATTATATCAACAGAAAAACCTGCTCCAAACGATGTTTGAGGTGCGTTGCCCACTTTCGTTCCGGTTAGGTCAATCTCCCCTTCTTCAATAAATACGAATGTTTCGTCGTTCTGAAGGGTATATGGCGTTGTGCCATCATACTCCCAGTTACCGATAGAACCGTATCCACGAAGCCTCCATTTTCCGTAGTCTGGACGATACTCAAAATCGAATTCCGCACCGCGATGCACTTGGGTGAGGTCTGTCAACCTATAGGTGGTAAAATCACCATTCTCCAATTGTGGCCCAAAGGTATTCAGAAAACGATTACCCCATTCGGTATAATAAAAATCGATGTTAAGGCGGAAGTTGTTATTCTTGAAGCGGTACCCAGACTCAAGCCCAAGGATCTCCTCGTTCTCCACCTCGGGAGATACCAACTCATTCGAGTTTCGTATGTCTACGAAAATGTTGTCTAGATAGGGCTGTCTAGAATAGAAACCGGCATTGGCGAAAATAACGTGGTTTTCAGTAAGGTTCAAAGATGCTCCACCTTTAATGTTATAGCCTTCCTTGACAAGTTTCTCAGATTTACCAAGTCCGTCGCCCGATCCTACAAAGCGTCCTTCGCGTTGGAAAGATTGCGATGAAACAGCGGCCTGAACGAATACCGAACCACGGTCGGTTGCATACTCAGCCTGACCGAAACCACCTATGTAGTTGATATTTTCAGAATAGTCGTACTGGGTTCTTTGTGGCTCGTCGGCAAAGTCGAACAATGCAGCCCAAGGATTGGCTTCAAATTCTTCGGTAAACACATAGTCATCTGGACGATTGGTTCTAAAGTTATCTATAAATCCATTTAATCCTAATAAATCGTTTACTTGGCGCCAGTGGTCTCCTTGATACAAACGACCGTCTACTCCCAAATTGAAGGTCCAGTTTTCACCAGACTCCATATTAAGGCTCGATAACAAGCCGTACCAGTTGTGGTTGTTTACAGAAGCACGACGAATGTAGGAGTCGCTAAAATTTCCGAAGCCATTGGCATCGGCTGTAGCGATATTGTTCTCTCTAATTTGCTCAAAGTCGATGGTTCCGGTGCGGTCGTCGCGAACACGGCCACGACCCAAACCTCCTGTACCACCTCCGCGGCCCCAAGAGGCATATAGAACTGTAGAAAGATCGGTTTGCTCGTTCATTTCCCAATCCCAGTTAAGGTTAGCAACCGGCTTGTGGTAGTAGTTAAGACGCTCTGTATAACGCTCGCCATCCAAGAAGCCAGTATTGGGGTTATACTTTTCGCCATAACGCTCATAATCTTCAAGATCGCTGGAGAAATTCTGCTCGTGCTGTTGCGGCGCCCCCGTAATCAATAAGTTGAAGGCGTGCTTCTCATTCGGCTTATACCCAACAGAAAACAGATAGTTTTGTCCCTGACCTGAGGTGCCAAATGCATACTTCCTGTGAGCTTGCCAATGATCTACCAATAAGGAGAAAGCCCATCCGCTTTCGCTCAACCCAGTGTTATAGCTCGCAGTTCCCTTAAAGAAACTATCGTTACCGGCCAAAAAGCGCACAAAGCCGCCCTGCCTTTGGTCTGTCGTTTTGGAAATGATGTTTACTGTACCTCCTACCGACGAGATTGCCAGCTTTGAAGAACCCAAACCTCGCTGTACCTGAACGGCATTGGCCACATCGCCCATACCAGCCCAGTTGGACCAGAACATACGTCCGTCTTCCTGACTGTTGATGGGCTGTCCGTTTAAAAGAAATGCGGTATTGGTATCGTCGAAACCGCGAAGGAAAATCTGGCTATCGCCAAAACCTCCCGCTTGGTTTGAAACATACACCGATGGCGTATTTTTAAGGGCTTCGGTAAATTCGGCATTACCTGCTACTTTAGCGGTAATCTCTTCACTTTTAATGGTAGAAACCGCCACGGGGGTTTCACGACCCTCGGCGAGATCGATAACCCCTGAACCTACGATAACAATTTCTGCCAAAGTATTTTGGTCGGCATCCATAGAAAGGGTGCCAAGATTGGCCACACCATTTACCAAGGTGAAGTTGAATTTCTTCGTAATGAACCCAAGGTAAGAGACTTGAATACTCCCTTGGTTACCTGCTACATCTAACGAGAAGTTACCGTCAAAATCGGTAACCGACCCATTAACGGTTCCTGTTTCGATAATGTTGGCCCCCAATAACGGGTCTCCGGTACCAGAATCGACCACTTTACCGGTTACGGTTCCTTGAGAGAATGCGAAGGCAGTTCCCATCAAAAACACGGCTAACTGTACTAGTTTTTTCATAGAGTTGAAAATAGAGTTGAAATATGTTTTAAAATTTTGTGCAAAAGTACGGCTCCTTTTTACATTCCCCCAATCTATAAGTTAAGAAAATGCTAAGAAACAAGTACGCCACATAAAACTATAAAAAATAGGCTAACAAATTGAAAGCCTGTTACTTAGTTAGTAACAGGCTTATCAACAATATGAAGTCGGGAAAAATTTTTAAAACGCTAGGCAATCCATTTGTTCCTTTAGAGGCGCAATATGGGCAAAATATCTCTCTTGAAATTGCGTCTCCAGCGGTTTTGATAACGGTAAGTCTTCCTGGAAGGGATCTACCTGCTTACCGTTTTTCCAAAAACGGTAGCACACATGGGGGCCACTGGTATTACCTGTCATCCCGATCCAGCCAATAACGTCCCCTTGCCGAACAAAATCGCCTACCTTGACATTGCGCTGTTTCATGTGCAGGTATTGGGTATCGTAAGTAGCATTGTGACGTATCTTAACATAATTGCCATTACCCCCGCGTCGTTCTGAGGCAATTACAGTTCCATCGGCTGTGGCGAGTATGGGTGTGCCTAGAGGCGCGGCAAAATCGGTACCCTTGTGCGGTCGAATTCGGTTTCCGTAATAAGCAATGCGCCGATTTAAATTATAGCGGGATGAAATTCGGCTGAATTTTACAGGTGCTTTTAAAAACGCCCTGCGCAAGTTTTCGGCCTTATCATCATAAAAATCACGAAACGCATTTAGGGAATCTGGCTGAAAATTAAAAGCGTACAACGGCTTGCCCTTGTGTTCAAAGTAAGCAGCCTTTATCTCGTGAAGCCCTGCGGGTATCGTATCATTAATATACTTTTCGGAATAGACGACCTTGAACCGATCTCCTTCGGCCAAGCGGAAGAAATCGATAGTCCAGGCATAAATATTGGCCAAACGGTCGGCCATATACGGACTAAGATTCTGCTCCTCGATGGTGGCAGAGAGCGAACTGGTAATGATGCCACTGGCTACACGTTCCTCGTAGCGCACTGGCTTGGTATTGGTATAGCACACCATCTCCTTACGAAAATCGATCACCGCATAATCTACCTTGTTCTTTTCGTAAATAAATACTTGCGTTGCGTTGGTAGTGTCCTTCGCATTGAGCAACACATAGGGTTTGCCCACAACCATTTTGCGCACATCGAAACTGTCGCGAAACTTGTTGGCAACCTCAAAAATCTTTTCTTGGGACACGCCATTGGCATCTAATATATCGCCAAAAGTATCGCCGGGGCGTATGGTATCGCGCACCACGTTAAAATCATTCAGTACATACCCATACTCCTCCACGATGGTGGGAGTTTCTTCAATTTCAACGGGTTCTACAAAATTATCTTTTCCGGTATCACAGGCTAGTAGGAGCAATGCCGGCAACCATAGTACAAGTAGTTTCTTCAATCTTTACTGCTTTTTGGGGTGTTACTATTATGGACCACCCAATCGCGGCCCCAGTTCTCTGATTCAATTTGGGTCCAAAGGTTAGGAAAAAATTGCACTTTTTGAAAGGCAGGCGGTAAAAATTGCTTCCAATTGGTACCCCCCGTGGCAGAAATTTCCTTTCCCTTGTCGGTATTCAAATAACGAAAAGCGGCTCCCATATGTTTTAGCAGCCAATTTACGTTAATGTTAACGTCAAAAGTACGTAATTCTTTTATTAACAGCGCATTATTTTTTTCTTCCGTGGGTAATTTAACATATTTATGATATAACGTATTCCCTGCGACATCGCGGGCAATTCTCATAAATCGAGGTGTATAGCGATATTCAAACTGTCGTAACGTAAGCGTTTTTTCTTCCGAAGCAAGATCGGTAGCGCCTTTTTTCCAATAGAGTTGCTCAAAGAGTTCCTCGAGCGGATCTTCTTCTGAATAGCGCTCCCGAACCGATGCGTGCACCAAGTGGCTCATGGGCGTGCTGTAGAGCTCGATCATACGGAACTGCGCTGACTGAAAACCGCTGGCTGGCAATAACAACATACGAAACGCCAAGAATTGCTCGCGGTCCATGCCTTTTATCATAACATCGAACGAGTCGATCAGAATTTCCATGTACCGGTTAATGCGGACCATTTTCTTTCGGAAAAAATCGGCTTCCTGAAGCTTATCGTCCAAGATTTGCCGTATCTCGTGCAGTATTAGCTTGAAATACAGTTCGGTTATTTGGTGGTAACCGATAAATATTTCTTCATCGGGAAAATGGGTGCGGGGTATTTGAAGGCTCAACAAGGTGTCGAGGTGAATATAATCCCAATAGGTTAAGTACCTATCGTGCAAAAGGCCGTCTAGGTAAGAATTGAGATCCTGGCCCGAGTTCCTGAATTTTTCCTCGAGTTTCTTGATGCGCTGTGCCGTGTTGGGATCTAACTCCATGGCACTAGTCTACCTTTATCCTGAAGGAATGCTTTAACCCTTTGAACTCGGTGAGGGTAGCCTTGAGCGACCCAACCGCTAGTTCTGCCTTGATGAGCAGCGGCATTTTGTTCTTGTCATCGCTTACCCAAACGGTTAAGCTCTCCTTTTCCTTGAAGACGCGACCGGCCTGGACATAGGGTCTGAAAATCAACGTTGGTATTTTACCGAACTTGGTATCGAGTTCTTCCCTTCCCAAAAACTTCAACCGAAACTTAAAATTTTCCTTATCGAAGAACATGTTCATATCCAAGGTTTCGCCCACCTCGATCTTTTCTGTATCCAAGTGGTTCCGAAGATAGTAAAAAGCCGATACCATATCTTGTGCCTCCTTGGGAAAGGCAACGTTCTCTACCTTTTTGTGTTTTTTATTGTACACCCTTGCAATGCCCGAGTCGTGGTTAAAATCGATTTGGATATCTTTGGTATGGCCGCCTTCGTCTATCTTCCGAATAAAACGATGCGGAATATCCCTAGTCTTATCAATATACGACTGGTAGTAATCTTCTACGTTGAAAAACCACTTTGAAAGCCCAACGGTGCGACCTTCGCCCTTCACGTGGTGCACTGGCCTACCGTTAAGGTAGGTGTCCTTGACCTCAAGCGTGGCGTAGCCGGCCGTTACGAAGCCATAGTGCACGCGGAACTTAAAATACTCGCCGTCGCCATACGCATCATCTTGGGCGCTAGCCGACAAGAATGCAAGGCATAGAAGTAAGAGCAGCAACGTTCTCATAGATTTGGGAAATAAAGTTTCGAGTGCCATAGTACAAGTTCCGTTCCAAAATTGGCACGATACTCTTTATTAAGACGGTCGACCGCTTCTGTTGTTACATGAATTTTATAAGGTTCCTCGCGATTCCTGTTCGCGCTCTATCGCTTCAAAAAGAGCCTTGAAATTTCCCTTTCCGAAGGACTGCGCACCCTTTCTCTGTATGATTTCGAAAAACATGGTGGGTCTATCTAGCACCGGCTTAGTGAATATTTGCAGCAAGTAGCCTTCGTCGTCCCTATCTATGAGAACTCCCAGCTCTTTTAATGGCCCGAGGTCCTC
Source organism: uncultured Flavobacteriaceae bacterium (assembly GCA_964639255.1). Lineage (GTDB taxonomy): Bacteria > Bacteroidota > Bacteroidia > Flavobacteriales > Flavobacteriaceae > NZQO01. Next base: position 17,391 of record CAZXDP010000001.1, read on the forward strand.
ATCTATTTTACCAACCCGGTCGAGAACGGTATCGTAATAGGTTTCTGGCACATACAAAAATTCTACGCCGCGATCGCGAAGCTGGGTAACGGTCTCGATAATATTATCGGTCGCAACGGCAATGTGTTGCACGCCCGCTCCATTGTAAAAATCGATATATTCCTCAATTTGCGATTTTTTACGGCCTTCCGCAGGTTCATTTATGGGAAATTTAATTCGACCGTTACCGTTGCTCATTACCTTGCTCATAAGCGCGGTATATTCGGTTGAAATATCTTTATCGTCAAACGACACCAGCTGTGCGAAACCCATCACCTTGGCATAAAAAGAAACCCATTTGTTCATTTCGTTCCACCCCACATTGCCTACCATATGGTCTATGTACTTTAAGCCAAGGGTGTCGGTTTTATAAGGTTTGTCTAAGGCCCTATAGCCAGGCATGAAGGGGCCATCGTATTCACTTCGCTCTACAAATATATGAACGGTCTCCCCATAAGTGTGTATGCCAGAGAGAACTACCTTGCCGTTTTCATCTTCTCTCGTGGTGGGTTCCATATATGGTTTGGCACCTCGCTTGGTGGTTTCCTCGAAGCTTTTGGTGGCATCGTCTACCCAAAGGGCCACCACCTTTACCCCATCGCCGTGCATTTCTACGTGACGGTTAATATCCCCTCCTTCTATGAGGGATGATGTAAGTACCAAACGTATTTTGCCTTGTTGCAATACGTAGGAAACGCTGTCTTTGCTTCCTGTTTCCAATCCTTTATAGGCGATGGGTTGGAAGCCCCAAGCGGTTTGGTAATAGTAGGCAGCCTGTTTGGCATTGCCTACGTATAGCTCTACAAAATCGGTGCCCAACAACGGAAGAAAATCTTCTGCCTGTGGAACGACTTTTTTTAATTTTTGTGATGTGGTATCGGTTGTCATACTTGCTGTTCTAAGTTATTAATCTTCTCATTGAATCCATGTTCTTAATCCTCTAGCCAGCTTTGGTAATAAGTTCCGTCTGCCAGCTTGAGGGCATCTTCGGTTACCTGAAGCGGTTTAAAGGTGTCGACCATAACGGCCAATTCATCTGTTTTAACTTTCCCGATGCTTCTTTCGGTAGCCCCAGGATGCGGGCCGTGGGGTATGCCTGCGGGATGCAGTGATATATGTCCTGCATCTATATCGTTTCGGCTCATAAAATCGCCGTCAACATAATAAAGCACCTCATCGCTGTCAATGTTGCTATGGTTGTAGGGAGCGGGTATCGAGTCTGGATGATAATCATAGATACGTGGCACAAAACTGCACACCACAAAAGCGTCTGTTTCGAAGGTTTGGTGCACGGGCGGTGGTTGGTGTATGCGCCCGGTGATGGGCTCAAAATCGTGAATTGAAAAAGCATACGGATAATTGTACCCGTCGTAGCCCACAACATCGAAGGGATGCGTGGCATACACCATGTCGAACAGTTCGTCTTTCTTTTTAACTTTTATAAGAAAATCGCCTTTTTCGTCGTACGTCTCTAGTTCGTCAGGCCTTCGAAGGTCCCGTTCGCAAAAGGGCGAATGCTCTAGCAATTGGCCAAACCAGTTGCGGTAGCGCTTTGGAGTGTAAATGGGCCGTCGCGATTCTACAATAAAGAGCCGGTTATCTTCTGTTTCAAAATCTATTTGGTATATCATGCCTCGGGGAACCACGAGGTAGTCGCCATAGGAAAATTTTAAATTACCTAGATGGGTGCGCAGGGTGCCACTTCCCTTGTGAATGAACAGCAGCTCATCGGCATCGGTGTTTTTATAAAAATAATCTCTCTGCGATTCCTTTGGTGCCGCGAGGATAATACTGCAATCGCTATTGGTAAGGATAGTCTTTCGGCTATCAAGATAATCTTTCTCTGGTGCCAATTGAAAACCTTTAAAGCGGTACGACTGTATGTTGTTGGCCTTGGCGATCTTTGGCGCTACGCTGTGCTGCCCCTTAATTTCCTTTACTTGGGTGGGCCTGTGCACGTGGTACATGTTGCAGTACATTCCATCAAAGCCAATAGTGCCAAACAACTGCTCGTAGTATAGGCCGCCATCTGGCTTTCTAAATTGGGTGTGGCGTTTGTGGGGAATCTTCCCCATTTTATGGTAAAAAGGCATAAATACTGAGTTTCTTACACAAATATCGGAAAAATTTGGCGGGATCGGGCTCAAGGAATTATTAAAACTGTGGTACAGCCGTACATCGGATAAATCCTATCTTTGCCTAATTCAAAACAATTCTTATGAGAAGTATATTCGGTTTGTTGTGGGTGGTAATTATTTGTCTTCCCTTAAACGCGCAAAATATTCTCGTCACGTATGAAACTGAATCGAAGCTTGATACAAAACAGTTGGCCGATAGCACTGTAGAGGATGATGCTAAGATGTACTACATTATGAAATTGGCCCAAGATTTTGAAGAACTCCAGTACATACTGAAAATAAGCGACGGTGCGGCACAATTTGAGTTGGCGCCTTCCGTGCGAATGCGTTTGAACTTCGACAATTGGCATGCACAAATGGAGAAGGAGCGCCTTCATTATGTAGATTCACTCATAGCTATCGAACAAAAAACGTTTCTAGGCAAGCCCGTACTGGTAACCGAACCTTCGTACAACTACCAATGGCAAATCACAACCGATACGCTCACGATTCTAACCTATCCTTGCATAAAAGCAAAGCGTGCCAAGCAACAAGATGATCCAGAGATTGAGGCGTGGTTTGCCCCAACCTTACCATATTCCTTCGGACCGTTAAGATATCACGGCCTGCCAGGGCTCATCCTTCAGCTCACCCAAAACGGAAAGTTGGTATATAGGGCCTCCCATATATCGTTTGATGAATCGTTTTCAATAGTAAAACCTACCTCCGGTTTGCGAATGGAACGTCGCGCATACAACGAAATGGTTCAACGGGAAAATACCCTCCATCGAACGAGCAAGGACTAAAAGCGAAACCCCGCACTTACAAACCATTCGCTAGCGTCCAACTCTGGTGAATAGGAATATTTTACTTCAATGGGGCCTAAAAATGTTTCCAAACCATATCCCAGGGCAAAACCACTATGATCTATCCCATCGATCCACCGGCCCTCGGTAAATAAATCGTCTCCAATTTTCGAGATGTTCACCGTAGCGTTGAGGTGGTTTTTACTAAAAAGCTCATAATCTATGGTCATTTCAGACCTTAAGTAGGTGTTACCTCGTAAACTTAGAGCCTCATAGCCTAGCAATGGGATGATATTATTTATGCGCTTAAACCCATAGCCTCCCATGAAAAAATCGAGCGAGCGCGTCGCGTCATTGCCAATGGTAAATCCGCCTTCGGTGCCCAGATGTACCGAGAAATCGTTTAAAAAGCTAAAGGCATAACCAGCTTTGGCCTTTGCAATCGAAAATTTATCAAAATCGTCATTCTGCCCTTTGGCCAATAGGTACAAGTGAAAATCACCTTCAAAAAACAAGCCTGCTCTTGGGAAAAAGGTATTGTCAAAGGTGTCGTATTTTAAATAGCCATAGGTGCTGAAATAATTGGTATTTTCAAATACCGTACGCGGATTGTTATCTTCATCGATACCAATGGTTTCAGATAGGAATTTAAGCCATTTGTGCTCTACGCCCATTCCCAGCAGGAAGGTTCGCTTAAACAGTGTTTCTACATAGATGCGGTTGGTAAGATCCCCATATCGCAGACTAAGCTCATTTATCGACACGGTCTCGTCAGCTATTTCCGGGAGCAGGAAGTCTACATCGACATCTTTATCGAAAAAATCGTATCGGGAACTAAGGCCAACACTCCAATAAAAACCCTTGTCTATGTAATAGTTGAAGTTATACCGGATGTTATCGCCCACTATAAAATCGAACGAGGCAATATCGTTGTTGGTAAACAGCCGCTTACGTGTCACGTTCGCCAGCCCTGCCGCCCGAAACAAATCATCATAATGTGCCCCAAGTCGCAATAAGGTTCGCGAATCGCTTTCCCGAAGTTGGAATTTTACCGTATACACATCTTTATCGGTCTCGATAAAACGGTAATTGATATCTTGGAAATTGCCCGTGGCCGAAAGGTTGTTCACTCCCTCGTTGAATCGTGCGTAGGTTACCTCATCGGCAATGCGCAGCTTGAGTTTCCCCAAAACATACGAACGGGAATAATTTTCATTCCCTTCGATATCTATTTTAGAGATAAAAATACTGTTGGACGTATCAAATTGAACAGCAGGCTTTTTTATGGGACGCTGCTTTTTGGCAATGCCCGCCAAGGTATCGAGGTAGGCCGATGTTGCCGCTTCCCCAGCCTCGATGATGCGGCGGCCCTCATTGAAGGAAACCACCGAAAAATCATCGATACTGGGATGTATGTACACATCGGTTTTTTTGCGTTTTTCAATCATATCCTCTATGGTCCTGAAATTATTTATTTGCACCATTACCGAAAACGCCGAACGAAGATTGTCGCGTGCCCGCAGGCTGTCCTGTACATCCACACCAATTATAATATCGGCGCCCTTGGCCCGTACCTCATCTACGGGATAGTTATTCACCACCCCGCCGTCAACCAGTACTTTTTCATTTATCACTACGGGACTGAATAGCGACGGAAGCGCTCCACTGGCCGTAATGGCTCGCGGTAAATACCCTTCATCCAAAAGCACCTCTTCTCCAGTTTCCACATTGGTGGCCACGCAAAAGAAGGGGATGGGCAAATTCTCGAAATTGCGAATGTGGCTTACGTGCGAGGTAAGCTTTGAAATGAGATTGTAAACATTTTGCCCTTTGGAAATCCCCGAAGGAAATTTCAGCTGGAAATTATCGAACGGTAACGTAATGGCATATTTCTCGGTTGCACCTTTTTCAAAGAACGTTTTTGCACTGCGCGGCACATCGTCCTGAATGAGGGTTTCAAAATCGATACTCTGGAAAATGGAATCTAACTGGCGTGCAGAATATCCCGCGGCATAAAGACCGCCAATAATGGCTCCCATGCTGGTTCCGCCAATGTAATCTACCCGCACACCCGAATCTTCCAGCACCTTAAGGGCGCCTATATGGGCCAACCCCTTTGCGCCACCGCCACTAAGCACCAACCCTACCTTGAGATCGGTCTCCGCTTCCTCTTGCGAAAAGAGACCTGCCGTTACGAGCAGTGTAAATATGAATACTATTTTTTTCAGTTTCAAACTACTTTTATTGCCAAATAGGTACTGTTACCCTTGGTCTCGTTACATTTTCCACGCAACTGTATTGGAATTTATTGCCTTTGATTTTGAAAATGCGTTACAATTTTCTTGGCCCTGTTAGCTCCTACTACCTTCGCCAACTCATCAAAACTGGCCCTTTCTATGCGCTTGGTGCTTTTAAATTGCTTTAAAAGGGTCACCACGGTTTTCTCCCCAATACCGGGAATGGTTTCCAAAGCTGTATTGAGCGCCTCCTTGCTTCGCTTATCGCGGTGGAAGGTAATTCCGAAACGATGCGCCTCATTGCGCAGTTGCTGTATTATTTTCAATGTTTCGCTCTTTTTGTCCAAATAGAGCGGAATGGGATCATCGGGATAAAACAGCTCCTCCAGCCGCTTGGCGATACCCACAATCGCAATCGTGCCGCGCAGACCCAACCGTTCTAAGCTCTTTAAGGCAGAAGACAACTGTCCCTTGCCCCCATCTATGATGATAAGTTGCGGTAAGGGTTGCTCCTCCTCAAGCAATCTTTTGTACCGTCGGTAAACCACCTCTTCCATCGAGGCAAAATCATCTGGTCCCTCAACGGTTTTTATAATGAATTTACGATAGTCCTTCTTGCTTGGTTTTCCGTTCTTGAATACGACACAGGCTGCCACTGGATGGGTACCCTGTATGTTGCTGTTGTCAAAACATTCAATGTGACGGGGCTCTTCTGAAAGGCGCAAGTCGCTTTTCATCTGCGCCATAATACGCTTTTCATGCCTATCTGGATCTACAATCTTGGCTTGCTTGAACCGTTCCATTCGATAATACTTGGCATTGCGCTGGGACAATTCCAGTATTTTCTTCTTATCACCCAATTTGGGCACGTGTACCTTAATGCCCGCTTCGGTGTCAATGTCCAAGGGCACGTAAATTTCCTTCGATTGGGAGTTAAACCGCTGCCGAAGTTCCACCACGGCCAGGGTAAGCAGTTCTACATCATTTTCCTGAAGCTTTTTCTTGATTTCGAGGGTATGCGAGCGGATGATACTTCCGAAGGAAATTTGAAGAAAGTTTACATAGGCATAGCTCTCATCGGAAACTATGGAAAAGACGTCGACATTGTTGATTTTTGGGTTTACTACCGTACTTTTAACCTGGTAGTTCTCGAGGATGTCTATTTTTTCCTTGACCCGTTGTGCATCTTCAAACCGTAGTCCTTCGGCATAGCGCTTCATCTGGTTTTTGAACTGGGTGAGCGATTCCTTGAAATTTCCCTTTATGATGTTGCGAATGGCCTCAATGTTCTTTTGGTACTCGCTCTCTGGCTGTTTCCCCTCGCAGGGGCCGGCACAATTGCCTAAATGGAACTCTAGGCATACTTTATACTTATCGGCGCGTATTTTCTCCTCGGCAAGATCGTAATTGCAGGTGCGTAAGGGATAGAGTCCGCGAATTAGGTCTAGCAGCGTATGCACAGTTTTCATACTGGTATACGGCCCGTAGTACTCTGAGCCGTCCTTGATAAGCCTTCGGGTAGGGAATACCCTTGGGAAGCGCTCGTTCTTTATGCAGATCCAAGGATACGATTTGTCATCCTTGAGCATTACGTTATAGCGCGGCTGGTATTTTTTAATCAGGTTATTTTCCAGCAATAGGGCGTCCGTTTCGGTGGCTACGACTATATGCTTAATGGTGTCGATTTTTTTTACCAGCAAGCGGGTGCGCGCGTTGTCGTGCTGTTTGGTAAAGTAGGAAGACACCCGTTTTTTGAGGTTTTTCGCCTTTCCTACATATAGTAATTTCCCATTTTTGTCATAATATTGGTAAACCCCCGGTGCATCTGGGAGTGTCGCTATTTGAAGGGTGACAGAGGGCTGGGCCATAGGCCAAAGATAGCAGATGTTGGCTAGTATGCTTTTCCCTACTCTAAGTAATTTTTGTTAAGATTGGGTTAATCGCTCTGCTCCCGAGAAAAAATGAAATCTATTTGGCTCTATCTTGCTTGAAAAAAATTGCGATTCGCACAATATCAATATTTCATTTGAAAAAGAAGCAGCTTGATATATCGCCGTTACATTTTTAGTATTTTGCACGCCAAAAGCGACTTGGTATGAACATAGCCATTCTTTCGCGAGGCGAGCACCTGTACTCCACCCAAAGCCTTCTGAAGGCTGGCGAAGCACGCAACCATCATATGGAAGTGCTAGATCCCGGTTTGTGCAAGCTCCTTATCAAGGACAATCGAGCGGTGTTGCAGTATTATGATGAAACAATCGATGATCTGCACGCCATCATTCCAAGAATCGGGGCCTCTAACACCTATTTCGGTACCGCTCTGGTACGCCATCTAGAAGCTAGTGGCGTATTCTCTGTGGTGACGGCCGCAGCCATACAGCGTTCGCGCGACAAATGGAGCAGTTTTCAAACCTTGGTGAGGCTTGGCGTACAGGTCCCGAAAACTGTTTTGTTCTCGAATTTGGTGGCAGCGTCGGTCGTGGCTGAATTTGCCGAGAAACCCGTGGTCATAAAGTTATTGGAGGGTACGCACGGTCAGGGTGTGGTACTCACCGAAACTCCCCAGCACACCATCGCCACTTTAGAAATGCTGCAATCTGCCCAACAAACGTGTATTGTGCAGGAATATATAGCAGCATCGAAGGGAACCGATATTCGCGCCATTGTAGTGGACGGGAAGGTCGTTGCCGCGATGAAGCGAACAAGTAAGGCTGGCGATTTCAGGTCGAACCTTCACCGCGGGGGTACTTCGGCACTCGTTCAACTAAGTATGGAAGAAGAGGCACTGGCCCTTAAAGCCGCCAAGGCCCTAAAGTTGGGTGTTTGCGGTGTGGATATGCTGCAGTCAAACAGAGGCCCGTTAGTGCTGGAGGTAAATTCCACTCCCGGACTGGAGGGTATCGAAAAAACTACCGGTGTGGGGGTTTCAGAAAAAATTATAACATATATTGAACGTAACAAGCCCTAATTTTAACTCATAGATGCTCAATAGAAAGCCATCGCAAACAGATTGGCCGTACATTTTAGTATCTTGCATTTAAACTGAAACTATTTTGAAAAGAAACATAGGCCGTATAGATAAGGCTGATTTTCCTTTGTTGAATTTATACGACATCGATGTAAAGATCGATACCGGCGCATATACCTCGAGCATACACTGCAAGAATATGAAGGTTGAAAATGATTACTTAAAATGCAACTTCTTGGACGAAAACCATCCCGCTTACCACGAGAAGGAGTTCGTTTTCGATAAGTACGACGTTCGTGTCGTAAAGAGCAGCAATGGCATCGCACAGGCCCGATATCGAATTTTAACCGAAATTATCCTTTTCGGGAAAACATTCCCCATATTTTTAACCTTAAGCGATCGTGAGGAAATGAAGTATCCCGTACTTTTGGGACGTAAATTTTTAACCAAGCGGTTTGTGGTAGATATTAACAAAACCAACCTTTCTTACAAGCTAAAATTGAAAAATGAACATTAAAATACTTTCGGCAAACCCGAACCTATATTCTACCAAGAGGTTGGTTGAAGCTGCCAAGAAGCGCAAGCATGATGTGGAGGTGGTAGATCACACGAAGTGCGATATCGTCATCGAGAAAAAAAACCCGGTTATTTTCTATAAAGGAAAGAAACTGAGCCCAACCGATGCGGTGATTCCTCGAATTGGCGCCTCGGTAACATTTTATGGTACCGCAGTGGTACGGCAATTTGAGATGATGCACGTGTTCTCTACTACCGAATCGATGTCATTGGTTCGCTCGCGTGATAAATTGCGCAGTCTGCAAATACTCTCAAGGGCCGGTTTAGGGCTTCCCAAGACCATTTTCACCAACTACTCTAAAAACGTTAAGGAGATTGTGGACCAAATTGGCGGAGCGCCTGTCATTATTAAATTATTGGAAGGCACTCAGGGCATTGGAGTCATCTTGGCAGAAACGCGCAAAGCAGCCGAAAGTGTTATTGAAGCTTTCAACAATTTACAGGCAAGGGTTATTGTACAGGAATTTATTAAGGAAGCCGGCGGGGCAGACATTCGTGCCTTTGTGGTAGATGGTCACGTGGTGGGCGCCATGAAACGCCAGGGTAAGGAAGGAGAATTTCGTTCCAACTTGCACCGCGGTGGCAAGGCTACTGTTATAACTTTGAGCGATGAAGAGGAAATTGCGGCCATCAAGGCTGCCAAGGCCATGGGCTTGGGCATTGCGGGTGTAGATATGTTGCAATCGGACCGAGGTCCGCTCATTCTCGAAGTGAACTCGTCTCCTGGGTTGGAAGGGATCGAGGCGGCCACGGGTAAAGATATTGCCACAACCATTATAAAATACGCGGAAAGAAATGTGTAGCTATGACAAATGAAAAGGAGGTACCTTTTATTGTATTGGGAGAGAAAGTGGACTTGGGCGAGCGAAAAACCATCGATTTTAGCATCGCCAAACTCTACACCTCCACCAAGATAGATATTCCAATTATTATTGAACGAGCCAAAAAACCGGGCCCTACCGTGCTCATCACAGCAGGCATCCATGGTGATGAGATCAATGGCGTCGAGGTAGTACGGCAGCTCATTGCCAAGAAAATCAACCGTCCCAAGCGTGGCACCATTATTTGTATTCCTATTCTAAATATCTTCGGATTTCTAAATGCAGACCGCACCTTCCCAGACGGTCGTGATCTAAATCGAGTCTTTCCCGGTAGGAAAACCGGCTCGCTGGCCAGTCGCGTAGCTTACCATTTTACTAAGGAAATTTTACCCCTTGCCGACTACTGCTTGGATTTTCATACGGGTGGTGCCAGCAGGTTTAACGCTCCGCAAATTCGTGTATCGCCAGACTCTCACGAACTGCTGGAACTTGCGAGGATCTTCCAAGCACCCTTTACCGTACATTCCTCCAATATGGACAAAACCTACCGGAAAACCTGTGCCCTTATGGGCATCCCCACGTTGTTGTTCGAAGGCGGCAAATCGCTCGATAGCGATAAAATTGTGGTACGGGAAGGCGTAGAGGGTACCATGCGCATTTTGGCCCATCTTAAAATGCTTGCCACTAAATTTCCCGTACCCAAACCTCGAAGCAAAAATGTAGTCATAGAAAAAAGCCGCTGGGTACGCGCCCAAAAGAGTGGTCTTTTGCATACCAAGGTGCCGTGCAACAAGCATGTAGAAAAAGGCGAATTTCTTGCCACCATTACAGATCCCTATGGCACGATGCGACATAAGGTGCTAGCCCCCAACGAAGGCTACATCATTAATGTGAACCAAGCTCCCATCGTACATCAAGGGGATGCCATATTCCACATTTCGACGGTGGGCACCCTTGCCGATGATGATGAAGAACACGAAGATTGATGGATAAGATAGCGTTACGTTCCAAATACAAAAGCCTGCGCGACCGCTTGTCTAGTGCCGAGATAGAAGATCTCAGTTTGCAAATTGCCAACAGATCGCTCAAACTTCCTATCTGGGACCGCACCTACTACCATATTTTTCTTTCCATCAATACCAAAAAAGAAGTGCATACAGAGTACCTATTGCATATTCTCCAAGGAAAAGACAAAAGTATTGTCGTTTCAAAGACCGATTTTGAAGCTCTTAACATGCGTCATTTTTTGCTTCAAGATAGTACGCAGTTGCGTTCTTCTAAGTGGGGCATTCCCGAACCTACCCACGGAATTGAGGTAGCACCCATCTCATTGGATGTAATTTTTGTCCCGCTTTTAGCGTACGATGAACGTGGCCACCGCATTGGCTACGGCAAGGGTTTCTACGATCGATTTCTGTCCGCGTGCCGAAACGACGCGGTGTTTGTAGGGCTTTCGTTCTTCGACCCCGAACCTAACGTGCCAAGCGAGGCAACCGATATTCCGCTCCATTTCGCCGTTACGCCCACGGCAACCTACTCATTTTCAAATTCTTCTCGAGAAACGATATAGCTATTTAATATGTAGATTATCGTATTTTTTACCTGTCATTATAAGAATTTACTTACGTGTAAAGTTTTTTTGGTATATTAGTGCCGTTAAAATTTCCGAAGGGCAGCCTATGAACTTTCTCGCACAGCGACGAAGCCATTTACTTCAAAAGCAAGATAAAAACGATATCCCGAAGCGTTCTGAAAAGAACCTTGCCGGTACTGTAAACATAGGTCGTATCTCTGGCATTGGTACCTGGAGGGTCGATTTTATAGAGAAAACCACGTATTTTGACATCCAAACCCGCAAACTGCTTCAAACGCCACAAGATTTTAAACCATCGCTACATAGATTAGATCAATTTTATTTCGATGAATTTAAAGAAAAGGCAATACAGGTTTTTTATGAGTGCCGCGAGGGCAATTCGTTCTCGGTAGTGGCAAAAATGAAGGATTACAAACAGCGGGAACTCTGGGGCAAAATATCGGGAGAACCAGTCTACAACGATAGAAACCAAGTTGTGGGCATTGTAGGGCTGTTCCAAGATATAACTTCTGAAAAAGAACAGGAATTGCACCTGAAGCAGAGCGTCGCACATTTAAAAAACCAGAATGAAGGACTTCAAGTCTTTACCAAAATAACATCCCATAACCTGCGCTCATTAGCCAACAACTTGCAGCTTTCGCTAGAATTGCTTCGCGAATCCCAATCCAAAGAGGAGCAAGAGGAGCTTATGGAGGGGCTTGGCCACATTTCAGAAAGCTTCAATACGACCATTCAACACCTTAATAGTATGCTATCCATACAAACGAAGGCTAAGGCTGAGCGCCAAAACGTAGCTTTTAGAGAGGTAATGGAAAGCGTATTGCATACCGAGCACCCACTAATCTTGGAAACCGACGCCGAGGTGTATTCCGATTTTTCTGAAATGCCTACCATACCCTATCACACAGATTATTTGGAATTTATTTTAAGGGAATTGTTGGTAAATGCCCTTAAGTTTCGCCATCCCAGGCGCAAACCTGAGATTAACATCTATTCGTCTATCGAGAACGACACCCCAATGCTTACGGTAAAGGACAATGGTCTCGGTATCGATCTTGAAAAACACGGCGAGCGTCTTTTTCAACTGTACCAAACCTTTCATGATGACCCGGCGGCGAGTGGTACCGGACTGTTTTTAGTTCGCACCAAGGTCGAGGCTATGTTGGGTACGATCAAGGTTTCTAGTGAACCTGACAAGGGAACGATCTTCCGAATAGAATTTTAAGCTTTTCTTTCTTCCTCCCCTTTAGGGAAAGCTTTCTTGTTGAAGATAATGAGCAAGAACACGCCAATGGTTATGGCTGAATCTGCAATATTGAAAACCGGTTCGAAGAACACAAAATGTTTACCGCCCCACAAGGGAATCCATTCAGGCAAAATACCACTCCATAAAGGAAAGTACAGCATATCTACCACCTTTCCATGAAACAAGGTGCCATATCCACCGGCATCGGGCATAAAGGTTGCGACCTGGTTGAGGCTATCGTCGAAAATAATACCATAGAAGACCGAATCAATGATGTTACCCATCGCCCCGGCAAAAATAAAGGCAACCGCTACGATGAGCACCCGGGGCGCATTTTTACGAACCGAGTCCCAAAGCCACCATCCTATACCCACTATGGCCAACAATCGGAAAAGTGTTAAGAACAGTTTTCCATATTCACCAGGAATCTTGGCTCCCCAGGCCATTCCCTCGTTTTCGACGAAGTGAATCTTGAACCACGAAAACACATCGAACCCTTCGCCCAACATAAAGGTAGTTTTGATATAAATTTTGGAAATTTGATCGATCAAAAGGATCAACACAATAATGAGAGCCGCTTTTTTTAGGGACATGGGTACAATTTATTTACTGCTGTACCGGGCCGGGCACGAGTACGCGATGGCAAAAATAGCAATATTATTTGGTTTGCGATAACGATATATTACCCCAGAGGCTTTCTGCTACAATCGTTGCATCCCCCGTAGCGGGCAAGGTGTTCGATAGCTCCCCGTAGGTGGTAGTAGCCTTGGCCTGCACGCCAGGAAGCACAGAGGCCTCGATATCTCCCGCCTTGGTTTGCAGTAAGGCGTCACCATAAAATTCCGTTAAGGTACAGCGACCCCGTTCCAAGCTCACCGATATTCTTTTGAAGTTTCCACTTGCCGTAACAGAGGCACTCGCGCTTTCAATGCGCACATTATAAGTCTCTGGCACGACCAATCGCATTTCTATAGCCAATACCTTATGGGCGGCCAATTTATCGTTCTTCGCCTCGAAAAAGGGTGTAAATCCTGTCCTGATGTGCAATTGCGGTTTCTGTTGCTTGTTTTTTGGAGTGCTTTCAGAAGCGGTTATGAGCACCTGCTCGTACGTTTCCCCCTCTATGGTTACGGTAAGCTGTATGTTCTTCGTTTCCCCTGAACGAACTGAGATGCTATAGGCCGTATTGGAACTAATCTCGACACCTTGGTAAGCCTCCGCATTCCAAGTGCGCTCTATGGTCTTTTGAGAAAGGCAAGGTATTGAGGCCAATACTAGAAATGCCGTTATACAACTGCGTGAGATCATAAAAAACCCCGAGCGACGCCCGGGGTTATTTTCGTTTTACATTACTTTTGCATATTCTTGGCCTCAATGCTCAAGGTGGCGTGGGGCACAAGCTTTAACCGCTCTGGGTTGATGAGCTTTCCCGTGACACGACAAATGCCATAGGTTTTGTTCTCAATGCGTATGAGCGCATTCTTCAAGTCGCGTATAAACTTTTCCTGCCGTATGGCCAATTGCGAATTCGCTTCCTTGCTCATTACTTCGCTCCCCTCATCGAACGCCTTAAAGGTAGGAGAGGTATCGTCTGTGCCGTTGTTGCTGTCGTTTTTATAGGCGCTCTCAATAAGCTCCAACTGTTCTTTCGCCTTTTTTATCTTCTCTTGGATAAGCACCTTAAATTCTTCCAGCTCCTTATCACTGTATCGGTTTTTTTCGTCTGCCATCGTTACTGTTTTTTAATTTGTAAACGGGTTGCAATATCGTCGAAGGCAATTTCGGTACCATTGCCAAGATTTGCCTCAAATTGCAACGTTTCGGTTAAGGTTTCTTGTTTAATGTACGAAAGATTCTCGGTTACCGCGGGCATTAGATTCTCATCCTCTTGGATGGTAATCGCTACCCTATCGGTCACTTCAAAACCAGCGTCTTTTCTTATATTCTGAATTCTGTTGACCAGCTCTCTTGCGATGCCCTCATTCTTGAGCTTTGGGGTAATGGTTACGTCGAGGGCCACGGTAATGCCGTTGGCATTTGCGACCAACCAACCCTCAATATCGCGGGAGCTGATAAGAACGTCATCGAGGGTCAAGATAGTATCTTTTCCGTTAATATTGACAGAAATTTCACCTTCTTTTTCCAAAGTCGCGATTTGCGATTGACTGAAATTGGCGATGGCAGCTGCCACCTGCTTCATATCTTTTCCAAATCTGGGTCCCAGTTTCTTGAAATCGGGTTTTATCTGTTTTACCAAGATACCCGAACCTTCATCTATAAGCTCGAGCTCCTTGATATTTACCTCAGATTTTATCAAGTCGGCAACCTCCTCAATCTCCTTTTTCGTGGCCTCATCCAACACCGGAACCATAATTTTCTGAAGTGGCTGGCGCACCTTGATCTTTTCGCGCTGCCGCAACGAAAGCACCAGTGAGGCAATTGTTTGCGCGCGCTGCATTTTACGTTCGAGCGTTTTGTCTATATACCGCTGGTCGGCCATTGGGAAATCGCTCAAATGAACCGACTGCGCTCCTTGCAGTACCACACCCGCGGTAAGGTCGCGGTACAACCTATCCATAAAGAACGGGGCTATGGGAGCACCTAACTGCGCTACCGTAACCAAACAGGTATAGAGTGTTTGGTAAGCCGAAATTTTATCCTCTCCATAACTGCCCTTCCAATAGCGCCTTCTGCTTAAGCGCACAAACCAGTTGCTCAAGTTTTCCTGTACAAATTCTGAAATAGCCCGGGCCGCCTTGGTAGGTTCGTAGTCTGAATAAGCTTCGTCTACCCTTTGAATAAGGGTATGCAATTCGGAAAGGATCCACCTGTCGATCTCTGGACGTTTGGCCAACGGAATATCTGCTTCGGCATATTCAAAACGATCCAAGTTAGCATATAGGCTGAAAAAACTGTAGGTATTGTATAGGGTTCCGAAGAACTTATTGCGAACCTCACCGATACCCTCGCTATCGAATTTTAAGTTATCCCAAGGATTGGCATTGCTTATCATATACCAACGCGTAGCATCGGGCCCGTAGGTGTCTAATGTTTCGAAGGGATTTACGGCATTACCCAGGCGCTTGGACATTTTGTGGCCGTTCTTGTCGAGCACCAAGCCATTAGACACTACATTCTTGTACGCCACATCATTAAACAACATCGTAGCGATGGCGTGCAGGGTATAGAACCACCCACGAGTTTGGTCGACGCCCTCTGCGATAAAATCGGCCTTTCGCCAAGTTTGCTCTACCTTTTCCTTGTTCTCAAAAGGGTAGTGCCACTGGGCGTACGGCATACTGCCGCTATCGAACCAAACATCAATCAAATCGGCCTCGCGACGCATGGGTTCCCCACGTTCTGAAACCAGTACGATACCGTCTACGATATTCTTATGGAGATCTACCTGAGCGTAGTTTTCTTCGGAATTATTGCCAACCTCAAAGCTTTCAAAGATATCTTTCTCCATGAAACCAGCCTCTACAGCCTTTTTCATTCCGTGCTTCAATTCTTCAATAGAACCGATGCATATCTCTTCCTTTCCATCCTCGGTACGCCAAATTGGAAGCGGGATGCCCCAATATCGCGAGCGGGACAGATTCCAGTCGTTGGCATTGGCAAGCCAATTGCCAAAACGACCTTCACCGGTCGCCTTAGGCTTCCAGTTTATTTTTTGGTTCAGCTGGTGCATCCGGTCCCTAAATTCGGTCACCTTAATGAACCAGGAGTCTAAGGGATAGTAGAGTATGGGCTTATCGGTTCGCCAACAGTTGGGATAGCTGTGTACATATTTCTCAACGTGAAATGCCTTGTTCTCCTCCTTTAGCTTTATAACAATCTCAACATCTACAGATTTCTCTGGAGCCTCACCCTCTGCATAATATTCGTTTTTCACATATTTGCCGGCAAGCTCGCCCATTTCAGGCCGGAATTTTCCCTGTAGGTCAACCAATGGTACTAAGTTGTCGTTCTCATCTTTAACCAACAGGGGCGGTACTTCGGGAGTGGCTTCCTTCGCCACCTTGGCATCGTCTGCACCAAAGGTGGGCGCGGTATGCACGATACCGGTACCGTCTTCGGTAGTAACAAAATCACCCGCAATGACCCGGAAGGCATTTTCAGGGTTTTCATAAGGTTTTGCATAGTCGAGCAATTGCTCGTAGCGAATGCCTACCAGAGCGGCACCTTTACATTCCTTTAAAATAACATAGGGTATTTCCTTATCCCCTTGGGTGTACCCTTTTAGTATTTCTTCATTCTCTACGAACTTGTATTTTCCTGAAAATTGCGACTCAACTAAATTCTTAGCCAAGATTACGTGAATGGGCTCAAAAGTATATTGGTTGAAGCTCTTTACAAGCACATAGTCAATATTGGGTCCTACGGTGAGTGCGGTATTGCTAGGAAGCGTCCAGGGAGTGGTGGTCCAAGCAAGGAAATAGATGGTATTACTCACCTCCGCAAGAAAATCGGGCAAAGTACTTGCCACCGCCTTAAACTGCGCTACGGCAGTAGTATCGGTAACATCTTGATAGGTGCCCGGCTGGTTTAGCTCGTGCGAGCTAAGGCCGGTTCCTGCCTTGGGAGAGTAGGGTTGTATGGTATAGCCCTTGTACATAAGGCCTTTGGTGTATATCTCTTTCAATATCCACCAAACAGTTTCCATATATTTTGGCTCGTAGGTTACATATGGGTCGTCCATATCTACCCAATACCCGTAACCTTCGGTTACTTTGTTCCACACGTCGGTGTAGCGCATCACCGCCTTACGGCATGCTTCGTTATAGGCCTCTACCGAAATTTTCTTCCCAATATCTTCCTTGGTGATGCCGAGTTCCTTCTCGACCCCCAATTCGATGGGCAAGCCGTGGGTATCCCAACCCGCCTTGCGGTCTACTTTGTAACCTTTTTGGGTCTTATAGCGGCAAAAAATATCCTTAATGGCTCGCGCCATTACGTGGTGGATGCCCGGTAGCCCGTTGGCAGAAGGCGGCCCTTCAAAGAATACGAAAGACTCATTTCCCTCTCGAATGGAAATACTCTTCTCGAAAATTTGGTTTTCTTTCCAAAACGCGAGTACCTCCTTGCCCACTTCGGGAAGGTCCAATGTCTTATATTCCTTAAATTTCTTGCTCATAACCTGTTGCCTTTCAATAAGGACGCGAAATTACGCAATTTTGAATAAAAAGGCTATGGTGGGCCGAATGAAATTCTGGCAATCCTTGGTTTCCATTTCCATTATTGGATCGACCTTTAAATGAGATTATCTTCGTAGCTTTATCACTCGATTTCAACTTCTTAAATTCGCGTTGGGGCGGATTGTGGCGCCGTATACATTTAGTAAGGTTTTTATATGAAAAAGTTTCGGTCTATAGGACTATATCTGTTGGTGTTGCTTCCGTTGTTTTCTTGTGAGCGGAAGGAAGAGGTCGATTTGATACTTAGTGATGTTGCCGTGGTTGATGTCCTTTCTGGGGAAATCCGTACCCATCGTGACGTTATTATTTCCGAAGAAAAAATCATCGCGATATACGAACACGATTCCGATAGACCCCACCATGCGGTAATCGAGATTCCTGCTGCCGGACAATACGTTATTCCCGGTCTATGGGATATGCATACCCACACTTGGTGGGGATACGACGACTTCTTCCCGCTTTTAATCGCCAATGGCGTAACGGGTATACGCGAAATGTTTGGAGATATTAAAGCGGTGAAGATTATACGAGATAAAATAGCCATGGACTCCCTGCTAGGGCCGGAAATTGTAACCGCCGGACCCATTATAGATGGTGTGCCTGCACTTTGGCCAGAATCTGCCATAGCAGCAACCCCGCAAGAAGGAAGGGAATTGGTGCGGCAACAGTTTCGGGACGGGGCCGATTTCATTAAAGTCTACTCGTACCTCGACCGGGAAACTTATTTTGCCATTGCCGACGAATGTCAGAAATTGGGTATCCCCTTTAGCGGGCACATTCCCGACAAAGTAACGTTGGAGGAAGCTATTGAAGCCGGCCAGCACAGTTCTGAACATTTTCTATCCCTTTTGGAATACTGTTCTGCACAACACAAATATTACTATGAAGTTATAAGGGGACAACGAGAGGACACCCTTCTCACGGGCGAAAAGGGCTTTATTAATACGATGGCCTTCTTGCAAGAAAGTTTTAGCCCACAACGATTGGATTCGCTTATACAGCTTGTAGGTCAAAGCGATTTATGGATTTGTCCTACTTCCACGGTAAATCGCGCTTTTGCCTATATCGATACAACACAGTACAAGAAATTCGAGCACCTCACTTATATGCCAGATTATGCCGTTCGCAATTGGGACCCGCAGGAACAGCCGTGGTACACGAGCAAAACAGCAGAAGATTTCAAAATATGGAAAAACTGGTACCACCTGGGCCTAAGCACCATGAAGCCCATGCTGGATGGTGGGGTTAAATTTTTGGCAGGAACCGACTATCCAAACGCCTATACCTATCCTGGGTTTAGTCTACACGACGAATTGGAGATTTTCGTTGAAGCTGGCTTTACCAATTTACAGGCACTGCAGACAGCCACGATCAATCCGGCGAAATATTTAAACAGGACCCATGAATTGGGCACCATAGAAACCGGCAAACTGGCCAACTTGGTACTTTTAGAGAGAAATCCCCTCGAATCGATTTCGAACACAAAGACCATTAGCGGTGTGGTGCTTCGCGGACGCTATATTTCTTCGGAAGAAAATAACAAGCGTATCAAACGGATGGCGAAAAAACATACCCGCCCTAAAATTCGAGAGGAACTCTTACCCATTGTACTGAAGAAAAATGTTGCCGCCGCCATAGCACATTATAAGAAACTGCGCGAGACAGAACCCGATGCCTTCAATTTCGACGAGGAACAACTCAATACGCTTGGCTACGACTTACTTACTATGAAACGCTGGGACCAGGCTCTCGCCATATTTCAATTCAACCTCGCCCTGCATCCCGACTATGCCAATGGGTATGACAGCCTAGGCGATGCTTACCGTTCCAAAAAAGATACCGTGAAGGCCCTTGCGGCCTACCAAGAGGCAATCGAAAGGGGAATGGGCGATGTTACTCAAACAAAACTGGACAAACTACAAGGTCAACGAGAATAGTTAGTGTATGTTAAAAGAACATATTCTATGCCAACTTTAAGTTCCTTTTGGGGATACTTTATGAAATTTTTGGCGAAGTAACATTTTGCTTATCAGTATTTTGAGAGGAAACTTGCAAAAAACTACAACCATGAGCAACAAAAAGAAGAATTTCGCCCGCTTTGGCGTGGCCACAAAGGGAATTGTCTATTTTTTAATTGGAGGCCTTACTGCTTTGGCGGCGTTTGGGCAGGGCGGACAAAAATCTGGGAGTGATACCGCTTTGGATTTTATCGCGCAGCAATCGTATGGCCGTATCTTATTGGCCATTACCGCCCTTGGGTTGATAGGATATGTATTTTGGCGCTGGTATCAGGCCTTTGCAGATCCCAAGAACAACGGCACCGATGCCAAGGCGATGGTTAAACGCGTAAGTTATTTTGGCAGTGGTGTGTTCTACGGAATTTTAGCCTACTCCGCTTTACAACGAGCAATGGGAAACGGCGGATCTGGCAGTGGTGGCGGGAATTCGCTGTTTCAGAAAATGTTCAATTCAGATTATGCTATGGCATTTGCCATCATTATTGGGGTCATTCTGGCCGGTAAGGCAATTTATGAATTCTATCAAGCCTACTCCGGCAAATTTCGAGAGGAGGTTGATGAGGCCGGTCTAGATCCAAAAGCCCAAGAAGCCGTAATCAAATCGGGTAAGGTAGGTTTTACCGCGCGGGGCATTGTTGTAGCCATTATGGCATTTTTAATGTTTCGTGCCGCCTTTAGCGGAAATATGGATCAAGTTGGCAAGACGGATGCCTTCAGCTACTTGCAAAACGAATTTGGAACCGTAGTGATGGGAATCATCGCCCTTGGATTGGTAGCGTATGGCGTATTTATGATGATTAAGGCAAAGTACAGCAGTTTGGCGGTAGATTAACCTTGGGTATCTTCCAGGTCGCTGTCCTTCCCACCGTTGGCGTATTTTTGTTCCAATTCAGCCTGAAATTCTTCCATAACGGGTTTGACGGTGCTTTCGGGCAGGTCGGCAATGCGGATGTACATTAAACCGTCGATGGCATTATTAAACAGCGGATCTACGTTGAAAGCTACCACCTTGGCATTTTGCTTTATGTATTTCTTAATGAGTACCGGTAAACGAAGGGAACCGGGTTCCACCTCATCGATTATCTTATCGAATTTGTTCAGGTCGGCTTCGCTTTCATCGAAAATGAAGTCCTTATCGGCATCTTTCAGCTTCACCTTATATTCCTTCTTCGGATTGATGTATTGTGCCACGTAAGGATCGTAATAGTTCGATTTCATAAACTCGATCATCAAGCTCTTGCTAAAATCCGAAAATTTATTGCTAATACTAACCCCTCCAATAAGATAGCGATGTTCGGGATAGCGCAAGGTGGTATGGACAATTCCCTTCCAAAGAAGGAAGAGCGGCATGGGGCGCTGTTGGTATTCCCTAATAATAAAGGCCCTTCCCATCTCAATGCTCTTGCTCATCATGGGGTAAAGCTCTGGCTCGAACCGAAAAAGATCTTGGAGATAAAAACCGTCGATGCCAAATTGCGGAAATATTTGCGAGCCCAGGCCCATTCGGTAGGCGCCGGCTATTTTCTTCGCGTCGTTATCCCACAGAAACATATGGTGGTAATACGTATCGAACTTATCCAGATCGAGCGAATTATTGGTGCCCTCGCCTACCTCTCGAAAGGTGATTTCACGTAACCTTCCCAACTCGCGCAATATTTGCGGAATACGGTCTGCTTGTGCCAAGAAAACCTCGTAGTTCTTACTAATAAGCAAGCGCTTCTCATCGTTGCGCAGGGCGTCGATTTCCCGTTCCATTACTTCTGTTGCAATGGGACCCGCAATCTTTTTGGGTGGTTTTGAAATTTTTAGCTGTTTGGGCAGCGGATTCAAGCCCTTTTTCTTCTGAAATGGGTTGGCCAGTACGTATGTTTTCTTCCGAAGGAAATTCGTAAAATCCTCCAGCGACGCATGCTCAGCCTGGTCAGCTACCGAAATGGGGTGCCCTATTCGCACCTTGATGACACGCTGTTTTTGGGTGAGCAGTTCAGAGGGCAGCTTGGCGGTGCGCAAGGTGTCGCTCAATTTGGCCAACCTATAGAACAACTTGCTGTTCTTCGCATGAAAATATATGGGTACGACGGGCACTTCGGCCTTTTTTACCAATTTCATAGCGGCCACCTCCCAAGGCTTGTCTACCACCAGCCGCCCATCGCGATAGGTGGATACTTCCCCGGCCGGGAAAATACCAAGAGAATGTCCCGCCTGTAAGTGAGCCAGGGCATTTTTGAATCCCGCGACACTGCTCTTGGCGTCCTTTCTATCTTCAAAAGGGTTTACCGGCATTACGTAGGGCTTCAAGGGCTCGATACGGTGCAGTAGAAAATTTGCGATAATCTTGAAATCTGGACGGTGCTCTAACAACAACTTTAACAGCAAGATACCGTCTATGCCGCCAAGCGGGTGGTTTGAGATAGAAATAAAGGGGCCTGTCTTGGGGATGCGCTTTAAGTCTTCTTCTGGAATTTCAAACTTGATCTCAAACTCGCCCAAGAGTGCGTTGATAAACTCTAAATCACTTAAGTGCTTGTTGCGATCGTAAATTTGGTTAAGGGTATTAATGTTGAGCACCTTCATCAAGGTCCAGCCCAAAGAAGTGCCCATAAAGCCGAATTTATCGACATTGATAGCCTTGGCCACCTCCTTTGCATTCACTAATCCCATACGGTTTCGGTTGTTTAGTTACGGCAGGTTGTATTTTGCCGTCTGCACAAATATAGCGAAACCATTTAACACTATTCCTTGATGACCAGTTGGACGGTTTCCCGGCTTTCCTGTTTCAGAAGTACGTTCTTGTTTTCAATGAGGGCCCTAATTTCCTCCGGCTGCGAATGTCTAACCGTATAGAGGGTAACCCCTTCGTTCCATTTTACCTCAAAATTGGCCCTTAATTTCGCCAACAAAGGATTTAGGTTGTCGAATTTATTGTCTACGCATACCGAAAAGCTAATGGCCGAATTTTGGATCAATTCCACCTTCATTTTATATTCGTGCAACCATCGAAATACCTCGCTTATACTGTCTTCCATTATAAAACTGAAATCGAGCGACGACAGGGAAATAAGCACCTGGTCTCGTTTTAAGATAAAGCACGAGGTCATGGGGTCTAGCGCCACGCCCTTGCCCACACAGGTACCGGCTTCCAAGGGCGCTAAAAAAGATTTTACGTACAATGGAATTTCCTTTCGCTGCAACGGTTGTAGTGTTTTGGGGTGAATTACCGAAGCCCCGTAGAATGCCAATTCGATTGCTTCTCTATAGGAAATATGGTGTAACAGTGTTGTGTCGGAAAAATACCGCGGATCGGCATTGAGCACCCCAGGCACATCTTTCCATATGGTAACACTGGCTGCGTTGAGGCAATAGGCGAATATAGCCGCGGTATAGTCGCTTCCCTCGCGACCCAAGGTTGTGGTAAAGTTGTTTTCAGATTCCGAACCAAGGAAACCTTGTGTAATCGTTATTTTTGAAGGTGCAACCTTGTTGACGATATGCAACTGGGTTTGTTCCCAATCAACCTTGGCATCCCTGTAATTTCCGTCGGTCTTAATGCAAGATCGAACATCGAGCAAGGTGTTTTCCAATCCTTCGGAAGCGAGATACGTGGCCACAATTGCACTAGATACAAGTTCTCCATACGAGACGACCTGGTCGTACACATAGGCGTGGTTTTGCGATTTGGTGCTTGCCAAGAAACGCTTCATCTCCAAAAACAGTTCTTTTACCCTTCCGAAGATAGGGTGGGCGGTATTGGGAAATAGATTCGACAAAATATCATGTTGGTAGTCATACACCACCTGCACCGATGCCTCTATGTTTTCTGGACTCCTGAAGTAATCGGTCACCACTACCTCGAGGGCGTTGGTCATTTTACCCATGGCCGAGACCACGATCAACAACTCTTTCTCTTGGGTGGTCTTTATCACTTGGGCCACATTTTTTACGCCCGCGGCATCTTTAACAGAGGCTCCACCAAATTTGAATACTTTCATAATTGTAATGCTTCCTAATTAATGTAGCGACGTAACGAATGTTCGTCCATATGTACCACGTGCCAATCGCGTAGTACTTGGGCACCGGTGCGCTCGTAAAACCGAATGGCACCCTCGTTCCAGCCCAGCACCTCCCATTGCACCCGTTTTACTTGGTGCTGCCTGCCATAGGCCATGACTTTTTGGTAGAGGGCCTGGCCTATTCCTTTTCCGCGGTGCGACTGGGTTACTATTAAATCTTCCAAATGAAGGACAGGTCCTTTCCACGTAGAATACCTAAAATAGACCAGGGCCATCCCCACCACACGGATGTCAGTTTCGGCCACAAAACAATAAAATTTAGGATTCTCACCAAAACCGTGCTGTTGCAGTTCGGTCACGGTAACTTCAACCGCATCGGGTTCTTTTTCATAAATTGCCAGTTCTCTAATCAGTTCTAGAACGGCAGGCATATCTTCTTTTTTCGCATCTCGAATGGTAAGCGGCATCGTTTTGGTTTTGAAGGGCAAATATCGGCTCAATTTCTTAAAAATCCCGATATTTGCCGCAAATTCAAAGTCAATCCACCGTTATGGCAAAGCACAATCAATCTTTGGGGGAATTCATTATCGAGAACCAATCGGAATTTAAATATTCTTCCGGCGAGCTGTCGCGGCTCATCAATTCCATCCGGTTGGCGGCCAAGGTGGTGAACCACGAGGTGAACAAGGCTGGACTTGTGGATATTTTAGGGGCTGCGGGCGATACCAATATTCAAGGAGAAGACCAGCAAAAACTCGACGTATTCGCCAACGAGGCTTTTATAAAGACCTTAACTAATCGCGAGATTGTCTGTGGCATTGCCAGTGAAGAAGAAGATGATTTTATTACCATAAAGGGCCGAAACGAACAGAACGAGAACAAGTATGTGGTGCTGATAGATCCTTTGGACGGCTCTAGCAATATCGATGTGAATGTTTCTGTAGGGACTATTTTTTCCATCTACCGCCGGGTAACCCCATCTGGCTCGCCCGTAACATTAGAGGATTTCCTTCAGCAGGGCAACCGACAAGTGGCAGCCGGTTACATCGTGTACGGTACATCGACCATGATCGTATATACCACGGGCCACGGCGTAAACGGGTTTACGCTCAATCCAGCCATAGGGACATATTACCTTTCCCATCCGAATATGAAGTTTCCTGAAGACGGTAAAATTTACTCCGTTAACGAAGGAAATTATGTGCATTTTCCACAAGGGGTGAAAGACTATATTAAATACTGCCAGATGGAAGAAGGCGATCGGCCGTACACGTCAAGGTATATCGGTTCGCTCGTATCCGATTTCCACCGTAATATGATAAAAGGAGGTATTTACATTTACCCGAACACCTCGAAAGACCCTAACGGAAAACTGCGGCTGTTGTATGAATGCAACCCAATGGCATTCCTTGCCGAGCAGGCAGGTGGTAAGGCCAGCAATGGCTTTGAGCGTATTTTGGACATTCAGCCTACACAGCTGCACCAACGAGTTCCGTTTTTCTGCGGCAGCAAGAATATGGTAACCAAGGCCGAGGAGTTTATGGCCAAGGCCCAATAAAAAACCCGAAACTTAAAGCTTCGGGCCAAATAATTTGTGAGCTTGCGTTACAAGCGTTATTTTTCCTTGTTCAGCAAATAGCGGTAGTCTTCTAAATCCAAACCGCCGCTGTAAATCTCAATAGAGCGTTCAATCAACTTTTTGGCAAGTTCTGCCGTGTAGCCTAGGCCAATAGCATAGCGCTCAATCAAAAATCGCTCATGGTCGTCTATTTCATGGTCTGCAAAGATCATTTCGAAAAGATCATGCATACGTTCCAACCTCCTATCGGCGTCATTGGGAGGGTTTATTGGATATTTCCCAGGATTCTTGAGCACTTCCTTGTACTCAGATTCATCTATATCCAATTTTTTGGCGAAGCGTTTCAGCAATTTTTCCTCTTCGGCATTCAATTCGCCATTAATGGCCGCAATGTTCGCGATGGAGGCAAAATGGCCCAGGTTGCGCGAGTGCTCTCCACTCTCAAAAAGATCTCTAAAAGTCATGGTGATTGTTTCTTGTGCAAATATAGGTCTTGTGGCAACATTTTCCGAAAACTTCTTCGGAAACTTTCAAGGATACATCCCATAGCTTCCGCCTAAAACTGCGCTAAACTTTTCTTAATCCTTCTACGGTTTCTTTTGAAACCTTTATTTTTAATCTGCTACCGAAATTGAAAAATGGAATCACCCCTCTTGGTTTTTAATGAAAAGGGCATTTACTGCCAACAGGCCGATGTATACATCGATGCTTGGCGCCCGGTGCATAAGTGCATCGTAACCCACGGCCATGCAGATCATAGCCGTTGGGGCCACGCCCAATACATTACGCACCGCAATAATGTGCCAATTATTAAACACAGACTAGGTGATATCGCTGTAAGTGGTAAAGATTGGAATGAGTCCTTCACCATCAATGGTGTTCGGTTTAGCCTGCACCCAGCGGGACATATTACGGCGTCCAGTCAAGTTAGGGTTGAGTATAAGGGAGAGGTGTGGGTCTTTACAGGCGATTTTAAAACAGAAAATGATGATCTCGCCGAACCTTTTGAACCCGTACGATGTAATACGTTTATCACCGAGTGCACTTTTGGGCTACCCGCTTTTAAATGGGAGCCACAAGCTAGCGTATTTCACGACATAAATACGTGGTGGTCCCAAAACCAAAGTGAAGGAAAAACCTCTGTCCTTTTCGGTTATAGCTTAGGCAAGGCCCAGCGCCTGCTTAAGCATTTAGATACCTCAATTGGTACTATCTATACCCACGGAGCCGTTGAGAATATGACCGATGTGCTGCGCAGCCACTACCAACTTCCCCAAACTACACGCGTAACCCGAGAGACCACCAAGGAAGAAATAAAGGGCAATATCGTGGTCGCACCGCCAAGTGCCCACGGGGGGACGTGGATTCGAAAAATGGTTCCCTATGTTACCGCCAGTGCGAGTGGCTGGATGACATTTCGGGGCGCGAGACGACGGCGTGCCATAGATCGAGGCTTTGTACTGAGCGATCACGCTGATTGGGACGGACTCATAGAAACCATAAAAGCCACAGGTTGCGAAACGGTGATTACAACCCACGGCTATACCGATATTTTTTCCCGTTACCTTCGGGAAGAGTTAGGGTACGATGCCCGCACCGAGGAAACTCAGTACGAAGGTGAGCAAGGCGAATTGGAAACCAAGAGCGAAACAGATGCCAACGACTGAAAGACAAGATCATTTCGAATCAGCGCAAAAGCAGCCTGAAGGAGGGATGTCGCGCTTTGCACAACTGGTTAAAACCATAGATAGCACCAACAAAACCAATGTAAAGGTGGAAGCGCTATCTAGGTATTTTACTACTGCTTCCGCCAACGATAAATTATGGACTATTGCCATTCTCTCACACAGGCGTCCCAAAAGACCAGTAAATACAACGCTACTGCGGCAGTGGGCCACCGAACTAAGTGAAATTCCGTTATGGCTATTCGAAGAAAGCTACCATATCGTAGGAGATTTGGCCGAAACAATAGCGCTCATATTGCCCAAGGCAAAAGGAGCATGCACTAAATCATTAACCCAGTTTGCTGAAGAAATCATTGCGCTTCGCGACTTACCGGAGCAAGAAAAAAAGGCCTATCTACATGCGAATTGGCAAGTACTTTCCTATTACGAACGGTTCGTTTTCAATAAAATCATTACCGGAAGCTTTAGAATAGGCATCAGCCAAAAATTGATGACCCGCGCCTTGGCACGCGCTACCGAAATAGACGAGGATATTTTGGCGTACAAACTAATGGGCGATTGGACACCACAAGATACTACCTTCCAAAAATTGATTTTGGAGGAAAATGAGGAGGATTATCTAAGCAAGCCATATCCGTTTTACTTGGCTTATGCTGTAGAAGATGATTTTCAAGAAGAATTAGATCCAGTTACCCAGTGGAGCTTTGAGCATAAATGGGATGGTATTCGGGCGCAGGTAATCTTGCGAAACGATGAAGTTTTTGTTTGGTCGCGGGGTGAAGAGTTGGTCACCGATAAATATCCCGAATTTCAACGATTTCTGAAGGAAATCCCCAACGGCACCGTGCTCGATGGGGAAATTCTTCCCTTTGTAGAAGGTCAAATTGCCAACTTCCAAGAACTGCAAACCCGTATTGGGCGCAAAAACGTCTCTAAAGCCCTGTTAAGGAAAACCCCCGTAATTCTCAACGCTTACGATTTACTGGAATGGCAGGGTGAAGATATTCGAAACAAATCCTTTTCAGAAAGGAGAACCTTACTGGATGCTCTTATTAGCCGTTGCAATTGCGATGCGATAGGATTGTTCCTGAGCGAAACGATGGAATTCGAATCGTGGGAGCAGGCCGCGGCAGAGCGCGAAAAATCTCGTGAAAAACGAAGTGAGGGTCTTATGCTAAAGCGCAAGGACTCGCCCTATTTAGTCGGACGAAAAAAAGGCGATTGGTGGAAATGGAAAATCGATCCATTCACCATAGATGCCGTGCTAACGTACGCGATGCGCGGCCACGGGAGACGGGCGAATTTGTATACCGACTATACTTTTGGCCTTTGGGACGGCGATGAACTGGTAACCTTTGCGAAGGCCTATTCGGGCCTTACCGATGCAGAGTTTAGGCAGCTCGACGCTTGGATTAAAAAAAATACGCTAGAGCGATTTGGGCCGGTACGAAGCGTGACGCCCCACCACGTGTTTGAAATTGCATTCGAGGGAATTGCGGAAAGCAGTAGGCACAAAAGCGGTATTGCCACGAGGTTTCCCAGGATGGTACGGTGGCGCAAAGACAAACCCATTGCCGAAGCCAATACATTGGACGATTTAAAGGCACTCATTCCTAAGTGATGGCACCGGTTCACAAAATGCACATGATTCTTGTGAAGTTGAATTGGGATAATGTTGCGATAGTGCTTGTAAGGGCCAGATTTACCCCAGAATCATTGTATTTTGAATAAGAAAGAACTCATACAAAAGGCCAAATCTTGGTTTTTAGACCAAGGCTGGAAACCGTTTCCCTTTCAGAAAAAGACATGGAACGCTTTTTTGGAAGGAAAGCACGGATTGCTCAACGCGCCAACCGGCAGCGGCAAAACTTATGCATTATGGGTGCCCATCGTTCTGCAATATATTAAGGACAATCCGGAATATAAAGAAATCCGAACCAAAGGTCCGAAGGCCATATGGATTACCCCACTTCGGGCCTTATCAATAGAAATACAACAAGCCGCACAACGTTTGGCAGACGACTTGCAAACTGGCCTCACCATAGGAATTCGCACGGGAGACACCCCCCAGAGCGAACGGGCCAAGCAAAAAAAAAATATGCCAGACCTTCTCATTACCACACCAGAGAGCTTAATGTTGCTGTTAGGGTCGAAGGGTTACGAAAAAACTTTTGGGCCGCTCACCGCAGTTGTTGTAGACGAATGGCACGAACTTTTGGGCAGCAAACGCGGGGTGCAAATGGAGCTGGCGCTAAGCAGGTTGAAAACGGTTTGCCACAACCTTCGCATTTGGGGAATTTCGGCTACCATTGGAAATTTAGAGCAAGCTCAGGATGTCCTGTTGGGTCTAGACGGGTCTTTCAGATCGCAATCGGTTTTAATACGGGCCAATCAAAAGAAAAAAATCAAGGTGCAATCTATCATTCCGAAGAAAATGGAAACCTTTCCCTGGCGTGGGCACTTAGGGCTCCATTTATTGGACGAATTGGTTCCTATTATCAAACAAAGCAAAACGACCCTAATTTTTACCAACACGCGCGGGCAAGCCGAGATTTGGTTTCAGAAGCTGTTGGAAAAATATCCCGAGTTTGCCGGTGAAATTGCGATGCATCATGGCAGTATCGCCAAAGATACACGGTTGTGGGTGGAACAAGCCATACGCAACGAGAGCCTAAAGGCCGTAGTGGCTACCTCGAGCCTCGACCTGGGGGTCGATTTTGCCCCGGTGGAAACGATTATTCAAATTGGAGGGCCTAAGGGAGTAGCCAAATTTCTACAACGGGCAGGCCGAAGCAATCATAGGCCCGGGGAAGCTTCAGTCATTTATTTTCTGCCCACGCACGCCCTGGAACTTGTGGAGGCATCTGCGTTAAAACGAGCCGTTACCGAGGCCGTGGTAGAAGACAGGCTGCCTTACTTGCTCAGTTTCGATGTGCTCATTCAGTATTTGGTCACCTTGGCGGTAAGCGACGGTTTTATTCCTGCCAAAATCTATCCAGAAATTAAAAGTACGTTCTGCTTTCAGGGAATTAGTGAAGCGCAATGGCAATGGTGCCTCAATTTTATCACCTTGGGGAGCCAGAGCCTCCAAACTTATGATGAATACAAGCGTGTTTCTGTTTTGCCCGATGGAAAATTTAAAGTGGAGAGCAGGCGCATCGCGATGATGCACCGTTTAAGTATTGGCACCATTGTTAGCGATAGCATGCTACTGGTTAAATATGTGAGTGGCGGTTTTATAGGGACGATTGAAGAATATTTCATAGGAAAGATGAAGCCCGGCGACACCTTTGTATTTGCCGGTAGGACGTTGGAATTGGTTCGCCTTCGGAATATGGTGGCACAGGTGCGGCGCTCCAACAAGCGGTCTGCCAACATAGTGAGCTTCATGGGAGGACGCATGACGCTCTCTTCCCAAATGAGCGAATTGCTGCGCGAAGAGCTGCAGAGCGAAGCCGAACATAAGCGAAACACCCCCGAACTGAAAGCCCTTTCCCATCTTTTTGACCGGCAGGAGCGTGAGAGCATCGTGCCGGGAGATAACGAATTTCTAATCGAGACTTTCAAAACAAGGGAAGGATACCACGCCATTTTCTATCCCTTTGAAGGACGCTTCGTCCACGAAGCCATGGGCGGGTTGTTAGCTTATCGTATTAGCCTGTTGCTTCCCATAACCTTTTCGCTAGCGTACAATGATTACGGATTTGAACTATTGAGCGACCAACCGCTCGATATTCAAAATGTATTGGACAATGACCTTTTTACTGCGCGGTATTTATTTGATGACCTTCAAAAAAGCCTTAATAGCACCGAACTGGCCCGCAGGAAGTTCCGGGACATAGCGGTTATAAGTGGTTTGGTGTTTCAAGGCTATCCCAATAAAATAGTGAAGACCAAACATTTGCAGAGCAGTAGCCAATTGCTTTTTGATGTATTCCGGGATTTTGAGCCAGACAATTTATTATACCAACAGGCTTTTCGGGAAACCTTCGAGCACCAGCTGGAAGAAGGCCGCCTACGCCTCGCCCTAGAGCGCATTGCAAAGCAGGAAATTATATGGAAGCAGTGTGAAAAGCCGACCCCGTTCAGCTTTCCTATCATTACCGACAGGTTACGCGAAAAGCTTTCTTCAGAAAAATTAAAGGATCGTATAAAGAAAATGACCTTGCAGTTTGAGAAATAAAAAGGGAACTTTGCGCAGCAATGACCGCAGAAATCGCTATCGCAAACCAAACACTCTTGTTGCATCCCAGTGGCGCTGCCTATTGGCAGGAACAGGATATGTTGCTTATAGCAGACGTACATTTGGGCAAGATAGCCCATTTTAGAAAACACGGGGCTGCACTACCCATTCACGCAGCCTATCAAAACCTTCAGAAGCTGACCGAGATCGTGAACGATCTAGCACCAAAAACGGTCTGTTTCTTAGGCGATCTGTTCCATAGCGATTTGAACCGAGAATGGGACGATTTCTCGCAATGGGTTCAGTACACACAATCGCAGCTTCTTTTAATTGCAGGCAACCACGATATTATTTCCCCTAAAAAATATACGGAGATGGGCATAACGGTGGTGGAACAACTCGAACGTTTCGGTGTGTTTTTAAGCCATCATCCCACAGAAACAGAAACATTGTTCAATATCGCCGGGCACATTCATCCCGGTGTACGGTTGCGGGGGTTAGGAAGGCAGAGTGTCACCCTTCCCTGTTTTTTCCTTAAAAAACAACAGCTCATCCTACCGGCCTTTGGCACGTTCACTGGAAAGTATTTGCTCGCCCCTTCCGAGGCGGACCGGGTTTTCGCGATTGTGGAAGGAGAGGTTATGGAAATGCGCTAATTCAACGTAACGGACAAAGCGATCGGTGATCTACTTGCACACCGCTCAAGCTTTCCCTATCTTTAGTTTAAAAAGCAAACCAACCCCGATAAAACTTTCGCAACGATGAAAAAGACGCTTCAAATCGCAAATATTATAGTTTTTGTAGCAACCCTTTTGGTAAATTACGGTTCTAACACAGGGGCCATTAACAATACAACCATCGGGGAGGTCTCTGGCAACCACGAAAATCTATTTACTCCAGCGGGTTATGCGTTCGCCATTTGGGGATTTATATACCTGCTTTTGCTAGGTTTTGTAGTATATCAATCTAGAAGCCTCTTTACCAAAGTACGTGATGACCAATTTATCTTGCATACCGGATGGTGGTTCGTGCTCTCCTGCACTGCCAATATGCTTTGGGTGGTTTTTTGGCTATATGGGTACTTCAGTTTTTCGGTACTGGCAATGTTCGTATTGCTTTATTCGCTTCTGAAGATCGTAATGAATAACCAAATGGAACTTTGGGATGCACCCATAAGCGTCATCGCCTTCCTTTGGTGGCCTTTCGTTTTCTATAGCGGATGGATTACCGTAGCCAGCATCGCCAACGTAGCGGCCTATTTAACGAGTATTGGCTGGAACGGCTGGGGCATTTCAGCCTCAACCTGGGCGGTGATTATGATTATTGTTGCCGGCATTCTAAACCTAGCTGTTACTTGGCGGCGCAATATGCGAGAATTTGCCTTGGTAGGTGCGTGGGGATTTAGTGCCATTTGCGTAGCGCAATGGGGCAGCACGAATGCGGTAGTTTCCTATACAGCCCTAGTCATGGCTGCTGTGCTCATTATAAGCAGTGCCTACCACGGGTATCTAAACCGGTCTACTAATCCTGGGCAAAAATTGAAAGAATATTTTCAGAATACAAAGTAATTTGAATAAATGAATTGCGCGATACGTCTGTTCACATCTTACACCATTCCTTTAATGTCATTTCCCCAGGTGGGATACGCAAAAATCATGGCCTTAAGGTCTTCACATTTCAATTTTCCGCACATTGCTAAAACAAATAGGTTGATCATTTCGCCTGCTTGAGCAGCTAGAATATGGGCCCCAAGTATGAGGTTGGTTTCCTTTTCTACCAAGGTTTTGTAGGCATAGTAACCTTCGTTTATATGTTTGGCATTATACCATTTGGGAACACTCTTATATTCTACGGTAAATTTATATCCCTGTCTTCGGGCCTCATCTTCAGTGAGACCAATCGCTGCCAATTGCGGCAGGGTGAATACCACCGTTGGCACCGGGGGAAAATCCATTTTAAGTCGATTGCCCGTTCGTATATTTTTTGAAACCACTCTTGCCTCTTGAGATGAAGTGGGCGTTAATGGTAAGCTTCCGCTGGCCGAGACATCGCCACAGGCATAAACCGACGGATTGCTAGGGCTTTGTAAGTAGTCATTGACCGAAACTCCTGCTTTTTCGAAAGCCACCTCGCCTTTCTCCAGATCGAGTGCTTCCAGGTTAGGGACTCTTCCCGCGGTATTGAATATCATTTGGGTATCCATTTGTTGGGTGCGACCATTCTTTTTATAAGATATCCTGTAGTTTTTCCGAAGTTTTTCAACCTTCGTTACCGTCGCATTAAATATAAATTCGATGCCCATTGCGGTAGAAGCTTTCGTGAGGTGACCTACCACATCTTTATCGAAAGTGCCAAGGGGTCTTTCTGTAGTTTCAATGATTGTTACCTTGGCGCCACAGTGGGCAGCAATGTGCGCAAATTCCATCCCGATGTAGCCAGCGCCAACAAACACTAACTGTTTCGGTAATTCGGGTAGCGACAGGAAATCATCGCTTACCCTAAGGTGTTCGCGTCCCGGTATTTTCAACTCAAGGGGCCGCTGGCCGGTGGCGATGACGATGGTTTTTGCCTTCACGGTTTTTCCTTCTACACTTAATGTGTTGCGATCTAAAAACTGGGGTGATTGATGGTACATTTTTATACCGGCCTGTTCTAGGTCTTTTTCCGTCGCAGCGGGTACGGCCTCGGTAAAGGTTTGCTTAAACTGTTGCAGTTGTTGCCAGCTAATCTTGGGTACCGAGGAAATTCCCTTTCCGTGTAGGTTGGAGGCCATGTGTACCACTTCGGCAACGCCCACAAGCACCTTTTTGGGGTCGCAGCCCCTGTTGGCGCATGTGCCACCAAATTCGCGATGGTCGGCAATGGCCACCCGCATCCCCTCGGCGGCGCAATCGTACGCTACTTGTTTCCCGGCAGTGCCCGTCCCTATTACGAACACATCAAAAGATTCTATTCCCATAACTGGAAAATAGGTAAAATTGGTCCCCTTATATGTTATCGAAATGGTAAAGTTGCCGAAAAAACCCTTCGGTATTTTTAATTGCTATTGGCTTGCCATATTTTTGCAGCGATGTCAAAAACACTCGTACAGTCACTCTTCTCGCAGTCTTCCCAAGTGGCGAAACTGAAGGAGGCCATTCTTTTCAAGGAAGAAAATGCAACCAGTATACCATCGAACTCAGCCATACATGTGTCTGGTCTGGTAGGCTCTGCCCTTTCGTTAACAGTGTCCGAATGCTTTCAATCTGCACAGGTTCCGTTCTTGCTCATCTTAAACGATAAGGAAGAGGCCGCCTACCACCTAAATGATCTGGAACATATGCTGGGCGACCAGCACGTGCTCTTTTATCCGGGCAGCTATAGGCGACCGTACGAAATTGAGCAGACCGATAACGCCAACGTACTGCTGCGAAGCGAAGTGCTCAACAGGATTAATTCCCGAAAAAACCCGGCGCTAATCGTTACCTATCCAGAGGCACTATTCGAAAAAGTAGTAACACGGAAAGAACTCGAACGAAATACATTGAAGCTCAAGGTGGGCGAACAGGTGTCTATCGATTTTGTAAACGAGGTACTTTTCGAATATCATTTTAAGCGAACCGATTTCGTAACCGAACCAGGTGAATTCTCTGTGCGCGGAGGCATCTTGGATGTTTTTAGCTTCAGCCATGATGAGCCCTATCGTATCGAGTTTTTTGGGGATGAGATAGAGAGCATTCGAACGTTCGATGTGGAAACACAACTTTCAACAGAACAGCTTCGGAAAATATCGATCATGCCAAACGTGGCCGACAAACAGACCGAAGAGCGCCGTGAAAGCTTCCTACATTATATCGCCTCCAAAACCGTGGTTTTCCTTAAAAATGAGGAATTGCTTAGCAGTAGCATCGACGCGCTGTTCCGCAAGGCTACGGAAGCTTATAAAAATGTTTCGGGGGAAGTGAGGCAGCAAGCCCCTGCCGAACTATTCTGCACGTCAGAAGAACTGAAAGAACAGTTACAACACTTTACCAAAATAGTGCTAAATACCCGTAACATTCCGCTTAGCGATACAGCCGTTACGACTTTGTCACGCATCGCTCCCGCTCAGGATACCGGCGGTAGTACGATTTCGTTTTCAACGAAACCTCAACCATCCTTTAACAAGCAGTTCAACCTGTTAATTGACCATCTTAACCAGAATACCGAGAACGGCTACAAAAATTACATCTTTTGCAGCAGTGAGCAGCAGGCCAAGCGATTCCATGATATTTTCGACGACGCCGAGCAGCACGTAGACCAATATGAAACCATCGTATTCCCATTATATCAAGGGTTTATAGATGACCACAAAAAAATAGCCTGCTATACAGACCATCAGCTTTTTGAGCGCTACCATAAATTTCAGCTTAAGAACGGCTACGCCAAAAAGCAGGCGATTACCCTCAAGGAGTTAACCAACTTGGAAATTGGTGACTACGTTACGCATATCGATCACGGAATTGGCAAATTTGGCGGATTGCAAAAGATAGAGGTGGAGGGCAAACAGCAAGAGGCTATAAAGCTTATTTATGGAGAGCGGGATATCTTGTACTTAAGCATTCATAGCCTGCACAAAATCACGAAGTACAACGGCAAGGACGGAAAAGAACCGAAAATCTACAAACTGGGCAGTGCTGCTTGGAAAAAGCTCAAACAGAAAACCAAAACACGCGTTAAGCAAATTGCCTTTAACCTAATTGAACTGTATGCAAAGCGCCGTTTAAAGAAAGGCTTCTCTTTCGATCCAGACAGCTATTTGCAACATGAACTCGAGTCGAGCTTCCTGTTCGAGGATACACCAGACCAAAGCAAGGCTACCGATGAAGTGAAGCGCGATATGGAAAGCGAGCAACCCATGGATCGCCTTGTTTGCGGTGATGTGGGCTTCGGTAAGACGGAGGTCGCCATTCGTGCCGCCTTTAAGGCTGTAGACAATGGGAAGCAAGTTGCTGTGCTGGTACCCACGACCATTTTAGCCTTTCAGCATTTTAAAACGTTCAGCGAACGTCTCGCCCAAATGCCCGTAAAGGTAGATTACCTCAATCGGTTTCGCAGTGCCAAGCAACGACGCGCCGTGCTCGACGGTCTTAAGGATGGATCGCTCGATATCGTGATTGGTACGCACCAGCTTACCAACAAATCGGTAGTATTTAAGGACCTAGGTCTTTTAGTGATCGATGAGGAACAAAAATTTGGTGTTGCCGTTAAAGATAAGCTGAAAACCATCAAGGAGAATGTAGACACTTTAACCCTCACAGCCACGCCAATACCCCGTACCTTGCAGTTTAGCTTGATGGCCGCCCGCGATTTATCGGTCATTACCACGCCCCCTCCCAACCGTTATCCGGTGGAAACCCACGTGATTCGTTTTTCAGAAGAAACCATGCGCGATGCCATTCGCTATGAAATTTCGAGAGGGGGACAGGTGTTCTTTGTACACAACCGCATCGAGAACATTAAGGAAGTGGCCGGGATGCTCCAGCGCTTGGTGCCCGATGCCAAAATTGGCATTGGCCACGGCCAGATGGAAGGGAAAAAGCTCGAGGAACTTATGTTGGCCTTTATGGAGAACGAATTTGACGTACTGGTAAGCACCACCATCATCGAAAGCGGTTTGGACGTTCCCAATGCGAACACAATTTTCATAAACAACGCCAATAATTTTGGCCTATCAGACCTCCACCAAATGCGGGGCCGTGTGGGGCGAAGCAACAAAAAGGCGTTCTGCTATTTCATTACCCCGCCCTATTCGGCCATGACCGATGACGCCCGAAAGCGAATTACGGCCCTAGAACAATTCTCAGAATTGGGCAGTGGCCTAAACATCGCGATGAAAGATCTGGAAATTCGGGGTGCAGGCGATTTGTTGGGAGGTGAGCAAAGCGGCTTTATCAATGAAATTGGCTTCGAAACCTATCAAAAAATATTGGCCGAAGCCATCGATGAACTAAAGGAAAAGGAATTTAAGGACCTCTATGCCGGCACCGAGCACGAGAAGAAAATTTTTGTGAAGGAAACCGTTATCGATACCGATTTTGAACTGTTATTCCCAGACGATTACATCAACAATATTACCGAACGGCTCAGTTTATACCAAAAACTAAATTCGCTGGAATCTGAAGTTCAACTTCAGCAGTTTGAAAAAGAACTTATAGACCGCTTTGGCGAACTGCCAGAACAGGCCGAAGATTTGCTCAACAGCGTACGTATAAAGTGGATCGCGATTGCCATGGGTCTAGAACGGGTTGTTATGAAACAGAAAAAACTAGTGGGCTATTTTATTAGCGACCAACAAAGCGCATTTTATCAAAGTCCTATGTTCTCGAGGGTGCTGCAATACGTTCAAAGCCACCCACAACGTGTTACGATGAAGGAAAAACAAACGCGCAACGGGCTAAGGCTCTTACTAACGTTCGATCGTATAGGTTCGGTAGAAAAGGCGTTACAAGCCCTGGAACCATTTAAAGCGACTGATTAAAAATGATAGAATGCATTTTCGATATGCTCTATTTTTTCTTCGGAACTATTCTTTAAAACCGCAATAATATCGAACCGAACTTCGACATCGAGCGCACTTTCCCGTATGTACTCATCGGCCGCCTTCACCAATAATTTTATTTTGCCGGGGGTCACAAAACTCTGTGGATCGCCAAAAAAAGCGCTGTTGCGTGTCTTTACCTCCACCATCACTATGACGCCGGCTTCCTTTTGTGCGATGATATCAATCTCTGCCTTCTGAAAATAAAAGTTGCGTTGTACTATGGTATAGCCCTGTTGTATGAGATACTGCGCAGCCAAATCTTCCCCTATTTTTCCCAGTTCGTTATGCGATGCCATATTCAATTTCTTTAAAAATTGCGCCAGCCTATTTCAACTAAAAGGCTAACCGTATATACTGCTTTGTCACTTCAAGATGAATTTCCCGGCCCAGCACCAAAGCGCGGTTGTCTTCCATATGCCCCGCTGGGAAATGAAAGCATACAGGGTATGCGTATTCTGAAACCGTATCAAAAATGATTTCCTCGGCCGACTTCCCAAAAGGAATAATGTTATCGTGCATTTTGGTCATTCCGCCCACCACCAGACCTTTAAGATGTTCGAGCATTCCGTTGCGCTTTAAGTTCTGCATCATTCGGTCTACGTGGTAGAGGTACTCGTCCAAATCTTCCAAGAAAAGGATTTTTCCTTGGGTGTCGATAGAAGAAACGCTTCCACAGAGTGAATACAATATGGAAAGGTTACCGCCCACCAACACGCCCTTGGCACTGCCCTCCCGTAGAAGAGAATTGTTGTTGGGGATACTCTCTATATGGTACTTTTCGCCAAACAGCGCCTTTTTTAGGGTTTCGCGGGTGAGGGCCGACTTATTGCCAATATTTTCGGCGATTTGGGCGTGAAGCGTAGCGATACCTAAGGAATGGAGATGGGCGTGAAGCACTGTAATATCGCTATAACCAATTACCCATTTGGGAGCTTTCCTAAATTTGCTGAAATTGAGCGCATCAATAATTCGCACCGTGCCATAACCCCCCTTGGCGCACCAAATCGCCTTTACGGTGGGGTCGTCCATAAACGTCTGGAAATCGGCCGCGCGTTGCGTATCGTCACCTGCAAACTGATGCTGTTCCAATCCTATAGTTTTACCCAGCACTGGGTGCAGGCCCCATTCTTCCAATAATTCGATCGCAGGTTGTATTTCCTCTTTTGAGATTTTTCGTGCCGTAGAAACAATCGCGACGGTATCGCCTTTTTGAAGGGAAGGGGGTTGCTGCATAGAGGTTGTAAAGGTTGGTTTCAAAACACCCAATTTACCACATTTATATGTAATTTTGTGCCTTTCGCACAAACCTATGACCCAAGAAAAACAACGATATACCATTACCGCTGCACTTCCATACACGAATGGACCGGTGCATATTGGACATTTAGCCGGCGTTTACGTGCCTGCCGATATTTATGCCCGCTACCAACGCTTGCAGCATAATGATGTCGCCTTCGTGTGTGGCAGTGACGAGCACGGTGTGCCCATTACCATCACGGCGAAAAAGGAAGGGATAACTCCGCAACAGGTAGTAGACAAGTACCATGCGATGATAAAAAAGTCGTTCGAGGATTTTGGCATTTCCTTCGATAACTATTCGCGTACTTCGGCAGCCATACACCACAGCACCGCTTCGCAATTTTTTAAGAAGCTTTACGATGCCGGAAAATTTCAGGAAGAGACCACCCGACAGCTGTACGATGAGGAAGCACAGCAATTCCTCGCCGATCGTTTCGTGGTGGGAACTTGTCCCAAATGCGGTTATGACGAAAGCTATGGCGATCAATGCGAAAAATGCGGTACATCCCACAATGCAACCGATTTGATAAACCCACGAAGTGCCATTTCTGGGAAC
The DNA here is from genome assembly GCA_964639255.1 of uncultured Flavobacteriaceae bacterium. Classification (GTDB taxonomy): domain Bacteria; phylum Bacteroidota; class Bacteroidia; order Flavobacteriales; family Flavobacteriaceae; genus NZQO01. The sequence continues at coordinate 56,885 of CAZXDP010000001.1, forward strand.
AAGCCTGTACTTAAGGAAACAAAGCATTGGTTCTTACCACTAGACCAATACGAAAACTTCTTAAAAGATTGGATTTTAAAACAGCATCAAAAAGATTGGAAAACGAATGTTTACGGTCAATGCAAAAGTTGGATCGATGATGGGCTTCGTCCCCGTGCGGTAACGCGCGATCTCGATTGGGGCATCCCCGTACCCGTTGAGGGGGCAGAAGGCAAGGTGCTCTATGTGTGGTTCGATGCGCCCATTGGATATATTTCGGCTACAAAAGAGTGGGCAGCCCGCGAGGGAAAAGATTGGGAGCCCTATTGGAAAAGCGAAGATACCAAGCTGCTCCATTTTATTGGGAAGGATAACATCGTCTTTCACTGCATTATTTTCCCGAGTATGCTAAAGGCCGAAGGAAGTTACATTTTGCCAGAAAATGTTCCTGCCAATGAATTTTTGAATTTGGAAGGCAATAAAATCTCCACCAGCAAGAACTGGGCGGTATGGCTGCACGAATACCTTGAGGAGTTTCCCGGCCAGCAAGATGTGCTTCGATATGTACTGACGGCCAATGCGCCCGAAACCAAGGACAACGATTTTACGTGGGCCGACTTTCAGGCGCGTAACAACAGTGAGTTGGTGGCTATCTTCGGAAATTTCATCAATCGCGTCACAGTACTTACGCATAAATATTATTCCGGTCGTATTCCAGAACCTAGTTCCTTTTCCGAAGTAGATATACAAACTCTTGCAGAACTACGCGCCTATCCCGCTGTGATTGCCAGCAGCCTTGAGCGCTATCGCTTTCGGGAAGCGCAACAGGAATTGATGAACGTGGCGCGTTTGGGCAATAAATACTTGGCCGATGAGGAGCCTTGGAAAACTATAAAAACCGATGAGGAGCGCACGCAAACCGTGATGTTTGTTGCCTTGCAAATTGCCGCTGCCCTAGCAGTTTTGAGCGAACCGTTTTTACCCTTTACCTCAACAAAATTGAAAACCATCCTGCAATTTTCAAAGCTGGAGAATTCATTACAATGGAAGGATTGCTCCCTTGATAAAGCCTTGCTCCCCAGCGGACATACTATTGGCCAAGGCGAGTTGCTTTTCAGTAAAATTGAAGACGAACAAATACAACGACAATTGGACAAACTACAATATAGCAAATCACAGAACGAGATCGCCAATCGTGTGGTCGACCTCCAAAAAGAAACCATCTCTTTTGAAGATTTTATCAAATTAGACCTGCGCGTGGGTGAAATTATAGAAGCCGAAAATATGCCAAAAGCGAATAAACTGCTGGTATTGAAGGTAGATACCGGTATTGATGTCCGCACCATCGTTTCGGGTATCGCCGAAAGTTTTTCCCCAAGTGAAATAGTGGGCAAAAAGGTGACCGTACTGGTAAATTTGGCTCCAAGGGCCCTTAGGGGAGTAGAGAGCGAGGGCATGATTTTGATGACCGAAAACAAGGAGGGCAAGCTGGTTTTTGTAAATCCAGATGCGGAGGGGGTAGTCAATGGCGCCACGATCAATTAATGCCGTTATGTTAAAAATCGTTACCACCTTCGCATTACTACTATCGATTTCAATAAGCAGTGCCCAGGTAGAAATTACGAATATCGTTCACCAGTCTAAAAACGATTTGCCCTTGTTAGATGGCTTTGTGATAAAACATCCCAAAGACGACGGGTATGCGGTAGTGCTCACCGATGGAAAGCTTTTTTATCTAAATGGCTTCGATCGTGACTCGAACTATAAGGGTCGCATAACCGTCGCTCCCCCTTTGTCGCGAAGTAGTTTTATGGCATCGATGGCCACTGAAGATGGAAGATACCATTTACTCTTTAAGAAGCCTGGACATACCAACTTGGCGAGACAGACCATTCATTTTTCAAATGACAGTATCTCTACCCACGAGGTTCCTTTAAATGTGCTAGACCAAGAGATTCTGGGTACCTTTCAAGAGGACGATGGGCTCCATATTATTTCCGCCGAAAGGAAAAATTCTATGGTATACCACCACGTACTCTCCCCTAATTTTGAAGTGAGCACCCAGCCGTTTCACTTACATTCAATACCCTTTCAGCTAAATGGCAAGGAAGTCGCCTTCCACGAGTTGTTCTTCAATTCGCTAGATGGATTTTCTGCTTTAGGTTTTGATAGCAATTCGCCATTTCCTACCACATTGCCCGAGGCTACCTATACGTCAAAGATAGTTCGGCAGGGCAATAGCCTTCTTTTTACCATAGACCGAAATCCGGGTGTCACCCAAATTATAGAATTGAATTTGGAAGATGGACAGGTAACGCCGCATATCGTTTCTCAATTAAACAATCTTTCAGAAAAAAGTATTCGCCAATCCAATTCTTATCTTAAAGATAGCGTTTTGTATCAGATAGTGCGTACCAAAGATAGTTTGCACCTTTTCGCCACGGAATGGAGCACGCAAACCCCGATTAACAAACACGCCATAGGACCTTCTGAAAAAATTGAATTGACCAATACCGCGGTGCTACAGGAAAAACCCAGCAAACGCAAGCGAAAAGAAGTAGATGGCGACAAATTCCTAAGGTCGTTAAATAGCGATTCCATTGGGATTGTGGTGAACGAGGTGAATGGCAAACAGCAAATTACCTACGGTTCTTGGAACGAAAGTAGGGGCAACAATGCTAAGTTGGACAATTCCCAAAATGTAGATCCCGTGGCCGGGGCGATGGCGGGGATGTTTGGAGTTGCCGGCGGACTTTTATATTTGGCGATTTCTCAAGGTACAAATTCTGCACATTCGTACGGTTTGCACCACCGCGGCATGACCACTAGGGCCATTGCGGTATTTGATGATGAGTTTACGCACCTGCCCGATGCCGGCGTTCAGGCCACCATATATCACAAAATAGATTATTATAACGCTAGGCGCGAGGATACCACTCCTTTATTGCTCTTCCGGTTGAACGATGAAATTATTTACGGCTCTTTCTATCCCGTTCAAAATGCGATAAAACTATTGAAATTTTAGGCTGTGCTTAAAATTGCCCATCACGAAAGCTATTGCCACCCATTGCCCGAAGGGCACCGCTTTCCGATGGAAAAATACGACCTATTGCCCAAGCAATTACTATACGAGGGAACCTGTACAGCAGAAAATTTCTTTGCGCCGGCAATGACTTCCCAAGAGGATGTACTGGCCGTACACTCAGAAGTCTATGTCACACAACTGAATGAAGGTACGTTAGACAAGCGGGCCGCGGAAAATAGGGTTTCCGCTTTCCAAGGGCCTTCTGGCAAGGGAATATCGAATAACCCAAGGCACCATTGAAGGTTGTAGGTTTGCCCTGCAGCACGGCATTGCGATGAATATCGCTGGCGGCACGCACCATGCCTATACCGACCGTGGCGAGGGCTTTTGTATTTTCAACGACCAGGCTGTGGCGGCACGCTATCTGCTCCGCAACCAATTGGTGAAAAAAATACTGATAGTCGACCTTGATGTTCATCAAGGGAATGGCACCGCCGAGATTTTCACCAATGAGCAGGCCGTATTTACCTTTTCCATGCACGGGGCCGGCAACTATCCTTTCAAGAAAGAAAAAAGCGACCTCGATGTGGCATTGCCCGACGGTACTGGCGACGACGACTATCTTAAAAAATTGAAAGAGATCTTGCCACAACTTCTTGACGTAGTACAACCGGACTTTGTGTTCTACCTAAGCGGCGTAGACATTCTAGAAACCGATAAGCTGGGGCGTCTTTCCTGTAGCCTAGCAGGCTGTAAGGAACGCGACCGTTTCGTATTAGAACGCCTGAAGGCGTATGGAGCGCCGGTACAGGTGAGTATGGGCGGGGGATATTCGCCCAACATTAAGACAATCATCGAAGCACACGCAAATACCTTCCGTTTGGCACAGGCCTTATTCTTTCATTAAACCCTTGCAACTATGGATCGGGATTTTCGTTTAACAGAAAAAATTTTGGGGAATTTTCCAAAATTATCCTATTCTTGTACTCTTACTATATTTTTATGAAAGATCTTCGATTACAATACCTATTCTTACTCATTACGCTCGCAACTCTAGCAGGTTGCAGCAAAGACGACGACAATGGCGGGGGCTATACCTTTGCCAATAGCCAAATTACGGTGAGTACCCAGCCTGCCACGAATATATCGTTAAATGCTGCCAGCGTAAGTGCTACAACAGAAAATCCAGAATCGGAAACCATTCTTTCGAAGGGTTTGGTGTGGAACATCTCAGGAAATCCGTCTGTAGATGATTCGGTAATGACATCCACGGCCGACGGTTCCAGCTTTCAGCTTACGCTAACCAATTTGGAACGCGGCACTACCTATTTTGTGCGCGCATTCGCCCAGGTACAGGGCGGGGTACACTACGGAAACGAGATTAGCTTTACCACGACTTCTGAAATCGTATACATTGGCGACATGGTGCTATCTTCCCAGCGCGATATTGACCGCTTTGGTGAAATTGGGTATACCAGCGTTACGGGTAGGCTTACTATAAAAGAGAATGTAGCGGGCGATATTAAAAATCTACAGGGTTTAAACAGCTTGGAACTACTTGAAAATGGCCTTCTTTGGATAGAGAACAATCAAGCCTTAACCACTTTAACGGGGCTAGAGGGTATTACGCACCTTCAAACATTGATTGTAATGGACAACCCCAACCTTCAAAATTTTATGGGATTGGATAACCTGGTGACAATTGAAACTAGCTTGAGCATTAACAAGTGTGACGCTTTGGTAAATTTTTCGGGGCTATCTAGTCTTACCACAATACCAGAAGGTATGTTTGTGCGAGATTGTGCCGCTCTGGTCAACTTTGTAGGTCTTGAGAACGCTACCAATATCTTTAGCGGTGCTTTTATCGATTTACCGAGCCTTGAAAACTTTCAGGGACTGGATAATCTCAGAGAAATGAAAGGGGTGGTGACTATTCGAAATTCGGGGATGACAAGCTTGACAGGACTGGAAAACTTAGTTGAAATAGGCGAGCTCTATATAGAATTTAATGAGAATTTGGTCAATTTAGAAGGTCTGGAAAATCTCCGCGAAATTAGAGGATTAATTATTAGGGATAATCCCTCGTTAGAGTCAGTTGCATCTCTAGACAGCGCCGAGAGAATTCAAGCATTCTCTATTTCCGACAATAACAATTTAAGCATTTTAGATCCTCTTTCGAGTTTGACGGAAAGCATCCCGCAATTCAGCATAAGGGATAACCTGAACTTATTCGATTTTTGTCCATTGCAAGACTATTTATTGCGATTTCCCAATTCCTACATAAATTTAGATTCGAATGGATATAATCCCACTACGCAGCAAATAAAAGATGGTGACTGTTCGCCGTAGCGAATTTCAAGTAATTAGGCATACAATTTGCACTAGAGATTGCCACGCGTAATCTATGGGAAAGAAGAAAGAAAAGAAAAAAGGCCTCAAAAAAAAATGTTGCGAGAAATATTTGAAAAAGGGCGAGCACAAGCGCTGTAAGCGTTGCCCTTGTTTCGATCTCCCAGAGGAGGAGCGGCAACGTAGATTTCAAATGAGATTATTGGGTACCAACTAAAATAGCCACCTCACTGAAGGTGGCTATTTAGAATTTATACATTATGCCTGCTATTTGCTTAGCATAAGCAGCTCACTACAGAGAATCTCGGTAATGTAGCGCTTGTTGCCATCTTTGTCGTCCCAAGAACGGTTCGTCAATTTACCCTCAATGGCAATTTCCTGTCCTTTGTTTACATAGTTTTCCACCACATTTACCAAGCCGCCTTTCACTACGACATTGTGCCAGTAGGCGCGTTCTACCTTTTGGCCATTCTTGTCTTTGTAGCTGTCATCGGTCGCCAATGAAAACTTGGCCATTTTGTTGCCATCGGCAAAGGTGATAATTTCGGGTTCTTGCCCCAATCTTCCAATCAACTGTACTTTGTTTCTAAGTGCGTTCATAATACGTTTATTTAATGGTTAAACAGTTAAGATATCGTTGATTCATTTCAACAGGACAAAGATGCGGCAACGTGAAGCATCGATTCGGTAAGTACCTACTTACTTTCATTTAAAGTTATTTATAAATGTTTGTAACTATTTAAAAACGTTTAACAAATGTAAAGAAAAGCCCGCGATTAGCGGGCTTTATCTTATATGCGTCGTATTACTAAAGCAATTATTCTTTGATAAAACGCTCTATAAATGTGGACGAACCGGCTTTGACCTGGAGGATGTATACACCAGATTGCAACGACGAAACGTCTACGGTTTCAGTATAGGCTCCTTGCTTCACAACTTGGCCAACCAGGTTCAGGATGGTGAATTCGGTGGCGTCTGCCCCCTGTACTAAAACATTTAATGTTCCGCCCTTCACTGGGTTAGGGTACAAGGTAAATTCCGCAGAACCTTCTAATGGATCGGGTGCACCAAAGGTTTGGTTCGTAGGCGCGAACGAGCCGGTTACCGAAATGTTATCGATAGCGATATCGGCTTGCCACGTGCTACCCGTTACCCTATTGAAGCGAAGCTGAACGCCGCCGCCAACATAAGCCGCCAGATTTATACTGGCCGATAGCCACGAGTTGCCCTTGTTCCCGCTCTGGTTCCAAATACTGGTCCAAGTGGCCCCGTTATCGGTACTAATTTCCAAATCAATGGTCCCCATATTATTGCTTCCGTACATATGGTAGTTGAAATTGAAAGATGCTGTGCTCATCCCGTTTAAATCGATACATGGAGAGTTTAGAATGGCCCGCTTGTTAGGATACCCTGTACCATTGCCGCTGGCCTCCACATACATATAGAACGATCCATTAGCACCACTCGAAGGCCCCGTACCACTGGAAGGTGTACCGTTGGCATCGCGCGTCCAATCAATATCGTCTTGGCTAGACTGGGTCCAGGCGCCTATACTGCTTTCAAAGCTTTCCGAATAGGGCAGACCTACACCACCAACACAGCCATTTCCACCACCACTGCCGGCATTAAATAATACATTATCGATGGCAACATCGGCTTGCCATGTGCTTCCGGTAATACGGTTGAAGCGCAACTGCACACCGCCTCCAGCATAAGGTGAAAGGTCGATAGAGGCAGAAAGCCAAGCATTGCCCTGATTTCCGGTTTCACTCCAAACCGAAGTCCAAGTTGCACCATTGTCTCCGCTGGCTTCTACAGCAATACTTCCCATATCGGAAGCGCCGTACATATGGTAGTTAAAGCTGAAGGATGCCGAAGTTTCCCCACTTAGGTCAAAGCAGGGCGAGTTTAAGATAGCCTGTTTGTTTGGATACCCCGTACCGTTGCCAGAAGCCTCCACATAGATATAGTAGCTTCCATTGATGGCACCAGAGGGACCGGTGTTGCTTGATGGCGTACCGCTGGCATCTACGGTCCAATCGATATCGTCTGCCGTAGATTGCGTCCAAGCACCCAGGGTGTTCTCAAAGCTCTCACTATAGGGCAGGGCAATGCCGCCAGAACAACCCGAGGCCCCACCAATAGTGGTTACGGCAACGGTGTTACTGAAATCGGAGTTGTTGCCTGCAGCATCGAACGCCCGTACTTTAAACGTATATGAAGTTGCGGCTGCCAGTCCGGTTATGTTGGCCGAAATACCTGTTACAGTCCCTAGGCTGCTGTTCCCTTCAAAAACCTCGTACCCCGTTACACCAACGTTATCGGTTGCGGCGACCCAAGATAGCGACACCGAGGTTTCGGCGACGTTGGAAGCCGCAAGACTCGTGGGAGCGGTCGGTGCTTGGGTATCGGCCGTGGCACCGGTGATGTTCACGGTATAATCTTCCACTTCACCGTAGGTAAAGGTTTCGCACTGTGTGGGTATTCCATTGTATTTCATAGAAACACGCATTCGCGTAGGACCGTCGGCTGCCGTGTTGGCCACGGTGAAATTACCGCTTACCGGTGTGGCTGTTGTTGCTACCTGTGTCCATACCTGTTCACCAGCGTCGTCAAAATCACCGTCTTGGTTATAGTCGATCCAAACCGAATAGCCCTCTGCATATACGGTGCCTGTCCATGTGGGTGTCACGGTAATGGTTACACCAGCATCCTTAACCAAATCGGTACTTACATTCGTAAAGTCGGAATACCCGTTGCCGGAACCGCTGCTGTTGTCGATCGATTCCAACTGTACCCGTCCTATGTACTCATCGTTGACATTATTCCCTTGAGAATTACAATAGTTTAATTGCACCGCAGTGGTGGTAAAGGTTACTGAAGAAGAATAATTTGATGTGCTTCCGTCGTTGCACTTGCTTCGAACCTGAGTTTCATAGGTAGTCTGGGCAGAAAGTCCGCTTAAGGTGGCTGAAGTAGCCGCCGAAGCCACCGTGGTCCATCCCGAAGTTCCGCTCACGCGATAGCGTACATCGTACGTAGCGCCCGAAACAGCATCATAACTAATAATCGCCGAATTGGATCCTACACCCGATGCATTTATGTTACCCGGTGTGGTAGCGGTACAGTTTGCACCCCCAGCAATGATACCGGTAACGATAAGGCTATAGTTTTGGCTTCCGTTGGTCAATGATCCTTTATGGGTAACGGTAATGGTATAGGTGCCAGAGGCATTTGAAACTGCAATGCGCTCGTACGGATCTACATTGTTATCGCCCAACCCATTGGTGGTAACACCCGTTAAGCGATAAGGAAAGAAAGTATTCCCTCCCTGTGAAACCCGAATGTCCAAATCGTTTACCAAACGCGGTGTACTAGAGTTGGTCTGCGTAGTTGCTACCCCGGCAGGGTCTGTCCAAGAGATTGACGCCATAAGGTCATCTATTCCGTTGGCATCGACCGTAATAGTGTACGTTTGCCCTGGCGACAAAGTCAATTCATCAATTTGGGAATTGGTTCCTTCTCCGGAAATAACCTCTGCGGCGCGCTTGGTATTCATAAGACCCCAACCATATACAGGATCTGGACCCGTAGGACCTGCATCATCTGCGGTATGCAGAGCAAGACCTTTTAACGTTGCTGCCCTCATAAAGGAGCCATTTATATTGTTGTAATGCTGTTGAAGCAATAGAAGCGAGCCCGTGACATTTGGGGAAGCCATCGAGGTTCCCGAAATGGTTCCGTAAGCAGAATTGCTGGTTTCGTAGGTTGATGTTACGGAAGTACCGTTACCTGTAAGGTCGGGTTTAATACGGTAGTCATCGGTTGGGCCCTCACTACTGGAGCTATTAATCGCTACGCTCACCAAATTTCCATTGCCGTCAATGTTGGCATCCTGCGCATTGGCGATGACTAGGTTATTCTTCGAGGTAGAGTGCCCCGTCAACTTGTCGTAAGAAGAATTACCCCCTAACGGAGCACCGTTATAGTTGTTGGCATTTCCATCATTTCCGCCAGCTACTACCATAAGATAATAGGGAGCATTGTACATAATTTGATCCCAATCGCGAGACTCTGTAATGTAGGCCCCAAAATAATAATCTGGCACTAAGTCGCTGCGGTAGCCATAGCTATGATTTGATAATAGCATTCCGTTTGAAGCCGCCGCTGTGGCCTCTGCTTTATCATTGTTCCACATATAACCGCGAACACGGGAGTGTGGTGCCATACCTTTTGCATTGGCCTGAACGCCCGAGGCCGCAATGGTTCCCGTCACGTGGGCAGCATGAAAGTTGAGCTGGGTGCCTCCTTCCGAACCGGCATCTTCTACAGTTACTCTGTTGGTACCGCCAGGGCCATCATATTCTTGGTGGGACACTCTGGCGTGGCCGCCGTCCCAAACGTAGGCGGTCATATTCTGGCCATCCACCGAGAGGCCCAAGCCACCGCCGCTGTTCAAGTAATTGGCACGCGTGCTAATGGCAGCATTCACATTATAGGTTCGATAGTAAATGGGGCTGCCATCGTCTGCAATGTATTGTAGCTCGGCAAAGCCCCCGTCGGGCAGGGTTACCCGCGTTGGTACATTGTTACGTTGGGCAAACTGCGCAACTTCCTGTTTTTGGCGTTTCGCCTTGGCGTTGAACGTTCCCTTCAGTGTTGTAAGGGTTGATTGATTGTAGCGGCTTGTAATCTGATCTTTCTGCGCTGGGGTTTGGGCAAAAAGAGAACCGCTTACGGCAAGGACCGAAGCAAGCAGTAGCTGCCTCGGCGTCAAGGATAATTTTCTCATAAGTTAGGTAATAAATTAGTGAATATATAGAGTTGATGGTTGGTATTCAGAACGGTAACTAAGTCGGTTGTTGTAATTATGGATTTGATATATTTTTAGGCTTCAAAACGCTGATATCCAAAAAATAAAAGTAGATCCTAATTTATTCTGAACGAAAAAAGAAAATTTTTTACGAAACACAAAATTTTTTCGATAAACTACGTTAACTTTTTATTAACAATCACTTTTAGAGTGGCATGATTCGAACCTTATTTCACCGAAATAATATGTTCCTAAACCCCTATCTTTGACCTTATGGAATCCCCTTTGTTGCAATTAACCGATGTTTCGGTAGCTTTTGGAGATAAACAAAACCGTCAAGCGGTTTTGCATGACATCAACTTTTCCCTTTGGCCCAATGAAATTGTAGGCATCGTTGGGGAATCAGGTTCTGGGAAATCGGTCTCATCGTTGGCAATTATGGGATTGCTGCCTAAGAAGTCTACTGCTGTATCGGGCCGCATAGAATTTCAGGGAAAGCAACTTTCACAATTTTCAGAAAAGCAAATGCAGGCCCTTCGCGGGAATGAGATTGCGATGATTTTCCAGGAACCGATGAGTGCTCTTAACCCATCGCTTAGTTGCGGTTACCAGGTAAGCGAGATTATGGTTCGGCACTTAGGCTACAGCGCTGCAAAAGCTAAAGAGGAAACTTTGGCGCTATTCAAAAAGGTTAAATTACCAAGGCCCGACGCGATGTTTCAAAACTATCCGCACCAAATTAGCGGCGGACAAATGCAACGTGTTATGATTGCGATGGCCATTGCGTGCAAACCGAAACTGCTCATAGCAGACGAGCCTACCACGGCACTAGATGTAACCGTACAAAAAGAAATCTTGGCCTTGTTACAATCGCTTCAAAAAGAGACCAAGATGAGCATGATTTTTATCTCGCACGATCTAAATCTGGTTTCTGAAATTGCAGATAGGGCGATCGTGATGCACAAGGGACGCATCGTAGAAGCGAATAAGGTAGTAGATATCTTCACACAACCTCAGGCCGATTATACCAAAGCACTACTGGCTTCACGACCCACTCTAGACCGTCGCCTTAAGACCTTGCCAACCATCGCCTCACTCGCCGATGGAACCTTTTCGCCCACCGTGGTTACAGCCCAACAGCGCGCCGCACGGCACAAAAAAATATATACGAAGGTTCCCCTCCTCGAGATTCGGAACCTCAGTAAGGCATATTATACCAATGGTGGCTTGTTCAAACCAAAACAGACCATTATGGCGGTAGATGATGTTAGTTTTGCGGTCTTTGAAGGGGAAACGCTGGGCCTGGTGGGTGAGAGCGGCTGCGGAAAGTCAACCCTGGGCCGCACCCTTCTACAGCTTGAAACGGCAACGGCCGGACAAATTTATTATAGGGGTACCGATATTACTTCTTTGAAAGGAAAGGAGATACGATTGTTGAGAAAAGAACTTCAGTTAATCTTCCAAGACCCCTATTCGTCACTACATCCTAGAATGCTGCTCGGCGAAGCGATTGTGGAGCCTATGAAGGTTCATCGAGTGGGCAATTCCCAGAAAGCGCGAAAGGAAAAAGCGGTAGCGCTGTTGGAAAGAGTGGGCCTGGATGAAAGCTATTATTACCGGTATCCGCATCAACTTTCAGGTGGACAGCGGCAACGTGTAGGTATAGCCCGCACCATCGCGATGGAACCAAAACTTGTTATTTGCGACGAGTCTGTGTCGGCGCTCGATATTTCGGTACAGGCACAGGTGCTTAACCTTTTAAATGAGCTAAAGGATGATTTTGGGTTTACCTATATTTTTATATCGCATGATTTGGCTGTGGTAAAATATATGGCAGACCAGCTTTTGGTAATGAACCAAGGCCAAATAGAAGAGATAGGCGATGCCGATGAGATTTATGAAAATCCCCAGCGACCCTATACCCAAAAGCTTATCGAGGCCATACCGAAAGGTCTACAGCCGTAGCGGAAAGAACATTAAAAAACCCCCGTTCTAACCTCACAAAGAACGGGGGACATTATGTGAATCATTGCAGATTCGGGGAAAAAAAAGTACTCTGAAAAAAATTACATCAAAAGAAATACCTTTTTTGCTACATACAGTACATTTCGCAACAAGCGCAGGGTACCGCTTAGGGAGTTAATAAATGTTTTCATAGTAGGTTGTGTTGGTTATCTTTGGGAAAGCTAAGATGCGAAACAAAATTGAAAAAAACCGACCAAAAGCATTTTTATTCGATGTAATGCTTGTTTTTTTAACTTTTTAACAGATTATTTTAGTTTTTTCTTACATTCGTAAATAAAAAAAGGCGATGTGTCCATCGCCCTTCGATTGAATTTCACTTGTTACAGTTGCATTTCCGGCACGTTTTCTGAAACTATCAAATCACCTTCCGTGGCAGCCTGGATGGCCGCCACCGTCACCCCGGGAGCCCGTTCCAGCAAGTAAAACGCATTGTCCCTTATTTCGAGTACAGCCAAGTCGGTCACGATTTTGGTTACGCATTTTACGCCTGTAAGCGGCAGCGAGCATTCTTTGAGTAATTTCGACTCTCCAGCCCGGTTGGTATGCATCATAGCGACTATAATGTTCTCTGCAGAGGCCACCAAGTCCATAGCACCTCCCATGCCTTTTACCATCTTCCCAGGTATCTTCCAGTTGGCAATGTTTCCGTTCTGGGCTACCTCCATGGCTCCCAGTATGGTCAAATCTACATGCTGTCCACGAATCATGGAGAAACTCATCGCCGAGTCGAAAAACGAGGCGCCCGGCAAGGCGGTAATGGTTTGCTTTCCAGCATTTATTAAATCGGGATCTTCCTCCCCTTCGTAGGGAAAGGGCCCCATACCCAAAATACCGTTCTCACTTTGAAATTCTACTTCTATATCGTCGCGCACAAAATTGGCAACCAAGGTTGGAATCCCGATGCCCAGGTTTACGTAATAGCCGTTCTTTACCTCCTTTGCAATGCGCTGTGCGATCTGCTCTTTACTTAATGCCATTAGCTTCTTTTTCTCACGGTTAACTGTTCAATTCGCTTTTCGTAATCTTTGCCCTGGAAGATTCGCTGCACGAAAATCCCAGGAATGTGTATCTGGTTTGGGTCCAGCTCACCAGCAGGCACCAAGTGCTCTACTTCGGCAACGGTAATAGTTGCCGCGCCGCACATGTTCGGATTGAAGTTACGGGCCGTTCCTTTAAAGATCAAATTGCCCGCAGTATCACCCTTCCAAGCCTTCACAAAGGCAAAATCTGCCTCGAAGGCAAGTTCCATCACGTACATCTTGCCCTTAAACTCACGTGTTTCCTTTCCCTCGGCTATTTCAGTCCCGAATCCGGCAGGGGTAAAGAAAGCCGGGATGCCGCTTTGGGCGGCCTGACAGCGCTGGGCCAAGGTGCCCTGTGGTATCAATTCTACCTCAAGTTCTCCGCTGAGCATTTGGCGCTCAAATTCGGCATTTTCCCCAACGTACGATGAAATCATTTTTTTGATCTGCCTTTTCTGAAGCAGTAAACCCAAGCCGAAATCATCTACACCGGCATTGTTCGATATACAGGTGACCTCCTTGACATTGCGCCGAACCAGCTCGGCGATGGCGTTTTCAGGAATACCGCTCAATCCGAACCCTCCCAACATAAAAGTCATTCCATCTTTAATTCCCTCACAGGCCGTTGTAACATCCTGAACAGTTTTGTGTATCATGTACCAAGTTTTTCTGAATAGTTCTTCCGCAGAAAAAAAGCCTCACTGCGAAAGGAATGTATAAAAATAAAGAAATTGCACAACAGTTGCCGATATGTGGGGTGGCAAATTTAGAACTACACAAATAAATCCATAATTACGGATTTTTTTGTGATATATCAATTCTACAAGATAAGGCTAAAAGTCAAATTCATCGGGAACCTCATTGTTGTTCGATTCCTCTTTCCACTTACTGCAATCGGTTTCTATGGAAAGCGTTTGAGGCCTTTTAAAATCCCCTTCGGAAACGCCCAACTCTTCGTTCGCATAACATTTTTTCATGTAGATTCCCCAAATGGGCAAAGCCATGGTGGCCCCTTGTCCATAGGCGGTGCCTCTAAAATGCGTGGCGCGGTCTTCTCCCCCTACCCACACACCGGTAACCAAGTTGGGCACCATACCCATAAACCAACCGTCGCTATTGTTTTGCGTAGTCCCGGTTTTACCCGCAATGGGGTTTGTAAATTCGTAGGGATAGCCAGTGATCACCTCTTTATAGAGTGGAGTATTTACAGCCCAATTGCCGCGCAACCTAGTACCAGAACCTCCTTGGGTAACTCCCTGCAAAAGGCTTACCGTAACATAGGCGGTTTCGTCACTAATGACATCCCTAGTCTCTGGCACGTTTTGAAACAGTACCGTGCCGTTTTTATCCTCAATACGCTGTATAAGCATGGGTTTCACATATACCCCTTCATTGGCAAAAACGCTATACGCACCTACCATTTCATAAAGGCTTACATCGGGTGTTCCCAAAGCGATGGAGGGCACTGCTGGCATATCCTTGGTATCTACTCCCATTTTACGTACCAGATCGATTACCGGTTCTGGTCCTACGCGGTCTATAAGTCGTGCGGTAATGGTATTGATCGATTTCGCCAATGCCGACTTCAACGTTAGCATACCCCCATAATCGTTGTCTGAGTTTCGTGGTGTCCACGGTTTGGGTAAGCCGTATTTGCCCGCGGGTATGGTATATTGCGTATTGGGCAGGGTATCGCAGGGCGACATATGCATTTGGTCAATGGCCGTCGCATATACGAACGGCTTGAAGGTAGAGCCTATTTGCCGTTCGCCCGTCTTCACCATATCGTACTTAAAATGCTTATAGTTTGCACCGCCAACCCACGCCTTAACTTCGCCTGTTTGTGGTGTCATAGACATAAGGGCTGCGCGCAAAAAGCGCTTGTAATATCGAATAGAGTCTAGCGGTGTCATAACCGTATCGATGGTATTATTCTTGGCGCTCCAGGCAAAAATGCGCATAGGAGTTTTTTTCTTGAAACTGGCAATGATTTCCTTTTCATCCTTCCCCTGCTGTTCCATTTCGCGCCAACGGTCGCTCCGCCTCATGGCAGCGTTCATAATCTGTTCGGTTTCTTCTTCGGAGATGTCCCTAAAAGGAGCCGTTTTATTGTTTTCGTTCTGTTTATCAAACTCCTTCTGAAGGTTCCGCATATGCATATCGACTGCCTCTTCGGCATATTCCTGCATCTTGCTATCTATTGTGGTGTATACCTTTAAACCATCGCTGTAAATATTCCAGCTACTGCCGTCGGTCTTCGGATTTTCCTTAATCCAATCGGCCATAAAGGCACGTACGTATTCCCTAAAATATGTAGCAATTCCTTCGTCGTGCCCCTGGGGCGTAAACTGTACATTTAGCGGAAGGGCCTGTAAGGAGTCCTTTACCGCTTCGGTAATGAAATCGTATTTTTCCATTTGTGCCAATACCACATTGCGGCGGTCTTTTACCAACTCGGGCCTTCTCAAAGGATTGTACAATGACGCATTCTTGAACATCCCCACCAGCATGGCCGACTCGACCGTAGTAAGTTCAGACGGTTCTTTGTCGAAATAGATGCTCGCGGCAGACTCAATGCCCACGGCCTGGTTCAGAAAATCGTATTCGTTAAAATACATGGTAAGGATTTCTTCCTTGGTATAACGTCGCTCCAAACGGGTGGCGATAATCCATTCCTTTATCTTCTGAAGGGCCCGCTGCAATTTGTTGCGCGAAACCTGCTCGGTAAAGAAAAGTTTTGCCAACTGCTGCGATATGGTACTGGCCCCACCGCGCGTGCCCAAAAACGCGACAGCACGCACCGTACCTTTGGCATCGATGCCAGAATGGTCGTAGAACCGAACATCTTCTGTTGCGATTAAGGCATTGATAAGGTGGTCTGGAAGTTCTTCAAATTGAACGGGTGTTCGGTTTTCCTTGTAAAATTTTCCCAAGGTTTTCCCATCGGATGAAATAATCTCAGTCGCCAGGTTTTTCTCGGGGTTCTCTAGACTGGTCTCATCGGGCAAACTTCCGAAGATACCCCACGAGGCAAACAGGAATATAAGGATGACGACACCTATAAACGCCCCGAACACTTTCCAAAAGGTACGCACGTGCCGCTTGGTGCCCTCTTGCTTTTTCTTGCCTGCTTGCTGTTTTTTCTTTGCCATATTCAACTTATTGACCTGCTTTTTCAATACTATAGCCTACATCGGTAATACCGGGTAAGAGGGTAACGCCCTCTACTTGGCCGTTATTGCGCACGGCGTGCTCAATGCGCAACAGGTATTCCCCCCTCTCGGGAAATGTTACTTGTTCCTTGTACCAAAGCTTGTTCTCCTTAATACTGCCAATACCTTGCCCCATCCATTGGCCATCGGGATCTGCCATACGGTATTCCAAGGTATCGGTTATAGTTTTACCGTGCGGAAACTCCATTGAGACGATTAAAAAAAGGTTGTTGAACGGATAGTCATTATTGTTTCGCACCTCAAGAAACAAGTTGTAGGACTGTACTGAATCCAGCTCGGGAAGCGTAAAAATCACTGGCTGATCCTTATTCCAGCCACCGGGTATCGACTGCATGTCTCCCGCGACAGACGATTCGTTGGCGCAACCGTAAACAACTGCCAGGATCAAGGCCCACAAATAGTTATGCATTTTTATTGGTGTTTCTTTTTTTGCCGCGACTCCTGTTTTTGTTGCGTCGCTTTTTATTGCGCTTGCGTTTCGGCTGGTCAAAACGGGTAAGGCTGTCTTGTCCTACAACATTGCTGAACAATTCCTTTTCCAGAGGTTTTGTGTCTTCAACGAACTCTTCTAGACTAGCAACTTTCTTGCCTTTTCTATTGATTTCGATGATTTTATTCACATTTTCTACCGAAAGCTGGTGCCAGTTCATGCCCTCGTCGATATAGGAATACCATAGCAGCCCCTTGAAAATATCGATTTTCTGGCACACGGCGGTGCCTTTTTCGGTTTTTAACTTCACATCGCTCTTCGGAAATTCATCGAGCGCCTCGAGATAGGTATCCAGTTCATAGTTGAGGCAGCATTTTAGCTTGCCGCACTGGCCGGCCAGTTTTAAAGGATTGAGCGATAATTGTTGGTACCGCGCCGCCGAGGTGTTCACCGAACGGAAATCGGTAAGCCAAGTAGAACAACACAGTTCACGACCACACGAGCCTATACCGCCCAAACGGGCCGCCTCTTGCCGAAAGCCTACTTGTTTCATCTCTACTCGTATGCCGAATGCCCGTGCGAGATCTTTAATGAGTTGTCTAAAATCGACACGTTCTTCGGCGGTGTAATAAAAGATAGCCTTTGAGCCATCGCCTTGGAACTCAATGTCGGAAATTTTCATCTTTAGGCCCAACTGTATCGCTATCTCACGAGAGCGCTTCTGTACCTCGGGTTCCTTATCCCTGTATTTTATCCAGATATCGATGTCCTTTTGCGTGGCCTTGCGGTATATTTTGGGAAGCGCTTCTAGTTTTGTGCTTTCCTTTTTCTTCTTCATTTGCACCCGCACCAATTCGCCCGTGAGGGTTACCACCCCTATGTCGTGGCCTGGCGAAGCCTCGGTAGCCACCACGTCGCCAATGGATAGCGAAATGGAGTCTGGATTTTGGTAAAAATGCTTCCTTCCGTTTTTAAAACGGACCTCCACGGCGTTGAAGGGTTCCATATCGGAAGGCAGCGACATATTGGAAAGCCAGTCGAACACCGTCAATTTGTTACAGCCATCGGTGCCGCACGTCCCGTTGTTCTTGCAGCCCTTTGGCTGTCCGTTGGTGCCCGTGGCACAGCTGGTACAGCCCATATTTTATATATATTGCCCCTATCGGTAGGAAAGGGGTCGAAGATTAAACAATCTGTTTTGTAACAATAGGTAAAGATACAATAACTAATGGTGAATTCAGAAAGTGGATAGTACAAAGCCTAAGTTTTCCTATTGAGACCTCGACGTGGCGGGCATCTACTTCTTGAACTTCAGCTTTTCGCTGCGGCCCTTTTTAAAAATCTTATTGCTATTGCGGGTACCGCTTCGCAACTTCTTCTGTTCTTCGTAAGGCAATTGGATTATCTCAACACATTCGTCGCTACAGCATTGGTGCATCTGTTTCGCACAATCTTCGCATTGTATAAACAACAGGTGGCATGCTTCATTGGCACAATTTACGTGGGTGTCGCAAGGCGCCCCGCACTGGTGGCACTGGGCGATGATGTCGTTGGTAATGCGCTCGCCGCGACGGTGGTCGAATACGAAATTCTTGCCCAAAAATTTATTCTCAAGGTTTTTTTGCGATACCTGCCTCGCGTATTCTATGATACCGCCCTCTAGCTGGTACACGTTTTTAAAGCCTTTGTGCTTGTAATAGGCACTTGCCTTTTCGCAGCGTATGCCTCCCGTGCAGTACATCACCAGATTTTTGTCTTCCTTATGGTCTTTCAGATCGTTTTCAATAATATCGAGCGAATCGCGAAAAGTATCAACATCGGGCGTAATGGCGCCTTGAAAATGACCTATTTCGCTCTCGTAATGATTGCGCATATCGACCAAGATGGTATTGGGGTCTTCCAGTAACTTATTGAAATTTTCCGCATCGACGTGTATTCCTTTGTTGGTAACGTCGAACGTGTCGTCGTTAAGTCCGTCGGCAACGATCTTAGGCCGTACTTTTACCTTCAGCTTCAAGAATGATTTTAAATCATGTTCGATGGCGATGTTGAGCCGCACATTCTCTAGAAAATAGATGCCGTCTAAAAACTCCTTGAATTTTCCAAAATTCTTCGCTGGCACCGAAAGCTGGGCATTGATGCCCTCGTGCGCCACATAAATGCGGCCTAGGACATCCAGTGCGTCCCAAGCGACGAAAAGATGATTTCTGAAAAGTTCTGGATTGCCTATCTTGGCGTATTGGTAAAAAGAGAGGGTAAGGCGGTCTTCCCCGGCCTGTTCGAGCATTTCTTCCCGCTCTTTTGCACTCATTTTATTGTACAGTTGCATGCTATACGATGTTAGGGTGAAAAGAATGATTTTTTAGCGAGGTGCAAAAGTACGTTTTTTAGATCTGTTAACAAAAAAGGCCGATTCCCATTTTTTGGCGTTGTGGCAAAACGGAAGATTTGGTACCTTAGCCTTCTTAGTATTTTTCAGAAAAACACAACTATGAGCAAAGAACAAGATGCAAAATTAAAAGCACTCAAACTCACTTTAGATAAGCTGGACAAGACCTACGGAAAGGGTACCGTGATGAAAATGGGCGATAGCGCGGTGCAGGAGGTAGAGGTAATACCCACGGGCTCGTTGGGGCTCGATGTGGCCTTGGGTGTTGGAGGCTATCCGCGCGGAAGGATCATCGAGATATACGGACCAGAGTCGTCTGGTAAAACAACCTTGACCCTGCACGCCATAGCCGAGGCGCAAAAAAAAGGAGGCATTGCCGCATTTATCGATGCAGAGCACGCCTTCGACCGCTATTATGCTGAAAAGTTGGGGGTAGATATCGAAAATCTAATCATCTCCCAGCCCGACAATGGAGAGCAAGCATTGGAGATTGCCGATAACTTAATACGCAGCGGTGCCATAGATATTATCGTGGTCGACTCGGTAGCCGCGTTGACGCCAAAGAGCGAGATCGAGGGTGAAATGGGCGATAGCAAAATGGGACTGCACGCCCGGTTAATGTCACAAGCCCTCAGGAAACTAACCGGTTCCATTAGCAAGACCAACTGTACGGTAATCTTCATTAACCAATTGCGCGAAAAAATTGGGGTCATGTTCGGCAATCCAGAAACTACTACCGGTGGGAACGCACTTAAGTTTTACTGCTCGGTGCGGTTAGACATTCGTAGGTCGACCCAAATAAAAGACAGCAACAGCGAGGTTCAGGGTAATAAAACCCGTGTAAAGGTGGTAAAGAACAAAGTTGCGCCTCCCTTCAAAACGGCCGAATTCGATATTATGTACGGCAAGGGAATTAGCAAGGTAGGCGAAGTGATAGACCTTGGCGTAGATTTTGAGATCATAAAGAAATCTGGCTCTTGGTTTAGCTATGACGATACCAAGCTGGGTCAAGGCCGGGATGCCGTAAAGGCTCTGCTTATGGATAACCCAGAGCTTATGGAAGAGCTTGAGCAAAAAATTAAAGATGCCATCGCTGCACTAAACGAGTAATTTTTTACCTTACAGACGCAACCATTTTACTTTAAGGCATCTACACAATGTGGTGCCTTAATTATTATATAGGCTTTTGATTAGAAGCTTATTAACCATCTAATAATTTTGGACCTACAAGTTGACTTTAGAGGAGCTCATCATACAATGTAAGCGGCAGGATATAAAAGCCCAGGCAGAGTTGTACAAGAGGTATTCTGGCATTTTATTCTCAATTTGCCTGCGATATTCGCCCAACCATACCGAGGCCGAGGACAACTTACAGGATGCGTTCATTACGATCTTTAAAAAAATTGACCAGTTTAAGGACAAAGGTTCTTTTGAAGGCTGGATGAAGCGAATTACCGTGAACACCGTACTTCAAAAATACCGAAAGCAGAAAGTGTACGACCTCAAGGACGAAGGGCAATTGGAAGCGCAGGAGGAAGTAACCGTGGAGACCGAAGAGATTCCCTTAAGCTATTTGTTGAAAATTATCCAGGAACTGCCAGACCGATACCGATTGGTGTTTACCATGTACGTAATGGATGGCTATTCGCACAAAGATATTGGCGAACTATTGGGAATTAGCGACGGCACCTCTAAATCAAACTTGGCCAGGGCACGAAACATATTGAAAAATAAAATAGATTCCTATAACGCAAACCAATCATGACTCCCCCCATGAAAGAAAAAAAGCATATAGATTCGCTTTTTAAGGAGCGGTTCGAAAATTTCGAGCCTGTTCCCTCCCCCCGCGTTTGGGCTACCATAGAAAAGCAATTGCACCCTAAGAAAAAAGAGCGCACCGTGATCCCACTATGGTGGAAGGTCGCTGGAGTCGCCGCCCTTATCGCCTTGCTTATTAGCATTGGCAATTTTTTCAGCAACGATAAGATCGATTCTAATGAAATCGTTACCGAGGATAATAATCTTCCCGATGTGGAGACACAATCGCATCCTGCCTCCCTACCTATCGAAAAAGGCCAAGAACAACATTCCATTATCGCAGAAGGTTTTGAATATGACAATAGTGGTAACGAAACTACCAACGACAGGCAAGAAAGTAATGGAGAAAATGCGAACAACGCATCTAGAACTTCTCCTTTCACTAAACAGCACTCAGCCGTTGCCGTTGAGACAACTTCGGAAGCTGATCACGTAACTACCGCGAATCCAGTTGCCCAAACCGGTGTAAACGCACGTAAGGAACTGAATAGTGATAAAAAGCTACGAGACCCCGAGAAAGAAGCCGTGGCTATTGGCCCCGTTGAGCGTCCTTCCGAAGAAAATAAAGAGCTCCCCTCACAGCGCACCGAAAATGCGATTGCAGGGACTAAAACTGGCAAGGAAGAAAAAGGAGCGGTCGCTACCGATAGCAAGAAACCTTCCCTTTTGGAAGAGGTTGCCAAGCAAGAGGCCGAAAAAAATACGGCCCTAGCGAAAGCACCTGAACAGCGCTGGAGCGTTGCGCCCACAGTAGGCCCGGTATATTACAACAGTTTTGGCGACGGTTCTTCTATTGATCCATCATTT
This sequence comes from uncultured Flavobacteriaceae bacterium, assembly GCA_964639255.1. Classification (GTDB taxonomy): domain Bacteria; phylum Bacteroidota; class Bacteroidia; order Flavobacteriales; family Flavobacteriaceae; genus NZQO01. Next base: position 78,775 of record CAZXDP010000001.1, read on the forward strand.
TCTGACAACGTACAAGAGGGTGACATCAATTTTAGTTATGGAGTGCAGGTAAGCTATGCCATTTCCAAACGCTTGAGCGTACGGTCTGGTATTACAAATGTAGATCTAAGTTATAGCACAGGTGGGATAGAAGTTGGCACGGGTCCTGTTAGCGCTGCCTTAAAAACCGTAGATTATGGTGGCAGAAACGTTGTGGTTTCAGCTTTTGACGCGGGTGCCTTGAACGGGGCCGTGAACGTGGAAGGAAATCCCTTTATGAACGTTATCCCGAAAGCCACGGGCGGGAATGCAATTTTGGTACAGAACATCTCCTATTTTGAAGTGCCTGTAGAACTTAAGTACGCATTAGTAGACACAAAACTGGGTGTCAATGTCATTGGGGGGATGAGCACATTGTTTTTAGGTGATAATGAAATCGCAATCGAGTCGAACAACTTCAATACCGTACTAGGGGAAGCGAACAATTTAAATGAGGTTAGCTTTACTACAAACGTGGGGATTGGCGTAGACTATAAAATATCCAAAAATTTGTTGTTTAATATTGAGCCTATTTTTAAGTACCAACTCAATCCGTATTCAGATACGTCTGTAGATTTTAGACCGTATTATTTTGGAGTCTATAGCGGGTTGAATTTTAGATTTTAGGTTAGTTTTTAGTTGGTTAGGTTTGGATTACACCAAACAATGATGACAGAAAAACCGTTCTTCGCCATAGGACGGTTTTTTTATACGGAAGGGTTTTGCAATTCATTTAAGATCACATTCCGGGTTTGAATTTTAAGCATTCGTTTATCTTCCAGTTCCAAGATCTGTGTTGGAATGATGGAGTGCACCTTTACACGCATCCTTCCAGGACTCCCAGAAAAAAATTCGTAGGAAAATCTTTTTTTGCAATCGTGGAAGGTCATAGGCGCAATAGGAATGCGGTGCTCTATGGCCAGGCGAAAAGCGCCATCTTTGAATTCATCTAGCAGAAGGTTGCCGTCTTCTGGCACCCCTCCCTCTGGGAAAATACAAACGCTCAAGCCTTGTTTGAGCTTGTGCTGCGCTCGTTTATAGACGTCCAATCGGCTTTTTGAACTGGATCGATCTACCAAGATACACGTACGCTTGTAAAAAAAGCCGAACAGCGGAATCTTCGCCAATTCCTTTTTGCCTACAAACACAAACGGATTCTTGGTAACGTAGAGCATCAACATAATATCTGCCATAGAAGTATGGTTGGCCACAAACATATAGCTCCGGCCCTTCTTATGGTGCACTTCCCGCTTCACGATTGGCCGAAACCCCATACCGAACAGGATGAACGTAGCCCAGAGCCGGGCCAGCTTGAAAAAGAATGGGTACCATTTTTCACGCGATATGCTAATCAGCAGCAAGGGCAACAGGATCACTATGGGCAAGGCCACGAGGGTGTAGAACCAGATGCGGTACAAGAAAGTGAATATGTACTTCGATATTGACAAGGCGTTCCAAAAGTAACAAATTGGAACCAACACAATTCGAAAAAAAGTACCTTTGCCCTAAGTTTAAGTCAAAATAGAACGTAACCCTATGTCCAGAATCCTTACAGGCATACAAAGTACAGGCACCCCGCATTTAGGAAATATCCTAGGAGCCATTTTACCTGCCGTTGCGATGGCCAACGATCCCAAAAATGAATCGTTCCTGTTCATTGCCGATATGCATTCCCTTACCCAAATTAAGGATGCTGAAACGCTTAGAACAAACACCTACAGTACGGCTGCGGCCTGGCTTGCCTTTGGACTTGATATTGAGAAGACAGTTTTTTATAGACAGAGCGATGTACCCCAAGTAGCCGAACTTGCGTGGTACTTAAGCTGTTTTTTTCCTTATCAGCGCCTTACCTTAGCTCATAGCTTTAAGGACAAGGCAGATCGATTGGAAGATGTCAATGCGGGGCTTTTTACATACCCCATGCTAATGGCCGCCGATATCTTGGCATACGATGCTGAAATTGTGCCGGTGGGAAAAGACCAATTACAGCACCTCGAAATTACAAGGGATGTCGCTTCCCGTTTTCACGCCCAAATGGGGGAAGTCTTCGTGCTACCCCAAGCCAAGGTGGAAGAGCACACCCAATGGATACCGGGAACTGACGGTGAAAAAATGAGCAAATCGAAAAATAATATCCTGAACATCTTCTTGCCCGACAAGAAGTTGCGAAAGCAGGTAATGGGAATACAAACCGATAGCACTCCCTTGGAAGCACCGAAAAATCCTGAAACATGTAATGTGTTTGCTTTGTACAAGCTAATAGCCAACACTACTGAAATTGAAACGATGCGACAGCAATACCTGGCCGGAAATTACGGTTATGGTCATGCCAAGCAAGCTCTTTATGAGCGTATCCTTCAACGATTTGAGACAGAACGCGAGCGTTATAACCATTATATGGAAAACCTGCAAGAAGTGGATAATGCCTTGCAGATAGGAGCGCAAAAAGCACAGCAAATCGCCAGCGCTGTAATTGATAGGGTTCGGAAAAAAGTGGGGTATTAAACCGCTTGAAACCGCTTTCCGGGAAGGGGTCTTACCATTCCTTTCAGTTCTAAATTTAATAAAATTGTTGCCACTTTAAAAGTGGGCATGTTGCACTCAAGCGAAATTACATCCAGTTGTTCGGCTTCTTTTTTAGTCAAGTAGTCGAAAATGGTTTTTTCTTCACCGTCTAGCGTTACGAACAATTGGGTTTGCCGGGGTGATGGGGATTTTTCTTCTGGCTCCCATCCAAGAATGTACAGTAGGTCGGCCGCACTGGTTATCATATGCGCTTGTTGGGTTTTAATCAAATTGTTGCATCCCTGCGACTGTATGTCGGTAGAGCGGCCGGGAAGTGCGAATACCTCCCGGTTATACGAATTGGCAATATCTGCCGTGACCAAACTGCCCCCTTTGGCGGCCGATTCAATGACGATGGTAGCTTCAGCCATTCCCGCTATGACCCTATTTCGCTTCAGGAAATTGGTACGGTCAAAAGGATCGTCGCTCCAAAACTCGGTAATAAAACCCCCGTGGGAATGTAAGTCCGCTACATATTTCTTATGCACCTTCGGATAGATTTGATTCAAACCGTGGGCCAAGCAACCAATGGTTTGGAGGTTGTGCTGCATCGCCGCCTTGTGTGCGGTTATATCTATTCCGTAGGCGAATCCAGAAATTATCACGGGTTGAAGCGGCGCAAGTTCCTCTATAAGTTGTTCGCAAAAGGAAGTGCCGTAGATCGTGGCCTTGCGTGTACCCACAATGCTTATCAGCTTTTTGTTCTTAAGGTCAATACTCCCTCTTTGAAACAGCAGAATGGGACCGTCTATACAGTGCTTCAACTTTTCGGGGTAGGCCGTGTCCTTGAAATAGAGGCATTCTATACCCTGTTTTTGTACAAACTGAAGTTCAGCTTCGGCCAATGGTAATAATTCGGCTTCATTCAGCTCTTTCAACCTCAAAGCGCCAATGCCATCTATTTTTAGCAGGGCAGATTTACGTTCTTCAAAAATAGCCTTGGCCGAACCCACCGCGCGAAGCAGTTTTTTGGCCGAGGTATCGCCAAGATTGGGTGCGCGCTGCAGGGCAAGGGTATATAGCAGTTCTTGTTCAGATAGCATAGGGAAACAATATAAATTAGGGGAGCGCTTAAATGTACAAAAATAAGTTTGTTGATAAATTAGAACGGCTCCCGTTGATGGAAACTAAAAAAACATCTAAGTTTGTCTTAATGCAGCTTTCTACTTACATAAGCGATCTCCTGTACCGATATGAGTGCGTTATTGTTCCTGGGTTTGGGGCCTTCTTAACCCAATACCGTTCGGCCTATATCGATAGCGGGAAAAACACCTTCCATCCTCCTGCAAAGGTCATTGCCTTTAACAGGCAGCTGCAGACCAACGACGGATTGCTGGCTAATTACGTGGCCTCGGTAGAGCAATGCAGTTATGAGTTGGCTCTTCAAAAAATTAGAAACATTGCAGGCAGTTTGGCGCTAAGGCTTTCAGAAGGCGAAACCATCGAATTTGGGTCTCTTGGAAGTTTTGCACTCAATAGTGAGAAATTATTGCAGTTTGCGCCGTTGGCTTCAGAAAATTTCAATGCCGCATCTTTCGGTCTTACATCTCTGTCTGCTTCTGAAGTTGATAGAGCCGAAATGCAACAGGATGCGGTAGGAGCAGCGGTACCCTCAGCACATCCTACATCGAAAACTACCGCGCCGTATATGCAATACGCGGCCATTGGTTTAATCGCCCTGGGTTTGGCCGGCTATGGCGGAATGAAGTGGTACGAGAACGAGGTGCAAGAGCACAATTATGCGGCGCGTAAGGAAGCAAGCACCTTGGTGGAGAATAAAATTCAGGAAGCTACCTTTACCTTAGGGAATCCGTTACCTGCACTTGAGGTTACCTTACCCAAAAACCGTGGAAAATACCACATCATCGCAGGCGCTTTTAGAATGCAGGAGAACGCAGAAGCGAAACGCGATGCCTTGTTGGAAAAAGGGTTCGCCGCCAAGCTTATAGGAGCGAATCGATACGGACTGCACCAAGTGATTTATAGCAGCCACGAAAACCGTTTGGAAGCGCTAAAAGCACTTCGAAATATCAAGCAAACCGAAAATCAAGACGCTTGGCTGCTTGTAAAGGAACTTCCCTAAAAGTATCGTAATGCTACTTTCTGGTTAAACTTTTGCCATCTACTACGGTAGCTTTGGCGATATGCTTATTTTTGCAGCCAAAAACCAAAGCATGCAACCCAAAACCCCAAAAGACTCCCTTACTATATTAACCGATATGGTACTACCAAGCGAAACCAACCCAATTGGCAATATGTTTGGAGGCGAGCTTCTAGCGCGCATGGACCGCGCTGCCAGTATTTCGGCACGCAGGCACAGCCGTAGAATCGTAGTAACGGCATCGGTAAATCACGTCGCCTTTAATAAGATGATTCCGCTTGGTAGTGTGGTAACCATAGAGGCGCACGTTTCGCGGGCGTTCAAAAGCTCGATGGAAATCTATATGGATGTGTGGATTGAAGACAGGGAAAGTGGCATGCGGAGCAAGGCTAATGAAGCTATCTACACCTTCGTGGCAGTAAACGAAATGGGAAACCCAGTGCCGGTGCCCGAGCTAGTGCCCGAAACTGAACTCGAAAAGGCCCGTTTTGACGCCGCATTGCGGCGCAGACAATTGAGCCTTGTGCTGGCGGGCAAAATGGAACCGAAGCATGCCACCGAACTGAAGGCTCTTTTCGAGTAGGTTAGAAGCCTGGCCAATCTCTCGTCCAAAGTACACTAACCTATTGATTCAGTAGAATTTTAGCTAGTAGGTATTCCCCATATTTTAACAAAAAAACACTTTTCTTATACTCTCATATTGAATATATTTGGAATTCTTAAAAAATCGTTAACGGTTTTAGCAAACCGTTTCCCTAATTCCTAAACTATTACCATATGAGAAAAATTACCGCTCTTGCCGTATCGAAGTGCAAACGTGTATGGTTGTTCTCGCTCTTGCTCTCGTTTTCGATAGGGCTTGCGCAAACGAACTACACGCTTCAATTCAAAAACGAAAATGTAACCTTGCCCGAAAACATAGATAGCTTTGAATGGAGCGCTATGCCAGAATCTTCCCAATTGGGGAACGGATATTTTGGATGGGTTCAGTTTTACGAAACCCCATCACAGCAAATTCAAGATCGATTTAAACAGAACAATTTGCAATTGTTGGAGTATATCCCCAACAAAGCTTATTTGTTCTATTTCCCAGAGAATACCTCGATTTCGTTTTTAAAGGAAAACGGAGTACGCTCTATCGTTTCTGTACCAGGTGAATACAAACTTTCCTGGGATCTTAAAAATGCCCCTTATCCAGATTATGCGGTACGGGGAGAGAATATTTTGGTGACCCTCCAGCACCACAAAAACGTAAGCACCGATTTTGTGATCCAAGATCTTGCTGAACAGAAAATTTCAGTGGAACAGCGCTACAAGGGATCGAACAATATCGATTTGTTGATTCCAAACAACTGTTTGGAAACCCTTTCTAACTTGCCTTATGTTAAATGGGTAGAGTTGATTGTGGCTCCGAGCATTCCAGACGATACCCGCGGAAGAAGCCTTCACAGAGCAAATGGGTTGGATACGCAAACCAGTGCCGGCCGTAACTACACCGGTGTAGGTATTGGTGTGATGGTTCGTGATGATGGTATTGTTGGTCCCCATATCGATTTTGAGGGCCGTATAGATAACTCCTTCGCAAGCGGTACGGGCCAAACCCACGGCGACGGCGTAGGGGGCATTATGGCCGGCGCTGGAAACTTGGACCCTACGATGAGAGGTATGGCAGCAGGATCGAATGTTTGGGTATCCAACTATCAGGCGAATTTCCTCGATACAGCTACGCAAACGCTAATTAATAACGGTTCGGTTCAAATTACAAACTCTTCCTACAGCAATGGATGTAATACTGGGTACACCACAATTACCGAAACGGTAGACGAACAAACCATCGACATTCCAAGCTTGTTGCACGTGTTCTCTGCCGGTAACTCGAACAATAATAATTGTGGGTATGGCGCAGGAAGTCAATGGGGTAACATTACGGGCGGTCACAAACAGGGCAAGAACGTTATTGCCACCGCCAACGTATTTTTTGATGGCTCCTTGGTTAGCTCAAGTAGCCGCGGACCTGCGCACGATGGACGTATAAAGCCTGATATCGCTGCCAACGGACAGAACCAAATGTCTACGGATGAGAATAACGGTTATTTAACCTTTGGTGGTACTTCGGGCGCAGCTCCCGGTATTGCAGGTATTTCAGCTCAGTTATATGAAGCCTACGGAAATTTGAATGGCGGTGCATTGCCTCCTTCAGCATTGATTAAGGCCACTTTGATGAACACGGCTAACGATGCAGGAAACGTTGGCCCAGACTTTAAGTTTGGCTGGGGAATCGTTAACGGACTCCGTGCTGGAAAGCTCATTGAAGATGGCCGTTACCTGTCAGATAACGTAACCCAAGGCAATTCAAACACCCATACCATCAATGTGCCATCCGGTACTACCCAAGTGCGTTTTATGGTGTACTGGAGTGATCCGGCAGGATCTCCCGGAACCAGCTTGGCCTTGGTAAATGATTTGGACCTCGTGGTGACCGATCCTTCCAACAACGATTTACTCCCCTGGATCCTAGATTCTACACCAAACCCAACGGCACTAGATACCCCTGCCACCAACGGGGCAGATCACTTAAACAATGTTGAGCAGGTGTTGATTAACAACCCAGCGGCAGGCAACTACGATATTGAAGTAACAGGTTTCAATGTCCCTATGGGGCCACAAGAATATTTTGTGGTGTATGAAATTATTTCGGAAAACTTAACCGTTACCTACCCTAACGATGGCGAGAGCTTCGTACCTGGGGAAAATGAGGCGCTTCACTGGGATGCCGTAAACACTACCGAACCTTTCCTTTTAGAATATTCTGTAGATAACGGTTCTAGCTGGAACACCATTACTACCGTTGCAAGCGATGTGACTATCTATTCTTGGAACGTGCCTACATCTGTAACGGGTAACGGATTAATTCGTGTCACCAGCGGTTCATTCTCTGATGTAAGTGATGCCAATTTCTCTATCGCCAGCCAACCCACCGGCGTAGAAGTTGCACAAGTGTGCCCAGACCAAGCTACCTTTGCCTGGAATGCGGTTTCCGGTGCCGAAAGTTACGATCTCTATCTATTGGGAACCCAATATATGGAAGTAGTGGGCACTACCAGTACCAATTCAATAAACGTACCTATTACCGATCCGAATGAAGAGCTATGGGTAGCGGTCGTTGCAAAAAATGCCACCGATGGCTGGGAGAGCCGACGCACCATTGCAATCAATTATGGCGGCGGCTTGCTTAACTGTAGCTTGAACAATGATTTGGCGGTGATTCAGATCAATAACGAGTTGGGTGATTTTTCAATCTGTAACCCCAGCGACGAAGTGATTATTTCGGCTACATTGCGCAATACAGGTATCGATCCACAAAGCGGTTTTAATGTTATCTATCAATTGGATAGTGAGCCGGCAATTTCCGAAACATATTCTGGTACTATTAATTCTGGACAACAGGTAACCTTCGACTTTAGCACTCCTTTGCCGATGCCAGAAGCGGGCAGCCATACCTTAACGGTTAGCATCGATTTGAGTTCAGATCAAAACCCTACCAATAATGAAGCAGAACTTGCTTTCTTTGCCGATACCCAGGGGGCACCGCTGGATTTTATAGAACCATTTGACACAAACGGTTTCCCTCCCCCAGCTTGGTCTATGGAAAATCCGGACGGACTTACCACTTGGATTGAACGCACCAACATTACTGGAAGCGATGGCAATAGCACAATTTCTTCCTTTATAGACAATTACAGCTACAACGCCGCAGGACAATTGGATATCTTCCAAACCCAGATTATCGATTTAACGGCCGCAACCTCAGCTACCCTAACCTTCGATTTGGCCAAGGCACAGTATTCGGCTTCCTTCAGCGATGGTCTTCGTGTAGAAGTTTCTTCAGACTGTGGCTCTACGTTTAATTCGGTATATTTTAAGGAGGGCCTCGATTTGTCGACACTGTCTGGATATAACACCTCCCAAGGGTGGGTGCCAAGCAGCTCGAGCGATTGGAGAACAGAGAATGTTGACCTCTCCAGCTACATCGGCGACTACCTAATCGTTCGCTTTATCAATATAAACGGGTACGGAAACAGTACCTTGATAGATAATGTAGCAGTAGTAGGCGAGGTACTTGGTACTTCCGAAGTATTGGCCAGTGCCATTGCACTATATCCCAACCCAGCGAGCAACCAGGTATTTATCGATTTCGGTACTGCTCAGCTCGAGACCAACGCTACGGTAACCCTTACCAATAGCTTGGGACAGCAGTTGGAAGTGTTACAGGCGAACCAGTTTAACGGTAGCAAGGCAGCCTTGGATGTTTCCAAGTATGCTTCGGGACTTTATTTTATTTCCATTGAAAACGGAGATGCAACGGTTACCAAGAAACTATTGGTACAATAAGACTATCCATAGTAGATTAACTGAAGGAGCCGCCTACAAGCGGCTCCTTTTTCATTACTTTTATACCTATGGAAATAGTAGACCTAGCCGGCTATTTCGGTGCGCTTCTCATTGGTATTGTCTTGGGCCTTATTGGTGGGGGCGGCTCCATTTTAACCGTTCCGGTGTTTGTGTACCTGTTTTCTATCAACCCGGTTACGGCAACAGCTTATTCGCTTTTTGTGGTGGGCGTTACGGCTTTGGTAGGCGCCATTCGCAATATGTACAAAGGCTTGGTCGACTTCAAAACCGCAATTGTGTTTTCCATCCCAGCCTTTATCGCGGTATACATTACCCGAAAATTCATCGTGCCTGCCATACCTTTAAAATTGGTGGCCATAGGTGAGTTTGTGCTCACCAAGAACATCGCCATTATGGTGTTCTTTGCGATTATCATGCTCATTGCCTCGGTTTCGATGATTCGAACACAGAAAATGGATGCCAAAGTACAAACCCAGGTTGCGTTTAACTATCCGCTTATTATCGTTGAAGGGCTCGTAGTGGGTCTGCTTACCGGCCTCGTGGGCGCAGGGGGTGGATTTCTCATTATTCCCGCGCTGGTGCTATTTGCAAAGCTGCCCATGAAGAAAGCGGTGGCTACCTCACTATTAATTATCGCCATAAAATCGCTCATAGGCTTTATTGGCGACGTTGAGACAATGCATATCGATTGGCAGTTTCTTGCGTTGTTTTCAGGCGTTTCCATCCTTGGAATCTTCGTAGGGGTATGGCTTACCAATTTTGTAAATGGAAGTCGGTTGAAAAAAGGCTTCGGTTGGTTTGTGCTGCTAATGGCAATCTATATCCTCATCAAGGAGTTTTCAGATTAGACCTCGCTACATCTTATAGATCCAATCTTCTGGATTGAGACGGTTGGTATTTTGGTAAATCAAGAACTTCAATACGGTTTTTTGGTTGGAAGGATTGGTGAAGATGGTCCCCAAGGCTTGCTTTGTACTTACATTTTGACCCTTTTTTACTGAAACCGTAGCCAAATTGTTATATACCGAAATAAAATCACCATGTTGAACGTATACGGCCTTATTGGCACCCTTGAGCTGCTGCACCTCCAGAACGGTGCCGTTAAAAACAGCACGGGCTTGGGCGCCACTTTCGGTGGCAATCTCAACTCCGCTGTTATAGGTGGTTACATTGGGCAATTGCGGATGCTGTTGCCTTCCATAGCGCTTCACCACAACACCTCCTTGCGTTATGGGCCAGGGCAGCTTTCCCTTATTGCTTGTAAAATTAGCGGCAAGTTCCTTCGCCTCTGCGTTGAGTGCAAAGGTAGAGGAGCGCTTCTCGGCGGGTGTAGCTTCTTTCTTTTCGGCATTGGCCTTGGCAATGGCCTCTCTAATAAGCTTTTCTATTTGCCGGTCGATCGCATCGGCCTCCTGTTGTTTCTTTCGTATTTGCAATGCGTATCTTCCCTCATCCTTTTTCAGGGATGCAATTAGGGCCTCCTGGTCTTTTTTCTGCTTGGCGAGCTCGTTCCGCGTTTGCCTGTTCTCGGCAAGAAGTGTTTCCTTCTTGGCTTTTTGGGCCAAAAGGTCGCGGTTAAGCTCTTGCAGGGTATCGGTCTTTTCTTTGATGCTTTCGCCCTGCTTCTTTCGGTACTCGGTATATTGTTTCATATATTGAAGCCGTTTATAGGCCTGTAAAAAACTTTCGGAAGATAGCAGAAACATGATTCTGCTTTGCTGAGACTGGCTCTTGTACGATTTCCGGATCATTTCGGCATAATCTGCCTTTAGTTCGGTAAGTTCGTCGCGAAGTTGGTCAATTCGGCTTAGGTTGTCGTTAATTTCTCGGGTAAGTAAGTTCGCCTGCCGGTTGGTGACCCTAATGAGATTCTCGGTAGCGGCAATACGTTGGTCTAAGTCTTCGACCTGATTGAGAACGCTCTTCTCTTCCCTTTTGGTTTTGAACAGCAAGTTGTTGATTTGCTTTATTTCCTGAAGAATGGCCTGTCGCTGTTCTTCCAGTTCCTTTTGGCGGTCGTTTTGCGCTAGTAGGGAGCCTGAAACGAGCCACAGCGAACATACTATCGAAATACATACGAAGCGCATATTACAGTTTAATTTGTTCATAGCCTTCTGGAATGGAAAAGGGGAAACTAATGGGAATGTTCACTTCCCACTTTCTAAAGTTCATTTCGATACTCGTTTTGCTATCGCCCTCGGTAGCAAATACCTCTATGCTACTGGGATAATATGACCCATCTATTTGTTCGTAAGGTCCGTACCGCACCGAAAGCAATCGGCTTTTGGATGGTTGTGAAAGCGTTTCAGAATAAACTTTAAAGCTCTTGGGAAGCAACAGCAACGAGTGTATAAAATCTGCCGGCTGTTGGTTGGGTTGCAGCTTGTATTTTTCGAGCGAAACTTCGGAAGAATAGGTGCTGGTTTGCAGGTCGAAAAGCGACTGCCCCAACAGGATGGCCTGCGCCTTTTCAAAATCGATATCGGTGCCCAACCAGTTGCTTAAAAGCGCAAAGTCTCCGGAAAAATAGGAATTTCCGAAGGTTTCGTAATATTGAACCTCGGTAGGGGTTATAAGTACCTTGGCCAAGGTAATACCTACTAACGAGGCCTTGATCCAAATGGTTTTGTCTTTTTCCATACGCAGACTCACTGTAACGCTTTGGAGTTGGTCTTGATCTTCGTAGGTAACTTGCATACGGGCCGCGAGGGTTTGAAAAGCGGGCATAGCTGCCCTATGCGCTTGAATAATGGCTTCTGTCTTTAAATCATCACTGGCAGTACCAATTTTCTTCGCTGTGCCACAGCTCGCGGTTATAATTATTAAAAGAAGAAAATAGAAACTCTTTGTTCGCATAGATTAGTTTGGCAGGTTAATTTCGTTTGCCTTTTGGGTGTAGTTCGCTGCCTTCGTTGTATCTCCTTTAAGGGTATACGCCAGACTTAGCTGCAAGTAGAAATCCCGTTGCATCTTAGGGTCGTCGAGCAGAAAATCGACACCCGTTGTTAGGCTGTCTATTGCTTTATCAGGGAGATTGAGACCATTGTTTGCCACACCATTCAAAAGGTATAGCAATGGTTGTGCAGGGAAAATAGCCAGCGATTCTTCGCTTAACCGCTCCGCCGCTTCAAATTTCTTCTCGTCTATTTGCAGTAACAATGTATTTTTAAGCAGATTGTAATTGTCCGGATCTCGGGCTACACCCATTTCGTAAAAACGAAGCGCCGCGCTATGGTTCTGTTTCGAAAGGTAATAATCGCCCAATTGTAGATACACCTTACCTCCTTCCATGGCGGAAAATGCAGGAAGAATGGAGTCCAGCGCTGCTTGGAATTCAGGATGCGTATCGACGAATTGGATAAAATCGGCCAGCACTTTATATTTTTGCACTTCCTCTACCTGAGAAGATCCAAATACGGTTTTCATCGATTGCAGCGCCTTTTCGGTATCGTTTTCCTCTAAATAGAATTTATACAGCGCTACGTGCACCAGCTGCGATTGTGGCTTGTTCGCCAATAGTTCTTTGGCTGTTTCAAAGGCTTTCTTCGAATTTCCCTGTTCGCTGTATAGATAAATTAAGTTCAAATAATCTTTCTCACTCTTTACGGTGCCTTCAATTTTTTCTTCCAACTTCACAATTTCCCCCTGGGTATTGCCCGTTTGCCGGTAAATTTGGCTACGTAGAGCATCTCGGTAATCGCTCTCCCCCCAATTGGCGTCGAGTTCATCTAGCACCTGTATTGCCTTGTCATATTGGCGCGTTCGGGAATAAAGGTTCGCTAAGTCTTCTTTATAATCTTCATCGTATTCGCTTAATTTGATCACCAAGGGAATGGCCGCATCTAAATCCTGTTCCACGTAATATAAATCGTAAAGCGCTTCGAGTACATCGAGCCTGTCGCCTTGCAATTGCTGAACCTTCTTGAACTGTTCTTCGGCCGCATCGAACCGCTCGAGTGCCACCAGATTCTTGCCCTGTTCGAAGGCGATTACGGCATCTAGCGCCGGTTGGTCTTTGGTCGCCTTTGAAGCTTGCGAGAGCGAGGTAAGTGCCAATTCATAATTTTCGATGGCGCGTTGTTTTAGGGCCTCAAAAAAATGTTCCTGAAACATATCGGTCACATTCCCCAGATCGTCGGTAGGCATCTCGGTATCCTGTGCAAAAACCTGCCCCGGAAGCAATATACTTCCGAAGAAAAAAAGAAATACGATGCACAGGGTATGCTTCATAGCTTCACTTGCGGTTATGTGAGTTCAGAGTAATCGCCCAAGCTAACGCTGGTAAACTTCCCATTGAAAACGGCATGATTGCCAATCATAGCATTTTCGAGGTGGGCGTTTTCGATTAAGGTATGTTTTTGAATGATACTATTGATAACGTTACTATTTACAATTTTCGTGCCTTCCCCGATAGAAACATAAGGACCTACCGTACTGTTTTCAATGATGGCCTTTTCTCCTATAAAACAGGGTGGAATTACCTTCGCATTTATCTGGCTGTGGGTTTCTGAGAGGAGGGGAACACCATCGTCTTGTAGAAATTGAAGCATTTTTCGATTGGTCTCCACGGTTACCTCCTTGTTGCCACAGTCCATCCATTCGTCTACCGTTCCCGGCTTAAATACCATGCCCTTGGACATCATACGCTTAATACCGTCATTAATCTGGTATTCTCCCCCGTGAATAATGTCGTGCTCCAACACATATTGTAGCTCTTGCTTGAGTGCTGCCACTTCCTTGAAATAATAGATGCCGATGACCGCAAGATCGCTTACAAATTCTAATGGTTTCTCTACCAGCTCAATAATTTCATTGTTATCATTCAAATTTACCACCCCGTAGGCTTGCGGATTGTCGACTTTTTTGGTCCAGATAACAGCATCGGCAGATTTGTCTAGATTGAAATCGGCCCGAATCAAGGTATCGGCATAGGCAATGACCGCCGGCCCAGAAAGTGAAGGTTCGGCGCACATAATGGCGTGGCCAGTGCCCTTGGGTTCCAATTGGCGGTAAATAGAGGGTTTGGCACCTAAGCACTCGGCTAGCTGTGTTAGGCTGTTCACCACATCATCCCCAAAAAAAGCAGGATCGCCCAATATGAAAGCGATTTCTTCGATAGCCTCATCGAGCACGCCCGCAATATCGCTTACCAAACGGTGCACGATGGGTTTTCCGGCCACTGGCACCAATGGTTTTGGGACTGTTAAGGTGTGGGGGCGAAGCCGACTCCCGCGGCCGGCCATAGGCACAATTATCTTCATACTAGTTCATTTAACGGGTTCCGGTACTTCCAAATCCTCCCGAACCACGTGTAGTTTCATCCAATTCATCTACTTCTTCAAAAGAGACGTGTTCGTGCTTGGCAATGACAAGTTGTGCAATACGCTCGCCATCTTCGATGGTAAAATCGTCGTTAGAGAGGTTTACCAGAATAACACCAATTTCACCACGATAATCTGCATCGATGGTTCCGGGGCTGTTGAGCACTGTTATGCCTTTTTTGGCGGCGAGTCCACTTCTGGGACGCACCTGGGCCTCATACCCAATGGGAAGCTCAATGAACAGCCCGGTCTTTACTACAGCGCGTTGCAGCGGTTTCAAGGTGGAAGGCTCGGTCACATTGGCCCGTATATCCATCCCGGCCGAGGCTATCGTTTCATAGCTGGGCAGCGGATGTTTCGATTTATTGATGATCTTTACCTTCATCTTCTAACTATTTTTTTAAGGTCGTTACGTTCCGAAAAATATACTACCAACAAAAATATCAATAATAAAGCGGTTCCCACCCATAGATTGCCCTCAAAAACATAGAAGGACACTGCGGCAAGGCCAATTGCCAACAAGGCGATCCTGGCTATGTGCCACACCTTGTAGGGCACCGCATAATGGCGCTGACCAAAATAATACGATAGTACCATCATGCTACCATACGCGGCAAGGGTGGCTACAGCTGATCCACGATAACTAAGATAGGGGATAAGCACTAAGTTTAGCAGTAGAGTTACCCCGGCTCCGAATAAGGAAATATAGGCTCCAAAGCGGGTTCGGTCTGTCACCTTGTACCAAACCGACAAATTATGGTAAACGCCCAAACATAGGTTGGCAAGCAAGATGAGAGGTACAATGTCTAAAGCTTCCCAATAGGCACTATCTGGAATTAAGATCCGTTTGAAAACATCGATATAAACCACCACGAAGAGCAGAATGGCACTTCCCAAAATGGTAAAATATCGGGTGATGGTTGCATACGTTTGCTTAGCATTGCTGTTACTCGCATGATTGAAGAAAAACGGTTCTATGCCCAATCGAAAGGCCGTAGCAAATAAGGTCATAAAAACTCCCAGTTTGTAACAAGCGGCATATACCCCAACCTCCGATTCGGCGATGTTCTTCGGAAGCAAATACTTCAGCAAAATTTTATCGAACGCCTCGTTAATGGAAAAGGCAATTCCAGCCACCAGCACGGGAAATCCGTACTTCATCATATTGCGCCATATCGAACTTTGAAAGGTAAAGCCAATTTTAAGATAAACAGGCAATACCATTAGCAAGGTGATGGCGCTGGCCAGCAGATTGGCAATGAAAACATAAGAAACCATATCCTCTGGATGGTACCAACCATCCCAGATGCTCCCAGGTGCTGTTTCGGCCCATTTCGGCAATACCAAGAAAAAAAACAAGTTAAAGCCCAAGTTGATGAGAACGTTTATAATTTTAACAACGGCATATCTTGTAGGTCGTTCGGTAACGCGGTACCAAGCAAAGGGGAGCACGCACAGGGCGTCTAACCCCAAAATGAGGATGCCATAGGTAACATAGGTCGTCTTAAAGTCTAACAAGGAGCTTAACGACTCTCGAAACCCTAAAAAAATTGCTAGAAAGAGCGCGGTAGAAACCGTAAGTGACGTTAGGGCAGTTCCCTGCACCTGTTTTTTTTGATCGCTATGTTTGTTGACGAATCGGAAAAATGCCGTTTCCATTCCGTAGGAAAGAAGTACGTTCCCCAAAATGAGAAACGCCATGAGGGAAGCGTAAACGCCATATTCGGCGGTACCCAAGACCTCTACATAAAGGGGGACCAGCACAATAGCCAAGGCCCGCGGCAAAACGGTGGCCAAACCGTACACAAATGTTTGCCGGAAAAGTTTTCTGAAAACGCTCAACGAATCTTTCGGATTTTTGGTAAAAGTATTGAAAATACCAATGAGCGCAAGGGTAATCAATCATTGTTTGGGTTGCCCTGTGGATACGCTAGCATCTCCTTTCTTTCTAAGTTTTCAATTTTGTAAAATTGCTCGATTCCCTGCTTTCGATAACGCACCACAGCTTCGTTCGAAGCAAGCTGAAAGGGGAAGGGTTCGCGCATGCTATTGCTCGCTTCCTCCTTTGGGTCATCGCTCATAATGACGTCATTTTCGGTATGTTCGGTAAAATAACCAACGCACGTAAGTGGCTTTAGCGACGTAATTATGGCTTCGGTGCTCCTTCTGCGGAAATAGATGGCTGTAACTTCAACTTCAGCTTCCACAGTTTCGAATTTGAGGTGCACATTCACTCCCTTTCCGCCCTCCTTGATCCCCGCTACCCATTCTTGGTAGTAAGCATCTGCTACTGTAAACGGAGGATTTTCCTGTAAAACTGGGGGCTTTCCGGCCAAATCTTGTTGTTGCGATGTTCCGCAGCCGGTAACGATGAGCATTAAAAGACAAATCCCTAATGGCACCTTCCATAACGTACACTTGTTCAACATCGTTCTCATTTTTTATAAAATTTCCTTTTACATTCTAAAGCCGAATCCTAAAAAGGGAGCCACGCCTGTTAGCGCCTTTTCATCGAATGTTACATTCTGTGCGTGCAAAAAAGGTAGCAAAAGCCTAACATAAACAATATCGGACAAATGGTACGCTACTCCCAACCCTACCTCAACCACCGTTAACGCGCTATTCTGCACCGAGCCTCTGGTACGGTCCTCGAATCCAAAACCATATCCCAGTTGACCGAAAAAGGTCCACGAAGGTTTGTTGACGAAGTAATATTGCGCGGAGGGAATTACACCATAGGAGCGAATAGTAGGGCCTCGATCTCCCTTAAAAAGCGTATTGTTTGAAGTAAAAAAGGAAGTTCCAATCGATACTTTTTGCGATACGAAATATTCTGCTCCAGCAATAGCGATGAGCCCAAAATCCTGAAATTGGAACGTTGGGTATGGCGCCGCCTGCACATATAGGTTGAAATCACCTTTGGCGCTTTGACCAAATAGGACAGCAATGCCGAAGAATAGTAACAGTGTGGTAAGTAGAACACGGTTGGCCATAAAGAAAAGGTGAATTGATTACAGGGTTAGATATTACCAAAAATAGTTCCAAAAGAAAAAACCTCCCAAGTTTGGAAGGTTTTTTAAAAAAATCTTTGCTAAGGAATTAGCCGGCGAGGGCTTCGGCACCACCAACAATCTCGAGAATTTCCCCGGTAATGGCAGCCTGCCTGGCCTTATTGTATTCTAATGTAAGGTTGTTCTTTAGTTCCTTGGCATTGTCGGTAGCTTTGTGCATTGCAGTCATACGCGCACCGTGTTCACTCGCCACGCTATCGCGCACCGCTTTGAACAGTTGTGTCTTTAAACTCTTCGGAATTAGCTGCTCTACGATTTCAGCCTTGCTAGGTTCGAAAATATAGTCCGGCGTAGCCTTTTTAGCCTCTGCCTCGTCAATCTTCGGTGGCAAAATAGGCAAGAACTGTTCGTTCATCACAACTTGCGTAGCCGCATTCTTGAACTTGTTGTACAGCACTACGATTTTATCATACTCACCGCGGTCGAACTTCTCCATGAGCATCTCGGCAATTTCAGAAACATTTTCAAAAGAAAGGTCGTCGAAAAGAGATGTATTATGGTGTACCACCTTTTCAGTTTTTTTTAGGATATCATTGCCCTTTTTACCCAGGGTCATGAAATCTACCTCTTTTCCAGAGAATGTTTGCTGCGCAGTCTTTTTGGCTTCTTTTACGATGTTGCTATTAAACGCGCCTGCCAACCCCCTATTGGAGGTTATGGCAACTACCAACACCTTGTTCACCTCGCGTTGTTCGGCGAACTTGCTACCGCTATCGGCATCGAGCGTTGCACTTAAATTTTGAAGCAACTCGGTGAGCTTATCGGCATAGGGACGCATCGCTGTAATGGCATCTTGAGCCTTCTTGAGCTTAGCGGCAGACACCATTTTCATGGCACTGGTGATCTGCATCGTTGAGCCTACCGAGGTGATTCTACTTCGTATTTCCTTTAAGTTAGCCATTTTATCAATTATGAATTAAGAATTCA
>CAZXDP010000001.1:97290-155607 GCA_964639255.1 uncultured Flavobacteriaceae bacterium
GAATTCATCATTACTTATACTTGGCGGCAACATCTTTTGCTACTGCAGCAAGGGTATCGGTAAGCTCGTCGGTAAATTTACCGGCCTTTAGCGCATCTAAGGTGTCGCGATGCTTAGCATTTAGCAGCTCCAAATAATCTCTTTCAAATTCCTTTACCTTTTCTACAGGCACGTTACGCAGTAAATTCTTTGAACCGGCATAGATAATGGCAATTTGATCTTCAACAGTAAAAGGATCGTTCTGTGCTTGCTTTAAAATCTCTACGTTTCGCTTTCCTTTTTCGATAACATTCATCGTAGCGGCATCCAAATCGGAACCGAACTTGGCGAATGCCTCAAGTTCACGGTACTGGGCTTGGTCAAGCTTTAAGGTACCGGCGACCTTCTTCATCGATTTAATTTGTGCCGACCCTCCTACACGCGACACCGAGATACCTACGTTAATAGCAGGTCGTACCCCAGAGTTGAACAAGTCGCTCTCCAAGAAAATCTGTCCGTCGGTAATAGAAATTACGTTGGTAGGAATATAGGCCGAAACGTCACCCGCCTGGGTTTCGATAATAGGGAGTGCGGTAAGCGATCCGCCACCTTTCACGATAGGCTTCAACGATTCTGGCAAATCGTTCATGTTCTTTGCAATATCATCGTCTGCAATTACCTTGGCCGAACGCTCTAGCAAGCGAGAGTGCAAGTAGAATACGTCACCTGGATAAGCCTCACGTCCCGGTGGACGGCGAAGCAATAGTGATACCTCACGGTAGGCAACAGCTTGTTTGGAAAGGTCATCATAAACGATTAGGGCTGGACGTCCCGTGTCACGGAAGTATTCCCCAATCGCTGCTCCTGCGAAAGGCGCATATACCTGCATAGGCGCAGGATCTGATGCATTTGCCGCAACGATAGTTGTATAAGCCAATGCACCCGCATCTTCCAATACCTTGGCGATGTTTGCAACCGTAGAAGCCTTTTGCCCTACTGCAACATAGATACAGTACACAGGCTCCCCGGCATCGTAAAATTCTTTCTGGTTCAAGATGGTATCGATACACACGGTAGACTTCCCTGTTTGACGGTCACCAATAACAAGCTCACGCTGGCCACGGCCCACAGGAATCATCGCATCTATCGATTTGATACCCGTTTGAAGCGGCTCATTTACCGGCTGACGGTAGATTACCCCAGGTGCCTTACGCTCCAATGGCATTTCATAGGTTTGTCCTTCGATAGACCCTTTGCCATCAATAGGCTGGCCCAAGGTATTAACAACACGTCCTACGATGCCCTCGCCAACCTTAATAGAGGCGATTCGCTGCGTTCTCTTAACGGTAGCACCTTCGTTGATTTCTTTTGAAGGCCCTAGCAGTACCACGCCCACGTTATCTTCCTCGAGGTTCAAAACGATACCTTCCAGGCCGTTCTCGAACTCTACCAATTCGCCATATTGTGCGTTGGACAAACCGTACACACGGGCAATACCGTCACCTACGGTTAACACGGTTCCTACTTCATCAAGTGAAGCCGAGGCCTCAAAACCTGAAAGTTGTTCCTTTAAAATTGCTGAAACTTCAGCTGGTTTTACTTCTGCCATTTTTATTACGATTTGAGGTGAAACCCCTTGCTTTCGCTAGCCGTTCACCCTAATTTAAGGTAAATTCTCTTTTTAATCGGTTTAATTTGTTTGCGATACTCGCGTTGTACTGAAGATCGCCCACGCGAAGGATAAACCCTCCAATGATCGATTCGTCCACGGTATTTTCAACGGTAACGTTCTTGCTACCCGTTAATTCTGTGACTTTATTTAAGATTTTCGTTTCCAATGCCGGGGTTAGGGGTACGGCTGTGGTAACTTTGGCAACCTTAACACCTTGCGACTCGTTGAAGAGCGAAACGTAGCTTGCAGCAACCTCCCCCAACAACTCAATACGTTGATTTTTAACCAATACCTTGATTAATGTTTTGGTAAGTTCGTCTTGGGAAGAGAACACACTCAACAGGGCCCGCTGTTTGTCTTCAGGTTTTATTACCGGACTACCCAATACCGCCCGCAGCTCGCGGCTACCAGCGATGGTTTGGTGTACCGATTGCATATCGCCAAACAAAAGTCCTTGTGAGCTTTTCTCACTGGCCTGTTGTAGCATTGCTTTGGCATATCGAATGGCTGCTCTGCTGCTCATAGGTTTAATTCAATTTTGCGTCGGTCAACATCGTGTCCACCAATTCCAATTGTTGGTCTTTGCTAGACAGTTCCTTTTTTACCACTTTTTCTGCAATCTGTACAGAAAGCTCGGCTACGTGGTTCTTCAATTCGGCCATAGCAGCTTTTTTCTCGCTCTCAATCGCTGCTTGGGCGTGGGCTATCATTTTGTTTGCCTCTTCTTGTGCTTCTTCCTTGGCATCGGCAATCATCTTTGTCTTAATCTCCCTAGCCTCTTTCATCATAACATCGCGCTCGTTACGGGCCTCCTGGAGCAGCTTTTCGTTGCTTGCCTGCAAGTTTTCCATTTCGCGACGGGCTTCTTCGGCAGAGGCCAAGGCATTTTTAATGCCTTGTTCACGTTGGTTTACAGCTCCCAGAATAGGCTTCCAAGCATATTTCCGAAGCAAAAGCACCAATCCTACAAAAATGAGGATCTGCCAGAAAAACAGGCCAAACGAAAACTGATCTATTAATTTTTCCATTTTCTAAAATTTCAGGGTACTTTAATTTTTAATGGTACAGCCGCTCCAACCAACCGTTGCAGCAGCTGTACTTTTTAGTTACGCTGCGAAAAGGGCAGCAAATCCAATACCTTCAATAAGCGCCGCTGCAATAAGCATTGCTGTTTGAATCTTTCCAGAGGCCTCAGGCTGGCGAGCAATCGCTTCCATGGCGCGACCACCAATCATACCGATACCAAGACCGGCTCCGATTACAATTAAACCTGCTCCTACAATAGTTGGGATTTCCATAATATATAATTAAAAATTAAACGTTCTACAATTAGTGCGCTTCCTCATTGGCCATACCGAAATACAGTGCTGATAGCATTGTAAAGATATAGGCTTGAAGTGCCGCAACCAGTAACTCTAAAATAGACAGGGCGAAGGCGAGTCCAAACGACAGCGAGCTTCCCAGCCAATTCTTAAAAATAAACATCAATGCAATAATGCTCATCAACACCACGTGACCGGCGGTCATGTTCGCGTATAGACGAATCATCAATGAAAACGGCTTGATAAACACCCCTAACAATTCTATAGGCGCCAGCACGATGCGCATTACCTTAGGCACGCCGGGCATCCAAAAAATGTGCCCCCAATAATTCTTGTTGGCCGTAAGATTTGTGATAAGAAACACGATCAACGCCAAACCAAAGGTCACGGCAATGTTTCCGGTTACATTAACCCCCAGTGGGGTCATTCCCAACAAGTTCAGGAACCAAATAAAGAAAAAAATGGTGAGCAAAAAGCTCATATATTTCTTGTACTTGTGCTCGCCTATATTTGGGATGGCAATTTCGTCGCGCACAAAAAGCACCAGCGGCTCTAGAAAACGGCCCACTCCCGTAGGAATGCCCCTGTTTTTCTTGTACGACTTCGCCAAGGTGCGAAACAGCCAGAACATTAAGAGCGACACTAAAAGCATAGTCACTACGTTCTTGGTAATCGAGAAATCGAGCGGCTTATCGTTTGTAGGGTGTCCTTCTTCATCGAGTTGAAGCGTACCAGAAGCGTCGGTTTCGTAAATTCTAGAATGGTAAATGGTGTAGTAGTTTCCGTCTACCTCTGCCACAGCCTCACCGTGATGGAATTTGGAAGAGGAAAATATCTTTAGCCCATCGTCGAACAAAATAACAGGCAGCGGAAAACCGTAATGCTTGCCCTCTTCCTCATCGGAAAAGAAGGTAAAATCGTACGAATCCTGAAGGTGATGCTCAATGAAGCTCTGTATTTCCGAAGTTTTATCGTTTTCCTGCTGTTCGGTAAGCTCGTGTGGTTGAATGGTCTCACCTTCAGCCTGACCGTACGTGCCGGCGGTAGCGATTACAAAGGCAAAAATCAACAAACTTTTTATAAAGGGTCTTTGCATAACAGACGAAAAATAACGGTGTCCTTAAAATCGGTGCAAAAATACAGTTATAATCTTTATTGAAAAAACAATTTTTGGTCTTTTTTTATTCTGAAAAATTTTTTCAATATACCTGATTATTAAGCTGTTTGGAAAGATAGGCTACTTCCAAAATCAAACAGAGTGCGTAGGGAATAAAAAAGGTGGTAAACTCTGCCGTATGCATTACACCATCCTCTTGATACTTAGGATAGAACACCAAGAAAAAAACAACGAACTTAAGGGCGCTTCCGCCAATGAAAATAAAGCCAGAGTGCGGTGATTTTTTCCGCAGCGAAAATGTTACAAGCAGTAATATAAGAGACGCTAGTATAAAGTTCAGAAGGTAGGACCCCACCAGCATATGGGCCCAGAGCGGTTGGTGGGCGAACCAGCGCACCCCAAGGTGCACTACGAAGGATCCTCCCAATAACAAAAGCAGGAACCCAAGAAATGAAAGCATGCTGCGCATACGGCCTACTTATTTAAGCGATTGAGCTGTTTTAAAACGAGAAAAAGTGAGGCCCCTACACCTAACAGCGTGCTTACAATGACGTATAATTTATTGCCGTTGTTATAGGTAGCATCTAACCATTGGCCCGCACGAACGAAAACATAAATAATCACTCCCATTTCGATCGCGATGGCCGAGAGCACGGCCCAACGTCTAAGTCCGTTATTGGAGTCGCCAGCCACGAAATTATTTTAGAGGTTCGGGCTCTTTTTTGGCACGTTGTTGCCTATCGAAAGGGTGTCCACCCTTGGAAGGTTCCTTTTCGATTGCCTTTTGGCTACCACCGTTGGAGTTATTTTTGCTAGACCCATGCATGGTGCACGATGCGTCGAAGGTAGCTCCTGGCTCTACCGCTAACTTCCCAACGATTACCTCGCCTTCAATGTGTGCGGTGGCGCGTAAGGTTAAGGTACCAGATACGTCAAGATTGCCGGTAAAGGAGCCTTCAATATCGGCATTCTCGCACGTAAGGGTTCCATTGATGACGCCCGACTTTCCCAAGACTACTTTCGATGGGGTTTTGATAGTGCCTTCTACGTGCCCATCTATCCTAAAAAAACCTGAAGATTCGATATCTCCCTTTAGGGTGGTGCCCTCGTTTATGCGATTTTGCCCTGTCCCGGGCTCGTTGGCTAGCTTTTCCTTTTTTTCGGTGAACATGTCGTTTATTTTTGGGGATTACTGTTCGCTGGGTCGATGCCACCTTGATTTTGGTAGGCATCCAGATTTTTATGAATCTGTATTATTTTATAATTAGGTGTTGCTATTTCGAAATGGGGACGTTTAATTTTGAATTCCTTATTTTCCTTCAGAGCTTCTCCAAACTGCCTTGCTCCCGTCTTAGTATTGAACCCGTGCACAATGGCGAAGCGGGTTTGGGGAGTATAATAATCGAGCGAGATGTCCATATCGCGATAGCCATATGCCTTTACGGCCTCTGTGAGCTTTTCGATAAGTTTGTTGGCTTCTTCGGCTTCCGCTACGTCAAAAGGATACACCAACTTGAACTTCTTGGCTTCCTCTTCGGGCTCGAACGCACTAAACTCCAAGCCAGGCAACACGGTTTTGTATATTTCCTCGGCCTGTTTCCCTTCTTCAAAATTTGGATAATTCAACGCGATGAAGTTAAGCGCTTTTTTATAGGGTTCAAATCCGTGCTGGCGAGCTATGGCAGTGGCCTTAAGCAGCTCGAACTTCGGCACGATCTCGGTGCCGTTGTACTGGTTAATGTACATGTCGCTTTGATCGATTACATATTGGTATTTGGAGGCCTCAAAATCTTTGTATAGCTGCTTGTACTTAAACTCCGGACTCGATTCATCTTCGCCAAGCAGCGTATTCGGGTTGAGCAAGATTTGCGCGTAGCGCGTGTTGGGATGGTTGGTGATAATATCATTTTTATATTGCTCCGCCAGGGGTTCATTCCCTAATTCCAAATACACCTTGTGCAAGTTATATTTAGCGGGCAGCACCAAACGTTCTTCCGGATTGTAAGCGAGAAGGGTTTCCAACCTATCGGCCGAAAGGCCATATTCCCTAAACTGTTCCTTGTAAATTAAACCCAATTGGTAATAGGCAAAGTTGCGGTCTTTGGCCAAGCTATCCAATACGACCCTATCGGTAGGGATGGTAGCCAAATAGGTTTGCGGATCAAATTTTTCGTTTTCTGAAATAGGCACCCCAGCTTCTGCGACGATATCGTCTTCCAAAGAGCTGTTTTGAATGCTCGAAAGGCGCCAATTATCCTGCAAGCGGCGATCGCCCCAAATTTTTTCAAATTCCTGCTTGCCATAGGCCACAGTTGTAGGATTGTAGAAGTAAAAGGTACCTTCGGAAGCGCCAGGAATGATCTTGTTCGTTTTCTTGTAGAATTCATTGTTAGCAAAGGCTTCCTGTTGCTTTGCATTCTCGATGGAATCTGCGATGGCCTTCGCCTTTAACCGTTCGGTATAATCGGTAAAATAGGTCAATCGCTCAGATTCGCTCATGTTGGCAATGCGAATTATACTGTCGTTTGTGGTAGCGATATCCTCGTACTTAATAACGTCGTCCAATTTTTCCCGCTTTTTGGTAATGCGGCGCCACTCGCGAGAGTTGGCTTCCAATTGGCTAAGTGTACTGTCGTAATAAGCTCCGGCATTTTTGTATAGGGCGCGGTCGAAGCTAATCTCGGCCAACGTGCGGTAGTTCACCGCCTGCATAAACCGATCGTTCTTAAAATTCTTGATAGACTTATTGTAAAAACGAATTGCAGTATCGATACTATCTACGTTGCGGTAGTACTCCCCAATCTGGTTATAGATTTTATCGAGATAGGGTCGGTTTTCCCGGTCGGCTTCCAATTCATAAAGCAGTTCCAGGAAAGCGGTTCGATCTTCATTGTCATAATCGAAATTGCGCGCTTTTTCAATATAGGCATTGATCATGTAGATACGGGGCGACTTTCGGTTTAGCTCAATAACCTCATCGAACGCCATGTTAGCACTGTCGCGCATCTCCAAACGATCGTACACTTGCCCCTTGATATAGGCATAACGGCCCTTAAGCTCATTATCATCTACGTAGGCCGAGGCCATTTTAATGTATGGCAAAGCTTCGGCTATCGAATCTAGATTGATATATGCTTGTGCCATTATAGCGGTGGCATCGGCCAGTTCTTCCTCATCTAACGCTACCTCATCTAGCATTTCCTGAAGGTTTTCCAAGGCCAATTCCTCGTTTCTCATACGAATATTGGTTTTGGCCTTCCAAACCTTTGCACGATTAATATTATTGCTAGTGGGGTACCGGTTCAAAATAAAATTGAAGGCGTCTTGCGCCGCTACGAAACGTTGGTCGTAGTACCGCGCTTTGCCCAGCAGCATATAGGCTTCATCAATTTGTGGATTGTGCTCTTTCCCGTCTACGTAAATGGAATGTTTCTGAATGGCCTTGGCACCCTTTTCCTCCGCCCGGTTAAAGTTGGGATTGAGTTCCTGTCCCGGTGCCCCTTGCTTCTCCTTCAAGTCTACGCGCTCTACAGGTAAAATTTCCCAGAAATTATCTTGGTACCCAAGCGCCAGTTCTTCCTTGCCCTGGTCGAAGGCCACATTGCCATTAAACAAGGTATTGTACTCTGCGGTAACTGCGTGGTAGTTTCGGGAGAGGAAAGTGCTCTTTTTACGTGAACAAGCCGCGAACACCAAGACGGCCAATAAGAACAAGGTGATTTTATGTATGCCTTTCAAAATTCTGTCAATTTATATGATAATGTAACTTAAAACCTTTGGTTTTAGTATATAGCATGCCCGTAAGGTCGGTAAAAATACAGTTCTTTTTTTACTTCGGAAGTGATATGCCTTAAAATTTGAATTGGGTAACAAAGCAATAAGACCCATACATACTATAGGACGAATTTGTATTTTTGCTGAAAAATTGCCCTTTATGAGCCACTTTTATCCGTTAACGATTTCCGCAGTAGAGCGCCAAACACCAAAATCGGTAGCCATTACCTTCAGTGTGCCAGAACAGCTCTCAGAGACCTTCTCGTTCAAAGCGGGACAATATATCACTATAAAGCATATGCACGATGGTGCCGAGCTTAGAAGGGCATATTCCATTTGCTCTGCTCCTAGCAGCACATCTTTCACAATTGGCGTGAAACAGGTAGACAAAGGTCTTTTTTCGGTCTATGCCAATACCAAATTACGTCCTGGCGACACGCTGGAAGTAATGCCCCCAGAAGGAAAGTTCACCCTTATCCCCCAAGCCAATACTTCCCGTAATTTGCTGGCCTTCGCCGCCGGCAGTGGTATCACGCCCGTCCTTAGCATCGTGAGGACCGCGCTTGACAAAGAACCCAAGAGCCGTGTTACCTTGGTATATGGAAACCAATCCTTGGTTGAGACTATGTTCCATAAGGAACTTTTGGAATTGCAAAAAAACTATCCCGACCGGTTTTTCCTCCACTTCTTTTACAGCAGAAAACTTGAAGGTGATGCCACTTTTGGACGAATAGAGCGGGGCACAGTGAACCACCTTCTGAAGAATAAATTTAAGGATCAGCAATTTGATCTAGCCTACCTATGCGGCCCCGAACCTATGATAGATGAGGTCTCCTCTGTACTGAAGGAGCACGGCTACAACGAAAAGCAAATTTTGTTCGAACTGTTTTCCACTTCAGAAAAAGGCTTGCTTACCAAGGCGCACGATGGCAATACTGCGATTACCATTACGCTAGACGATGATACCGAGACATTCGAAATGCCCCAGCACAAGTCCATTCTAGACGCAGCAATAGATAAGGGCATGGACCCGCCCTATTCGTGCCAAGGCGGAATTTGCAGTACGTGCATTGCACGATTGAAAGAAGGGAGCGCCAAAATGCGCAAAAATCAGATTTTGACCGACGAGGAGTTGGCCGAGGGCTTGATCCTAACGTGCCAAGCGCACCCTACATCGGCCACCGTGGTTATCGACTACGACGATGTATAGCTCTTCTAACTCTCCAGAATGGATTGTACTTTTTCCACTACTTGCGTGGGGGTAATACTGGCAATGGCATTTTCATAACCTTCGGGATAGTTGTTTCCGTAAATGGAAGTAGGTACTAACGGAAATTTCTCCCTATTGGCCAACAATTGATGCGAAGGAGGCTGTGCGAAGGGTACGAACCCCGCATAGGGGTGGGTGACCCCCCAAAGGGTAATGACCGGCGCGCCCATCATCGCGGCCAAATGGCCGTTGCCACTATCCATAGCTAACATTACATCTAAATTGGAGAGCAATGCCAACTCGTCGCGGAACGTGAACTTCCCCGCCACCGAAACTACATTTTCAAACCTGTCTGCCCAAGCCTTCAGTTTTTTCTCTTCGGAAGCGCCACCGCCAAAAAGAACGATTTGGTAGTTGCCTAACTGGTTCAACGAAGAAAGCACTTGTTCTATATAGGGAGCAGGGTATACCTTGCTTTCAAAGGCAGCATAGGGCGCCACACCGATGATTTTTCTGGTAGGGTTGCCCAAGACGGCCTGTAACGAGCTATTCCAACTTTTTTTCTTCGGAAAAACATGCATCGCCAAATCGATAGGGTAGCCCAATCGTTCAAAAACATCCGCATATCGTTGGTGGGTGCTAGGTAACGACTTAAAAACTTTGTTGTTTGGTCGGGTGAGGGCCCTTTTGGCGCTCCTCCCTTTTTTCAGGGTGGCGTTTGGAATTCCTTGAAGCTTAAGCAGGGAAGAAAGTATGCGAGACCGAATTACGTTGTGCAGATCTGCCACGGCATCAATTCGTACTTTTTTAAGCTGTTTGGCAAGCGCCAACAATCCGAACAAACCTCTATGCGCATCGTTTACCTGCGCTACAAAAAATTGTACATTGGGGATGTCTTCAAAAAACGGACGGAACTTTTCACGAGATAGTACCGTAAGCTTCAAATGTGGATAAGTGCTGGTGACCACGCGCAGCACTGGAACGGTCATAGCCACGTCTCCCATAGCCGAAAGGCGAATCACTAGAATATGGTCGGGTTTTTTCATAGCCTTATTGGGGAGTGACTCACCACCGGGTAGGTGCTCGACCTTACTTTTGGTTACGCAGCACGGGATTTAACTGGTCGTCGTTATACATTTTCATTTGCCTGTACACTTTCATGTACTTGAGACCGTGGGCAATATCATCTAACAATTGATTGATCGCGGTACTTAAATCGACACGCTGCTCTAAAAGAATATTCAACTTGGCCTTGCACGCCATTTGATGCTCTTGGGTAGCATCGGTTCGATTTGCCTCCTCGTTCATATGGTAGATTTTAAGAGCCAAGATGGAAAGGCGATCGATACCCCACGCTGGACTTTCGGTATTGATCGTGGCATCGTTCTTTACCTCGACATCCTTATATTTTTCGAGAAAATAACTGTCGATGTATTCAACCGTATCGGTACGATCTTGATTGGAGGCGTCGATTTTCCGTTTCAGCGTTAAGGCTTCCTTAGGATCGATTTCGGGATCGCGAATAATATCCTCATAGTGCCACTGCACCGTATCAATCCAGCATTTTCGATAGAGCAAATGTTCTAGGAGTTGGGTTTCCTTATCGTACGGATTGTGAAAGGGCTGGTCCACGCTGTCCTTTTCGTGGTATTTCTCAATCACTTCCTGAAATATTCGGTTGGCCTTATCTGTAAACATAACGGTAATTTTAAATGTCTTTTTTAAGTATATGCAAAAATTCGACAGTTTCTGAAGCCCTATGGTTTCGGTTTTCGGTCTTGTCGGCTTTAAATCGCTGGTATTTTTTCGTTTTCAACCGGTAGGAACCGTATTGCGACATAATAGCTTCTACTTGTTCTTGGCTCATAAGTCCCTCATTGTTGTAGCTCAAGAGAATATATCGAAATTTGGCTTCTTTTATGAGCGCTGCGAACGATGGCAGTACTTCAGTTTTCTTGCAATAATCGCTTTTATAATACTCCCGAAGCCCGGTTTTTCCCTTCGGTACAAAGGTATCATATTTTGCGATAGTGGTAAGCAAGTGGTAATTTGCACCATATTGTCGGGCGTTGTAAGGCGGATCTAAATAGAGGATATCGCCCTCTATTTCACCTATCAAATGGTTGCTGTCCTGCTGAAATACCCTATGCCCTTGGGCGGTGGTGGTAAACATTGCGGGAGCCAATACCATAGTTCTAGCGGCAGACTTCTTAATATGTTTTAGATATGCCCCATACACCGAGGCTGTATTTGCTACCTTATCGGCACTCTCCAAAAGGGAGGCCAGTAGGAAAAAATAGGTGTCCTCATCGATGCTCCCCTGTGTTTTCCATTGCTCGATTTTTGTTCTAATGGCATCGATTTTCTTTCCATTATGGGCGGTAAAATAGTTGCGGCCAGCGCTTCCCTCCTGCGAATATTCTTCGAATATGAATCCCGGAATGCCTGGGAGCTGGTTCAGTTCCCGTAGGCTGTCATCGATGTTGAGAGGTTTGTGATTGCCTATATAGTTGCGGTTAAGCACATAGCTGTAATATTCCACATCGTTGGCGATTACCTGTTTCACAAAAGGTTTGAAGGTTCTGCCTACAATGCCCGTCCCTGCAAAGAGATCGCAGAAAACGAATTGCGACAAATTTTCCCCACAGGTGTTGCGCACAGTATCGAAAATAAACGAAGATAATTTGTGCTTGGAGCCTATGTAGTTCATTGTATTACCCAAATAATATCGCTAAGCGCCGAGGCGCCATTTGCAAAAGTAAGGGTTTGCACTTGGGAGCGTGTAAAATTGGCCGCATAATTTTCAATATGCTTTTTGATGAGGCTCAATTCACATTTTAATTTCCAGTGCTCGCCAGTAGATTTGTAGACAACAATAAACAATCGGTTTTCTTTATGATGGCGCTGCTCCAAGCTTTGCTTCTCATAGAGCCAATAGAGCAGCTGATTGGGATGTTGGCGAAGGACATCTAAATTTCCTGCAAATTTCTTCGGAAATACCGTCGTTTTATGGTCGAAGGGAATTCCGTGGAGAAAAAAGTCCTTTTCCCTGTCCCGGTGGTTGGTCACCTTGCGTACCCCTTCGAGCGTGGCGAACATATTCTCTACCGCCACCGAATGCCAGAAATTATACCATCGGTTGCTGGCATACTGGAAGAGCGCACTTTTGTCTAAAGGGTATTGCTCGCACGTATGTTTCATTTTAGCTACCAAGGCCTCCCACTCAAAAGTTGTGTAGATATATTGGGTATATGCATCCCAGACATCGTTTTGCCTGCGGCCCCATTTATAGGGATACGCCAACCGATGTCGTAATTGAAACTCTATTTCAGAAAAAGTATACTCCAAAGCGATTATATAGTCTACCGTTCCATTTAAAGTACTAATATGGTTATGGCCAGCAACAGGAGCAACCAAAGCAAAAGTTCCTTGAACCAAAATTCTTTAACGCGTTCAAAATAATTGGCTGCCACAATAGCGAGTGGTGGGAACACGAAGAAGAGCTCTGCCCCCGATTTGGTGGGAGCGGCTATAGCTATGGCCATTGTAGCGACTAGGGTTAATAAAATGATATATTGGTTGGGCTTATGCTTTTTTCCTATTTTTGTTAATTTGAAGATTCTATTTCCTGCAGTCCATAACAACAAGGTCGACAAAATGGAAGCGGGCAGCAAAAGTTGCCATTCGTTATACGCAGAGAAATCGTGTGCCGTGGCTTCCTTCAAGGTACGCCACTGCGGGTAACTGTCGAAAAATACCAGCCAATAGGACGTTGCTAGACTGGCAACCACGAGTATCCCCAGCAATGGAATGATAAGATGTTTGTAGGTGGTGTTTTTTTGCTGCAAAATTTGAACGAATAGCACCGCATAGAACAGGAAGCTCCAAAAATAAAACAGGGTGGCGACTCCTATCCATAGGGAAGCGTCTAAAATTTTCTTTTCCAAGTTCTTTTCTGAAGTAAGGCTCAATACACGTCTTAGTCCAAGCAATAGAAACAGACTTGCTAGAATAAAATAACGTTCAATAAATACCACTGGAAGCATAACGATAAAACAGCCATACCCAAAAATGGCGTAGGTATTGTTTTTTGTAAGCTGATTTTTTCGAATTACAAAATCCAGTAAAAACATACTGAATACCACGATTAAAAGAAAGAACAAATGTGTTGGCAGCGTAGCTAGCGTAACCATATGTGGGAATGCCTTAAGTCCTCCAAGCACGTACCCCACGCAGATAAACACAGCGACCAAAACATAATTAATCGGATTCGATTTTTCGAAAAAGCTTGTGAGCATAGGGGGTATTTTCTATTTTTGCAACATAAATATAGCAATATGGAACTGAAAGATGTTTTTTACGGGATTGAAGATTTATTCGTCGATTTTCTCTTTATTCCCTACGATGCCCTTCGCGAATTGGAATTAGACAGCTGGTGGCTGGCCAATATCATGAGCTGGATCTTTATGCTTATAGCGTTCGTGGCATTCCTGTATTGGATGAAGCAGCTAAAGATTTTCAACGAGAACGACGAAGAAGACCGTAGCCAAACATCGCATTCTTTCTTGGGTTAATCTTATAGATCGAAACCAAGGTCCTTACGATAATACATCCTATCAAAATGTAGCTTCTCTATGTTTTTATAGGATTTTTTTAGCGCCTTTCTGAAATCTTCATCCAAGGAAGTAACTGCGAGCACCCTTCCGCCATTGGTGACAACGTCTCCGTTCTTTTGGGCGGTACCTGCGTGATACACCATACTATCGTCTGAAATTTCGTTCAATCCTGTAATGGGTTTGCCTTTTTCATAGTTTTCGGGGTAACCGCCCGATACCAACATTACCGTGGCTGCGGCACGATGGTCTACGGCAAGCGAAACGGCATCCAATCGTTGTTCGAAAGTAGCCTCTAGAAGACTCACCAAGTCTGTTTTTAAGCGGGGCAAAACTACCTCTGTCTCTGGATCGCCCATTCGCACGTTGTATTCAATTACATACGGATCGTCGTTTACCTTTATGAGCCCTATAAACAAAAATCCTTTGTAATTGATATTTTCTTTTTGGAGCCCCTCAATGGTAGGCCGTACGATTCGATCTTCTATTTTTTGCAAAAAAGAAGTATTGGCAAAAGGTACGGGCGAAATGGCACCCATGCCACCCGTATTGAGGCCTGAATCCCCTTCACCTATTCGCTTATAATCTTTGGCCGTAGGTAAAAGCTTATAATTTTTACCGTCGGTAAGCACAAATACGCTCAATTCAATACCATCCAAAAATTCCTCGATGACCACCGTACGGCTCGCATTGCCAAATTTCCCTTGCAGCATATTGGCCAACTCGCGCTTGGCTTCTTCCAAATCGTCCAATATCAAGACACCCTTGCCGGCGGCAAGTCCGTCAGCCTTAAGCACAAAAGGGGGCGTTAAATTTTCCAGAAATTTTTTGCCCGCTTCCAAACTCTCCAGCGTAAAGCTTTCATATGCGGCGGTAGGCACATTGTACATTGCCATAAACTCTTTGGCACGCTCCTTACTGCCTTCTAGCAGGGCTCCCCTTTTGGAGGGGCCAATTAACATTACTTCGCGTAGGGAGTCACGTTCTTCAAAATAATCGGCGATGCCCTTCACCAATGGGTCCTCGGGCCCTACCACCACCATCTGGATGTCATGTTCCCGTACGGCCGCCTCAATAGCCTCAAAATCGGTTACCGACAGTGGTAGGTTGGTGGCAATTTGCTGCGTGCCGGCATTTCCGGGCGCTACATACAGCTTTTCGCAACGGTCGCTTTTGGAAATACTATGTGCAAAAGTATGCTCACGGCCGCCTGAGCCCAGTACAAGAACATTCATTTTTTGAGGTGTTTAAAGTTTCCTTCAAAAATAAATGTTTGTAAATTGAACAACTAATTTTTCTATCGTGAATTTATTTGAGCGCACGCTTCAATTTACCGGTTTTCCCATTGCGAAAGCAAAACAACGACTGCTCGAAATTCAGGCTATTTCAGAAAAAGACTATAGAACTTACATACAGGACCTTCAGGAAAAAATAGTAGCGTACCACTGGCGGGAAAATGCATACTACCAGAAAATTTATGGAAACAAGCGTATTGCCAGCTGGGAGGAGGTTCCCGTACTGCAAAAGAGCGATTTGCAGCGACCTCTGGCAGAGCGGTTGTCTCACGGATTCTCAAAAAAAAATGCCTACATCAACAAAACTTCGGGGAGTAGTGGACACCCCTTTGTGTTTGCGAAGGACAATTTTTGCCACGCCCTGAGCTGGGCTGAATTTATAGATCGATACCAATGGTATGGTATTGATTTGAACCGCTCGATGCAAGCGCGTTTCTACGGAATCCCCTTAGAAGGCTGGGGCTACCACAAGGAGCGTTTGAAGGACCGGCTTAGCAGTCGCTATCGATTTCCGATTTTTGACCTTTCGGAAGCGAAAATGGAGCATTTCCTGTCAATTTTCCGAAAGAAAAAATTCGACTACATTAACGGTTATACCAGCAGCATTGTGCTGTTCGGTAAATTTTTGAAGGATAGGGAAATTTGCTTGAGGGATATATGCCCTACCCTGCGCCTTTGTATCGTAACCAGTGAAATGTTGTTCGAAGAAGATAAAGAGCTATTGGAAATGGCGCTAGGCGTACCCGTAGTGAATGAGTACGGCGCCAGCGAATTAGGGCTAATCGCCTTTACCGACCCAGCCGGAAGTTTTGTTGTGAACAGTGAAGCACTCTATGTTGAAATTCTCGATGATGAAAATCGCCCCGTACCCCACGGGGAAACTGGCCGTATTGTGATAACATCGCTCTATAACAGGGCGCACCCCATGATTCGATACGATATAGGCGATAGTGGTAGTTTGAGTATCAATAGTACTAAAAAGAGGCCGGTACTGAACTCGTTGGTGGGCCGTACCAATGACATAGCAGAATTGCCCAACGGAAAAAAAGTGCCGGGCCTTACTTTTTATTACGTTACCAAAAGCGTAATTGAAGACGATGGTAATGTAAAAGAATTCGTCGTAGAACAGCACAGCACGAGAAACTTTAAAATTCTATATACCGCTACACAAGCGTTGAAACCAACCCAGATCGCGAAGGTGGAGGAAGCGCTATCACGTTATGTGGGTGCCGATTTGGAGCTTGACTTTTCCCATTGCAAAGTACTGAAGCGCAGTGCCAGTGGAAAGTTGAAGCAATTTGTATCAAAGTTATAATCGCTCTATGTGCGTTGGACGCACAAAAAAATATTCCCTGAAAAATAACAATAGGAAATAAAGCGACTTTAAAGGGCCATATGCGAGATGCTTCCGATAAAAGAGATAATTGTGCCGTACGAGTTTCAACTTATTGGCACTTATGGAGCCCGGACGCACGCGATAGTAAGCCAAATCTTCCTGAATTCCAAGGGCAGGGGAACCGCTGCGCCGTATCGCTTCCAACCACACCGCCCAATCTTGTCGCTTCCGAATGTTGGGAGCTTCAATTTTACCAATGGCACTTGCATTATACATTCCCGTAAGGTTCCCAATATAGTTATTGCGCCTTTGTTTTCTATAGGTTAGGTAAGGCATTGCCCTTACGCGTTTTTGGAGGGAATGTCCATCTTCATCTATATGCAGATAACTGGAGAAGCTTACCAAGCACCGTTCTGTTTCCATAAAGCTCACTTGTTTTTCCAATTTCTGTGGAAACCAAAGGTCATCGGCGTCACAGAAGGCAATATAATCACCTCGAGCAAATTTCGTGGCCATGTTACGGCAATAAGCCGCGCCGTGATTTTCTGATAATGGGTGAAATTGAATGCGCGCGTCCTGCTGGGCTAGGCGTGAAATAATTGCGGGACCTTGGTCTGTTGAAGCATCGTCTACTACAATAAGTTCCCAATTTTGGTAAGACTGCTTTTGTATACTAGTTATGGTTTGGGCAATGAATGATGCCGCATTGTACACTGGGGTAATAACGGACACCAACGGAAGGGCGTTATAATCAATAGGCTTTTTCCTCTCCTCGTAGCGCATTGTAGATAGTTTGGAAAACGATTTTTAGGTCCAGGAATAAGGACCAGTTTTCAAGATAGAAGATATCATATTTTACCCGATTGATGATATCGTTCTCCGTCTCTACCTCGCCTCGATAGCCGCTAACTTGTGCTAATCCCGTGATACCGGGCTTTATAAAGTGACGCACCATAAACTTATCGATACGCTCTGCATACATATGCGTATGACTCACCATATGGGGCCGCGGTCCCACGACCGACATGTCGCCCTTCAACACATTGATAAACTGCGGGAGTTCGTCGATACTGGTCTTTCTAATAATCTTTCCAACTTTGGTAACCCGTTCGTCACCCTTCCTAATTTGATGGAGATGCGCCATGGGATTTGGCCTCATGCTCCTGAATTTGTAGCAGAAAAATTCTTCATAATCCAAACCGTTGCGCCTTTGCTTGAAAAAAACCGGGCCTTTCGACTCTATCTTAATAAGAATGGCCAAGATAGGCGTGAGCCATGACAATACTCCAACAATGATGAACAGTGATAGCAAAATATCGAAACTACGTTTAACGAATTGGTTAAACGGCTCATCGATGGGGATCTTGCGAAGCGACAAGATTGGCAATACCCCATAATAGCTAAAATCGAGTTTCTTGGTGTAAATTTCTTTGTTGTCTGGCAGAAACTTCAGGGTTTTTAGATTGTTATCGACATAGTCTATAAGTTTTATCAAATCCTTATTGCTTATCTCGGCTACCGAAGAATAGATTTCATCGATTTCATTTTCAGAAATGTAGGCGATGCACTCGTCAATGGTGTGTTTATTCTCTCCCTGTAAGTTAAACGTCTTTACTAGATGATAGCCGTATTCGGGGTTAACAGTGAAAAATTTACGGAGCTGATCTGTTTTTTGGTTCAACCCAATAATAACGACATTGCGCCGATTCCCCCCCATCCAAGTTCGGTACTTGCGTAATAGGAAGTACACGGTAAATTTGAATACCGTAATTATGAGCATTACCCATAGCACATAGGAAAATATGGTGCCTGCAGACCATTGTGCCGAATTGAAAATTCCGAAGAAGGCATAAACGATAAGCGTAAAAATGATAAACTGCTTACCCAAAAGCGACATAATTTTGGCCGTATGGGTAAAACGGTAGATTTCGTAAAAATTTGACTTGAGGGAAAGCACAATCCATCCAATGGTGACAAATACGAAAAAGTTAAGTAGTGGAAGGTTACCGGCAAAGAAATAGTAGGCCAGCAAGTGTATTGCCAATAGGTCAATTCCATACATAAATGGTCTTATAAAACCCGAATATCTCCCACTTCTAAAAATCATCACTATTTCCTTATGTGCTTTTCAAAATTTTTATGTTCACTTCTGAAAAGCTCTTCTTGGCTAAGGCCTTTAAAATAATCAAAGGTTCTTTGCATTCCTTCCTCCCGTGATACTTTTGGCTCCCATCCCAACAGGTTTTTCGCCCGGCTAATATCGGGTTGGCGCTGCATAGGATCATCCTTTGGCAACGGTTCGAATGTAATTTTTTGGGAGGAGTTGGTCAACTTGATGATTTCCTTTGCAAAATCCAATATGGTAATTTCGTGCGGATTCCCAATGTTAACAGGCAAGGAGTAATCGCTCATCAACAAACGGAAAAGTCCATCGATTTGATCATCGACATAGCAAAACGATCGGGTTTGCGAGCCGTCTCCAAAAACCGTTAAATCTTCGCCCCGCAATGCTTGCCCAATAAAAGCAGGTATCACCCTACCATCGTTTAGACGCATTCGCGGACCGTAGGTGTTAAAAATTCGGGCGATGCGTGTTTCGAGGCCGTGAAACCGGTGATACGCCATGGTAATCGATTCTTGAAAACGTTTGGCCTCGTCATATACCCCACGCGGCCCGATGGTATTCACATTTCCGTAGTAATCTTCGGTTTGGGGATGCACCAATGGATCGCCATACACCTCGCTAGTAGAAGCAATCAAGATACGCGCTTTCTTCTCCTTGGCAAGGCCAAGCAGATTGTGGGTGCCCAGTGAGCCAACCTTTAAAGTTTGAATGGGTATTTTCAAATAATCGATTGGACTGGCCGGAGAGGCAAAATGAAGAATGTAATCAACCTTGCCAGGTACATGCACGAAAGTAGTCACATCGTGGTGGTAAAACTGAAAATCCTCTCTTTGAAATAGATGCTCTATATTCTTAAGGTCGCCGGTAATTAGGTTGTCCATACCAACCACTTCAAAGCCTTCCTCCAAAAACCTGTCACACAAGTGCGAGCCTAGAAAACCCGCTGCGCCAGTTATTAAAATTCTTTTGTTCATACTAGTTATTGATTTCTTTTCTCCCTATCGAAAAATAAGTAAAGCCTTCTTGTTCGATTTCTGCCGTATTATAAAGATTGCGACCATCGAAAATGGTTGGTTGTAAAAGGGTATTTTTTATTTTGCTGAAATTGGGAGTCCTGAAAATGCTCCATTCGGTGCAAATAAGGAGGGCATCGGCACCTTCAAGGGCTTCGTACATAGAATTTGAATAGTGGAGACGGTCCCCAAATTGTTTTTTGATATTGGGCATGGCTTCCGGATCGAAGACCTGCAGTGTCGCGCCTTCTTGAAGGAGCGCCTTCATCATATCGATTGAAGGGGCTTCGCGAATATCATCGGTTTCTGGCTTAAAGGCCAGGCCCCAAATAGCTATTGTTTTATCATTTAAGGAATTATTGAAATGATTTTTGATTTTCGGGAACAATACTGTTTTCTGTTGTGAATTGACCGAGATAACCGAATCGAGAATCTTAAACTCATACCCTTCATTACGTCCCGATTTTTGAAGTGCCTTTACGTCCTTTGGAAAGCAAGAGCCTCCATAGCCTATTCCAGGGAAGAGAAAGCGTTTGCCAATGCGCGAGTCAGTACCCATCCCAACTCGCACCTTGTCAACATCGGCTCCTACTTTTTCGCAAAAGTTGGCAATTTCATTCATAAAGGTAATTTTGGTCGCCAAAAAAGAGTTGGCGGCATATTTCGTCAATTCTGCTGAACGCTCATCCATTACAATTATTGGATTCCCCGAACGAACATAGGGACTGTATAACTTTTCCATAATTTTTATGGCACGTTCGCTGCTCGAGCCAATGACGATACGTTCTGGCTTCAAAAAATCATCTACAGCAAATCCTTCACGTAGAAATTCTGGATTGGACACCACGTCGAAGTCGCAGCTTGCATGCTTGGAGATGGTTTCCCTAACCTTATCGGCCGTTCCTACTGGGACAGTGCTTTTGTCTACGATTACTTTATAGGAATGTATTTGCTTTCCAATTTCTTCGGCGACACCCAAAACATAAGATAGGTCTGCGCTGCCATCTTCATCTTCGGGCGTAGGTAAGGCAAGAAAAATAATATCGCCGTGTTCTAATCCTTCCTCAAGAGAGGTAGTAAATGATAGTCTTCCAGCAAGAAGATTTCGGTCAAAAAGCACATCGAGATGTGGTTCATAGATAGGCACCACACCACTGCGCATTTTCTCGACCTTTTCTTTATCGATGTCGACGCAAATTACCTCATTACCCGTCTCGGCCAAACAAGTACCTGTTACCAATCCCACATATCCGGTTCCTACTACTGTAATTTTCATGTTTTCTTATTTCTAAATTTGGTTCGCAAAAATACAATTTGCATTTATTTTAACTCCGTTTTTACAATCTTGTTTTTTGGGTGTGCCCCTTGGGTAAGCAAAACAAGTAAAACAAAGCCAGCGTAATAGGCACCCATTTGGCGATGGAAAATGTTTTCTATCAAACAATATCCCACCAGGGTTACCAACAGTGCTGTATAAAAAAAACTCTTGTAATTTAGTAGCGCGAGCCACCCAATAATTAATGTGAATAAGGCCACTCCTAAAAATCCACTGCTTAGATAGAAGTCTATAAATTGATTGTGGGTGTTATATCGGTTACTGATAAATTGTTCCCGTTTTTCGCTAATCTCGATGGTTTGCGAGTAGCAATTTATCAGTTTCTTTTTTGTATTTTGAAAGCCATAGCCCGACCAAGGCAAGTTTTCATCCCGTGCCAATCGTTCTGCACATTCCCAAACTACCTGCCGTAATTCCCAAGTGAGGCTTTCTACCACAAGGGCATTGGCGGTGTTTACAAACGTGGAATCTTCAACCGTATCGTCTGTCTTAAATTTTACAAAAACGATAGCCACGGCAAAAATTATGAGTGACCCCAAGGTAATCGCTAGGCGCCGCTTAATTTGGGCACCATACATTTGACGGAGTAATAACAACACGATTAAAAGAAGAATGGTGATTTTGGAAACGATAAAAAACACAAAAACCACGTTAACCATAATACTGGCAACGTGATACCGATTTTTAGGGTGAAAATTATCTGTTAAAGAGGCATATGAAATTAAAATACTCAATACGCACAGAAAGCCTAGATAGATACGATCAATTAATAAGGCTTCGATAAAAGAGGGAGAGCTTCCAAACTCCAAACTGCCGCCGGTGTTAACATATATGACAATATTAACTGCCGAAAACAGTATGGCGGCTATTGATGAATACACAATCGCCCTGTTTACTTTCTGAAAATCATTTACGGGTATATACAACAAAACCAAAGCCCCGGTAAGAAATAATTTTTTTATGATATTGAAATCGGTTTCGAATGTGCCCGTCAGCCATGAATTAACGGCGATGTAAACTAAAAAAAGTCCAAAAAGAAGGGTTGGGGCTTTTTTTAGTTTCACGAAGTCTGATTTGCGCACCACAAATGGAAAGGCGGCAAGCAAAACTACCAATAGAATATTGGGCAGCGCGCGCACATAATCATCAAATGGAATGGTAAGGTACAGCAGCAAGAAGGCGTAAGGATATATGGAAGATAGTAGGATTCGCATTGCTTATGCTGTAGGAATATTAATATTTATGAAAGGTAAAAAACTTACCGCTATAAATACGAACTACTCACACTTTTTTAGAAACAGACCAACCGGCCCACTTACGAAATTTCGTTACAATAAATCGTTTCTAAGTGATGAATTGTTTTTTCTATATTAAAATGCTCATTAAATTTTTTAAGGGATGCCTGCTCCAAACGCTTCCTTTTATCAACATTATCTAGCAATTCCTGTACTCTATCTGCGAAAAGGATTGGATTTTCATCCATAATAACATGGCCATTCACATCATCATCAACCAAGTCCCTATTGCCGTCAGCATCGGTCACGACACAAGCTTTTCCGAGGGCAAGGGCCTCTATTACTGAATATGGGAGACCTTCATATCGTGCGGTAGATACATACAATCTGGCATTCTTTATAATATGAAAGATATCTTCTCTTTTAGTCCATTCTAAAAGTGTGATATTTGTTTGAAGTCCGTAGGTGTTGATGAGTGATTTTATCTTAGCGAGATTTGGAGCGTGATACCCCACACCCATCAGCACTAAATGTATGGTTGGTCTTTTAATCTTTATATGTCTTAGCATTTCAACCATAAGCTCTATATTCTTCTGAAATGAGGGACGACCAACCGAACAAATATATTCTTCGGGCCAATTTCGATCTATGCTTAAATTTGGAATTTTATCGATGGGATTAATTGCGTTATTGAAAAGTAGAACCCGATTGGTGTCATAACCCACCTCATTTATAGCCCTATTTTTTTCGGAATTGGAAGATGCCAGTATCTTACTTTTTCCTTTTGACAGTAATTTTTCTATATTCAAAAATAGTGTGCGTTTAATATAATTCTCTGCACTTAAGAATGAGTAGGCCTGTGGCGTGTGAAGTACTGGCAATCCAAATTTGCGGCCCACTATTTTCCCTATTACTCCCCCTTTGGCACTGTGAGCGTGAATTAAGCTAGGCGATTCTTTTTTTATAATCTTTGTGGTAGCCCTAATTGCCTTAAAATCCTTAATAGGATCAATATTTCTTATTATAGATATGGGGTAGTTTTTTACGGGAACATTTTTGTCATTTAGAAAAGGTTCATTTTTATCCTCTACTCCGTGAATAACAATTGAATCAAACTTTTCGGAATTAATGTTTGACAGAATTAGCCGAAGAGATACGTCAACTCCACCTACCGAATGTAAAATATGAACAATTTTAATTTTCAAAATAAATCGTGTTTATAAAACATTTAACAAACCGCAAAAATAGCAAATCAAGCAGGATTGGAAATTAAGAGGCTAAAAATTAATTTTCAGCACCATTTTCTATGGAAAATATTGAAATTTATGTGTACGATACATAGAGTATTATCAGGTTGAGAAAGTTTAATTCGCAACATCGTTCTTTCGTAGCTGTTTGAACAATTAAGGATGAGATGTTTTCGGAATTTCAGAAGATTGCTCGATAAATTTCTCAAGTAAAAGTGCAAAAAAGCAGAAATAGAAAACTCCTTGCTGTATTTCTAGATAGCTCTCTGTTATCATAGAAATGAACATAACCGTAAGTATTAAAAAGGCGCTATAATTCCTTTTTTTTACCGAGATGATCACTAAATAACCGAAAAAGGTTAATACCCAGGCGAGACCGATAATGCCGTATTGTACTAATAAAGATAATAGTTGATTATGAGAATTGTAATTTGTCGGTATATTGAAATTCTTACGGGCATTAATTGAGGCTATGGGTTCTTTTTCGACACCTGCCCCGTATCCAAATATTGGTTTGTCCTCAATTAACTCTAGACTGCACGTCCAAATTTTAGTCCTTAGACCAATTTTGTGATACTGTTCCCCAATTTCGGAAACCTCCCCGCCGGTTCGAAATCCTACCTTTTCCAAAGAATCAAATAGTTTATCCTTAGCATACCGGCTCTGGCTGAGCAAGGAAAAAGAAAGTATTAGTATCCCTATTCCCACAATTAAAGTCTTTAGGTTTAAAAACGACTTTATATTCATAATGAAATAGATGAATATAATAAGCAGGTAGAGAAATAATCCTAGCCGTACTCCAAAGAGCACTATAACAAGAAAGAATAAACCTGCCCCTACTATCTTTATGTTTTTGTTGAACTTTCCAAATAAAAGCAATACTAATGCGGTGTTTAGATACATAGCGTCTTCTGGCATGTATTTATGGTACATAGAATCCTGAACAAAATTATACCAATGGCTTATCTCATAGCGAACTATATAGTTATAGCCTAATTTTGCTAAAGAAAAAAGCGAGAAAACCATCATAGCATAGACGAACACTTTCTTAGCTCTATTTAGAAGTTGAACGTCAGGGTCGATCAATGCAAACATTAAGGGCAGCAAAACGAAAACGACGAGTTTCGAAAGTTTTTTCATCGATTCGCCTGTATCTATACTGTAAGAAAGACTTATTACGGCAAGAAGGAAATATCCGACTAGCCATAATGTTATTTTAGAATTTGACAGAGTATTTAGGAAACTGCGCTGTGGCTTGAAAAAAAAAGCCATTACTATGGTAACAACAAGCATGATTGGGCCTAGTATATCTAGAAATGGCAATACTGCTATGAAACCCAGAAAACTAATGCTGGCTATGTTATTTTTATGTGGTTTGTAAACCTTCACCCCTTTTACTTTTTCTAAGGTAAATATAAATGCCGTATAGTAGGAAAAATGCTAGCGTAAAATATAGTTTATAAAAATAGCCCATAACAAAAGCGTAAACAGTCCAATTAAATAATTGGTACGTTATAATTGACAATACATAAGCCTTTTGGACGATAAATTCTTTTAAAATCCATCCCAATAAAGCTAGAAATACTATCACCAATAGCGTATGAAATATAAATGCCAAGGACAATGGAAAAATCTCGAATAAAATGCCTGGATAAGCGTTGGTAAAATTATAACCACTTTTTTCATTAGAATATAAAACCATATTCTTATCCTTCGCAAATTCTTCCATCATTATTCGCATGCCATATAACAAATCAGCAGGATTGAAAGATTTTGGTTCTTCCCCGGCAACTACATACCGTTCGGTAGCTCCCCAAAACAAATGGCCTTGTAGTCCAAAGATTCGATATAACATCGCTTCATTTGGATCGTAAATACGAATATTTGCAAAGGGTCTAGTTTCTTCATATTTAGAATAGGTTACAGTATACATAATTGCGATTAACCCTATGCCTGCCAAGAACATCGGTATAGCAGATTTTTTAACATACTCTTTTAAGTTGTTACGATAATAAAAAACAAGCGGTAGCAAAAAAGAGAAGGAGCCTTGCACAATGGGTGAAAATTTTTGGCCAATCATAAAGTTATATCCAAAGAAAACAAACAACAGAAGCACCGAAAAGCGCTTCATTCTCGGGAACAATACACCAATGGCAAAAGGTACGAACATAGCCGTGTTGCCAAATAGACTATTTAAAAATGGAAAGCGAGAACTACTCCAATAGGTGAATCGGGTGACCGAAGGGTTCAAAATAGGCAAAGGCGATAACAGGGCGTTAATGATAAGGAGTGTGAGCGGTAGCAGTATGATGACCAAAATTAGATATAGCTCCACATTCCTCTGGCCCAATGATAGCTGAAATACTGGAAGCCTATAGCGATTAAATGTTTTAAATGCCATTGCTATAATAATAAACGTCAGAATAAAATAGAGCACACAGAGTATGGTGGCGCCTGTAAAGAAACTGTATCGTCCTTGTTCATTTATAAATACCCCTTGTTCTATATAAATTAGGGACGGGATAACACTAAATGCCTGAAAAAACACCAAACCGTACAAAAACGACAGCAAAAAGCTCTTTTTTGCGTAGTAATACACAAAAAGCACAAACAAAAGGGCAAAAAATAGGTTAACGTAGAATCCCATTGGCTTACACCATTTTATTTAAAAATAAAAATCCCAATCCGTTGAAAAGTGGAACTAGTTCATCATTTTTCAATGGATTTACGAAAAATGACGTTGATTTTCTATCATTTTCGTTCATTTTTGCAAAAATGTTGATTAACGTGCTAGAATCGAAAGCTGCTAGGTATTTAGAATGTAGTTCCTCGAAATAAAACGTCTCAGATGTCTTTTCGGTATGCAGAAACGTGACGTTCTTATCAGTAAAAACTTCTGAAAACAACTCTTGGGGAAGCTGCTTCCCATTCCTGTGGGGCTTATAGTATATTGTATCTATGACGCTATAAAATGGTTGTTTTTTTAATT
This sequence comes from uncultured Flavobacteriaceae bacterium, assembly GCA_964639255.1. Lineage (GTDB taxonomy): Bacteria > Bacteroidota > Bacteroidia > Flavobacteriales > Flavobacteriaceae > NZQO01. Next base: position 123,554 of record CAZXDP010000001.1, read on the forward strand.
GGTTCAGAAATTTTTTCAAAGCACTTTCAAAATAATCTTGTCCCAATAAGGTGCCGTACGATTCCTGTCCTATTATATAAAGACTGTTAGAAAAATTGGGTACGTCAACTTTTATCACTGGCAATGGTTTTAATTGCTTCTGTACAAATGCGTGTTCAGGAAAAGTCACAAATTGCGTAACAACGTGCTCATAATCTGCACCAGAAGAGTGCCCGCGATAGCGCTTAAATGGTATGCCGTGTAACTTGGCGAAAAGTTGCTTAAAGAAAAATTTAAGCTTTGGAATGTTCTGCAAGCTATGGTCGTAATAATTCAACGTGCCATCCTCAACTACCACCGCCTGGGTGTCATTGCCAAAACTTAGGAAAAGGAAGTTGCTCAGCACATCTTCAATGTAAGAAACATATACCGTTACCTTTTCGTTCCGAAGGGAATTTATACTACGAAGCATTTTTTTATAGCTGCCGATTTTGCCACTTATGGCAGCAATTTGGTTGTAGACGGAATCGGCATTGTTGTTAAAAGAGCGGTCGGCTACAATTACATTATCCCAAAGCACGGGGTTTCTATGCAAGTCGGCACCAGCTAAAAGAATCCTTTCACCTTCACCTACGAGATTGTGCGCTATGAGATTCTCGAAATTATGCACATGTTGCGGCCCCAATGCTACGAAAATATGCTTCATACAATCAAATTTTTACGGTAACGGCTCTCTTTCTAAGTGCAAATATTAAAATTCCAGTAAGTAAAAAGGCAATTCCGGCGCCTATAATTCCGAAAAAATAACAGAGGGCATAGGTGGCCACCAAATTTGCCATACTGCTAACCAGCACTATCTGCAACAATTTTTTCTCTTGATGCTTAATATAAAGGTAGGAGTGGTATAATAGAGACACGTTCATTAAGAACGTGGCGGCATTTAAAAGCAAGATTAACGGCCAGTATCGTATAAAACTCTCCTTGCCTTGCCAGATGAGCACGGGATATATAGCCACCAGCACCACGGCAAATGCAATGCCCGAATGCTGTATGAGCAATTTCTTGAACCGGGCCAGTTTTTCGTCAAACGACTGCGTAGTAGAGCTCTCGATCAAATCGGGAAGTTCATACGAGACCACGATGGTACTTACGTAAATGCCTATAATCATTGAGATATTGCTATAGAACGAAAAAATTCCGGCGGCAACTTCGCCCAATACTCCCTCAACGATGTACCTGTTGGAGTACTCGATGACCTTGAGCGCAAGGGTAGCGGCATAAAACACCATACTTACCTTTAGCCCTTTCAGCAACCAAGATTTTTTCAGGCTTACCTTACCCAAATGGGCGGTAATGGGCCTTATAAAAAATAGCGCGGTGAGCAATAACGTACCTATATTGAAACCTGCCCAAACCTGTAGGATGCCCCGCAAGCTTATATCGCGATTCAGGAAAATAATGGCTATGAGCACGGTAGCCGTCCAACCCGCTACCCGCATAAAGAGAAAACTGTTGGCAAGCAATACTCTCTTGAAAGCCAATAGAAGCCTATATATTTCTTGGTTCAAATGTTCGGAGAGACAGATTAGGATCATAAGAACCGTATATTCTGAAAAGTAATCTGTTGTGCTGAAGATACCGTACCCTAAAATCGCGAAACCCACATAAACGCTTAGGTAAAAGGCAAACGACGTAACTACTTTGGAAGCTACATCGCGCTTTTCCAGCAAAATATCGCGAATGGAAAAGTTGTAAAAATCGAAACCCAGGATAAAGATAGAAACGGTGATAGTTGTGGTGATGAGCGAGTAAATTCCGTAGGTGCTTTCAACAAAATATTTAGATAAGTAGGTAAATATCAAAAACTTAGCTCCCATAGCCGACATTCGGAAAAAGAGCGAACTCGCCTTGTTAATGGGTAATGTACCTAATCTAAAATTCATGATCTGTTTAAATATGAACCCGCTGCAAGGTGCGGGCTACAGGGCAGCAATGGTTTCTTCTAGCAGGCCGTTCTCATCTAAAATTCGCTCCACAAACTCGCGAAAGGCACCTTCCCCGCCCTTTTTGGTAAGCACTACACCTACGATAGATTGGATGTATAGCGGGGCCGATGCCGGTGCTGCAGACCGGCCAACACGCTTTAGAACTTCAATGTCGTTTAGGTCGTCGCCCAAATAAGCTACCTCCTCTAACGTGATGTTCAACTCCTTGCATAATTTTTGCACGATTTCCAGTTTGTTGGAAATTCCTTGATAGAGGTAATCTACCTTAAGTTTTTTAGCGCGCCTGTCTACCATATCGGTAGTTTCGCCGGTGATAATCCCCGTGGGGATGTTATTGATACGGCAAAATAAAATACCCGCACTGTCATACGTGTGGAATTTTTTCAGCTCGTTGCCGGTTTGGTCATAGTACATGCCGCCGTCGGTCCATACCCCGTCGATATCGGTAAGCACCAATTTAGGCAGTGTATTGGGTTTATTTGACATAGGTTGAGTATATGATTTCGTTCTTAGGAATAGCAACTGAAACAGTCTTGCCCAAGAGCGCATTGCGGTCAATCCATTTTACGCCGTCGCCCGGACTCAAAAGGTGGATATCTTCTTCAGTAATCACCTCTCCGGGCTTCAAATCGCGCTTAGACGCCACCGATCGCTCTAACTTTACGCGCGCAGCGGCCACTCCGGGTTCTATAAACAACTCTTCCTTTCCCAACCACCGCTCTGCAATGCGAATATCACGCACCATTCGTTTTACTCCTTCGGGGCCCAGCGAACCTGCTTGATCGGTACCCTTCATACTTCGGTCTATGGTAACGTGTTTCTCTATAATTTCGGCACCCATGCCCACAGCCACTACTGGGGCAGAAATACCGATGGTGTGGTCAGAAAATCCTATGGTATATTCTGGATAATGTTTTTTGAGATAGGTAATGGTATGTAGGTTTAGGTGGTCTGGATGCGTTGGGTATTCTGAAACGCAGTGCAAAATTGAGATGTTCGCATGATTTCTGTTTATAACCTCCAGGGCATCATCCAATTCTTTCTTACTCGCCATACCAGTTGATAGAATGATGGGTATGCCTGTTTCCGAAATCGCCTCCAACAATGGAATATTGGTTAAATCTCTGCTGGCCACCTTCAAATAATCTGGAGAAAAATGTTTTAATAGGGAAGTGCAGCCCGGAGAACAAAGCGTCTCCACAAAATCGAGACCAAGGCTCTTGGCGTGCTTGTAAACTTCAAAATGCTCTTCATCAGAAAGTTCTAAATAGGCCCTGTGCTCGCCGTAGGTCTTCCCAAAGCTGTTCGGGGTGTTATATGGACTTGCCATTTGGCTTGCAGAAAGCTCTTCATTCAAGTCGCGCTTGGTGAGCTTTACGGCATTCATTGGCTTCAACTCTAAGTTGAAAAGATTCTCTTGAACGGGCTTTGTGACCAATTCGGTAATCAATTTTGCTATGTCGACGGAGCCATTGTGGTTTTGCCCAATTTCTCCTATGATATATGTTTCCTTCATTACTTGAGGTTTGCTTGCATTTCTTGTTTCATAATGGCCCGCCATTGTGGGGCGCTCTCTATTCGTTGCATTAGGGATTTAGGGTGCAGCGGTATTTCTTCTTCAATTGCCGTGCGGTAAATTTCCTGCATTAGTTTAAAATCGCTTTCGGTGTCTACGGTTAATCGAATATCATATTTGCCTTCCAGTGCCTTGTCTATAGGTTCAAAATGTATGGTGAACTGTTCCGGATGTGTATAGATATAATTGGTAACGTGCTCGAGGTACAGTTTTTCAGTGGTAAGTTGGGACACTTTTTTTAGTGCTTCCAGCGTAACTGCTTCGGCCCAAAATCCATAACCAGTCTTAATGGTGGGTAGTCGTTCACTGGTGGAAAAGCACCAATAATCAACATCTCGGGTGGTGGAATCCTGTATCATTCTTTCAATGGAGTTAGCATCCAACAACGGATTGTCTGCGCAAACTCGTATAACTCGATCGATATTGTTTTCTTCCGCAGCTTCTATAAACCGAGAAAGCACGTTTTCTTCGCTGCCCCGATATACCGCTACATTATACTTTTTAGCAATTGCCGCTAGATTATCATCGGGTTTGGCAGTGGTAGTAGCCAAGATTATCGGCACATTCGGCAATGTTTCAGTAAGTCGATGCAATAGTAGGTCTAGCAAGGTTTTCTCGTTATAAAAAGGCAAAACCATCTTTCTGGGCAATCGTGTTGAGCCCAACCGTGCTTGTATGATAATGCCTGAGCGCATGCGGCAGATATATTTGAGGTTACTATTTTGCTTCAGCGATAGACTTCATTCCCCTGAACAAATGCCTTACTAAGAAAATCAAACCAAAGAGAACGATAAACAATAGAGGTACTTTAATCATATTGCCTAGCCTAAACACCTCTGGGTCTATAACATTATAATTAGTGCCCACTACTTTTACGGTTGCGGTCTGGTCTCGCTTTTTCTTTTGAAGTTTCAACCTATTGTCCATGATCTCTTGCTTTCTGAACAATAGTAGGTCCAATCGGTTGTCTCCCATACTAATATATTGGTCAATATCTGAACCCCTCTGAATACTGGTCGCATGCATAACGGCTGAATCTATTTGCGTTAACATCTTGGTGGTTTCGTCTAGCTGCAATTGATTATTTTCCACGTAGGCTTCCTTATAAGCCAAAAAATGCTCATTAGAATTAATATTACTTAAAAATTTCTCTATCAATTCTTGTGAATCCTTTCCCGCTATCCGGAAGTTTATCTTATGGTATTTATAGTTTTTACTGGTAGGCATATCCTCGATAAATTCCTCCAATTCTTGATTCTCGAACAAAATCCTGAATACATCAATATGCTCCCTCGATTGTGCAACAAAATTATAAATATCAGGAATGGCTTCTATTTTAATCTTCTTTAGGTATTGGTACTCAGGGCCCAAGGCCTCTTTAAGAAATATTGTGTCGTTGAAGGCTATTTTACTGTTTATCTCATCCACGCTTTCATAAAGGTAATCCACACTTTCGAAGTTCGGGATGACGATGACCGTATTGTCGTATACCTCCGTTTGTACACTATCTAAGTAGTATCCCAAGCCGAAGCCAACCAATAAGAGAACCACGGTTACTATCCAAAACCTTATAAAAAAGGCTATTACGGCATAAATGGCCTTAACAATTCCTTTAAAAAAGTCTCCAATTTTACTGAAAAGATATCCCAAGTCAACTTCTTCTGCCTGAATATTATTGTTATGCTTATCCATATTTGTACAATTATTGCGAGTACTAAACTTTATTGAATGTGTTTTAAAACCAATTGCTGAAGACTGTTTTCCCAATCACTAACTTCAATATTGAAATTAGAAGTTACCCTGTCGCAAGCCATCACACTATATTTCGGCCGCGCTGCAAATGTAGGATAATGGCTTGTTTTGGCAAGGTTTACATCGCGAAAATCTGGTATTATCTCGATAATGGTCTTTGCAAAATCATACCAAGTGGCACTCCCACTGTTGCTATAATGGTATACGCCATAGCTACCGCGATTTTCTCCCGCCAACTGCAGCAGCACCCGGGCCACGTCGTTGGCGTTAGTAGGTGTTCCGGTTTGTTCTGTGGTAACTGTTAAGTCGCGACCTTCCTGGGCGAGCCGGCAAATGGTTTTGTAAAAATTATAGCCGTATTGGGAGTATAACCAAGAAGTCCTCAAAATATAATAGTTTGCGCCACTATCGATAACGTACTGTTCTCCCTTTAATTTTGAGGCGCCGTAAACATTTATCGGATTGGTGGTATCGGTTTCCAGATATGGGGCGCGCTTGTCGCCGTCGAATACATAATCGGTACTAACATGCAATAAAAGCACATTCCGCTCCGCGCAGGCCCTAGCAATGTTTGCAACACCTTCGGCATTAACCGCGAAGGCCCGATCTGGTTCACTCTCGGCCTTTTCTACATCCGTATACGCAGCGGTGTTGATGCAGGCGTCGAACGTATGGCGATCAAAATATTCGGCAACTGCCTCACTATCGGTCACGTCCAACTGTTTCCTATTGACGAAGGTAAGCGCAAGATTTTGATACCTTGGGGCCGCATCGGCGATGCATCGCGCCAATTGTCCTTGTGCTCCTGTAACGAGAATTTTCCTCATGAAATAGCCTCCTTGAACGAAGGAAGTTGCCTGTCTTTTTCTGAAATGGTAATCACCTTAGAAGGAAGATGCCAATCTAGGGCCAAGGTTGCGTCGTTGTAAATAATACCACTTTCCGAAGCCTTATCGTAATAGTTATCGCATTTATAGGCAAAGATAGACTGTTCTGAAAGGGTAATGAAACCGTGTGCGAATCCTCGTGGAACGAAGAGTTGGAGTTGCTCCGCATCGTCTAGAATGACTGAAAAGGATTTTCCGAAAGTAGGCGAATCCTTCCTAAGGTCTACCACGATATCGAGCACTTCTCCCCGAACCGCACGTACCAGCTTGGCCTGGGCATACTCCCCAGTTTGAAAGTGAAGGCCCCGCAATGTCCCGTACCGGCTCACCGATTGGTTGTCCTGTACAAATTCTACCGCCAGCCCCGTTACCTCGCGAAAGCGATGCTCGTTATACGATTCAAAGAAAATTCCCCGTTCATCCTCAAATACATCGGGCTTCAGTAAAAAGCAATCTGTCAGGGACGTATCGATTTTTTCCAGCATTATTCCAGTTGCATTAGGTGTTTTCCATATCCGCTTTTCAGTAAAGGTTCGGCCAGTGCCACTAGCTGCTCCTTCGAGATGTAGCCCATTTCGTAAGCTGCCTCCTCTATGGCCCCTATTTTTAAACCTTGACGTTCTTCGATTACCTCGACGAACTGGGCGGCCTGCATAAGGGAAGCGAAGGTACCGGTATCCAACCAAGCGGTTCCCTTGTCCAGAATGCTTACGTTTAGCTTGCCCTGTTTCAGATATACGTTATTTACATCGGTTATTTCAAGCTCCCCACGGGCACTGGGACGAATGTTTGCGGCAATTTCAACGACAGAGTTATCATAAAAATAAATGCCTGGAACGGCATAGTTCGATTTTGGGTGTTTCGGTTTTTCTTCTATAGAAAGCGCCTTCCCCTCCCTGTCGAACTCCACCACGCCATAGCGTTCGGGATCGTGTACATGATAGGCGTAGATTATGCCACCCTCGGGGTCATTGTTGGCCTGGAGCAGTTCTTTCAAACCAGACCCGTAAAAGATATTGTCGCCCAAAATAAGCGCTACCTTATCGTCACCAATAAATTCCCTGCCAATGATGAAGGCTTCTGCAAGCCCGTTGGGTGCTTCTTGCACGGCATAGCTAAAATCGCAGCCGTATTTGGAGCCATCCCCCAATAATTTTTCAAAAAGAGGGAGATCTTTCGGTGTAGAAATGATCATTATTTCCCTGATGCCGCTGTACATCAATGTAGATAACGGATAATAAATCATCGGTTTATCGTAAACGGGCATAAGCTGCTTGCTTACCGCTAACGTTAAGGGGTGCAATCGCGTTCCAGAGCCGCCTGCCAAAATTATTCCTTTCATAGTCTATGGGTGTTTTGCAGGTACCATGCTACTGTTTTCTCTATACCGGATTCAAAATTCTCTTGGGCCTTCCAACCTAATTCTTGTTCGATTTTAGAAGCATCGATCGCATAGCGGAAATCGTGCCCCGGACGGTCGGTAACAAAGGTTATCTGATTGCCGTATGTCGTCTCCCGAGGGTGTAGCCTGTCGAGAATGTTGCAAATTGTTTCTGCAATATATAGGTTTTCACGCTCGTTGCGACCGCCAATATTATAGGTTTCACCCAGCTTACCGTGGTCTAGGGCCAGTTTTATGCCAGTACAATGATCTTTTACATACAACCAATCGCGTACGTTTTTTCCGTCACCGTAAATGGGAATTGGCTCTTTGGCAAGTGCCTTTCTAATAATGGTAGGTATCAATTTTTCCTTGTGCTGATGCGGACCGTAATTGTTGGAGCAATTGGTGGTTACCACAGGTAGACCGTATGTATGATAGTAGCTTCGCACCAAAAAATCGGAAGATGCCTTTGAGGCACTATAGGGACTGTTGGGCGCATAGGGCGTTTTTTCGGTAAACATTCCGGTTTCTCCCAAGGTTCCGTACACCTCATCTGTAGAGATATGTAGAAAACGCGCTTCTGCAAACGCTTCTTCTAGTATTCCGGGACCCCGCATCCACAATGTATTCGCTTGCTGAAGCAATACAAAAGTTCCTACAATATTAGTCTGCACAAAGGCTTCTGGTCCGGTGATGGAATTATCGACATGCGACTCGGCCGCAAAATGAACCACTTTGTTAAAGAGATGTTCTTGAAACAAACGATGCACCAAAGCTGCATCACAAATATCACCCTGAATAAAATGGACGTTCTCTTTTGCTAAAACTCCCTTTAAATTATCTAAAGAACCGGCATAGGTGAGCTTGTCCAGCACAAAAATAGTATCATTATCCATTTCAGAAATATGCTGAACATAATTGGAGCCAATAAAGCCAGCGCCCCCGGTAATTAAGACTTTGTTGCTTTTCAAAATTTATTTTTAGGTTACTCTAATATCTGTTTTAACATCCTTTCGGTAATTAAATAGGTGGGTTTGACGCCGCTTGTGCCCAACCCTCCAGAAGCTAGGGTGCTGCCTGTCTCCAACGGATTGTCTGAGGCGTAATAAGCGTACCGAACCTTTACGTTCGCATCGATGCTTCCCCTAATTCGGGCAGCTGCCTGTATGGCTTTTTGATAATGGGCACCCTCCATTTCGAGACCGATGACGTTCCAAGTAGATTGGTGGAAAAACTTCAGCAAATCTCTATTTTGCAAAGACGTGCCAAGCACTGTAATCATGGTGCCTGTACATACATGAACATTCTCACCGCTAAAATAACTTGTTGTAAGTTCGTTTTCAAATGGATAGTTATCGGCAGTACCTTCAAATACGTGGGCGGAAGGTATCATGATATCGCCTTTACCACCCTCTAAAATCCCTGCCTTTCCCATTATGGATACCGATGCCACATTCATTAGGTGATTTTTCCCTGCTTCTGCTTTATAAGGTTTAAGAAGCTCGTCCATAGTCTCATAGGCCTGCTCTCCAAAGGCATAATCCATCACCAATAGCACTGGTTTTTCGGCATCGGGCCTATTGAAGTTATGGGTTAATTCCGAAGGAGGGAGTTTTGCTGTATCAAATATCTGTACGTCTATGTTGGTGCCGCTGCTGTCCTCAATAAATAACATACCATTTTTTAAAGCAGTATGCTGAAGCTTTTCGCGCAACTTTAAATTGGTAGCATCGCTTAATGCCTCGTACATCTTGAACGCTCCTAGTTTTTTATATTCTGAAGGCAAAGCCTCGGCAGCGTATAAGGTATTCATAACGCTGTGCATATTGGCACTTATAATATGTAGGGGCCTCTCCAGCAACTGATGCTCCTGTAGTATTTTCTTTATCCTCTTGGCCCATTTTTCACCGTGAATGTGATGCCCCAGCCGTTCCCTAAGTACCGGGCTAAAGGTAATAATGCGCTTCTTATTGTGAACTACTTCCTCAATGGCCAACTTTCCTAGGTAATAAATTATATTTAGAAACCTATCCGGATCCTTTTTACTAGCGAAAAACGGATAGGCATCGCTAACCTCTTCGAATGTTCGGCCCAAGAAGTTCGCGGTATGCGTTAAAGCAATCTCTTTCTCTTCCTGTTTGAGCTTTCCCTTCTTCAGGACAGCCTCTTCAAGCTTCTTCCAGTCACGAATCACCGCACCTTTTTCATTGATGACCACACGTTTCATAATCTTGTGCGATTCTATGTACAGGAAGGTAAGATGGGTTAAAATATCGTAGATTTCAGAACGTCCCCGGGTAATTTCGATGTTCATTTGCTCGGTGTCGATTCTATAACAGTTTCGACGGCGCTTTAAAGGGATAATGGCCTCAAAATGTGAATTCTTGTAACCCTCGTCACTGGTAAGGTTGATATACCTACATTCCTCGATGCCGAAAGGCAATCGGTCCATAACGTAAAGAAGTCCTTGCAACTCGATTTTTTCTTCTGCAATCGAACCATAAATCTCTGGGCGCAAAATGAGCAGCGACTGCCTAAGCGTTTCGCCAGAAATACCCATAGGCTTATAGAAACCACGGTTGAAGAGGTGCCGCATGGTGATGTACAATCGCTCAATGGCCCCTGTACTTTCTTGGGCCCGGGTTCTGGTATGTGATTTAGGGTGGCTCATCCTGGGCAAAGATAGGTTTTATTTTATGCTTTATAGGGCAGTAGGCTCTCTGCTATTGTACGATCGTTTGCCAATCTAGGTACTTTGTTTTGCCCACCTAACTTTCCCTGTGATTTCATATAATTCTGAAAAGCATCTTTGCGAAGCGGCACAATTTTTAGGGGTTGTAGAATGTTTCCTTCGATTAAGTCTGCATAATACGAGTTCTGCGCTTGCATAGAAGCATCTAGGGTCTTCGCCATTTGTTCCAATTGTTGTGGTTCCACATCAAATTCTACCAACCACTCGTGGTAGGGCAGTTGCCCTTCCTCAGGTTCGGTTTGTGGGGCTACGGTAAATTCGGAAATAGAACAATTGTGCGCCGCCATCGCCTCGTTCATAGCCTGTTCCACCTCTTTGCCAATTACGTGCTCACCAAATGCTGAAATAAAGTGCTTGATCCTGCCAGATACAATGACCCTGGGAGGGCGCAATGACGTAAATTGAATGGTATCGCCCACATTGTAGGCCCAAAGACCGGCATTGGTAGATACAATGAGGACGTAATTAACCCCAATTTCCACCTCGCCAATGGTGAGTCTTCTGGGATGTTGATCGTAGAAGTTGCTTGCTTCGATAAATTCGTAGAAAATTCCCGAATTGAGCTGCAATAACATTCCCGGTTGGGTTTGTGAATCCTGGAAGGCGAAAAAACCTTCAGAAGCGGGGAAAAGCTCGATACTATCTACCTTCCTTCCGATTAATGCTTCAAATTTGGCCCTGTAGGGTTCATAATTGACGCCTCCATAGATAAATAGCTGGAAGTTTTTGAACAGGTCGCCCACTTTCTTGCCGGTGGTAGCTTGTAATTTTTCAAAATACATCTGCACCCAAGAGGGAATACCGCTTATAACCGTCATATTCTCCTGCTTGGTTTCCTCCACGATGGCGTCTACCTTGGTCTCCCAATCGGCAATGCAATTGGTCTCCCAGCTAGGAAGCCTATTTTTTTGAAGATACGACGGAACATAATGCGCTACAATGCCCGAAAGGCGGCCCACCTTCACACCATTCCTTTCGGTCATTTCTGGGCTCCCCTGTAAAAAAATCATCTTCCCGTCTACAAATTGTGCGTTTCCAGTTTCGTGAATGTAGCACAGTATCGCGTTGCGCGCCGCTTTAATGTGGCCAGGCATGGATTGCTTGGTAAGCGGTATGTACTTTGCGCCCGAGGTGGTGCCAGAGGTTTTGGCGAAATATAGTGGTGTTCCTGGCCAGAGTACGTCTGGCTCCCCCTTTAGGACCTTTTCAATATAGGGCTTCAGTTCCTCATAATCCCGCACAGGAACCTTTTCGACAAACTCGGAATGCGACCGGATAGTTTCAAACCCGTGATCTTTCCCAAACTGGGTGCGTTGTCCCTCTTCTAACAGCCTTTTAAAAATCTTCTGCTGGGTCTTTTCGGGCTGATGAGCCCACGATTGTATGTTCGCAACAACCTTTCGGGCAAATAATTTGGCAGCAATCGATTTTAAGGACATTTCAGTTAATCAAAATCTATAAAATTCGTAGGATTTATTGGATAGCCATCGCGCCACAACTCGAAGTGCACGTGGGGTCCTGTGGTAAACTCACCAGTATTGCCCGCTGTGGCAATAACCTCTCCTGCCTTTACGATATCGCCCTGTTCCTTGCTAAGAGAAGCATTGTGCTTGTATACCGAAAGCATATTGTTTCTATGCTCTAGGATAATAACATAACCCGTTTGGGCGGTCCATTCGGCAAAAATCACCGTACCATCGGCCGTAGCTTTAACCGGAGCATCTTTTACGGTAACGATATCTACCGCAAAGTGCTTTTCCTTTGGGTTGTAATCTTGTGAAATGGTTCCCTTGACGGGGGCAAATAGGGCAAAGTTTACCTGCGTCGTGGCGGCTAGGGGATTAAATTTGTCTTCCCGGCTCACCTTTTCGCGCAACAGGGAATCTTCACGAGAGGGAGTTAAAGAAACCTGTGAGGCATCCAAGCTGGCAGCCTCGATAATCGAATCTTTGTTGAAATCGACCGTTTTCACGTCCCCTGTGAGCACTTTCTTGATCGAGGCAATATATTGGTCATTCACGTTGAGAACGTTCTGCAGGGAGTCTGTTTTGTACGCCAATGTGGTAGCGCGCTTCTTGAGTGCTGTAGAAGAATAACCAGGTATGTATTCCCGCAGGGGCGTAAAGGCGATTAAAACCGTGGTAAAGGCAATGAGGATCACGGTGAACAGCGTGCTGAATACAAATACGTTGAGCCTATTGAGTTTAAAAGAAAACCGCTCCTCGAAAGTGTCTTCGTTAAGCACCACCAAGCGGTACTTGTGCAACAGTTTCCGCTTTATTTTTTTCGATCTTTTCTCCTTTTCTGCCATAGGTATGGGTTGTAATTACAAATATAAAGGAAACTCTTGCCCTACACGCTAAACTTATATCGAAAACGTTGTATGTGAGGAAATCTTGTTACCTTTGCAGCATAAATTATTTTGACATGATCGCAGTATATTTACCCCTCGCAATTGGCCCTTGGCAAATCGTACTTATCGTATTGGTAGTGTTGCTTCTTTTCGGCGGAAGAAAAATTCCCGAATTGATGCGCGGCCTGGGAAGCGGTATCAAGGAATTTAAGGATGCCTCTAAAGACGACTCTTCCGATTCTAAAATTGAAGACAAGAAATAAATTTCATACTCTGAACCCAATAAAAAAGCCCGCTACAGCAGCGGGCTTTTTTATTGGGTCTATAGCGGTTTGTTAATCGATTTTCGCCGACTTCAATATCGACTCTAGCTCGAATTGCAGATTTCTTTTTTCTTCCGAAGGGGCGTAGGTAAAGCCTTCCAATATCAAATAGCGGTCATTTTCCTCATCTTTTATCGCATAATTCACGAAAGGCCCCGCCATATATTGGCCCTGTACCTCCCAAGTGCCCTTAGTCTCGTAGGCGAACTTATCGTCAATCGTTGTTGTGAACAAATAAGGAGCGTATGCGGCCTCGGTAATAAAGCGGCCGTCATCTTCCACAGGCATATAGCCCCCGCCTATGGAATCGCGCATAGTTATGATATCGCCCACTACATTGGTGTCTTTCCCTATGGTTCCCAAGGGCACTTCGTATACGATAACGTTGGTGCTACCGCTTTTTAAATCTTTCCGAAACCAATAAAAACTATCGGTTGCGCGCGCAACCCGATAGGCAGAGGGAATTTCTAAGCGTACGCCCATACGCTCCTTGAGGGAATCCAACTCCAACAACTGAATGCGCGTGCGGCGTTGGCGCTCGGCAATTTCAGAAGCGGTAAAGGCATCGATAATTTTTTTATGCTGTTGGTTGATGAGTTCAATAACTTCTGCTTCGGTGGGAGCTTTTAAGATTGCCAAGGTTTGCGGCTTGGCATACTGGTCTTGCACAATGTTGGCCTGTTGTTCTTGGGCTAGGGCTACATACAGCACAAGCCTATATTTACGGGCAAAACCGGCATAGGCACTTACGGGCATTTGGTTCATTGAGAACATAGGCTCATCTTGGGGAAGCCCATAGGCAGGTGCAGCGAAGTGCTCGCGAATAGCCTCGCCAACCTCACCGTTCCACAGATCGTTGTCTACAACTACTTGCAGGGAATTGATATTTCCGACAGATTTTGGAACTAAACTAGGGTCGCGCTTACCATTGCTTTCACAGGAAATAAGCGATAGTGCCACCAATAGCAGCAAGTAATACGATTTCATAGGTATTTCTTTTAGTACGGAACTAGCCCTTGGAAATTTTAAGCTTCATTCCCGGTTTTAAAGTGGTACCACTAATATCGTTCCATTTTTTAATATGCTGCACGGTAACCCCCGGAAATTTTTGGGAAATGCTCCAAAGCGAATCGCCAGACTTCACCGTATAGGTTTGTGGAGCCTCTGAAGAGTCGTTGGAAGCGGCAGCTGTGGCCTGCCCTCCGCCAGGGTTTCTTGGATAGATGGTAAGACGCTGCCCCACACGGATGTTGTTACTCCTTAAGCCGTTCCAGCGCTTTAACTGGCTCACCCCAACTCCATAGCGCGAGGCGATTTTCCCTAGGTAATCGCCCTTGCGCACGCGATAACGAATTTTTTCTGGCTGTTCGAACAGTTCAGGAAGCGGCTTTTCCTTTTTGTCAAATTCTTCTTGGGCATAAGCGTACACGGCCTCTTCATGGGTTACGAATTTTCCTATTCCATCCAATGGAAGGCGCAATACGTATTTTTCATCTTCAATTACCGGAATGATGCCCAATTTATAGGAGGGATTAAGAAATTCCAGCTCCGCCAGCTCGATATTGGTGACTTCAGCCACGTGGGACAGTGATATTTGTTTCTTTACGTGCAAGGTATCAGTAGCGATGTAGGGGAACTTGGGGCCCTCGCTCTTAAACCCGTGCTCTTCGGCATATTCAAAAATATACATAGTTGCCAAAAAGGCAGGCACGTACCCAGCGGTCTCGCGCGGCAAAAAGCTGCGAATATTCCAGTAATTTTTCTGTCCCCCACTTCTTCGTATGGCTTTGCTCACATTGCCCGGTCCAGAATTGTAGGCGGCTAAGGCCAAATCCCAATCGCCAAGGCTGTTATAAAGACTTTTAAGGTATTTGCAAGCTGCTTCAGTAGCCATAATGGGGTCAGACCGCTCATCGACGTAACTGTTAACATCTAGGCCAAACATTTTTCCAGTACTGAACATAAACTGCCACAATCCAGTAGCCCCCACCCGGGATTTTGCGGTAGGATCTAGGGCCGATTCCACGATGGCCAGGTATTTCATCTCTAGCGGAAGTCCGTGTCGATCCAACTCCTCCTCGAACATAGGGAAATAATAATCGCTTAGCGCCATAAGCCGCGAAAGCGTTTTCCGGCGATTTTTTAAATATCCCTTGATAACGCTTTCAAGGGAAGGATTGTATTCTACATTGAAAGGCGTGCGCGCATTTAGCTTTTCAAGACGTTCCTTTAGCACTTCTGTAGGCAGCTCGGTATATTCTACGGGCTCGTATGTTTCGTTGGTAATGGAGCCGTACATTTCCTCAAAACGGTCGCTGTTGTAGAGTTCCTGAAGCCAGAGGCTGTCTACAAGCCGCGCTTCGGCCAGATCTTCCAACATAAAAACCATGGTATCCTTAACCGAAGTTGCCACCACAGTTTTAGGCAGATCTCCAGATACGGTTTGCACCATAATGGAGTCTATCACCTTTAGCTTCTTCTTTTGAAGGGAATCCTTCTTGACGGGCTGGACCTGGGAAAAGGCAATTCCCGAAAATAGCAGCACCAATAGGGATAAATTCGATAGCTTCATAGTGTCTGTAACGTTGGGAATGTGATTTAATTTTGCTAAAAATAGGAAATTGGAAGCTACAACGCAACAAATTTGTGCTATTTTTCTGACTTTTAGTGGTTTATCCTATTCCTGTATGGCTTTTATACCCGGTAAGGTTCTTCCTTCAAGCATTTCGAGCATGGCTCCGCCACCAGTTGAAACATAGCTTACCTTATTGGAAAGGTTGAACTGCTTAACCGCCGCGACCGAATCGCCCCCACCCACTAACGAAAAGGCTCCTTCGCGCGTCGCCTTGGCAATGGCGTTACCCAGAGAAATAGTTCCTTTCGCAAAAGGCTCCATCTCGAAAACGCCCACGGGGCCATTCCATAAAATCGTTTTAGACGCTAGCACAACACTGGCAAATTGCTCATTGGTCTTGGGGCCTACGTCTAGCCCCATCCAACCTTCGGGGATGGCATCGGCATCGTCAATTTCAGTACTGGCGAATTCGGAAAAACTATTGGCCGCGATCACATCTACGGGAAGATGCACCTGTACGTCCTTCTCCTTAGCCTTCTTCAGTATTTCTAAGGAAAGTTCAAGCTTATCCTCTTCTACCAAAGAACTGCCAACGTTTCCACCTTGCGCCTTAATAAAGGTAAAGGCCATTCCGCCGCCTATGATTAAATGGTCGATTTTATCTAAAATATTCTCGATCACCGTTATTTTTGACGATACCTTCGCGCCACCAATAATGGCAACGACAGGTTTCTCACTGCTTTCCAATACTTTGTTGACATTCTCTATTTCCGAAGCCAGCAAGTTCCCGAAACATTTATTTTCTGGGAAAAACTCTGTAATCACCGCCGTAGAGGCGTGTGCGCGGTGGGCGGTTCCAAAAGCATCGTTTACATAGATATCGCCCAGCTGCGAAAGCTGCTTTGCGAATTCACGATCCCCCTTGGTTTCTTCCTCGTAGTACCGCAGGTTCTCCAATAGTAGAATTTCACCAGATTGCAACGATTGCACTGCTTTCTCTGCCACTTCGCCTACACAGTCCTCTACAAACCGTACCGAAACGCCAAGCACCTCGCTCGCCTTAGAAACAATATGTTTTAGCGAAAATTCGTGTTCTTTGTTTTTGGGCCGCCCCAAATGGGACATCAACACGCAGCTGCCCCCGTCTTCCAATATCTTTATAATAGTGGGCTTGGCCGCCTCTATTCTCGTCGTATCGGTAACTTCGTGCCCATCGTTTAAGGGCACGTTGAAATCTACCCGAATAAGGGCCTTTTTTCCGCTGAAATCGAAATCGTTTATTGTTTTCATGAAATGGCGTTAAAGCTGCAAATATACGGGTTTTCGGTACGCAATCTCAGAATGAAAAAAAGTGTAGTTTTGCGTATGGATTTTTCTGAAGTTATTGGGCACTCCCATCTTAAAAATCATTTGGAAACGACGGCGAAGCACAAGCGCGTGCCCCACGCCCAATTGTTTGTGGGCCGGGCAGGCTCCGGAATTCTACCTATGGCCATTGCCTATGCAAAGACGCTGCTGTGCGAAGGACATCCCGAAGGCAGCGAGGCAGCGCAGCGTTGCGCCCAAAAGGTGGCGAAGCTATCGCATCCCGACTTACACTTCGTATTTCCCGTAAACAAGCGGAATAGCAACCACAAATATCCTATTTCGAAGGATTTTTCGGAAGAATGGCGCGCCTTCGTCCAGAAACAGCCCTACGGATCGGTGTTCGATTGGCTACAGTCGCTCGGATTAGAGAACAAGCAAGGCAACATCAGTGTTCACGAGGCCCAAGATATCGTAAAATCGTTGGCG
The DNA here is from genome assembly GCA_964639255.1 of uncultured Flavobacteriaceae bacterium. Classification (GTDB taxonomy): domain Bacteria; phylum Bacteroidota; class Bacteroidia; order Flavobacteriales; family Flavobacteriaceae; genus NZQO01. The sequence goes on from CAZXDP010000001.1 coordinate 140,935, forward strand.
TTAAAATCATTTGAGGGCGGCTATAAGGTGATGATTATATGGATGGCCGATAAAATGAATACTGAATGCGCCAACAAAGTGTTGAAAATTATCGAGGAACCGCCCCAAAAAACCGTTTTGTTATTGCTTACTGAAGACGAGGAACAGCTATTGGGCACCATACGTTCGCGTTGCCAAACACTTCGGTTTCCATTATTGCCCGAGGCAGATATTGCCGAGGCTCTTATCCTACACCAGCAAGTAGATCAAAAAATGGCCTACAGCATAAGTCGAAAGGCACAGGGTGACTTTGCGAAAGCATTGCAATTGCTGAATCAAAACGCGGAAGAACAACTTTTTGAACAGTGGTTTGTCGATTGGGTGCGTACCGCCTATACTGCAAGAGGCAAAAAAAAAGCGATCAATTCGCTGATTCAATGGGGCGAATCTATGGCGGGCCAAGGGCGCGAGACACAAAAAGCCTTTTTGGGATACTGCCTGGAAATGTTCCGTCAGGGAATGTTGGCTAACTACCAAGCAAAACCGCTCGTTTACTTCGAGGCTAGTGCAACATCATTTTCCATAGAAAGTTTCGCACCATTTGTACACGGTAGAAATATTATACCTATCACGAAATCTTTGGAGGAAGCCTATTATCATATAGAACGAAATGCCAATGGTAAATTGGTATTTATCGATTTATCCATTCAACTCACACGATTGATACACGCCTTAGAAGTATAGTATTTTACGATACTATGGTATATTTTTATAGGCTTTTATTATAGTGAATAGGCCTTTTTAAGCGGGTTTAAGCGGGTGTTATCAATTCTTCGGCCCTTGGCCCTATTTCGCGTATAAAACCCGCTGAAACACTCCTTAAAACGGCTAATTCTTCTTATTCAATATATAAATTAGGGAAGAATATTCGCCAGTATGCCAAGCGGCAATGTTTGACCATAATCCTACAAAGAATGCGGAAATAATAGAAAGCCGATTCTTTTTATATCTTTCAGAAAGCAGACTTACATAAAACGAATCGAACACCATGGGTTTGGTTGCGATTAGCTCAAAATCTGAAAAGAGCAATGGAATGCTTTCTTGGGAAAAATGCCATAGATGTCTGGGCACATCGTAACCGGCCCAATAATTTTTATAATACTTAGCATCGAGAGATTTAAAGTTGGGTACGGCAATAATCGCAAAGCCCTCATCCGCTACCAAGGAAGTAATTTTTTGCACGGTTTGTTCTATATTGGGCATATGTTCGAGAACGTGCCATAAGGTAACAATATCGAATTGTATCGCATCAATAGCGTCCAAACTGGCAAAACAATCTAGTCCTTTTTGTTTGGCCAAAGACCGGGCCTTCTCATTGGGTTCTACCCCTACACCTTCCCACCCATCGTTTAGCGCGGCTTCTAAAAAAGCGCCTGTACCGGCACCAATATCTAGCAATTTGCCTTTCTTCGGCTTTTGGGAAGCGAGCAGCGAAACCTTCCTACGTATCGAATATTTCTTTACAGATTGGTATAAAAAGTGAAACCAGCCTTTTTTTGCATCCGTATGTGAAACATATTTTTCACTTTCGTAATATCGCGGAAGGTCGCCAGGAGATGGCTTCGGATAGGTCTCTAGAAGTTTATAATCGGAGCGGTATCTGAGTTCAAAATCCTCTTGGGTAACTAAATAATCTTTCGTCTTTGAGGGAAATAAATTCTCGGGCTGATCCTTCATATAAAAAATTCATTCAATGTTCCACGTGAAACAACGCGCTAACGCCCCATATACACTAACAGTACGGAAATATCGTTTGGAGAAACACCGCTAATTCGTGACGCCTGCGAAACAGTAGCGGGCTGTATGGCGCTCAGTTTTTCCTTTGCTTCAAACGAGAGCGATTTTAAACGTGAATAGTCAAAGTTAACTGGGATCTTTATTCCTTCTAATCTATTCAATTTATCAGCATTCGCTTTTTCCTTCTCTATATACCCTGAATATTTCACCTGAATCTCGGCCTGTTGAAGGACTTCAGAATTTAAGTTGTTCTCTTGAATGTACTCCTCTACCGCTTCGATTTTCCGCATATCGGCTAATGCGATTTCAGGTCGGGAGAACAGTTTAAACATTTTATCGCTCTGGGAAATCTCAGCAGAATGGTTTTCTTTTAAAATAGGATTCATAATTTCCGGCGAGACACTTGTTTCCTTGAAAAAAGACACGAATGCTTGCGCGTCTTCCTTCTTCCTTTCCATGGCACGCATACGCTCTTCACTGGCCAAACCGATACCGTATCCCAATGGGGTAAGCCTAAAATCGGCGTTGTCTTGGCGAAGCAACGTTCGGTATTCCGCGCGAGAGGTAAACATACGGTAGGGCTCCTCGGTGCCCTTGGTGATGAGATCATCGATAAGCACCCCGATATATGCCTCACTCCGCTTTAAGATAAACGCTTCGCGCTCCTGTACCATTAAACTTGCGTTGATCCCTGCCATAAGACCTTGAGAGGCGGCCTCTTCGTAACCGGTCGTTCCGTTTATTTGCCCGGCAAAATATAGGCCCTCCACCAATTTGGTCTCCAAAGTATGCCGTAATTGTGTAGGTGGAAAATAATCGTATTCAATTGCATATCCAGGCCGGAAGAATTTCACATTCTCAAAACCTGCGACCTGTCTTAGGGCACGAAACTGCACATCTTCAGGTAAGGACGTTGAAAAACCATTTACATAATATTCTACAGTGTCCCAGCCTTCTGGTTCAACGAATAATTGGTGGCGGTCTTTATCGGCAAATCGATTGATTTTATCTTCGATGGACGGACAATATCGGGGCCCGATGCTCTGAATGGCACCATTGAACATAGGGGAACGATCAAATCCTTCACGTAGCAGTTCGTGTACCTCAGAACTCGTATAAGTCATATGACAAGACCGTTGCTTCTTAAGTGGGGTCGTAGCATTTGAATACGAGAATTTCTGCGGATTTTCATCTCCTGGCTGTTCGACCATTTTAGAAAAATCCAACGACCTTCCGTCAACGCGAGGCGGCGTTCCGGTTTTCATCCTCCCGGCCTCAAAACCAAGATCTACTAGGTCTTTCGTAATGCCTACAGAGGCGCTTTCTCCAGCACGACCACCGCCAAATTGCTTATCACCTATGTGGATGAGCCCATTGAGAAATGTACCATTGGTCAACACTACAGTCTTGGCTTTAATTTGTAATCCCAGAGACGTTCTAACCCCCACCACCTTATCGTTTTCAACAACAATCCCAGAAACCATTTCCTGATAGAAATCCAAATTGGGTGTTTGCTCTAACATAAGCCGCCACATTTCAGAAAATCGCATGCGGTCGCTCTGTACCCGTGGGCTCCACATGGCAGGCCCTTTAGACATATTTAGCATTTTGAACTGTATAGCGGTCTTGTCACTAACTATACCGCTATAACCACCCAATGCATCTATTTCCCGAACAATTTGCCCCTTCGCGATACCTCCCATAGCAGGGTTGCAAGACATCTGTCCGATATTCTGCAAATTCATAGTCACCAAAAGGGTTTTTGACCCCATATTGGCAGCGGCCGCGGCGGCTTCAGAACCGGCGTGTCCCGCGCCTACAACAATTACATCATATTCCTTTTCAAACATAGTGTCCTCTAATATCTGAAATGTTCCACGTGGAACATTACTATAAATGAATTCATTCTGGTTTTGGCGCGCAAAGATATCTAAATATCTCGAAATGCACGAAATAAACACCTTAATTGCTGATTTATAGTTATTTATACAAATTTTCGGCCCAGCAAGGCCTCGTTTTCTGCAGAACGCATTCGATTACTATCTGCCTCTGTTTTGTCCTTCAAGCCGCAATAATGCAAAATGCCATGGATAATGACCCTATGGAGTTCATCTTCAAAGGACACTTCATAAGTAGCGGCATTTTCCCGCACTCTATCAATGGAGATAAACACTTCTCCATGAATCTCATTTCCCAAGCTATAATCAAAACTAATAATATCTGTGTACGTGTCGTGGCCCAAATATTCCACATTCATCGCATATAAGGTGTCGTCATCGACGAAAGTAAATGTAATCTCGCCTTCTTCGCAACCAAAATGTTCGATCGTATTTCGAATCCAATTAGCGACCTCAGTCTCTGCTTCCAACCGAAAATCATCTTTGTACAAAAATTCAATCATTATCGTTCTTAAAATAAAGCTGTACCTTCTGCTTAAACTCAGGCCGCAAAGGTAAGGCCTCTCTATTCAAAATTTCAGTAGTATTGAAATACTTCCGAACTTCTTCTGGCGACTGCCTCAACGTATTTCGAAAGGCATTGCGGTTGGTTTTCGACTCGCGTTTAGATTCCTGCCCCTGTTCCAATGCCGCCTTATCGAGTTTTAAAAATTCATACTTTAAATTACGCATCTCCTCGAGCGTGCGCTGGTTAAAACCTCTCTCGAGCAATTGTTGCTCAATACCTTCCATCTTTTTAAGTAAGTCGCCGCCTTGACCATTTAAGCCCTGTTTGTTCAACCTGTCTTCCAATTGTTGGCGTAACATCTGTTGCTCTTTGTAAATTTCATACAATGCTCCGTTGAGCGATTCGTTGCTTCCGCCTTCACCGTCGGTTTTTCCCTTATCCCCTTGTTGACCCTGATTACCATCTTCACCACCAGAACCATCGCCGTCTCCATTTCCTTGGCCTTCCCCTTCCGAAGACCCATTTCCTTGGTTCATACCCTTCTCCATTTTTTCGCTTAAGCTTTCCTGCTGTTCAATAATGTCGGGTAGCTGGAAACCCCTTCCCTGCCCTTGGCCTTGACCTTGACCTTTGCCCTGTCCTTGGCCTTGACCCTGTGCCGACATCTGCATTTGATTCTGCATATTCTTAAGCAAATCGCTGAGCAACACTGCCAGCTCATTCGCTCCGGTAACAGTATATTGCTGACTGCTAACACCCTGTCTCATCTCGTTTTCGGCCAGCCGTTCTAAGGATTTTTCTAGATTATATTGCACCTCTGTCAACGATTCGTTAATCTTTGTGCTGATAAGAGGTTGGCGCAGCGAAAGGGCGAATAAACTATCATCTATATGCTGAAAGTTTACTTTGAGGTCGTTTTGAAGGTTCAATTTCTTTCCGAATAGGGGATTGCCATAGCTTGTAGTCTTGAATTGTTCCATAAGGTCTTCCTGTTCAAAAGAAAAAACCACCAAGTTATCCAGGATTTGCCGAAGCATTTCTACATCCTCCTCTATGGTTTCCATCCCGCCAGACATCATTTGCGCTTGCATCTGCTTTCCCATCTGTTTCATTTTCTGTCCGGCCTTTTTTTGCTTGGGCTGGGCTTCACCTTGCTTTTGCTGTTTTAAATCTTCAGTCGCCCCTTGTTGCTCTTTTTCTATTTGTTCCTCACCTTTGGTATCAGAGGGTATTTCCATAGGTTTTTTAAGAGCTTCATTTTCCTTTTTCAGATCTTCCATTTCCTTTTGATACTGTTTAAAGGCCTCGTTTAACTCCTCCTGTTTTTCAGGGGTGTTTTCCTCTTTGGGCGCATCTGCCAACTTTTCCTGTGCTTCGCCCAATTTATAGAGCTCTTCCGCAAGTTTTTCGGCCTTTTTTGTAACATAGTACCGCTTGGTAAGTTCTACAAGCTGTTCCAGATTCTTTTCTTGATTTTTGTTCTGCTTGGCTAGGTTGTCTAATTTTTCGGTAAGTTCTTCTTTCTGAATTTTTTCCTGAAGCTCCTCCAGCTCTTTTAACAATGCTTCATTCTCTTCCAATTTTTGTTCGTTCTCTTCTAACCGTTGCTCCAACTGATCTTTAAAAGGATCGCTATCCTTATTCTCTGGCTGAAACTGCTCCAGTTGTTCTTTCAGTTCCTTACTAAAATTCTGCATCATTTGCTCCTGCTGCTTTTGCCGATTAATGAATTCCTCGAGCTTTTTTCGGTCGTTATAGGTAAGTTCTATTTTCTCCTTCTGAAGCTTGGAGAGCGCTTCTAAGGTTTTATCTTGGGTTTTTAGCTGTTCAAGGGTTTTGTCCATACCTTCTATGGTGTTTTGCTGATCCTTTAACTGCTCCTTCTCCAGCTCTGTCTGGGTAAATTTGCGATAGGAATAGACGCCCGATTTGCTTGCCTTCGCGCCATTAACACCATCATTATCGTACACCTGAAAAAAATAATCGTACGCAGTGCCTTCCGTTAGCTCCAGATTACCCGGAAAAACATAGGTAAACTGGTCGAAATTAGATGGTGCCACCTCTAACTCCCGTTTTGAAACTTGATCTGGCAAACCCGAAGGGAAGTAAACGAGCTCTAGACGCGACAATCCATAATCATCACTTACTGTACCTAGAAAATAGACTACTTGGCTGTTGGTGCTATCTTGTTTGGAGGAGACATCAATTTCAGGATAAGCATCTTTTATTACACCCAATGAAAATGATAGATTTTCATAATTCTTAAGCTTATCGTTGGAGGTAGACAGCGTATAATCGGTTTTTGAGCGTATGCCCTTGGTAAGAGAATAAACGCCTTCATCATTAGCAAAGGGCTGTACCGTATCGGCCAGGTGTAGTGCAACGTTATGGGTATTTTGCGTACGTAACTTCCAAGTTACAACCGTACCCTCTGGAACGATAGCATTGCCGGTACTGCTTAGCACTTCATCTTTCTTTCCTGTATACGCCGGATAATCCAAAATCATGTGGAACCCCAACAGGGTTGGTGTCTTTATAACCTCCAAGGTATAGGGCCTAGAACGCACGCCGTTGGCCTCCAACCTAAAATCGATAGGGTCGCTAGGCTGCGGAAAGGTATATTCAAAACGCCCCAAAGCAGTAGGCTGTACGATATATGTTTCCCCATCGTATGAAATTCCCACGGTTTCTGGAAGAAGCTCCCCTTCGGTTTGAAGTTGTACCGTAAAAGACCTGTTCTCAATGGCAGCGAGCGAATCGTTCAGTACTACAAATCGAAACGGAGCGGGGGGTTCGTATGCAGTTTTATAGTTTACTACCCGTGTATAGCTGCTGGAGAACAAATCTTCTTCTCCCAACAATGCGATGAGCACAAACAATATCACTGGAATAGCAGCGTACTTTAGATAGCGACCGTTCGATTTAAAGTTGATCGCGGTTTGAAATGGAATGGGTTGCAACGACGCAGCCTTTTGATCGATACTGGCTGCCAGCAAATCGCTCTGCTCCCTATTGTTATTTAATTGAATTACATTGAGCAACTTGTCATTCACCTCTGGAAAATGGTTGCCTATAATCCTAGAGGCCTCCTCGTAACCAATTCCTTTTTGGAGTTTGACCAATTTAGCCAAGGGAAAAAATACAAAACGCGCCAATAAAAAAAGTTCGACAGCAATAAAGGTCCAAAACAAGATCGTCCTTCCCAAGGGGCTTAGCCACAAGAAATATTCAATAAGCAACGTAGCCAAAAAGTAGAGCAACCCAATGGAAAAGAACAAAATACCTCCTTTGATAAGCTCGTTGGTGTAGTATTTTTTTATAAATTGTTCCAGCTTTTGCTGAATGATGCTAAATGTACCCATATGGCGTAAGTCCCTTTGGCTAAAAACTCCTAAAATACGATTTTATTTCAAGAAGTAGGAGTAACGATTCTTCATCAAAAATTGCTCCAAACAATGGAAAACTTCAGAAACCTGAAATACCTAGCCGCCTACTCCATTCCTCTGGTAGCACTTTTAGGGCTTAATCTAGGAGGTGCTTGGGCTTTTGCAACTCCCGTATTTGCGTTCGGAATTATACCGGCGTTAGAACTATTGCTTCCTATCGATGCAGAGAATCTTTCTCAAGAGGCAATTGCAGAAAAATCGAAGAACCCGTTTTTCGATCTGTTACTCTATCTAAATCTTCCATTAATTTATGGTATTCTGTTGATTTTTTTCTGGAATGTAGCCCAAAGCCATTACAATATCGTCGAGCTAATTGGCTATACACTGTCTCTAGGTATTTTATTGGGAAGCAACGCTATTAACGTAGCCCACGAATTGGGGCACCGTACTACCGCTTGGGAGCGAACCTTGGGAAAGACCCTACTCCTACCCGCACTATACATGCACTTTTACATAGAGCATAATTTCGGGCATCACCAGCACGCTGCCACCAAAGAAGATCCGGCGAGCGCTAAATTCAACCAAACCGTATATTCCTTTTGGTCTACTTCCACAACAAGGCAATATAGCAGCGCTTGGCGCTTACAGCGCCAGTTATTGCAGCGCTCCAATCGTTCATTTACCAGTTTTAAAAACGATATGCTCTGGTACCTGATATTCCAAACCCTCTACCTACTACTCAATTTTCTTGTGTTCGGGCCTCTGGCAGTTCTATTGGCGATTGCCATAGCCATAGTCGGCGTGCTGCAACTGGAAACCGTAAACTACATCGAACACTACGGACTAAGCCGTAACAGGACTAAAAGCGGCCGCTACGAGCGCGTACGCGAAATACATTCTTGGAATAGCAACCACGTGCTTGGGCGCGCGATGTTGTTTGAGCTCACCCGGCACAGCGATCACCATTACCGCGCCCACAAGAAATATCAACTGTTGGACTGCCACGAATCGAGTCCGCAGATGCCCTACGGATATCCAACGTCTATGGTGCTATCGCTTGTTCCGCCACTTTGGTTTCGCATCATGAACCCTCGTATTCCTTCGGAAATGCACAAATAGAATTGTATCTTTGCGCATTCAACAAAATTGCCCTCCATGGAAGAGAACGTTCGCGTAAGATTTGCTCCCAGTCCCACGGGACCATTACATATTGGCGGTGTACGCACTGCCCTTTTCAATTACCTTTTTGCCAAGAAACACAATGGTGATTTCATTCTTCGAATTGAAGATACAGACCAATCGCGCTATGTGGAAGGCGCCGAGAATTATATAGTCGAAGCGCTGGAATGGCTGAACATTCCGTTCGATGAAGGGCCCGATAAGGCTGGGGCGTTTGGCCCTTATCGACAAAGTGAGCGCAAGCATCTGTACCGGGAATTTGCAGAGCGCCTACTTGCTTCCGGTCACGCCTACTATGCTTTCGATACTTCCGAAGAACTCAACGCACACCGTGCCGAGCACGAGGCGGAAGGCAAGACGTTCATATATAATTGGCACAACCGAGACAAGTTGAAAAATTCCTTGGCATTATCAAAAGAAGCAGTACAGGAAAAACTCGATGCGGGAGCAGAGTACGTCATTCGGTTTAAGGCACCCGCGGGAGAAACCCTACAACTACGAGACCTCATTAGGGGCGGTATGCAGATTGATACCAGCACGCTAGACGACAAGGTACTCTTTAAAAGTGATGGCATGCCCACGTACCATCTGGCCAACATTGTAGACGACCATTTAATGGAAATCACCCACGTTATTCGGGGCGAGGAATGGTTGCCCTCCTTAGCGTTGCACATGTTACTGTACCGTGCCTTCAACTGGAAGGCCCCGCAATTTGCGCATCTTCCCCTTATTATGAAACCTGTAGGAAAGGGCAAGCTTAGCAAACGTGACGGAGACAAGATGGGGTTTCCGGTTTTTCCGTTGGAATGGAAAACTGCCGATGGCGATGTCTTTTCCGGATACCGCGAAGATGGTTATTTGCCAGAGGCGGTGGTGAATATGCTCGCCCTTTTGGGATGGAATCCCGGTACCGAACAGGAAATTTTCAGCCTAGAACAACTTATTGATGCTTTCGATCTTGCCCGGGTGAACAAAGCTGGGGCCAAATTCGATCCTGAGAAAACCAAATGGTTTCAGCACCATTACCTGCAAGAGATGGACGAGGCTGAGCTAAGTTTGCAATTCAAGCAGTTGCTTATCCAAAAGAATGTTTCTGTGTCGCTTGATATCCCGCTTATTGTATCGCTGCTTAAAGAACGCGCGACTTTTGTTGAGGACCTATGGGAACAGGGAAGTTTTTTCTTCGAAGCGCCGAAAGAGTTCGACCCGAAAGCCGCCGGCAAGGCCTTTAAGGAAGAGACGCCAGCGCTTTTGGAAAAGGTAGTCGAATTGCTAGAACAGGCCGAGGAATATTCGGCTTCTTCCCTTTCGGAAGAGATAAAGGGGTGGCTCGCTGATAAGGATATTGGATTTGGAAAGGTAATGATGCCATTACGCCTTGCGCTGGTAGGAGAAATGAAGGGCCCAGATGTATTTGAAATACTCTATCTCCTGGGAAAAGCGGAAAGTATAGCCCGTATTCGGTATGCGATACAAGTTATGGGATAATGTTAAAAATAGAAAATACCCGCTAGTACAACGGTAGCACTATGCCCTTCAATATCGTTTACTTCGGCTAAGTCCTTCTCGTTTAAATTGTTCAGCATATTGGTGACGCCGTATTGGTACTGAAGATTTACCTTAAACCTCTTGAAACCAGCGGTGAGCCCACCCATAACGCGGAAGTTCACCTTCGACACATCTTGAATGTCCTGTGCCCTTAGGGTGTCGTAGCCCTCTAGTATATAGTCTTCAAACGCATCGTCATCCAACTTTAGCTTGCCGCTAATATTCAACATAGGTCCGGCTTCGAGGGTAAGGTAATCGCGCACCACATTGAAGCTTAAAAGTACGTGCACCAGTGCAGATTGAATGGAATAATCGATGTAACGTTCTGACCCGACAACCGGGATGGCGGGCTTAGCCAACACCCCTACGGAGCTGTCGTAAAAATTAATTCCATACACCAAGTCGAAATTATTGTAAAAAGCACCCCTGGTGTGAAATCCAAGCATAAAGCTCTGGCCGGCATCGGTAGTTAGATCATCGGTTAAAATATCAAATTGGGTAATTCCACCCGTGATTCCCAAATAGTTATATTCGGTAAAACGCTGTTGGGCTAACGTGGTGAGGCTGCCGGCGATACAGACAGAAAGTATGACGAGGTTACTAAAAGATATCATGGTTGAAAAAATGAGGGATAAAAGTAGCTTTAATTTTGTATCTTCAACCGTTTTTCAACATATAAAATTAAAAGCATGGGTGGTTTTATTATCTTAATTCCCATTTTCATTATTGGGATTTTTATATTGCTTTCGGGCATTTTTACGGTGCGTCAGCAAACGGCGGCCATAGTGGAGCGCTTCGGAAAATTCCAGAGTATTCGCAATTCGGGATTGCATTTCAAGATTCCGGTATTTGATCGCATCTCCGGTCGTATCAACCTAAAAATTCAGCAGTTGGATGTTATCGTAGAGACCAAGACGAAGGATGATGTGTTCGTTCGGCTTAAAATTTCGGTGCAATTCAAGGTGATTCCGAACAAAGTCTACGATGCGTTCTACAAACTTGAAAATCCGCACGACCAGATTACCTCCTATGTATTCGACGTGGTGCGGGCTGAAGTGCCCAAAATGAAACTGGACGATGTATTTGAGCGCAAGGACGACATTGCTATTGCCGTGAAGACAGAGCTGAACGACGCCATGTTGGATTATGGGTACGATATCATTAAAACCCTTGTAACAGATATTGATCCCGATGTTCAGGTAAAGGCGGCTATGAACCGAATTAACGCGTCTGAACGGGAAAAGGTGGCTGCAGAGTACGAGGCAGAGGCAGAACGCATTAAAATTGTCGCCAAAGCACGTGCGGAAGCTGAAAGCAAGCGCTTACAGGGACAAGGTATTGCAGACCAACGGCGCGAGATAGCCCGTGGGTTGGAGGAGAGTGTTGATGTACTCAACAATGTGGGTATTAACTCGCAAGAGGCTTCCGCTCTTATTGTTGTGACACAACATTATGATACGTTGCAATCCATAGGCGAAGAAACCAATACCAACTTGATACTGCTTCCCAATTCACCCCAGGCGGGTAGCGATATGCTTAACAATATGATCGCTTCTTTCGTGGCCAGTAATAAAATTGGTGAGGAAATGAAAAAACAGAATGCTGCTCGCGGCATTGAGCCCAAGCCCAAGAGGAATAGACAACCACCTCGAGAGGGAAGTGACGATCCCGATGTAACCTATTAATGAAACAAGCCCGCCAATTGGCGGGCTTGTTGGGTATGGTTGGTAGCCATAATTTAATCATCGTGCATATCTTCCTTCTTCACTTTCTTCATTCCCAAAATTTTATCGACCGCTTTCAAGATAAGAGCCTTTTTGGCGATGGCCCCAATGAGGTTCGTAATCATCGCGATGGGACTTAAACTTTCCTTGGTTTCTGAAAGGGTGAGTTTTACCTCTTCCTTATTAATTTGCGATTGTAATTTAAGGAACCGAAGGTCGCGATCTATTTCGTCAAAATTGGTATAGATTCTCATACGTCTTGCCTTTGGTGTTTTTGAATCATGGTCGTAGCGGCTTGTTCCCTAGGTTCGGGATCGTCGTCGTCGAACACCAGCTTGGAGAATTTGATAAGCATATATTTCTCTACAGATTTTCTTCCGAAGACTACCATCAAAATAAGTATTACAATGTAGAACCCACCTACGATAAAGTACCCTGCAGATCGGCTATCGAGGGCAGTACCAATCCAAATAGCAACTCCTACCGACAGAAAAGTTAGAATTAGCAACAAAATGCTGCCAATAGTAAGAAGGTTGACCAAGGAGATGGCACCCTTCATAGAAGATTTAAAAAGGCGGAGCTTGTAGTACTCCGCCGTATTATTTATATACTCCTGTGTCTTATCGGTGGCGTTTTGTATGTTTTCTGTTATACCTCCAAATGCCATGATTATGAAGTTACTTTCTTAGCCTTTGTTTTAATTTGGGCTTCGGTTGTTTCTTTTTGAAGCTTTGCGTTTTGCTTGCGCAATGCTTCTAGCTTTTCTTCCATTGCTACAAGGATATCGTCTGCCTTGTAACTGGCTGAAGATAGCGTTTCCTCTAGCTTTTCCTCAAAACTGAGACGGGCCTGTTTTGCCCGTTCGCTAAGGTTTTGGCTAGTTTCCTTTACTTGCCTGTTCAATTTTTTTTTAGCCTTATCGGCTTCCTTGCTAATTTGGGCCCGAGTTTTCGAACCTTTGTCTGGGGCATATAAAATACCAATTCCGGCGCCAATAGCTGCTCCGGTTAGCAATGCAAGTAATGTTTGTCCTGTGTTAGATGCCATATGTTCTTTGGTTTAGATAATGTAGTTAATACTCTGTCTTACCAAAGGTACAGCTTCATTGTATGTAGGCCTGTTAATAACCGGTTAATAGTTGATTTCCAATCTCTAAATTTCTCTTAAAATGACATACTTACAGCCAATTTATCTTAACACCACAAAAAAAAGAGGGTAAAATCCCTCCCTTTCTTGTTTCCGAATATGGCCCGCTATTCCGATAATTTCGCCCACGAATCGCGCAAGGGTACGGTGCGGTTAAAAACTATTTTCTCCTCGGAAGAGTCGCGATCGACAACGAAGTATCCCAAGCGCTGAAACTGCACCTTATCCTCCACTTGCAGGTCTTTAAGACTCGGTTCGGCGAAAGCCTCTACCAATTGCAGCGAACCCGGATTTAAGAAGTCCATAAAATCCTTATCCTTATTGGCATCGGGCGCGGCTTCGCTAAACAGTCTATCGTACAGCCTCACTTCAACAGGTAGGGCGTGGCGCACAGATACCCAGTGCAAGGTACCTTTTACCTTTCTTTGAGAGGCTTCGGTACCGCTGCCACTTCGGCTATCGGGATCATATGTACAATGAATTTCTATAATGTTTCCAGCGTCATCCTTTACCACAGATTCTCCTCTAATGATATAGGCGTTCTTTAGGCGCACCTCCTTGCCCAGCGACAAACGAAAGAACTTTCTGTTGGCTTCTTCCTTGAAATCTTCCCGCTCTATGTAGAGCTCTCTGGAAAAAGGCACTTCTCGGTATCCAGCCGACTCATCCTCAGGATTGTTCTCGGCTTCCAACCATTCTTCTTGGTCTTCCGGGTAATTGGTAAGCACAACCTTTATGGGGTCTAGTACAGCCATAACCCGGGGAGCACGTTTGTTGAGATCTTCCCGTATATTAAATTCCAAGTGGGAAACATCAATTAGGTTTTCACGTTTTCCCACGCCAATACTATCGGCAAAATTACGTATCGACTCTGGTGTATAACCCCGTCGCCTCAAACCAGAAATGGTAGGCATGCGAGGATCGTCCCAGCCAGTAACAACGCCTTCCTCTACCAATTTGGCCAGCTTACGTTTGCTCACTACAGTATGGCTTAAATTTCTACGGGCAAATTCGCGCTGTTTGGGGCGCAAAGTGCTCGACTGGTATACTTGGTCCAGAAACCAATCGTAAAGCTCTCTATGGGGCAAAAATTCGAGTGTACAGAGGGAATGGCTCACCTGTTCTATGTAATCACTTTGGCCGTGCGCCCAATCGTACATAGGATATATTTTCCATTGGTCTTTGGTGCGGTGGTGATTCTTATGCAAAACACGATATATTACTGGGTCGCGCATCAACATATTTCCAGATGCCATATCTATCTTGGCGCGTAGTACATGCTCCCCTTCGCCCACCTCACCGTTCTTCATTTGTTCGAAGAGCTCCAGCGATTCGGAAACCGGTCTGTTTCTAAAAGGACTTTCAATACCTGGCTGGTTGGGGGTTCCTTTTTGTTCTGCAATTTGTGTAGAAGTCTGACTATCAACATAGGCTTTTCCTTCTTTAATGAGGGTAACGGCCCAATCGTACAACTGCTGAAAATAATCGGAAGCGTAGCATTCCGCTGC
>CAZXDP010000002.1:0-131552 GCA_964639255.1 uncultured Flavobacteriaceae bacterium
ATTTGGAGAGAGCGCGGCCATTTTGTTCAAAAATGGTAAGGTTTGGGCAGCATCGCCGCACCATGGTTCGCTAATGACGAGCCAAGTTTGCCTTGGGCAATCTATTTGGAATTTGGCGGCCAACGCTTCTGGAATCACTCCCGTCTTATCGAGCCGTTTGCTTCTGCTCCAGTTCAACTTGGTGAAATTGATTTTTTCCTCTGTAGGTTCGCCTGTGGTGCGGCCTTCGGCTACCAATTGTTTAAAAAGCAAGTTATATTCGGTATAGGACATTCCCGCCTCGACCGATTTTTTCAAAAGTTGTTTCATATGGTATTCTTTCAAACTAAAAATTTTTCCCTTCAGGGACACTTACCAACTACCCTTATCTTGTTGAACAGAAATAATGTGAGAAGTAGTATTGACCTGAATATACGTTTTTAATTGGTTCGAAAATGAGCTCTCTTCCTTTCAGCTGTTATACGCTTTCTCGAATTATTCATCGTTTACACAAAAATAGAGCTACGGAGTAAGACAAAAAATGATAGGTATCAGCTTTGGGAAACAATGCCTTCAAGGCACCTACCTTAAAAATCCTTCTTTTTCGCCATTCGGTATATAAAAAGCATAGGCACCAAAACCCAGATTCCCAAAAGCAAGGAAGAAAGTACCAAACCAATGCGGGTACCGAAGAATTGCTGAAACACCGACCCGGTATAACCCAAAAGGGCCGATATGTCCAATTTCAGAAGAATGAGAACCCTCGATAAATCTACTGGATTCAACATCGTGGCAACTAATGAGAACCGGTCTAGCGGATAGTCTTCAAAATAGATAAGGGACATTAAAAACAGTCCGTCGTAAATAACCGCCATAAACAACCAAAGTAGAATAGCATACCCAAACCCCTTGATCTTGTTCTCGTTGGCCAGCGCGATTACAAACGCCAAGGCGGTAAAGATCAAGGTAAGGAAGGTACCGGTAAGGAGCAGTAGCGAAAAATCCCAGATGGCACTGCTGTTGAAAATTCCGTAGAACACAAACGGCAGCCCCAAACCAATGATCAAGCTCATGGAAAGCGATAGCGCTACGCCCAGATATTGCCCTAAAAATATGGAACTTCGCTTTATGGGCTGTGCCAAGAGCAGTTCGGTAAACTCTTTCGAGTTATAATAGTACATTACCCCGAACACGGTTCCAATAAGTGGCACCAAGACAATAATCACATTCATTAAGGTGATAACGGCCTTGTTTAAATCGTTGTTGAGAAACAACAGTACCACGCCCAACAGCAAATAGAACAGAAAATATACGTAGCTCCAACGGCTTCGCATTAAATCGTAGAAACTGTATTTTAATATTTTACGCATAACTAGAGGATAACATAGACGCGATAGCGTGTTCAAAATCGGGTTGATTGGTTTTTTTCTTTAACTGAGAGATGCTTCCACGAAAGTAAATCTTTCCTTCTAACAGGAAGACGATCTCATCGGCAATTTCCTCCACAAAGCTCATAATGTGCGAGGTGATTAAAATGGTCTTTCCCTTTTCTTTTTCTGAAGTAATGAGCTCCTTCAACCGGATGTGCGAAATAGGATCGAGGCCCGTGGTGGGCTCATCGAGAATTATCAACGGACTGTCGAACATAAAGGTGAGAACCAGGTTTACCTTTTGCCTGGTGCCGCCAGAGAGATTGCTCAGTTTTTTGTCTAGAAAAGGCTGTAATTTAAACAACTCGATAAGCCTTTCATCCTGAGCTTTCTTTTTGCTGCGCAGGTCCTTGATCATTCTTATAAGTTCCTTCACCGTAAGATTCCCGGGAAAATTGGCTATTTGCGGCAAGTAATCAATATCGTTGCGGTACTGCCAGCTCTTTTTTATGGAATTTCCGTTTAGCGTAATCGAACCGCCATTAGGCACCACCATGCCCAAGATGCTCTTTATAAGGGTTGTCTTGCCCGAGCCGTTCGGCCCGAGTACTGCAAAGATACCGCCCCCGTCGATGGTAAGGTCTATGCCTTTTAGGACTTCGTTCTTGCCGAATTTTTTATGTAAGTTATCTATAACGATCATGGCGTACGGGTTTCATTTGTGGATGCTCGTCCAATAGGTTGTCTGGCGTGAACACTGGAGATACTTTTTCAGAAAAATCAATAATGTCGATAAATAGGCTTCGCAGCAGGATAATGGTTTCTGGAGTACGGTTTACGATATAGCTGAAAAGCTTTACCGGTCTATAGGGTACATCGCCAATACCGTTTCGGTTAAGGTCGTACCCCGTGTAATTGCTCCAAAAATTACGTTCAAAAACATTGTCGTTGAGATTGCTGTTATAGGAAATATCGAATGAGTTGTATAGAAAATTATTGAATTTAAACGTGTTGGTATAGCACGCCCCGCGCACTTTAACCGCCCAGCCGTTGCTCTTAAAGTCGTTATGCGAGTACTCGATACGGTTAGACCCTTCAATGTTGATACCCACAGTGTTCTCCTCGAACACATTGCCGCTAATCTCAGAGTCATTTATTTCCTTCAGCAAAAGACCAAAGGCCGCAGTGCCCCAGTTTTTTCGGAAGATGTTATCGCGCATCACGATATGCTTCGAAAACATTACCGCAACACCGGCACCATTGTTCTCGAACAGGTTTTTGGTATAGCTGTCGTTGTTGGAAAACATAAAATGCAGACCGTACCGAAGGTTGTTCAAGCTTTTGTTTTTATGGATCGATATGCCGTCTGAAAACTCAAGGTAAATTCCATCCCTCACGTTTTTTATGGTGTTTCCGGTAACCTCAACATTTTTACAATACCATAGCTGTATGCCGTTGCCAGAGTTGTACTCGTTTATTGCATCACCGTGAATGTAATTGTCGCGCACCACCCCGTTGTTCGATTTCTCCAGATAAATACCGAAGAACATCCGCTCTAATCTGCAGTTTTGAATGCTAAAATGCTCGCTTCTCACCACGCGTATCGCGGCATAGTCGGTAGTGTAGCTCATTCCTACGTTCACGATGGTGAGTCCGTCGATGGTTACGTGGTCGCTCTGCACCGTTATTATCTCTCCTTTATCTTTGCCGTCAATGACAGGCTGGCCCTCACCCAGAAGTGTTAGCGGTTTGGTGATTGCAAGGTTGAACTCGTTATAGGTTCCTTGCTTCACCAGCACTGTATCATGGGGTTGCGCTGCTGCGATCGCTTCGAAAATCTGTACGTAATCGCAGGTCTTGCACACTTCAATTATACCCGCGTAAAGCGATGTACAGAAAAGGATATTTCCCAACAGGAACGTTGTTATGAAAAAGAATTTCTTCACAATACCAATCATTACTTTACAAGTTCCTTTTGAATGGCCTCCCAGTCGAATAATGACCCGGAATATTCCTCCTGAATGCCTTCGGCCTCTACTTCCGAAGCAAAACCAGAGAGATTGGCACCCATAGGGCTAGGTAGTTCTGGGCTTACCAAGTAGGTCGCCGTCGTGGCATCTATTAGCGTACCTGGATTGTTGAAGTCAGTAATTAAATAAAGTGCCACGGGTTGCTCATTGTTTTCGGCATCTTCGTGCAACATACACTCAATGGCGTCGAAGGAGTAGGCGCGCCCTTTCTCGGTAACGAATTGGGCCGCATGCTGCCTGTCTACGATAGTCATCTTGCAGTAGTGACAAGCGTCTACCCCAAATTGAATGGGTTTTGGTTCAACAGCACAGCTAACAAAAAGGAGTGCCAATACAATATAGAAGAGTGTTGATTTCATAGTGTTGATTTTTGAAGCTTGAAATAATCCCATTGGTTAGTGAAGGGTGTTATTCCAAAAAAAATTAGGATACTGTGGCCATAGTACTTTTTTTATGAGTTGCATTTTTCCGGTTCCATTCGCGCTTTCCAACGAAAAAGGCAACCACGGTGAGCAACATTCCTAAAAACATTAGGTAGGCCCCAACGTGTGGCCACGAGTCTACATCGAAATTTAGCATTTTTTGGTGTCCGAAGAGCGGCGGTTTGTAGGTCATAGGGGTACCATCTGGGTTGGTAATTTTCATAATGGCGTGGGGATCGAGATTCGTCCCATAATCGATGAGCCATAAATTGAAGTCGTACATACCTAAAATTCCCAAAACCGACATTACACCGAACCAACCTAAGAACCACCAATGGTTCACTTTACCGAAAAAACCCAAAAGACCTATGAGAACGCCCAGAACAACCATACCAATAATTACCGTTGGGAAGGTGCTGAACTCCCACATATCCTCAGGTTTGGGGATGGTTTTCATCCCAATGTAGTGATTAAGACCGTCTATGTTCTGTATGTCGAATTCATTTACGCCCTCTATTCCAGTAATGTAAATATTCATTCCAAGTGGTTCAGGGTATTGTGGCGCTCCAAGCATGATGTTCCAAAGGGGAAATTTAAAGAGCCCCAGAAGAAGCAACGAACCTAGTACCATTAAAATTCCAGCTTTTTTCATTGTATGTATTGTTAGAGGGAACTTTGTGAAACCGCACTCGATTCGATATTTTACTGCTAATCGATTGCAAGTTGACTGTGGTTGATTTTATTGTTAGAATAAGGCGGGGGCAATCAACCAACCCCCGCCTCTTGTAGGAAACATTATCAATCACTAACCGAATGCTTCCATACGTACTCCATTACTCGCCCAGCGACCAGCTAAGCTCGATGTTTGAACTGGCAGGCGATACCCGTATGTAGCCCTGCATCTCTTGGTGCAATGCCGAACAGAAATCGGTACAATAGAAGGGCCATACTCCAACTTGCTTAGGCTCCCAAACCAATGTCTTTGTTTGGCCAGGCATAATGAGCAACTCGGCATTGTTGGCTCCCATCATCGCGAAACCGTGGGGAACATCAAAATCTTGCTCGTGGTTGGTAATATGGAAATATACCTTATCTCCCACTTTTATTCCTTCAATGTTGTCTGGTGTAAAGTGACTGCGAATCATACTCATATAGACGTGCACCTCTTTGCCATTTCGCTCTACCCTAGCATCTCCCGCAGTTGGGGTAACAAACTTGTGCTTATTGTCTTCCAACCTGTAAATCTTCTGCGAATTACCCTTTATGATATCGGCCCGTATACCGGCTGCATAATGCGGTTCGCCGTGGGTTGGGAAATCCAGCAGGAGTTCCATCTTATCACCGGAGATGTCGAACAGCTGTGCGGAGTGCTCCAACTCGGGACCGGTTGGCAGATAGCGATCCTTGGTGATCTTGTTCATAGCAATCGCATATTTTCCAAAAGGCTCCCTTGAATTTCCTCCAGGTATCATTACGTGACCAACCGAATAGTAGTTTGGCTGTCGGTCTATGACCTCACGAGTTTCCAAATTCCATTTTACCAATTCCGAAGAGATAAAGAAAGTCGTGTATGCATTTCCCTTTCCATCAAACTCGGTGTGGAGTGGGCCTAAACCTGCTTGGGTTACCGTTCCCGATACCACATCGTCAAAATTTAAGATGGGGATGCCGTAGGCCTCGCCATCGAATTTCTTGTTCTCGATAGCCTCCATCATATTGGTAAAGGAGTGTATGGTTAAATCGGCAGATAGTTTCCCGTTACCGATAATATATTCTCCTGAAGGATCAACGTCGCAACCATGCGGCGATTTTGGCGTTGGCAGTAAGAATACCGCCCCTGGCACCTCGGTAGGATCTACCATAAGTACCTCTTCCATCATTGTTGAAGTGGCAGAATGCGTGTGCTCGTCGTATACGTTGTGGGCATATTTGGCCGGCATCATCTTCCCGCCCCCGTTGTTCACATATTCTTCGATTGCCTTCCAATTGATTGCGGCAATGAAATCCTTATCGTTTTGTGACGCGTTCACCTCCAGCAATGTATGGGCCTCTTCTGTATTATATGTAGTGAAGAAGAACCAACCGTGCGACTTACCGCGTCCCGGATGCCCAAGATCATAGTTGAATCCAGGCATTAAAAGCTGAAACTTTAAAGCCATGCGACCATCTTCGGGAGCTACGCTTATGAAAGAAACCGTACCTTTAAATTTCCCCTTGTATTCGTTTATGGAAATGTCCTGCTGCGGAACAGGTACCGCAAATCGCGTACCGGCTACAACATATTCGGTATTTTCGGTTACGAATGATGAACTGTGGTTTCCGCCACTGTTAGGAACTTCGATAATCTCGGTAGTTTCAAAGGTTTTTAGGTCGATCTTCGCGATACGCGGCGTGTTGTTCCCGTTAATGAACACCCACCTACCGTCAAGTTTTCCGTCGGTTTGGGAAATATCGGGGTGATGCGAATCGTCCCAAGGAATAAAGCCGTGCGAAGTATTGAGCATTGGCTTCGTTTCTTCAGAATACCCATACCCACTTGTTGGGAATTGGGAGAATACAGGAATTTCCTTGAACATCCTACCCGAAGGAAGGCCATAAACGGTAAGGTTTCCGCTGTACCCGCCAGAGATAAAGGCATAATAATCGTCGTGCTCTCCTGGCGGAACGTACACCTTTTCGGCTACATTCGAGGCCAGCGCGCCTCGATCGCCGTTAGACGACTCACTGTTGTTGCAACTGGTAAGGGTACCTGCTGCCAAGGCTAGTATTAAGACACTATTGATTAATCGTTTCATATACTTGTTGATTTAAAAGGTTATTGTTCTGGAATTATTACTTTATCGACCACGTGTACGATTCCGTTACCGGCAGGGACACTGGCCAAAATCTTGGCACCCCCTACAAACACATCATCACCCTCTACCGTTACCGCTACATTTTGGTTACTGGCCTGACCCAGTTTCTTGAATTTTTTCAAGAATTCCTTGTCATATTTTCCGGGGGTAACGTGGTGTTTGAGGATATAAGCTAATTTTGGTTTGTTTTCCGGCTTTAGCAGATCTTCTACCGTGCCGGCTGGCAGCGCATCGAAGGCCTCATTGGTAGGCGCAAATACCATTAAAGGACCGGCATTTACCAAGGCATTCTCCAATTCGGCTGCCTGTACGGCCGCAACCAAAGTACTGTGGCTTTCTGAGCCGATAGCAATATCCAGTACCGTAGGCTGGGCCTCATCATCCTTGATAAATGCCTGCCCTTGTCTCTCTGAAGTTTCGGTAGGGACCGCCGTAGTATTGGCACCGGTCTCCGTTTCACGGTTTTCCTTGCTGTCATTATTGCAGGCCGTCAATGCCAGGACACAAGCCGCAGCGCATAAAAGTTTACGAGTTGTTTTCATTTGTATAGTGGTTTAATTGGTTAGGTACGTGCGCTATAGCGTTCGGAAATACTCCAAAATTTGCCTTGCCTCTGCTTCGGTGAGCCCTTGGTTGGCCATGGGAGAGCCGTTGTACTCGATAAGGAGTTGTTTGGCAATTGGATCTTTCTGAACCATCTCCTCTGGGTTCAGAATCATGTTCATGACCCATTCTGGTGAACGCCGCTCCAGGATATCCTTGGGAGCCGGGCCAATAAATCGCTTATCGGGCTTGTGGCAGGCCATACACTTGCTCTTGAAAAGCTGTTCTCCCGTCTTCACCATCGCTTGGTCTATCGTAGCGCCCAGCTCGACGTTTTTCACGGGGCCTACGCCCTTGTTCGCCAAATCGATCAAGTCGGCCTCGGGCGGATTGGCGTCTTTTTTAACGACAATTTTCTTTTCGCCGCCTCCTATCTTAATGGTTTCCTTTTCCTTTTTTTCGTCTTTGCCCCCGCAACTCACCAAGGCCACAACGGCGATGAACAGGAGGCTTTTAAGTGCATATTTCATAGTAGTAGTGATTAAATTACAAAGCAAAAATAGCGGAGCGATGGACCTTATAAAATGACAATTGTCATATAAAAGGACATTCTTATCTTTTATTAAGATTGAATTGATAAGTAAGTAATCCTTTACTACCGGGAGTTCTGAGAAAAATACACTTTAAGGAGGAACTGACTTATATCATTTTGGAATCGAGACAGGTGTGGTAGTTTTAGATCCAAATTT
Source organism: uncultured Flavobacteriaceae bacterium (assembly GCA_964639255.1). Classification (GTDB taxonomy): domain Bacteria; phylum Bacteroidota; class Bacteroidia; order Flavobacteriales; family Flavobacteriaceae; genus NZQO01. The sequence continues at coordinate 7,949 of CAZXDP010000002.1, forward strand.
AAAACTCGTACGCCGTGAAAACCATCTTGCTTCCTACCGATTTCTCTGAAAATTCGAAAAACGCCATTACCTATGCGCTCGATTTTTTCAAGGGCCATAAGTGTACGTTCTATTTTCTGAATATCCAGAAAGCCCACCAGTACGTTACCGGCGATGTGCTTTCGGCCTCACCCCGTAGTTCGGTGTACGAAGCCGTACTTGCCGATAATAAGGCAGAGCTGAAACAATTTATGAAACCGTTTCAGGAAACATACGCCTCTCAAGAGTATACCTTTAAGGCCAAAGTAGATTTCGACAATTTTATCGACGCCATAAACCAAGCTATTTTACTATATGGGATAGACCTTATTGTTATGGGCACCAACGGCGCCACCGATGCCAGCGAAGTACTATTTGGTAGCAACACCTTAAACGTGATACGGCAGGTAGATAGCCCTGTGCTGGTTGTGCCAGAAGAGTATATGTACCAACCTATTTCCTCGATACTCTTCAGCCTCCATCATGGAGACAATCTAGAGAAGGTGGATATGAAACCCCTTTATGAATTGCTGGAAGCACAGCAGCACCCTCATGTGCACGTTCTTGATGTTGATGATGACTCCATTGCCGAACCAACAGAAGAGGAAAACCACAATATCGCTTCAGTTTTCGAAGATCGCGACCATAGTTTTCACGCGCTTACCGGAATCCCTACCCCTGTGGCCATCGATGCTTTTGTACAGCTTTTCCATCCCTCGCTGCAGGCGATGTTTGTGGTAAGGGAATCGTTTTTAGAACGTTTTGTTTTGGGGTCTGAGGTCTCCCAGGTGAGCTACGGTACACGCGTACCGCTCTTGGTGATGCATTCGCATTAAGATTAGATGGAGGGCAGATTGTAATGCACCTGCTCTATATTAAATTCACCATAAGTGAAAGCCCCATCAGGATAATGCCAAATCGCTTCGCCATATGATGGAAGCCTATATCCGTTGTATTCACGATAGTTTGTGACGGGTGTGGAAAAGCGCACGCCACGGTCTTGGGTAACATCCCACCTATCGTTCGATATGAAATTTACCAATTCCCCCTTTTCATTAAAATGCAACGTTGCGGTAACCGTAATCCCCCTATTCTCCATTTGTACCGTAGCCGAAAGATCATCCCATTCAAGCCAATTGAAGCGAGCATCCACAAGGGTCGCAGGCGCAAAAAGACAAAGGTCGTTTAAGTAGGTTACAGTTTCTGCCTTGAAAAGTTCTGGCGAGCTGATTTTTTGTACCGTTACCGCCGAGAGGAGCTTGATATGCATCGCTGCCGTATCTCGGGCATACTTGTGATAGCCTGCGGTGGGAAGGCCTTTAATCTTTGCCTTCATAAAAAAGAATCGTGCTGGTTGCTGGTGGAAGGAAAACTGTTCCGAAGTAAATGAAAACCAATCGGTATTTTTAGAACGCATGCGCCCGCTCATTTCCGTCTTAAAACTAACCACTTCAGGCTTTCCAAGAACACCTACATACCGTAAGTATTTTTGAACGGGCGGAGGCACATGCGCCAAGTGCGCATCGGTTAGGGTTTCAGTGCGAAAGTTGGTATGCCGGAGGGCGTCCCGCACGTCGTGGCGATATTGATATTCAAAATGTGAGGCATATAAGGAGGCGAGCGCGGCTAAGAGTACTACAACATTGGCAAGGGTGCCCACCCATGCATTCTTCCATACCAAGGCAATAAGCACTTGCGAAAGTACGATGGCTGCAATCGCCACTAGAGCCCAGGCTTCTTTACGAAGTAGGTACAAGAACCCCGATATGACAAGCAATAGACCCGCTAGGGCCCAAAACAGTCCAGCCCCCTTGGAGATGGGCTGTGTAAGTTGCGGAATGTCGCCCCAACGGAATGCCTTCGCGGTTCCCAAAAAATGAATGAGACCGTGAAGCGATAACAAAATGATAAATAAAATACGCATTATAAAGCTATTTTAAAAAAACGGTCCACCTGGGGTGGACCGTTTTACTGTTTCTAGAATGATTTGGCAATGCCAATCCCTACCGAGATATACCTTAAATCGGCATCGACTGTATTAGGCTCAAAATCGAAGTCAACCCCTAAGGACCTATACCTTATTTCTGGCCGCAGATGCCACGAATCGCTAAACTGGTAAGAAACTCCGGCTGCAAGTTGCCAGCCAAATTCATGGCCGCTATCCTCGGAAATTTCCCCATCGCTATTTTCCAACTCTAGGTGGTTGTAGATAGCTCCTGCCCTAGCAAAGATAGCAATATCGCTTTCTCCAACGGGATGCATAAATTGCAGGCCAAAAGTATAGCCCGTCTCTTCTACGTCGAATTCATCGATTTCTGAAGTTTCATCGATGTTGAACTTGTTCCAACCCCAGCCAGCATAGACGCCAAGATGTGACATAAAATTGTAGGAAGCTGTTAGTTCAAATCCGAAACCGGTTGAAAGATCGGTTTCCAACAGCTCGGCTGTTGGAAAGTTGATTCCTGGCCGAAATTCAACGGCCCACTTGTCTTGGGCGAATCCGCTAGTACACATCAATACTAGGGCGCCCATCAATGCTGAAAACATGATTGATTTCATAGTAAAAGTGATTTTAAGATTATAAATTCAATGTTCGTTATCTCAAAGCAGCAATAACTGCTGTTCTTCAAAAATTCCGCGTAGCGTACGAATGTAATCAGACAGAGACCTACGAACTTCGTAGGGTGCCACTACATCAATCTCACCGCGCCATATCAATTCTCTTTTACGGTGCGGACAGATACAATACAGCCTTGTTTCGGTATGGTAAATTTTATAGCTTTCTAGTTCGCGCTGATAGATATCTTGGTTTTCATAGTAGTAATCCCGAAAGGAGGCAAACGTATTTTCCATCTCCCTAAAAGCCTTTACTAAGGTAACCTTGTTCTGAGACCCCACTACCTTCGAGAAAAGCACGGCATCGAACCCAGTCTCAATTAGCTGGGCCTCGATTGCATTTAGTTGTGCCTCTGATTTTTTGGATGTCGTAAACGACGACTCGAAGAAATCGATGCTTCGCACCGCAATGATATCATGCTTTTCCAGTTCATCTGCCAATCGACTCTCAAAGGCACGGCGCATCTCGGCATCTGGCGATATACCTACCACTAAAATCTTTCCGGCCATAAATGCTGAAGTTTCTGGATTCTTCCATTGGTTCACCAACTTACTGCTGGAACAGCCAAAGAGTACTGCGAAAAGGCCAAGCCACACTATTGCTTTCATTTGTATCGTATTTTTCTGAAAAGTATAATGAATCGAGAAACGAAAAAATGATATCGCTCAGCTATTTAGGGGATTCGAAGGGAATGGCTCTAGTGCTATTTAGCTTGGGAATACTCACGCGCCATCCTTTTTTATCCTTTATTTTCACACGCAGTGCCTCAAGGGCAGCACCTTCACCGTGTACCAAGAAAACTTCCTCAGGAGTATTTTCTATGGTATCTATCCACGAAAGCAATTCGTTTTGATCGGCGTGTGCCGAGAGGCTATCGATATGGTGAATGGTTGCCTTCACGGGATAATACTTTCCGAAGAACTTGATCTCCTCTGCACCATCCAACAACTTGCGGCCGCGGGTACCTTCAGCTTGATAGCCAACCAAGAGAATGGAGGTTGTGGGGTTATCGATACACTGTTGCAAATAGGTAAGCACGCGGCCACCGGTAATCATACCGCTTCCCGCCACCACAATTTTAGGACGAGGATCATCAATAGCGGCCCAGGTGTCTTTATAGCTGGTTATAATGTTCATATGTCGTTCCATCGCATCCATTTTTGCGCTATCCAGTGTATGCCAATTGGGATAGCTTCGAAATACTTCGAATACCGAATTTCCCATAGGACTGTCTATATAAATTGCGATGTTCGGGATTCTATTCTTTAAATACAGTTGGTGCAGTACGAGCATTACTAGCTGCAGTCGCTCTACCGCAAACGATGGAATGATTAGGGTGCCTCTATTTCTTACGGTTTGCTGTACCAATTGCTCTAAGAGCGTCTCAACATCGTCCTCTGGGTGCAGCCTATCGCCATAGGTGCTTTCTAAAAAGAGGTAGTCTGCCCTATTGGGTGATTCGGGTGGAAGCAGAAGCGGGTCCTGAGTTCTCCCTATATCGCCAGAAAACACAAATCGCTTGCCTTCAATTTCAAGCTCAATAAAAGTGGCCCCCAATATATGACCTACATGGCGAAAACGACAGCATATTCCTTCGGCCAGCCAAATCCAAGTGTCTTTTTCCACCGCTTGAAAGCGGGAAAGCGTACGAACCACATCCGCCTCGGTATAGAATGGCAACGCAGGGCGATGTTTGGTGTACTCTTCCGTATTCGCCTTCTTAGCATCTTCTTCGTGAATCTTGGCGCTGTCCCTTAAAATTATTTCGGCAAGGGAAAGGGTGGGTTGGGTAGCCAAAATTTGACCCTGGAAACCTTCCCGTATTAATCTAGGTAAGTATCCCGTATGGTCTAAATGGGCGTGGGTAAGTAACACGGTATCGATTTTGGAAACGGCCACGGGCAATGGCCGCCAGTTAGTCTCCCTTAACGCCTTAACGCCTTGAAACATTCCGCAATCTATCAACAAGGTGTAATTAGGTGTTTCGATATGAAACTTAGAACCTGTTACCGTTTGTGCAGCTCCAAGAAATGTGATGCTATTATTGGCCATGTTTGGGAGCATGTGTTTCGCACAATTGGGAAACTTCATCGAGAATACGCTTGGTGCGCGCACTGGAAATTCCCAAATGATCTAGATAGAAGCGATCTTTAAGCAACTGCCTGCACAAAACAACATCCCGGCTTAGCAGAAATTGCTTTTCCCGTTTGCTAAGTAACGTTGATACGGTAATGGGATATAAGCCCAACCGGTCAATTCGATCTTTAAGGGAATCGCCATTGGGATAGTCCCAACTTAACATATGCAATCCTACACATTGGGCATACTGTAGCGCATCCTTGGTAAAGCGGGTATTGGTAATGACCCATCCATTGCCGCCAGGCTGCGATTCTTCGTTTTTCTGAATCGCAAATATATCTTGAAAGCGCGCATAAATGTACAAGGGAATCTTCACATCACAGTTTTTTCCCTCATCGCTATGAAATTTGCATTCAGCAAAGAGCACCTCTTTTTTTTTGCGGGCAACCACATCTATTTCGTGGGACACACAAGCACCCTCCAAGATTTTCCCTACCGCAATCTGATAACCGCTATGCTTGAACAGTGCCGCTATGAATTTTTCAAAGGGAAAACCTGTAGGGCCGAGCTCGTATATCGCTTTTTTCAGTTTGTATTTTGACGCTGAAAACGGATGCTTCTTTTTTAACAGGGCGAAGGCACGGTGATAAATTTCCTTGGTCGATATTCCCGGATAGAGCTCATTTGCAACGCTATGGCAAATGTTATCAATGGTTTCCGCATCGGCACCGCTACGCTCTAGGGAACGACGTAATTTATCTAGTGAAAAAGGCACCCGTTGGCCAGATGCCTTTACCACCTGTAGCTCATCTGTAGCGGCCTGTTCCATTGCCTTACTTTCGAAGGTCATGTAGGGCTAGCACCGGTACCCGGCTATGAACGCCCAATTGCTTTACCATGGGGTTGCTAAAAATACTTCCGAAGAAGGTGTGCTTTTTATTGATAAAAGCGATCATTTCACTCTCCCGACTCTGAACAAAGCACTGTAAACCAGCTTTTACGTCTATATTATATAAGTAATGGTGGCTAAAGGGTACATTCTCTAAGATAGATTCGAGAAGCTTCTTATTTTCCTTTTGTTCTTTATCGAGTTCTACTTCTTTTCCTATATGGAGAATACGCAAGGGCGCATTGGTGGTCTTCGCTATGTCGATAAGATGCCGCAGCTCTTGTTTTTTAAAGGTTTCCTCATAGCCAGTGGGAAACACAATCTCATTGGGATCTTTATATAATACATCGCCAGGAACGGCCAGCACGGGACAGCTTCTCAACTTTTCCATAGCATCTATGGTATTGCTTCCAAAAACAAGGTTCTTATCATCGGTTTCCCCTCGGGTACCCATCACGACAAAATCGACGTCTTTTTTTTCGATCCATTGTTTCATCACATCCATAAACGGCCCAAATTCATTGGCGAAATGAAATCGATGACCGGGCGAGTCGGACCTAAAATTCAGTTGTGTCTTTACCTTGTCCATTTGTTTCATAGACGATTTCGCCAACGTTTGGTAGGCACCATCTCCTGGGTCTGGTACGAGAAGGTAGTCGGTAGAATAGCCTCCTAAGAAATATGTATTCAATATATGGAAATCAACTTCTTGGCGTTGAAAGAGATCGATCGCATAACAAATAGCATTCCAAGCATTTTTGGAAAAATCGGTTGGGATTAAAATTGTTTTTTTCATTTTGGTTGATTTTTAGATTTCTACTTAAATTATGAGAGCGGAATGACAATATAGGGGACGGACGTATGTTGCCCAATTTTTTTAACCACTGCCTCACGGAACCATTGTTCTATTACCGTACGTTTACGATACACCATCGCCAAGACATCCATACCTTGGTCTACCACAAAAGTGTCGATGGTCTTTGCAATACTGCCGTCCTCTTCAAGCCAGTGATACTGTGTCTTGATGTCCTTCAGTACGGTAGTAATACCGTTTAGGTGCGACTGCTGGCGATCGTTGAGCGCTTCCTTATTCCCTACGTGCACTATGTGCAGGGTCGCTTGGTGCGATTGTACTAACTGCAACAGCGCATCTATTCCCACTGTGGGAAAAGCCTCATTGTAATCGGTAGCAAAGGCAATTTCGGTGGGGGCCAAAAACTCAATTTCCCGAGGCACGATAAGCAAAGGTGCTTTTCGAATTTTACGTACCACTGCTATGGTATTGCTACCCAAAAGGACATCCTCTGCGGCCGTACGCCCCTTCGTTCCCATAACGACCAAATGCATCCCGCGGTCTTCAATGAGCTTGTTGGTGGCCCGTACTAGCGACATGGAGGTAGAGATGACCTCGAAGGTGTGCAGGTCGTTTTTTACATCGTTTCGAAGCCGGTCTACAAATTCGGCACCTTCGGTATCGGCCTGGTCGTAAAGGGTGTCCATTACCTTCTCAGATTTACCGATGTCTACCCTGCTGGTAAGGGCCGAAACTTGATTGGCAAACGAGTGCAGCAGTACGAACTGTACGGGTTCATCACCATACAACTTGGTGGTATACAATAACGCCGTATAGGCATTGTTAGAAAAGTCGGTTGGGACTAGTATTTGTTTCATGAGTGTATGCTAAGTTTTTACTGGGCCGGAAGCACCAAAAAAGGTACTTGGGTATGATAGGCCACTTGGTTAATTACAGGTTTGAACAAAAGATTTTCAAAAAAGGTATGTTTATTATGAATCATTACCAACAGGTTGAACTTGCTTTTCTTTTCATATTCTGAAATCGCCCCTACTACATCGGTGTCTTCCTCTATGTGAAATAGGTGCGGGGTATTGTGGAAGTAATCGTGTAGGAAGAGCTGCACATTTTGTTTTTCCGGCGACAGCGGTTCGCCCGAATAGGCATTCAGAATGTGAAGCTCTGCATCGTGCACGCGGCACAGCTCTTTCAACCAAGGCAAGTATTTATTCTTCTTATCGAATGCATAATCTGTTGGAAAGAGAATGTCGCGCAATGGTTCATAGGTATAGCCCGAAGGAACGGCCAGTACAGGAATGTTTACCTTCTTTAAGGTTTGGGTGGTATGGGTACCAATAAATATTTCCTTGGCACCCGTCGCCCCCTTGGTGCCCATTACAATAAGATCGATGTCCGTGGTCTCGATCCTATCGAGCATCTCTATGACCAGTAAATTGAATACGGCCGATATCTCGAAGGTATGTTTCTCATTGCCGAATTCCTTCTCTAGTTTCCGGACAATCTCTTGAAGGCCCTCTTCTGCATTTTTACGGCTAATTTCCTGTAGCTGCAAGGCCGAATAACTTTCAGCCAACGAGGCGACGTTATAGGCTGCCGGAGTAAAGGTGTGCAACAAAAAAAAGGTGCATTCGTACTCTTGGAACAACTGAACGGCATAGCGAATCGCGTTCATAGCGTTTTCAGAAAAATCGGTGGGTAGCAGTATTTTTTTCATAACACGATTATCTGGGTAGGTTTTGTAAAATTAAGAAAGGTACGTGTATTTTCAGTCCCAAGGTATCGATCGTATTGCTGTATAGCATATCTTCCAAAAGCGAATGACGATGGTTTACCATAACAAGGAAATCTATGTTCTTTTCAGCAATAAAGTTGTTAATGGTGCCCACCACATCATTGCCGGGAGCCGTATGAAATTCCCGCTGATTCTCGCACATGCAGTCTTCCAGAAATGCTTTATTGTCCTGTTGCCTAAAGGAGAGCGAATCGAAATCGCTAACGTGCAGTATGTGTACCTGCGCTCCAAAATTTTTGCAGAGGGTATTAACGAGCTTGAGCTCTCGCCTGCGAAACGGCATATAGAAATCGGTAGGAAACAGCACCCGCGTAGGCGACCAATCGGTATACTTATGCGGTACGGCCAGCACAGGACAGGTAATGTACTTAACCACGTTCAGGGTATTGCTGCCAAAGGTTAGGTCGCGGTCGTCTGTCTCTCCTCGGGTTCCCATTACCACAAGGTCTGCATTTTCGGCCTCGACGGTATCGTTAACAGCATCGACCAAACTTGCGAATATGGCCAAGGTAGTATAAGAATGCCTAGGGTTTGGCGATAGTTCCTGTAAACGGGCCAGGGTGGCCTTTAGCTCATCCTTTACATTTTTCTCTACCCGGTCGCGGTACTCATCGAATAGGCTTCGCGACATTTCCAAATGACTGTCGTACACTTCATCGGCAAAAGCGTGTATCAAGGTAACCTCGCAAGGATCGTACTTAAATAGCTCTACGGCATAACGCATTGCGTTAAAGGCATTTTCAGAAAAGTCTGTAGGTATGAGAATCTTTCGCATGGTATTCTATAAATAGTTACTCAAAATTAGGGCAGTGCAGCTTAAAATACTATGATTTTTATCAGCTAACCAATTCATTTTTAGCGAAGCGTTAAGATTTTCTGAAGTATAGAAAGCGTATCTTTAAAAGAAAAGATGAAACTTTCTGCTATGAGCTTGGTGGCTATAACCACCCTATTGTTGGTTACCTTAGTAATTTTTGCGACGATGAATTTTCCATTCGGACTGGTCTTCTACCTTACCGTATTTGGACAGATCTTGTTGGTATATACAGTATATCGTGTACTTACCGATACCTATACCACCAATAAAACTTTCGACGACTTTTATGAAGATTATCACGTGGGTCGGGAAGAGTAGCCATCGGGCAAGTGGTGACGGAATGTCATTCGTGCAGCACCAAGAAGGGCACCTCGGTATGGTAGCTCATCTTGGTTACTGTGGGTCGAAATAAAATCCGCTGGAAGAAATTCAGGTTTTTGGCCACCATGGCGATCATATGAATCTGTTTTTTTACCACAAATTTTTGTATCGCCTCTTCTAAATCTTCCGTAGCACAGTTATGGAAACTATGGGTAAGACCCGCGAGCCCGTCTTCAAGAAACCCTTTGTTTCGTTGCTGGGCATCGGTTAGTTGGTCGTTAGCGGCGCCCACGTGTACCACGTGTACCGTAGCTTGATGCAGTTTAGCGATTTTGCCAAGGGTACGCAACATACGGTCCTTGTACATCAAATTGAAATCGGTAGGAAAGGCAATGTGCTTCGGCGTATCATAGTGTGCGTGTTCAGGAATGACCAATACCGGACATTTTACTTTGGTGATAACATCTCCAGCATTGCTGCCCAACGTATACTTTTTAATGCCCGAAGCGCCTTTGGTTCCCATAATGATCAAATCGATATCCAATTGAACTACTTGCGTACGCATCTCCTTTATGAAAAATCCGTTTTCTACGTGTGTGGCGAAACTGTGCCTAGTATTGGGAAACTGCTGCTCCATGCGCTGTTTCAGTTTTTGAAGCTGCGCTACCGCAGTTGCCTTTCGAGCGGTAGGGATCAACACGCCGTTACCTTGTATTTCTGGACCGGCATCTGCCTGGGTTGCGATACGTACGTGCAGCAAATGGAACGTCACGGTAACCTCTTCCAACAGGGAAAGGGCATACCGTACGGCATTCCATGCATTGTCTGAAAAATCTGTAGGGATCAACACGTTCATAACTGCCAACTCACATTTAGGGCAAAAATAATAGGATGCCACAACGCAAAGAATGACAACGGTCAGTTTTGAAGCGAATTATCAAGAATGACCTTATTTGAAACGATGGCGTAGATGCAGCATGAAACTCTTGCCGGAGCGAGTTGCGAAAGTAAGGGCAAACAGACAACCGGTTGTCACCATGCGGCACAATGTTTCTACGGGAAAGTTCAATTACCAAAGAGCTCCTCTCAAAAGGTAAAGGAGCTTGCTGATTTCCAAACGAAAAGTCCTATTCCACCTCCCGCAAGCCTTCCAAATTGAGTATGCGGATATTTCGGCCTTCGATTTCTATGAGCTTGTTTTTCTTAAAACCCGAGAGGGTGCGAATGAGGCTTTCTGTAGCGATGCCCGCTACGCTGGCCAAGTCGTATCGGGATATTTTTATGGCCTCATCAGGACGTTTGTTAAGTACTTCGGCAAACTGTATAATGGTTTGGGCCGTCTTACGACGTACCGAACTATAGGCCATTTGCAGCAGTTGTTCCTTCACTTCCGAAAGGGTATCGGTAAGTACGTTCATCAGCTCCAGCGAAACATTTCTATTTTTGCCCAAGATATCGCGCAAATCGGTAATGGCTACCCCGGCCAGCTCCACATCCTCCACAGCGGTAGCCGACTCAGCATACGGCACGCTCTCCATCAGGGAGGTAAAGCCCAAAAAATCGTCTGCCTTATGGAGGGTCGTGATAAGCTCCTTCCCACTATCGTCCATCTTATGCGCTTTTACAACACCCTTTAGAATGAGATAGATCATCGTTGCGTATTGCCCTTTTCGGTAAATGGTTTCTCCTTTCTCGTAGCTTAGTATTTTTCCGTGATCATCGAAGAAATTTTTCAGTTCGTTCAAGTTGCGAACACCATCCTCTGCTCCGGCACCATCCTCTCCCCGTTCCATAGCGCGTGCCAGCAAGTTGGCCTTGGCCAATCTGCTCTCTACCGCACTCAATAGGTCGTCTTCCTCAAAAGGCTTGGTGAGATAATCGTCTGCACCAAGATCCATCCCCTTGCGAATCTCCTTATGCTCGGTTTTTGCCGACAGGAAGATAAATGGAATGTGCTTGGTAGCGGCGTCGGCCGCTAGTGCCTGCAATACGCCATACCCGTCTACCTCGGGCATCATAATGTCGCAGATGACCAAATTGGGGTTTTGCGATTTAGCGAGTTCAATACCTATTTTGCCATTGGGGGCGGTAAGTACGGTGTAGTTTGAAAGCTCCAGCAATTCTTCGGTATTCTCCCGAAGCGCTGCGTCGTCTTCAATCAAAAGGATGGTGTGCATGCGTGGTGGTTGATTTTTACGCTAAAGGTACAAATATGTGAAATTACCTAAAACCAAGTGCTAGTTTTTAACGTTCATAGGTAAGGTAACGGTAAACGTACTTCCTTGGCCCTCTACGCTCGTAAAGGAAACCGTACCGCCCAAATTTTCCAAATGGCTCTTTACGATATTGAGGCCAATGCCCGTCCCGGCATTCAGCAGCGCATTCTCTGCACGGAAATATCGGTTAAAAACGAATTTCTGTTCGCTTTTGGGGATGCCCATGCCTTCATCGGCTACGGTTATGATAAGCATGTTGCCTTTCGTGCTAGCCGAAACATCTATGCTGCTACCTTCTGAAGAATATTTTATCGCGTTGTTGATAAGGTTGGTAAGAATCAGTTCGAGTATCTTCTCGTCAAACTCGAGTACGATATCGTCTATTTGCGACGGATACTCAATGTGCTGCCCATCTTTCAACAGCATATTGGCGTCGTAAATAACCTCATTTACGACCTTGCTAAGCGGAAAGGTACTGAACTTATAAACGGTTTTACCGGTCTCTAAGCGCTCAATAGAGAGAAAATCGCTCAAGATATTGTCCAGGTATTTTACCTTGGCCTTAATGGTCTTTAAATGTTTGTCCCTTTTTTCCTGTTGGTCCTCCTTGGTGTACTTGCCCACCAGGGTAGCCGATGTTAAAATACCGCTTAAAGGGGTCTTAAACTCGTGCGATACCATAGAAAGAAACTTGGTCTTAAGCTCATTGAGTTCCCGTTCCTTTCGCAACGACTCCTTCATTTGGTTTTCGGCGGCGCGCCTGCGCTCAACTTCTTCCTTTAGCTGCGCCACTGTATGTTGCAGGGTTTGGGTACGTTCGGCAATTTTCTCTTCCAAATTTGAGTTGAGCTCGCGAATACGGCGTTCCTGATCCTTGCGCACGGTAATATCGCTTACCAAGGCCATAACATATTGCGTGTCCTGCACCTTAAAAGGATTCAACCCCGCCTCAACGGGAAAGGTGTCACCGTTCTTCCGCAAGCCGTATAAATCGCGTCCGTGGCCCATGGGCCGGGTGTCGCTATGATCGATAAAATTATTGAAATGGGAATCGTGATTTGCGTGGTATTCCTTCGGAATCAATACATTAAGATGTTGGCCCAACAATTCGTCTTCCCCATAACCGAACATAGCGTCTGCCTTGCCGTTGCTGGCTACTACCTCTTGCTTCTCGTTTACAATGATAATGCCTTCTGAAATTGCCTCAGAAAGCAGCTTGAAGATATTGCCCTTCTTTTCCTCAAAAACATTCACAAACCAAATGTAGCAAATTTGAAACGGATGCGGAAACTGATATATATCATTTAACGAAACGGCAATACTATCTACTTTTATCCTATAATTTTTACGTTATGATGATGATGACCCAACAACCCGCCAAACTGGTGCTCTACCAAAAACTGGGAGAACTGTTTTACGCCATTGCCGCTGCCGACAATGTGATTCGGCCAGCCGAAGTCGACGCCCTGCGCTCACTCATACAATCGCACTGGAAAGATGTAGACCAACTGGAAGATGAGTTCCATACCGATGCCGCCTATCAAATTGAAATCGTGTTCGACTGGTTGGAGGACAAGCACTTAGACGCAAACGATTGCTTCGAGGATTTCAAGGAGTTCAAGAACGAGCATCCCAAGCTGTTCAACGACAGCTTGAACCAACTCATCTGGAAGACCGCCGATGCCATTGCCGGTTCCTTCGCTGGAAGAAACAAGGCCGAGCTAATTATGCTCACCAAACTGAAATCGGTGCTATCGTCGCAATCTGAAAAATCATAACCCATGCGAAACTATTTAGTGCTATTGACAATTGTCTTGATGTTCTTTGCCTGTAAAAATGAGGGGAAAGAAGAAGCTACCCCTGTCACCACCTCAGCTGAAGTGGAAATCGACAGTGTGCCCACCCAACGACAAGACATCGATATAAGCAAACAGCAATCCATCACGCTAAAACAAGAGGCGCTTAAGGCGCAGCCGGATGAAAAGGAGGAACTGCAACAGCTGGTTATCAACAAGCAGGTGGAAAAGGAAGCAGACCTGTACACCCTCGACTTTACCTATCCACTACTCAATACGAACATAAAGCGCAGCTATGCCAATTTCAACGATCATATCGAAAAATATTACGTAGACGTAACGGGCACGGAAGCTGCTATTCTGGAAGCCGCCGAAATGATTTGCGACACCGTACGGGCAGACCGATTTCAAGAAAAGCGAACCATCGACTACAAAGTATACAATGTAAACGAACGACTGATAAGCGTGCTGTTCTACAAAGAAAATTTTTATGCCAATACGTTGCACCCCTCCTACTCTTTCGATTGTATGAACTACGATCTGGAACGTTCGGTGTTTATGACGTACGAAGATTTTTTTGTGGAGGGTAGCGAGGAAGAACTACGCAGTATCCTCAATGAGCTATTGAATCAGAAAATAGCCTCGGGAGAATTGTATTACGATTGTTGGGCCATTACCGCAGATGACTTTTTTACCTATAAAAACAACTTTGTGGTAAACGATGCCTATGTAGAATACTATTTCGACGATTGCGTTATTTGCCCGTCCTACACAGGAACCTATTCCATACAAATTCCGTTGGAACGACTGTTGCCCGTACTTCGGAAGTACAAAAACAATCCGTTGTCGGTATAAATTAAATGATGTACCTTTTCATTTGAAATTCCGTAGTATGAAAAGTAGCTTTAAAGACATCATCAACTCCCCCGTTCCCGTATTGATCGACTTTTATGCCGATTGGTGCGGACCGTGCAAAATGCTAGCACCCATTTTAGAGCAAGTAAAGGACGAACTGGGCGATGGCGTTAAAATCGTGAAGATTGACGTAGACAAGAACCAACCGTTGGCAGCCCAATACCAAGTCCGTGGTGTGCCCACCATGCTATTGTTCAAAAACGGAAAGCAGCTATGGCGGCAAAGCGGTGTCCTTCAAAAGAACGATTTGGTACAGATTATCGAGCAGCACCGCTAATGGAGCTTCACTCCTACATAGACCATACCCTATTAAAAGCCACGGCGACTGAGGCCGACATCCGGGCCCTGTGCCAAGAAGCCATACACTATCGCTTTAAAGCTGTTTGTGTAAATGGCTGTTATGTTCCCCTAGCCGCGCGCGAACTTTCCGGTGTTACTACCGAAATAGCCGCGGTGGTTGGCTTTCCACTGGGGGCGAGCAGTACGATAAGTAAAGTGGCAGAAGCAAGGCAATGCCTTCAGGATGGCGCTACCGAAATCGATATGGTGTTGAACCTTGGGTGGCTGAAATCGGGCCTACATACCTTGGTAGCACAGGAGATTCGCGAGGTTAAAAACGTATTGGGCGAGCGCCTGCTGAAAGTCATTTTGGAAACGTGCTATCTTTCCAACGAGGAAATTTCCACAGCCTGCGAACTGGCCGTTGCCGGGGGTGCCGATTTTGTAAAGACCTCTACGGGATTTGGCAGTGGCAATGCCACTCCAGAGGCGGTACAACTAATGAAACAGTCCGTGGGTGAGCAGGCCCAAATAAAAGCTTCTGGCGGAATACGCGATTACCAAACCGCGCTTCGCTATATACAACTAGGCGCTACGCGCATAGGCACTTCTTCTGGGGTAGCTATCGTTAGCCATAACAACACCCCCCATGAGTCTGCATATTAACGCCCCGAAGGAGGCCGTTGCCGAAAACGTCTTGCTCCCTGGCGATCCACTGCGGGCAAAATGGATTGCCGAAACCTATCTCGACGATGTGGTACAGTACAACCAAGTGCGCGGTATGTTGGGCTATACGGGTACCTACAATGGCCAACGCATTTCGGTGCAGGGTACGGGTATGGGCATTCCATCGGCACTAATTTACTGCCACGAGCTCATTACCCACTACGGCGCCAAAAAACTCATAAGGGTAGGCAGTGCGGGATCGTACCAACCGCATATCCAGTTGCGAGACATCGTAATCGCTATGGCTGCTTCCACAACATCGGGTATCAACAACTCTCGTTTTGTGAATGCCGATTATGCCCCCACGGCCCATTTCGATTTGTTTTTAAAAGCTGCCAATTACGCCCGTTCCCAGAACATTCCCATTCACGCTGGCAATGTGCTCTCTGCCGATGAATTTTATGGGGACAACCAAAACGATTACCAAAAATGGGCTGCCTACGGAGTGCTCTGTGTAGAGATGGAAGCCGCCGGACTCTACACCATTGCCGCTAAGCATAACGTACAGGCCTTGGCGATCTTAACCATATCCGATTCACTCATTACCGGCGAGGAAACCACTTCAGAAGCTCGTGAAAGCACCTTCGGCACCATGGTAAGCATTGCCTTGAACGCCCTTCAGTAAGCTTTTTCGTTTTTCCCTTCAACAGTATTCAAACTTGGCAAGTTATGCAGCCAAAAAAAAGGGAGCGCACCAAAGATGTTGGGCACTCCCCTTTCCACAAACTAAAAACGCAATTCTAAATCTTAAAGGTGATTACGGGTATGTCGCTGTGGTTCACGATATCTTCCCCAATACTGCCCGAGAAGAAATGGGCCAAGCCCCTTCTACCGTGCGTGGGTATCGCGATCACATCGGCCCCCACCTTGTTGCTATAGCTAAAGAGACCATCCTCTACGGTATAATCGCTATAAAAGTCGATACTCTCCATAAGTTCGTGGTCGTCCCAGCCCGCTTCCGCAAAGAAGCGCTCTATACGCTCCTGTACCTCGGTGGTGCTTCGAAATTGTTCCGCCGGAAGGTGCACGTACAACAGCTGCATTTGCGCCCCTAAGGTATCGAACAACTTTCGGGCCTTGGTAAGGGCGGGGATGCTCTCTGTTCTGAAATCGCAGGCAAAAACCACCTTGTCGATGGTAAATTCTGCCTGATCGTGCTTGACCACCAAAACGGGTACTGGCGAGGTACGCACTACCTTTTCGGTATTGCTGCCTACAAACACTTCGTCCCAACCGCTGCTGCCGTGGGAGCCCATGACGATCATATCGGCATCGAACTCTTGGGCCACCTCACCCAGCTCACTGAACACTTTGTAATTTTGTACGGTGGTATGGATTTTTATATCCTTTAAAAAAGGTTTGTCAAGGTATTCGGCGAAGCGCTTTTCGGCCAGTTTCATATAGTACAGGGCCTCCATTACCTCGCGCGATTCATCTTTTGAGATCACCGCTTCAGAAAGGCCCAGCATATGCACCACTACCAAATCGGCTCCTTGCTTTTTTGCCAGGGAAGCTGCCGCTTTAAGGGCGTATTCTGAATATTCAGAGAAATCGGTGGGAACTAGAATTTTTTTCATGGGACGTGCGTTTGTATCGTTTGTTGGTTAGAATTAATGTGTGGTAAAGACGGCTTTGCGCTTTTTGAGCTGTTTGTCCAGGTCGGAAATGGTCTCCTTGGCAGCGGCCTCAAAATGCTCGGCCGTAGTACTGGCATACAGCCTAGGGCCAGGAGCGCTTAGCTCGATTTCACAAATGCTGTCAAGCCCGGTCTTGTCTTGACCCTTCTTGAAATACACATCGGCGCGAATAAGCCAATCGTATTTATCGGCCAATTTGTTCAGCTTCTTTTCCACATAGGCATTGAGGGTTTCGCTCGCATCTATCTTCACATATTGTATCTGAATTTGCATGGGTATACATTTTTTGGATTGATTCTAAGGTAAAGATACGGGCGCAAGGCCCCAATAAAAATGATTTATATCAGTTCCCCCGCACCAAGATGCCCGGTTTGCTTATGGAACTATTTCCCATTATTTTTACCGAATGAAAATTACCCTGTACACCATAGGCAAGACCGATAGTGCCGAATTGCAGCAGCTTATTGCCCAATATGCCCAACGCCTGCAGCACTACGTACCTTTTTCCCTTGAGGTGATTCCGGATTTAAAGAATACCAAGAACCTTTCAGAAGGGCAACAAAAGCAAGCCGAAGGGGCCGAACTGCTTAAGCGGCTTGGCAGTACCGATGCGCTTGTCCTATTGGACGAAGGCGGAAAAACCTACAGCTCGGTTGGATTTTCAAAATTCCTTCAGAAGAAAATGAACAGCGGACTCAAGCATTTGGTTTTTGTGGTGGGCGGACCTTATGGGTTTAGTGAGGAAGTGTACCAACGGGCCATTGGTAAGGTGTCCTTGTCGTCCATGACTTTTTCGCACCAAATGGTTCGATTGTTCTTTGTAGAGCAGCTGTACCGGGCGTACACCATACTTCGCAATGAGCCGTATCACCACCACTAGTTTATTGCATTCCCCAACAGTCGAGAGCATCGGTAAGCATGTGGAACAGCAGTCCCACGGCCACGATACGTGTTTTTTTGAAGCCCAGCAGCAGTACGTAGCCTACTATGGCCCAGTACGAATGCAACGGATGAAACCCAATACTGCAACGGTTGGGGTCGAACAAGGGCGTTGCCAGCAAATGGTCGAGGTCTACCGCCATGGTGCCAAGCATAATCAGCCACGCCGTTTTCCAAATTGGACGGAAGAACAGCCACGCCAACAGGCCCGGTGCCAAAAAGTGGAGGGAATAATGTAGGATTGGGTGCACGGTTTAACCTGATTTTTTACGAGATGGATGCACATTTTCGGTATACCATTTCTTCGTTCGGTATCGAGCCGTATTTCGTAGCGCAGGTACGCTATTGTCAGGAACAAATCTATATCGATATGGCCCCTTTATATAATTTGAATCTTGATAATAGAGTTCTATTGTGCCCTCTTTAGTAATCGTGCCTCGATACCACCATACCGACGTAGTACTATTTCGATTAGTTTCTCCGTACTGTTCTATAATTAGGGAATCTCCTTTGACTTTCCACCACCCCAAAACTTCTTCTATGGCACTATCCTTATATTGAAACGATTCGTATTTGGTATGAGAGAGTTCTGTAACATAGCCATCTTCTTGAAATACTAACACCACTGGCACTCCATTGATCTCGGTGGCATCATTAGCTCCTAAGTAATAGCCGTTGGTATTCAATCGCATTTGGGTTTGCTCGTAGATGGGTTCTTTGTAAACCTGATACTTACCCTTACTAATATCCCAAGGCCCTGTACCACAACTTGCCAAGAACATACAAAGGAATGTTATTCCGCACCCTATTTTCAATATGTTTCCATTTCTCAGATTTTTTAAATTGACTTTATATTGCATTTCCTTTAAAATCCCCAGGCGCTTACATCAAATCCATATTCCTCTTCAAAGCGTTTCATGTCGTCTGCCAACACTTGTTTTATCTTAGACCGTTGTGCGGTGGTAAGCCGTTCCTTGGTAATAGGTTTTCCCTTTTTCAGCAGTTGTTTGCCCAGTTTTTTTACGCTTTCGGGAAGGTACGGGAGCACCCCTCCCCATTTGCTGCGCAACGAGCGCTCTACCTGGGCGTCAATTTCGGTTTTGTTATGCACATTAAATGCCGTGGCAGGGGCCCAGGGTTCCAGCCCTAAAAATTGGATTACCTTGTTGACCACGGCTTGTGGATCTTGTTGCAGTTCGGCGAAATCGAGGATACGGATATCCTCCTTTGGGAAATACACACGGTACTGTTCCAGCTGCTGGTAATAGTTGCTAATGTGCAGTAGGGCCTCGGCCTCTATGGTCTCGTTCCAATAGTCGTAACGCGAAATGAAGTTGTGGTGCGACTCAATACGCTGAAAGGGATCGCGCACCAAGTAGATAAATTTGGGTCGCAGGCCATACTCATAGATACGCTGGGGCACCCCTTCCCGCATCGGGAATTTGGTATAGCCCGTAGAAGCGTCTAAGGCATATACATGGTCTTTTGTAAACGGTTCGAATACGGCGGCATAGGGTCCGCGCTCCCAGTGCTGTGAAAAATACTCTGGCTCCTTGATTTTTGGAAGCGCCAAGGCAGGATGGTCTTTTAGGTACTCGTAAAGCGACGTGGTGCCGCATTTCATGGCGCCAATAATCATAGCACTCTGTAAGGGAAACGTACGATGCATAGAAAACAAAGTTACGAATTTGGAGCGGCACCCGGTGCAGGTTTGTCCTAATTAAAGCGCATCAAGCGTTTGATCCAGGTGAGCTTGGACTTTGAGTAAGGCGGATATTTTAGCGGAGGTTCGAACCAGGTAGGTTTTTCCAGAATACTCTTCTCGTGCGAGAATGCCTTAAAGCCCGCTTCGCCGTGGTAACTGCCCATACCGCTATGGCCTACCCCCCCAAAGGGCAGGTTTACATTGGCCACGTGCATCAAGGCATCGTTAACCGCCCCACCGCCAAAGGAAAGCCTGCTAAGCACCTGATGCTTTTCCTTACGACTGTTGGTAAACACATAGCAGGAAAGCGGCTTCGGTAATTTCGCCACTTGTTTTATGGCGTCCTCCAATTCGGTGTAGGTAAGAACCGGTAGTATGGGACCAAATATTTCTTTTTGCATCACGGCATCTTCAAACGTCACGTTACGCAGTAAGGTAGGTTGTATGTAGCGCTCTTCCCTATTGGTGGCACCTCCATAATACACCTTTTCGGGTTCTATGAGGGCTTTTAGGCGTTGGTAGTTGTCATCGTTGATAATCTGCACGTAGTTATCGTGCTCAAAGGCATACTTGGCAGCTTCTATTTCCTTTTGGCACAACTGAAGGAATCGTTCTTCAAGATCCTTATGTACCAGCACATAATCTGGCGCAATGCACGTTTGGCCCGCGTTTAGGAACTTGGCCCATACCAGTCGCTTGGCGGTCATCTTTACATCGCACTTTTGGGTAATAATGGCAGGGCTTTTCCCGCCCAGTTCCAAAGTGACGGGCGTAAGCGTTTTTGCGGCTGCCTTGTACACGATTTTTCCCACCTTGGTACTTCCCGTAAAGAAAATCTTGTCGAAATCCTGTTCTAGCAGTTCGGTGGTTTCGGGTACCCCGCCCTCTATGACTTTTAAGTAGGCCGGATTAAAAGCTTCATTGAGTATCTTCGCCATCACGGCGCTGGTATTGGAGGGCAGTTCGCTAGGCTTTAGCACCACGGTATTGCCCGCTGCCATAGCGGCAATGACGGGCCCGAGGGAAAGTTGATAGGGATAATTCCATGCGCCAATAACAAGGCAAACGCCCAGCGGTTCGGGAAGGATGTAGCTCTTGCCCGGCAGGTTCATCAAGCCGGTGGAAACCGATTTTTTGGCCGCCCAATGCTTTAGGTACTTGCGAGCTACCTTGATCTCGTGGTAGAGCAAGCTCAACTCGGTGATGTACGTCTCAAACTCCGATTTCTTGAAATCTTCGTAAATAGCATCGTAGAGCAAGGCTTCGTGCTGCTTTAGCGTATCGCGTAATTTCTTTAGCTGTTTTCTTCGGAAGGAAATCCGTTTTGTGGCCTGTAGGTTAAAATAGGTACGCTGCTCTTCTACCAATCGATGCATAAACTGGATATTTTCCCATAAAAGTATAAGGAATGGGGAGAACCAACTGTTAACGAAAAAATAAAACTACTTGCCCTTGCCGCGATTCAGCACCTTGTACTCCTCGTAGCAATCGCTTATGGCATCGAGTATTTGCAAATCGTTGGCGGTACGCACAAAATCTGTAGAGTAGTTGCAGTTGTTGAGAATCTCATCGATGTCTACCTTTTCCAATTGCAGCACGGCCATTAGGGTTTCGCGATCGTACTTGCTTTGCAGCAGGTTGCGAATCTCGTCGTCTTCCTTCATTTTCCGAAGCTTGCGCATTTGCTGCGGTCGCTTTCCGAAGACATTATAGAGGAAGTCGGCCGGATTGAAAATAGCGCTCAGCACCTTGCTTACCGCACCGGGCTGTTTGCTGCCCCCTTCATAGCCCGACGAGAGGCCTGATATACGATAGCGGTAGTTCTCGTACACGGGTATGATGCGCGCATCTACCTCGATATATCCCGTAAGTTCGACAGGGCGTACCACCACCTCTTCCAGCGCAATGCCCAGCTCGGTCATCTTTACCTTGATCTCGCCAAACTTAAGCCAGTCGTTGGTAACGCGCACGCGAATGGACCGAAAGCCCAGATAACTGAAGTACAGCGTATCGTTTACCGTAGCGCGAATCTCGAACTTTCCCGTTTCATTGGTAGTGGTACCTACCACACTGTTCAAGTTTACGATGTTCACATTCTCCAAGGGCTGGTCTGTGGCATCGTTTAGCACGGTACCTTCTATAAGGGTGGGTTCCTGTGCGAGCACTGGTAGTACCGCACACAGAAACACAAGAAACAATGCAATCTTTTTCATAACAATGGGCCGGTAAAGGTACGATAATAGACGCTAATTTCCTGCCAAAGTTACCTTTGCAACCAAAAAATTATCCTTTTCTACGTCGGCGTCCGCCGGTTCCCTTTTTGTCCGGACGCTCGCTGCGACGGCGGCTCTTCCCTTTGAACTTAGGCTTATCGCCACCAAAATCGCCTCCGCGTTTTTTGAATCCGCCTTTGCCTTTTCCGCGGCCACCGCTTTTACCACCGCCCTTTTTACGGCCTTCTTTTGAGATTTCTACCGAAATCTTGCGACCGTCGAGTGTAAAGTCATCAAATATGCTTGTTACCAATTCGGTATGCTTGGCATCGGTATTGAAGAAGGAGAAATTGTCGTGCACATCTACGTGGAAGACATCGTCTTGCCCCAATTGCAGCAAATCGCGAAGGAAATCTTTTAGGCTCTGCCAGTTAAAGTCGTCACGGCTACCAATGTTGATGAAGTACCGAACGCTATCGGAGCTTTTTCCTTCGGAAGGATCGCCAGCCGCCACGTTCAAATCTTTCGATTTTTTATAGTAGTTGTAAAAACGCGTAAACTCTACCGAAAACACTTTTTTGATAAGCTCTTCCTTGGTAAATTCCTGTAGCACATCGGTAATGTTGGGCAGGTACGGATCTATCTCGTGGTTGATCTTGGTTTCCTTGATGCTATTCGCCAGGTGGAACAGCTGCACCTCACAGATTTCCATTCCCGAGGGAATTTCCTTTCGTTCGAAGTTCTTTTGAATGATCTTTTCGATCTGCTTGATCTTACGTACCTCGCTCTTGCTAACGATTACCATAGATACCCCCGTTTTTCCGGCACGTCCGGTACGGCCACTGCGGTGGGTATAGGTCTCGATCTCATCGGGCAATTGGTAGTTAATAACGTGGGTAATATCGTCTACGTCGATACCACGGGCTGCCACATCGGTCGCCACGAGCATCTGTATCTGCCTGCTGCGGAAGGACTTCATCACCAAATCGCGTTGGTTTTGGCTTAGGTCGCCGTGCAGGGCAGCGGCATTGTACCCATCGGTAATGAGCTCTTCGGCCACTTTTTGCGTATCGCGCTTGGTACGGCAAAACACTACCGAGAAAATCTCCGGATTGGCATCGGCCAAACGCTTTAGCGCCGAATAGCGGTCGCGGGCGTTTACCAAATAATACTCGTGTGACACGTTTTCAGAACCGGTGTTCTTGCTTCCAATCGTAATTTCCACCGGCGTGTGCATAAACTTCTTGGCGATGGAAGCCACTTCCTTGGGCATGGTAGCACTGAAAAGCCAGGTGCTCTTTTCCTGTGGGGAGTGCGAGAGGATTTCGGTTATATCCTCATAAAAGCCCATATTCAGCATCTCATCGGCTTCGTCGAGCACACAGTACTCGATCTTGGAGATATCGATCATACGGCGGCCAATCATATCTTTCATACGGCCGGGCGTAGCCACGATAATCTGTGCGCCCTTTTTTATCTGCTTGGCCTGTTCGGTAATGCTGGCGCCGCCATAAATGGCCACCACGTTAAGTCCCTTGATGTACTTTCCGTACTGTACCAGTTCATTGGTAATTTGCATGCACAGCTCGCGCGTGGGCGATAAGATAAGGCCCTGTGTGGTACGGCTATCCGCATTTATTTTTTGGAGCATGGGGAAGCCGAAGGCCGCCGTTTTACCGGTACCGGTCTGTGCTAGGGAGACGATGTCTGTCTCGCGTTCTAAGAGAATGGGGATTGTTTTTTCCTGTACTTCCGATGGGGTCTCAAAACCCATATCGGTTACGGCCTGGAGCAATTGCTCGTTCAGGCCCAACGATTTGAATGTAGCCATAGTATGGTTTAAATTGTTTGCGTGTTGGTAGGAAGCAAACGACGATTAAACCCTATAGCTTCACGGCAACACTGCGATCCTCACCCTGAGGATTTTTTCAGGCGGCAAAGATAGGCTATTTAAACATAGGTTGTTAGGGTTTGGGGAAATGTTTTTTGTGTTCAGTTTTCGGTGTTTAGTATTCAGTGGCAGTGGGCAGTGGACAGTGGGCAGTTGCAGTTGTTAATTGTCCCCTTGAGGGGACTTTAGGGTTGTAGAGGCAGTTAATAGTGATCAGTGGGCAGTGGTCAGTGGGCAGTGGCAGTGATCAGTGGGCAGTGGTCAGTGGGCAGTAGCAGTGTACAGTGTTCAGTGGCAGTAGGCAGTGGATAGTTGTTGATTGTCCCCTTGAGGGGACTTTAGGGGTGTAGAGGGGGTTAATAGTGTTCAGTGGTCAGTGATCAGTTTTCAGTGGGCAGTTGTTGATTTTCTCATACTTTCTATACGCTTAATTCTACTGTCCTGCCACGAATTTGGTGGTGCGTCTAGAAGGCCATGGTACTTTGCGATTTTTTATTATTTTAGGGGGCACTGTTTCATTCATAACATCATATTTATGTTTCGAAAAGAACAAGAAGAGACCCTTATGGGCCTGGCCCAGTTGCGGTTGTTGACCAACGAGGACCTGATGCGCATCCTTAGCGTGAGCGAGTCGAGCCTGTACCGTATGCGCCGAAAGGGGCTGCTGCCGTACTTTAAGGTAACGTCTACCTGCTATTACAGCGCCGAGGCGATTGCCGCCTGGATCCACAACCTTAGCAACGCAAGCCAGCACAAGAACCCGGGGAATCTGTAACCGCGTGTCGGATTCCCCAGTGCCGTAACTCCCCAACTATAGTGTCCGCGTTTGGCGCGGAAACCAAAAAACCCATCAAGAGCTATTTCTCGATGGGTTTCTGTGCTGGCATATGCCTAAGGGTTAGAGCACGGTGACGGCGCCCAGGTAACTGCTGGTGGCCGCCAGGCTATGGCCCGACCCCGCGAAGCTGGCCCATACCTGTACCTCGGCATTTGCCATAAAGGCCGGTAGGCTCAAGGTAGCCGTGGCATCGCTGCGCACCCCGGGCCCCTCGAACTGCAGGTAGCTGTCGAACTGCGGGGCGTACACCACCGCCAAGAGCTTGTCGGTAGCGTGGGCATTGCCCTGGTCGCTGTTGTTGGTCCAGGTAAGCAGCAGTTCCTGGTTGGCCTGGGCAGTAACGCCTTCGCCCATAAGTCCCTGCAGGTCGCCACGGCTAATGAGCACCTTGGGATAGTCCATCGCATAGGTGTCGCCGCTGGCTACCACCGCATTGTTCAGGTGGTAGGAAGTCGCCTGGTTAAAGGGCGACTTGGCGTCCTGGGTGCGGCCAAAGTACTGGGTAAGCATTCCCTTGAGCGGACTCAGGAACTTGATGACGGTTTTGAACTTCTCGCGTTGTTCCTGTTGTTTGTCCGTTGCCGGACGCGTACTATGTTGCGGTACGCTGCGCATCACGTTGCGGCCTCTCCAGCGCACACCCACTACGGTGCCCACCTTCCCGGAGAACCCTCCGAGGATGCCTTTTTCAAAAGTTGCCATAAGCAAATTGATTTGGGGTTATACATTTGTTTGAACGGCCAAAGTAGTACGCGCTTGGCTGGTTTCCAAATCCTTGACGGGAATTGACCGCGTTTGACCGAGATTGACGGGAATTGACTGCATTTGACTGCCTTTGACCGCCGTTGACTGCGTTTGACTGCCGTTGACCGAGATTGACGTCGTTTGACTGCATTTGACGGCGTTTGACCGTGTTTGACTGGTGGTGCCGAAAAAACGGGCACTTTGTTCGAGTCTCGTTCGAGGATGGTTCGAGAAAAGGTCGTGGTATGATCGGGGCAATTTTTCGCCGAGGGGGCCTGCTACGAAGCACGCCCGAACCAGGCCCGACCTTTACCCGAGCCCAGGCGCTAAAAAAGTGTTGGCGGTTTGGAGAATTGTTGTATTTTAGGGGCTTCTCCCCGTTTATTATAATACCCAAAAAAGGTTTGTTGTCCGTGTTAAAAAGTCGGGATAATAACTTTAAAATGGATGATATTACACGTTACGACACATTTGAAAAAATAATATGGCTACAAATTTAGAATTATCAATTTACACGTTTACACTCAATGAAAAGAATAGCCGAGAAGACTATTTAGATTTTAACGAATTTTATCGTAAAAATTTTACTCATGATGGTGAAAACCCTCATAAGGTGAAACCTAAATTATTGTATGAAAGATTTGTAGGAATGATTCTGGACGAATTTGAAAACAAATTTTGGCTAAATCCAGAGAAAAATAAAGGTATAAGTACAAGAGATATCGATTTTAGACCTGCTAAAAGTGTAATTGAGGGAATAATCAACGGAGGTAATACTGGCTACGGTCATCAAATTTATAATATCTTAAACAATGAAGAAACAGTTGGCGAAATTTCAGAAGACCAGCTTGCCTCATTGCCATACTATTTTAAAATGTGGACACCACCAAATAGCCAAGTGGGTGTATTGATGGTTCAAAGTTATAGCATTGGCAGTATCAACTCATTGTTGCTTGATTTTATAAAAACCATATTTTCAAAATATGGTGCAACATTTAAAAGAATAGTTCACATACCAAAAGAATTAAGAGATAGTTACATCAAAAGAAGTTCTGTGAAAAAGGTCACGTTTACGAGTACAATTGAAAATCGAGATTCAAGAAAAAAATTCAATAGAGCCTTTGAAGATTCTGACGGTTTAAAAATAACACTGACTGTTCAAGGCTTAAAAAAACGTAGTATAAAGGGCTTTTTGAAAAAATTTAACAAATCTAATCCAATAGGTATTGACCTAAAGGAATTAGGTATGGAAGACCCTAAGGACTACACAACTAAATTATATTACGAAGATGAAGATGGCAGAAAAGCACACGCTAAAATTCAAGATAAATTTCAAATAAGACCTACAATTGTTCTGCCAATAGAAATAGCGAACGACAACAAAACGCCAAATTTAAATCATATTGTAAAATATACAGATAGTTTGTTAGACAAAGTAAAAGAAGAAATCAATTACTAATGAAAAGCAAAAAGCTTTTGGATATTAGAAAAGAGTCTTTAAATGCTCTTTACTATGACAACCGTAATAGATTAATTGCCAGTAAATGGAAATTAAATCTTCTTTACTACGGTTTGCCCATAATTGTTTCCGCTTCTTTAATACTGTTAAATCAAAAGTTAACTGAAGATTCAATCACCTATTTTATTACAGGCATTTCAATTTTTGCTGGTCTGTTTTTTAATTTATTGATTGTTGTATCAGACAAAATGGACAAGCGCAAAAAGCAACTAGAATCCGAATATGAGCCTACAAGTGATTATGCCAATGATTATAAATTATTTTCAGAAAGGTTGATTGCATCTATCAGCTATGCTATTATTTTATCTATCTTGGTAATCGGACTTATGTTTTTTACTCAAATAGATTATGGAAATCTCGAGGAGCTTGTGTCAGCTAATACCATAAAGTGGATTGACGATATTTCTGATTATACCTTTAATTTTCTGGCTTATTTTGTAGGCTTAAAATTCTTGATTTTGTTAGTGCACATTTTAATTGATATTTACGATATGCTCATTCACGATATGAATTTGCAACAACATCAAAAAAATGAGGAATAAAACGTGTGGTAACGAGGTATTTTGCCTATAGCTGGGAAAGTGCTCGAACTAAAAGCTGGGGCGTGTTTGCAACGACCGCCATCCCGAAGCTTCGGGATTAAATTTGGCTCTTTATGATAGGAAATTTAAAGAGAAAACTCAAAAATTCGGCTCACAGCTTAACCAAAAAATCCGTATCTTTTTGCACGCTACGGGTCATATATTGGACTGTTCTGAATAATTATGAAATAATCTTATGACTGAAATTGAAATTGTAGAAAATATATTAAAAAAGTATTCCGTCGTAAATCTAAATGAGGCAGAAACGCGATTCAAGATAATTGATGAAATTTTAGAAAAATATCTAAAATGGCCCAAGGATTCTACTGCTATTGAAAGAAATATTAATGGGAATAGAGCAGATTATATCCTTCTAGATAAATCGTATAGACCCGTTTTGGTAATTGAAAGTAAAAAGAATGGCAATTACTTTAACCTACCGACTAACTATAATAGTTCTAGAAACTTTCAAAAGATTCAACTTGAAAAATTATTATCAAATGACAATATAAAAAATGCAGTATTTCAAGTCAAAGAATATTGTGAAGATATTTTGTGTGAATATGCTTGCATTTGTAATGGTTTTGTTTGGATTATTTTTAAAACAACTGCAACAAACAATAAACCTTGGAAAAAATTGCCAGCACTTGTAATAAGAGACTTATCATTCTTTAAAGATAATTATACTGAAGCAATTAATTTATTAAGTTACTACAACGTAACTAATGAAAGGTCAATTCAATCCCAGATTGGAATTAATCAAAAAAGTTATTCAGAAATTTTTTATCCAAAAAATAATATTACAGCGTATGATACACCTGTAAATAGCAATCCATATGCTAATTCACTAAATATTATAGGAAGAAAATACTTAGGTGTTATTCCCGAGAATGATTCGGCGTTTATGGAAAATTGTTATGTAACTAACAAAGGTCATTATGATAAGCTTCAAAAAAACGTACAGGGTTTTCTTTACGACTCATTAACTCCATATTTTAAAAATCAGGGTTTTAGAGGATTTACGGATGATAAAGAAGGCGGTGCATTTGGAAACAAAATCATTCAAATAATTAAACAGGAGAATTTAGATAATGTTATGATTTTATTCGGAGGTAGAGGCTCTGGGAAATCTACATTTTTAAAAAGATTCTTATTCCATATTCGACCAATACAAATAGATATGCATTCAAAAATTGCACTGGTCGATTTAATTGATTCGCCTCAAACTGCTGAAGAACTTACAAATGAGATATGGGAAAGAACGCTTAAAAATATTGACAATGAAAATGTTAAAGAGTCTGGACGTGAGGAAATTTTAAATCTTTTTTCAGATGAATTTGAAATTTTTGAAAGGCAAGTTTTAGAAGGATTGAGAGAAGAAGATGTTGAATATCAGAAATTATTACGTGAATTTATTCAAGAGCACATCAAAAACACAAAGTTATTTGCAGAGAAACTAAGCACAAGGTTAAAAAATAAAAACAAGGGTCTTATAGTTTTTTTAGACAATATGGACCAATTGAATGTTGAGCTACAAGATAAATGTTATTTAACAGCTGTAGAAATTTCAAAACGATTGAGTTGTCTTGTCATAATTTCTATGAGAGAAGAAAGGTTTTATAACGCAAAAACAAAAGGTGTTCTAGATGCATATCATACGCCAGGGTATCATTTAACTGCACCAGTAATTCCAGAAGTCTTAGTTAAACGATTAGATTACATTATTCAAGAATTAAAATACAATGAAGACCTTGATTTGGAGTTTAATATTAGATCTGATTCTGCCTTAATTACAATCAAAAATTTTCTAGAAATATGCACATATCAGCTAAAAAATGACAAAAGTGAATTGAGCTTATTTTTACGCTATGCAACGCATGGAGATGTTAGACAAGCACTC
Organism: uncultured Flavobacteriaceae bacterium; assembly: GCA_964639255.1. Classification (GTDB taxonomy): domain Bacteria; phylum Bacteroidota; class Bacteroidia; order Flavobacteriales; family Flavobacteriaceae; genus NZQO01. The sequence continues at coordinate 37,195 of CAZXDP010000002.1, forward strand.
GAATTTTTTAAAGGATTCCTCAAATCTGGATACACAAATGTAGATGAAATATCAAAACATAAATATTGGACTTTTCAAAGCCATCAAGTTATAAAGCCAATGATGATACCTGATAGGATATTTTATGATGAGACATTAAGTAGAATTCCTAATATTTTTCAGCTTAGAAATGACCACAACAGTTCACATTTTACAGGACTACGTATATTGGATTTGTTAAATAATAAGTTTGGCGGGCAATCTTCAACAGGATTTGTAGATATCAAATATTTTGTTCAAGAGTTTGAGGAAAAATTTTCATTAACAAAAGAATGTGAAAATTATTTAGATTTATTTTTAAGAAAAGGACTTATTGAATCTAGCAACCGACTTGAAGAATATAGTAACCAAGTCGACCAGATAAAAATAACAGCATTCGGTAAATATATGTTTGAACATTTAGTTTTCAACTTTTCCTATATAGATTTGGTTTGTTTAGAATGCGGTATCTATGACGAGGAATTAAATAATTTTTTAATTAGATCAGCAAGTGAAGAATTAAAATTAAAAAATAGTAGAAAAATAATGGACAGAATGAATTTGAGAATAGAAAGAGCCAATAGATTTATAAGCTATTTGGAACAGCAAGAAGAAAAAGAGGTTTCTGAATTCAATTTGGCAAAAGAGGTCGTTAAGTATTCCAACAAACTTAGAGAACAGTTTAATATTGAAAAAGAAAGAATATTATTTAGTGCATCAAGGAATGCAAATGACAAATAACTAATTACAAACACAGGCTATAAGTAATCCGCCAGAAGCGTACACGTTGCTTGTTCTCGGCTACATTTCAACAAGTTCAATATATCGCTTCTGTAAATCCTCTCGTCCCGAAGCTTCGGAATTCAGCTTGGTGTTTACTTGCAAAGTTAATCACTAACTCACGCAACTACTCATAGCCGAGACCATTGCCAGTAATTTGAAAATTAACAATATGATAAAAAAGATTTCAAGAATTTTTCAATCAATTCTAATTTTAATAGGACTTCAATCTTGCGGAGAAATAAATACCACTAAAAACTTTGCAAACGGACAAAAAAATCTGGTTGTTTTCTCTGATTATGGTAGTAAAACGGACACAATCATTGAAAATGTAAACGAACAACAGATTAGAACCGAAATGAATAAAATCAACTGGAATAAATATCATATGGTTTACATCGAGAGAAACGTTGGCGAAATGATTGGAGTTTTGGGCTTACTCAAAGATGATGGAATTACACCACCTGGATTGACATCAACTTGGGACGAAAACGGAAAAATGTTAGTTATGAAAAACGACCCAAAAACCCCTGAAGAATTAACTGATATTTTAATCGCCTATCTGAATGATGACAAGGATTTGAAAAACAAATTTGAATAAAAACTACTGGCAACAAGTATATAGCCCATAGCTGAAAAAGGGCATAAAAAAGGCTTGAGCGCATTTGCTAAGACCGCCATCCCGACGCTTCGGGATTAACCTGTAGCCATATTTCAGGACGCGACCTTAGGAAAAAAACCGAACTATGGAAGAAACCATTATACCAGTTGAATCGATTAGAGAAAGAGATGTTGATTTAATTTTGCTCGAAGAATTATCGACCGACAGTTCATTTGGCGAATGGTTTATTAGAGAATTAAATCTTCCCAACTTAACAGCCATTAATGGAGCTTGGAGAAGTATTTCGGCATTTGGACTTGGAGAAACAGACCTACTGTTTTCATACAATTCATATGAGAAAAGGATATTTGTGCTCATAGAAAACAAATTGGATACTTCCTTTCAACACGAACAATTCAATCGGTATATAAAACGGGCAGACGAATATTTGACAAAAAAAGAATGCGACGGTGCTTTCGCTGTCTTGATTGCACCAAAACTTTACTGCGAAAATCAAAGTGACTTCGAAAATTATGTGACTTATGAAACAATTGCAGAACGACTGGAATTTGTTGGAACTAAAAGAAATAAATTTAAAAGCCATTTGCTGCAAATTGCAACGGAAAAACTGAGACGTGGTTATCAACCTGTGAATTCTATTCCAGTCCAAAATTTCTGGCATTCCTATTGGCGATATAAAGAAGAAAATTTTCCGAGTCTGATATTGAAAAAACCAGACATTGTTCCTCATAATAGCGATTGGCCGATGCTTTATGACGACAGATTAAAAAATATAGTGTTCTATCACAAACTTGGACAAGGTAATACAGATGCGACCTTTAAAGGTTTTCCCGAAGAAGTTGAGTACAAAATAAAAGGACTGCTTCCGGAATGGGCGAAGTTAGAAAAACACGGCAAAAGTTTTTCAATTCGAGTTTATTCAGGAACAATAGATAGAACAGAAGAATTTAACAAACAGATCGAGCATGTGGAGAATGGATTGAGAAACCTTGAGCGAATAAGAAATTGGATAATTGAAAATAAAAGCTTGCTCTAACATTAGCTATTATATCGCAAAGTGCCAGTGCGCACTGCGTGGTCAAGTAAGCGGGTTTCCAGTTTGCCAATCCGCAGGCAGGATCAAAATTAAGGCCGTCGCTGTTGAAGGACACCCTTGGCGGTGTGCGGAATTGTTGTATTTTAGGGGCTTCTCCCCTATTGGTAAAATAATTCAAATAATGCCGTGATCCGCTTATTTAAGCGGGATAACGAAAGTAAGGGTGAGGATATAACTAGTTACCTGCAAGCTGAAAAACGACAATGAGACAACTAATTATAGGACTTCTAACAATCTTGACTCTAAATTGTCAAAGCCAAGAACTTGAATATAGAAGTGTTGAATACTATTTCGACCAAGTTGCTGAACTTGAACTCAATGGACTTATTGAACAAGGAATACTAATTGACTCGACAACAATTGCTGACAAGTACTTAGACAAAGAAACTAAGAGCTTGAACGAAGAAGGATTTATGAAATATGGAGAAATTAAGATGGATGTTTATATGTCATTCTTCAAAGACTACTTGTATCAGCAACATATTGAGTATGGCAACAATGTTTATGTTCTGTATTTTACAATCGCAGGATTTGATGACGTAGAATGGGATATTGTAAAATGGAACAAAGTTGATTGGAAGAATGATGACAAACTAAGTCGTGATAAGCTGAAAACCGATTCTTCATTGACAAGAATATTTTGGAACTATGACGAAGGACCAAAAAATATGGAGAATATCAGATTGTTTATCGAAAATGACTATTTAGTTTTTGAACGTGGAAATTTATACCTTTCGCTTTATGACTTAAAAACAGATTTACTTCTGTTGAATGAAGAAAGTCCTTGGCACGCCTCGGACGGTGAAGATAAAGACAAAATGAATGAGTGGATTAAGACAAATCTTCACGAAAAGATTGAAGAGAAATTGAATGATAAAAGAAAATAAAGCCTGCAGGTAACATAGCATATAGCTTATGGCGGGTGAATGGCTATCAGCAAGGTTTTCGCTCCGTGGCCAGCTTTGGTCTCGGTGGACAGGAAAGTGCTTCGAAACCGCTACAAGCCATATGCAAACCGTTGGGCTTCATTTTGAAAATCGAACTCTGAATCAAAAATTTAGGAAAAATGAAAAGAAAATTTTCATTACTTGTAATGGGATTTTTAGCATTCGGATTTTTATTTTATTACATAGGCTGGTCTTTTTCACCAGGGAGTTATGGAAAAGCTGAAACTTATGAATTGAATACTGACGAAAAAACTCTTATCGAAATTATAAATGTTGTAAAATCAGAAAATAATTTAAAGACAAATTCTTTCGCTGACCATAAAAATGGACATTGGTATTCAATTTATTTTGAGTATAAAGATAAAAATCTGATAATTCACGCATTGACAAGACCAAAAAATAAAACAACGACAACATTATATTTTTCAAGTTATAAAGACAAAACTGACCTTGGAAATTGGATTGAAGCAAATGAACATTTTTGGTGGTGGAAAAACTCTAAAGTTAAAACCGAGTTTGAAACAAGAATATTGAGTAAAATTAAGGAAAGGATAAAAAAAACGAAAGCACAACACATTATATAAGCTATGGCTTGGTTAGTCCTCACTTGGAAAATCCGCAGGATTTTCCAAGGCCAGTTTTTATTTGAAGAGGTTCGTGCTAAAACACATCATAGCTCATATACATTAACGTTGTGCACACTTAAATTAAAACATACATGTCTGACCACTAAATATTATGGCAGATCTCAAACCTATTCAATTCCAAAAATTCACGACCATTCCCATGAATACAAACCTTCGTAGATTCTATCTTTCAAGTTTAATTCTTGGACTTTTTTTATCGATAATTGGCGGTTTAATGAAAATTCTTCATTGGCCTGGACAAATTAGTGTTTTTCTCATCGCCACATTATTAAATCTCATTTTCATTGTGATCGGTCTTTTCCATTTATATAAAATCTCTAGAATAAGCACTCAACAAAAGTTACTCTGGATGCTAGGATTCTTCTTTCTATCATGGATAACTGGATTATTATATTACTCCCGATTGAATAAAAAATAACTGTGCCTAACAACGCGTAACGCACATTGCCGTCCTCGCTCGTTTTGAACAACAACCACACTCAAGCCATCCAAATCTTTTAAATTGTAATCTGGAAACGCAACGAAGCGTTATACGAAGCAGTTAAAGGACACCCTTGGCAATGTGCGGAATTGTTGTATTTTAGGGGCTTCTACCCTGTTAATATTATTATTCCAAAAATGCCATTTTCCGCTTATACAAGCGGGATAACGAAAGTAAGGGTGAGGATATAACTAGTTGCCCACAATTTGAGAAATGAGCAGAGTAAAAAATTTTCTAACTGAATTAGACGATTATGAATTAGCTTTTTTTGCAAAATTCAAGCTAATGACCTTTATGAAAGAAACACAATCGGAAATAAAGGAATATCTGATTGAAAGAAATCTGAACGAATCAAAAATTGACCGATTGATTTCCGAGAATCCGAAATCAAAATTAAACGACGACAGGAGAAGATGTCTACGTTGTTATTCTGACAAAATCCGAAAAGATAAAGTGGAATGGACAAATACTGGTGGTGGAATTGGAATCGGAGACGAAATCGCAACTTGGGATGGAATTGGTAGACGAACGACTTATAAAGATGAAGTTATCTGCAACGTTTGCGGAAATTGGTTAGAAGACCCAAATCAAGAAAAACCACAACCGACTTCCAAAAAAATATTATACGGAATTTGGGACTTTGTAATCGGAGTGTTACGGAATTAATAAAACTGTGGGCAACAACGTGTATAGTTCATTGCGTCTAAATTGCCTCCGGCCAATTAATACTACGTGTTCAAATGGACGGGTATTCAGATTGCCTACCAGCAGGTAAGATTGATATAAGCAATTTATTATTGCCGTCGTTGTTAAAGGACACCTTTGGCGGTGTGCGGAATTGTTGTATTTTAGGAGTTTCTCCCCTAGTAATAAAATTATTCATAAAATGCCGTTATCCGCTTATACAGGCGAGATAATGAAGCTAAATGTGAGGATATATCTAGTTACCAAACAGTTGAAAACCAAGCAATGAGACAACTTCTAATTTTAGTTTTAGTATTATCTATTCTATCAAGTTGCGACCGAAACAAGTCGGACAAAATCCAATCTGAACTTGAACAGAAAACCGAATTAGAAACGGTCAAATCAAAAATGGAAAACGATACAATTAACAATTATTGGGCGTTAATTCTCGACACTATTTCAAGCAAAAAAGAATTTAAAATTTCGGACTTAAAATATACTCTTGAACTAAAAACTTATAGTTTAAATGACAGCTCAATAGTTCGGAATTTAGCTCAAGATGGAGAACAACCATATTTAGACCATTCTCACAAAATGGTAACTGATTTTAAACTTTTGACTAACTCAACTGTTGACAAAAAACAAATCGACAGAACTGTCTTCGAAAAAGCCCTGATACCTGAATTTTACGCCAAGTGCAATCTTTTCTCAACAGAAATTGACAGCATTGTGGGTAACAATATTTATCTGACTTCGGACTTGGCTGTTCCTGATACGGACAATCAATGGAGAGTCTGGTATTCAATCAAAATAAAGAACAACCGATTTGGAAAATTGGAAATCAAAGAAACTGATTATGTCGGATTATAAAAACCGTTTGGTAACACCGGCTATAGTTCATTGCTTCTGACTTTGCCTCCGTCCAGTGCCCACTCCACGCTCAAGTGGATGGTTTTCCCATTTGCCTACCCGTAGGTAGGTTTGAAATTAGCAATTTATTATTGCCGTCGCTGTTAAAGGACACCCTTGGCAATGTGCGGAATTGTTGTATTTTAGGGGCTTCTCCCCGTCTATTCTAATAACCCAATAAGTTCTGTTGTCCGTGTTAAATTATCGGGATCACAACTATAAAATGAAGCATATAACAAGTTGTACACCATTTTGAGAATCAGAAATGATTAAATTGACGCCAAGACTTGGTACTAATTGAAAACTTTAGCTAATTAATAAAACCAACAATAGTAAATATCCAAAAAATTGGAATGTGAGTACGTTTTCAGCAATTTTCATATGAGAATGATAAACCCATACTACTACTTCTTTTACAAACTATCTCGATTCTTCAATAAGGAAGGTGATAATGAATGGGGACCAATAGGAGCTATTACTTTCTTTATCGGACAATATATTGGCATTTCTTATATTGAGTTTTTATCAATAGGGGAAGAAATGTTTAATCGGCATAAGATTCCTTTGATAATCATTATGGTAATACTATTTATAGGTAATTCGATATTGTTTTTAAATTCTATAAGAGTTAATAGAATTATGGATAAATACCAATGTGAATCAAAATTTCAAAACAAATTAGGAACTACATTAGTTATAATATTTATGCTATTACCACTAATCATTCTTCTATTTTTTTAAACAACTAAGATGAATATCTAGTCAAAATTCGAACATAAAACTTTACGAAAAGGACATTGGAAATCATAAATTTTTCTGTATTCAATTAAGAAATAAGCTTCAAAATAAAAAAAACGGTGTACAACAACGGCTATAGTTCATTGCTTCTGACTTTCCTCTCGGAAAGTCCTCGCAAATTTGCTATCTTCGGTTTACGGCGGAAAATCCTCGGGGATTTTCACGCAACGAAACCGTAGCCAAACACGTCACCCACAATTGACGAAATGAAGTTATCTAAAAACAAGATACTGAGAATTGGATTTTCAAGTATTCTGATTTATTTGATTTTTAAAAACGCTTATGAATTTCTTAGCAGTATCATTTTCTATATAAGTGTCAAAACCAAACTAAATAATGAAATCATTTTTGTGTCTTTGAACCTTGTGATTTTAATTTTAGCGATTCTTTTATCATTATTCATCTTTAAACAAAGCTTGAAAAACAAAATTCCTGATTTAAGGAAAATCGGAATTCTAATTGGAATTTCAATATTATTTTTTGGATTGAGAGTGGGACTGAATTTTCTTTCTAGCGATATTATGGTAAAAATAAATCTCGAGAATTCTAGAGTAGCTTTTCTGACTAATTACGGATACAAGAATATGTTGGATGAGATATTTCCGCTTTTTTTTCTGGCGATTTTATTATATAGAATTATTCGATCTGATTTGATTGATTCAACTGTGGGTAACAACGTATAACGCTCATTGCTTGTGCTAATTGGTTAAACGAATGAGAAGTCTTACAAAACAATTTTTAAACTACTCGGAATAATCGGTACCTTGAAACTACGCAACGAATCTCTATACAAGACCATTATGTGCAACCCCAATAAGATAAAGCAGCGAATATGAAACTATGTTGTTATTTCGGGATCTTACCAATCTTGCTCATTTTTGTAGTGTCGTGCAATGGGCAACCAACAGAAACATCTCAGGCCAAACACCCAAAAATCAATAAAAGTAAACGTGTAGGTGGCGGTTGTGATGGTTGTGATTTAATGTATGTAGGTATGCCAAAAAAAATTAACCAAGTTGATACAAGTGCAGGTTGGAAAGAAGAAGGGCAAAAGTTAATTGTAACAGGAACAGTATTTCACCTTGACGGGAAAACACCCGCACCTAATGTGCTTGTTTACTATTGGCAGACGGACAATAATGGCTTTTATTCCTCAAGAGCAAGAATGGATGAGGGTGCTAAAAAGCACGGACACCTCCGTGGGTGGATAAAAACAGACAAATCCGGAAAGTATACAATTTACACTATTCGACCTGCACCCTATCCTAATAATGACATTCCAGCGCACATCCATTTATCTATCAAAGAACCAAATATTGAAGATGAATACTTTGTTGATGATCTTCACTTTGATGATGACAAATTGCTCAGGCCGTATCGAAGAAAATATCCATTTCAGAATCGTGGCGGAAGCGGTATACTGAGAGTACTGCTAAAAGATGACTTGCAAATTGCCGAACACGATATTGTTTTAGGGCTAAATATACCGAACTATCCCAAAAAGGCAGCTAACGTGAAGCAGTCCGGCTTAGAAATTGGGGAAGATCAACCTTCATTCATGCCATTTCACGCATTTGGCCCAGATAAAGGAACACAAAACTGTCCCGTATGCAATTATGGCCGTTTCCACGGGATTGTTTACTTTGTTGGAAACAGACCGAATTGGGAAGAAATAAAACAATGGCTTACCTTTTTAGAAAGAGAAAGCACAAAGAGACAAGATTACCTAAAAGTATATTTTGTTTACGGGAATGAGAGAAACTACAAAAAGGCAGAGAGCCAACATAAACTAGAACAAATTGGAAAGGAATTGAACATAAAAAATGTGGCATTAACCTTTGTACCCTCTTTCTCAGATAAAACAACCGAGGCAAATCTAAACAAGATAAATCCTAATACTGAAAACACTTTTATCATATACAAACACAGACAGATAGTTGACAAGTACATTGATTTACAACCAACAGCTGAAAATTTCAAGATCATTTCTAGCACATTAGACAAAACCCAAGGAAACTACTTTGATTTAGCAGAGCCAAAACATAATTGAAAGAGGGTATGCACATAATAATGTGTATAATACGTACAGCAATTTTCATTTCTAAAGCAACTATTTTCCTAAATGCTACGTCTATCAGTTAGATAAACGCCTTTGGAAAATGAATACATCAACCAAAAATCTCCTAATCATTGTTATTTCGTTTGGGCTCTATTTCATTATAGATTATCTGTTTTTCAAAGAAATTCGAAATGGGATATTTGAACTTATCAATCAACTTGGTATTAGTCACCTTTTAGCTTATCTGATAACTGGAATCCCACTTTTTATTGGCACTTTAATCATTGGAGGTAAAACTGACCTTTTGTGCAATTTCCGACTTGATAAATCCATCTTGAAAGCATTAATAGTTGCAATTATCTGCACCTTGCCGATGTACGTTGGATTCAGCATATTATTCGATTTAAATCTAGATGTTGAGATCAATACAATACTGATTGGTGTTATTGCAGCAGGATTTTTTGAAGAACTATATTTTAGAGGGTTCCTATTTGGCTTGCCTTTTAGAAAAACAAGGCTTGGATTTATACTTTCCGTTCTATTTGGCGCTGTTTATTTTGGAGCATTGCATGTATACCAAAGCACAGCTATACATGAAATCATTGGAATATTCTTAATTACTTTTTTAGGAGGTATTTTATTTGCTTGGGTGTATGCGGAATGGAACTTTAATCTTTGGGTGCCGATCTTTTTACATATGTTTATGAATTTAGCCTGGGAATTATTCTCAGTTAGTGAAAATGCGCTAGGTGGGATGTATTCAAATGTGTTCCGATTAGTAACAATTGCCTTAGTAATTATCATTACAGTACTCTACAAAAGAAGAAAAGGTGAGAAATTTAAAATAAACAAAAGAACGCTGTTACTACATAAGAATTGAAAATTGATTTATGTAGAGTAAACACTACACACCACATTGTATAGTTCATAGCGGTAGCATTGGGCTATCCATTAAATTCCCTAACTTTATAAAAACCAACACCAAAGCAAATGGAAATATAGTAGCGGCTCTCACGCAGAGCTAAATCGCAGTTATCGATGGTCAAGAATTCGCCATAAAAGCACTACTTTTCTGAACCGCAACGTTATATAGGCTACCAAAACCAACGCTTTCTATGAAACAATACCTTCCCTATTTCCTCATGGTCATCGGCCTTACAAGTTGCCGGGAGTCCGCCGAGCAAGAACAACATATCGTTACCATCGACATTGACCATTTTTGGGAAGCGTATGACCACATTACCACGACAAAGGATTCCGTTCTTCAATACCACTATCTTGACAGTCTGTACTTCCAAAGAGGTACTATTGGGTTAGAGGGCATTCGGCAAGCTCGAAATTATTCCGCCCAGGAGTACATCCATATGATCAACCACTATCCTAAATTTCTAAATTCTGTTAGGGACAACACCTTGAAAGCAGCTTCGTATCGAGCGAAAATACACCGGGGACTCCAAGAAATAAAGCGATTGTACCCCGCTACAAAACCCCATACCATTTATTTTACCATGGGCGCCTTGCGTACGGGAGGCACCTATTTGGATAGTTTGGCGCTTATAGGAAGTGAGATGGCATTTGCCGATGAGCATACGGTTGCCTCGGAGTTTCCCGAAGGCACGAGGGAAGGCCGGCAGACTTATTTCAATCAGAATCCTATTGATGATGTGGTGTTTCTAGCCGTACAGGAGTTCGTACATACGCAACAAAAACCCTTTGTTCACAACTTGCTTTCGTATTGCCTGCATGAAGGCGTGGGCGATTTTGTGACCTATACGGCACTGCAGCTACCCCCTACCTTGCCCGCCATTGCCTATGGCAAAAAACATGATGCAGTTAGAGAGAGATTTGAAACAGAAATGTTCTATAACAACAATGTGAACAAATGGCTTTGGAGCGATGCCCCCAATGAATTTGGCGTACGAGATCTGGGCTATTACATCGGTTATCAAATTTGCGAAAACTACTACAACCAGGCCGACGATAAAAAGAAAGCCATACAAACGATGATGGAACTGGATTATGAAAACGAAACCGAAATTGAGAACTTCGTTGATAGGGCACAGTTCTTTTCAGCCTCACTAGAGGAGCTCTACCAAAAGTTTGAAAGCAGACGACCCTTTGTTACGGGTATTGAACAGTTCGAGAATAATAGCGTTACCGTAGATCCTAGAATCCGTGAGATAACCGTTACATTTTCAGAACCTTTAAATGGGTATAACACCGGATTGGATTTTGGGGATTTGGGTGAAGCTGCATTTCCGAAAAACGACGCAAACGGCAGGTATTGGTCTGAAGACAATAGTGCCTGGACCATTCCCGTGTTATTAGAACCCAACAAAACCTATCAACTATTGATCAGCAACAATTTTAGGACAGAAGAGAGCCTACCGTTACAACCGTACTTGATAACCTTTACAACTAGAAAGGAATAAAGGATAGCGTGTAACAATAGTTATTCTATCTTATTTATAATATCGCCAGTTCGCACTGAGTGGTCAAGTAAGCGGGTTTCCAGTTTACCTACCAGCAGGCAGGATTAAAATAAGCAATTTATTATTGCTGTCGCTGTTGAAGGACACCCTTGTCGGTGTGGGGAATTGTTGTACTTTAGGGGCTTCTCCCCTATTGGTAAAATAATTCAAATAATGTCGGTATCTGCATGTAGCAAATAGGATTATAAAACTTAATGTGATCCTTTAATAAGTTATAAACAATTTGACCAAACCAACATCAATGGAAATACATTTTGATAATATCAAGCAAATTATAATTGAAAATTTAAAAGATGCAAAATTCAATGTCTTTGCTTCAGTGGCTTGGATTGGTGAAAATTTCATAATTCAAGAACTAACAAATTGTCTAAAAAGAGGAATTCAAGTTGAGATAATTGTAAATGATGACGATAGATTCAAATATTATAAAGCAAAGTTTATCGAATTTCTTGAATTAGGAGGAAAGCTATATCTTTATGACACAACTTCTGCTCTAATGCACAACAAATTTTGCGTTATTGACTTATGTACAACAATAACAGGTTCATTTAATTGGACTCACGGAGCAACATTTCACCGAGAAAATATAATTGTGGAAAAGAAAAATATTGAAATGGCTCACACATTTGCATTAGAGTTTAACTCTCTAAAACGAAACTCAACTTTATTCTCGAACAGCAAAAGCGGAAATGTAGAATTGGCGCATAAAGTAAAAGTTACCAGTTGTACAATATCGAGCGACGAACTTGGAAATTCTGCAATTTTGGAATTAACAGAAGGAAAAAGAAAAGGATATTTGATTTTAAACACAGACTTCGTCCCTGACCCATCTTTCATTCCAAATGAAATTCAAGGATTCTGGAAAAGTAAATTGACAGTAGAAACATTTGGGAATCCAGAAACCGACAAATTTGAATATTACGAATTTATATGTATTGACCCAGATTATATGAAATATTTATGATAAATAAATACTCATACAAACGTGTATAGCTCATTACGGCTGAATTGCCTTCGTCTAATTCGCACTGCATGGTCAAGTGAGGGGGTTTCAAATTTGCCTGCCAGCAGGAAGGAAAGAAAACAGCATATATAAAATTGCCGTCGCTATTGAAGGACACCCTTGTCGGTGTGCGGAATTGTTCTATTTTAGAGGCTTCTCCCCGTTTATTCTAATATCTAAAATAGTTCTGTTATCCGCGTTAAATTATCGGGATCACAACTATAAAATTAATCATATAATAAGTTACATAACATTTTGAATGAAAAATTGGATTTACATAATTATCGGATTATTAAGCATTAATTTAAATGCACAAATCATAAGTGATGAATCTCACTTGGATTTAGAGTTCTTAAAATTTAAAAATAAACTTTTGAGTATTGTTATTGATAAAGATGTCACAAAAATCAAATCAATGCTTGCCGATACGATTTTTGAAAGTAACAATGGTTGTGGTTATCCTGGTTGTCCAAAGAAAGAGTTTATGGAAATGTACTTTAACCAAAGTCAGGCAGATGATACTTGGAACGAATTTTTTCAAGTAATTCGTTTTGGATTTGAAAGAGTTGACAATGAGGACAAGAACATTGGAGTACTACACGACAAAATAGTTTTCAAAGGACCATCATACAAAAGAAAAATTGATGAGGATAATGAAGTTCTTATACTTGGAGAAAATGTAAATATCAGAGAAAAACCAAGTTTGAATGCTAAAGTTATTCGGATTTCTTCATATGAGAAATTTAACTGTGATTGTAACATTACAACATTAAAGAAATCAACTTATCAAACAAATAAAGGAATTGACTGGCTAGAAATTAAATTAGAAAATGGAACTTATGGCTACGTTTCTGCAGATCTGACTTCTTATAATTTGACAAAAGAAATAACAATTGGAAAAGTAAATGGAAAATGGAAAGTGGTCTCTTTCTTCCAACCTTCAGGATGCTAACAAACAGTTGCCAACACCGCATATATCTCAGCGGTCAGATGGTCTGGAGAATTGCATTTCCTACAATTAATTGTAAATTGGTCACTAGGATAAATCCGTGATGGCGGCGCCATCCCTGCTGATTCTCACGCAGGCAAGCCCGCTGCCAGCTTTTGCGACGTTGCCACAATGCGCTCACGCCATGGCCGAGCGCTGGCCGCAAAAACCGCCACAACCCATAGCCAATGCCGTTGTGACCAATTTAAAAATTACAATTAAAGATGTATTGATGGAAAGATTTCTAAATAAAATACATTATTGCTTGTTTCTAATACAAGCAAAAGGTCATTTACTTTTTAACTATATCAATCCCGGTAACTTATTATTTAAAATTCCATATATAAAAAAACGTATGAAGGATAAAGAGGGAATCGAAGATCCAATTAAATTTATTGATAGCTTATATATAGACGAAAAAGAGGGTCTTCTTGGACTTGTTAGTGCTGGAGGAGGACTTATCGGAGTCCTTGGTATTGCGATGGTAAGTTTTGCGATACTCATAGTTAAGCTAGTTACGAATCATTCGACTTTAGATAAAATGTACTTTTTTATTTTGGGTTTTGTATCGTTTATAGTTTGTTATTTTACAGTTTTTAAGAATGATAAATATTTAAAATATTTCCAAGAATTTAAAAGTTGGTCAAAAAACGAAAAGAGGTATAATATAATTTTGACTATATTTTTAATCATCGCAGTTATCGTTCTATTTTTCTGGAGCCTTATATATTAAAATTGGTCATGACAATGCCTATAATGCATTGTGACTAAATTGCCTGCGTCAGTTCGCATAACGCGCTTGGTTCGGTGGGTTTGGCTATCGGCCATAGTCGGACAGACATTTTAAGTACGGGTAAAACTCTTCACTACCAGCCACACTAATGTGGTAGGTATTTTCTGAAAATACCATACACATAGGTGCCCAATAAAGCACTTAGTATCACTACGATAAAGACGGTAATCCCATTACCGACCAAGGTGTACATTGGCCCAGGACAAGCCCCGCTCAATGCCCAGCCAATACCGAAAACCACGCCTCCCAAAAGGTAACGGGCAATACTGAACTCTTTATCTTGAATCGTAATAGTCTCCCCCTTGTAGGTTTTTAGATTTCGTCTTTTTATCAACTGTAACCCCAACACGCCAACGGCTAATGCCGAGCCAATGATGCCGTACATATGAAAGGATTGAAAGCGAAACATTTCCTGTATGCGAAACCAGGAAATAGCTTCAGATTTGGTCATAATTATTCCAAACAGGATCCCAATGAGTAAATAGGTAAGGTATTTCATTTTTAAAAGAGTAAAGGAAAAAATACAAACGTGGTTAACAAGCCGCCTATGAAAAAGCCAATGACGGCGATAAGAGATGGTAGTTGTAAATTTGATAGTCCGCTAATGGCGTGGCCAGACGTACAACCGCCTGCCCATCTTGCCCCAAACCCAACTAAAAATCCGCCAACAATCATTACCGAAAAGCCTTTTACGGTAAGCAAGCTTTCCCAGTGGAACAGTTCGCGAGGTACTAAGCCGCCCTGAAAAGCGACACCCAAGGCAGCAAGGTCTTCAACAGTTCGCTCACTTAAGGCCAACGGTGCTGGATTCTGTAAATAGGTGGAGGCTATGGCACCCCCAACTACGGCACCAAGTACGAATACAAGGTTCCAACGTTGGCTTTTCCAGTTAAAATCGAAAAACTCACAATTTTTACCGGCCCCACTCATCGCACAGATACTTCTAAAAGTGGAACTAACCCCGAAATTCCCTCCTGCCCACAGCAGGAGGAACATTACGAGTGCCAATAAAGGGCCAGATACATACCAAGGCCACGGATTGCTTAAAAATTCTATCATAGTACATCAATTGTTTAAAGTTTAGAAGGACACACATAGGTGGTTTTCGGAATGTTGGTTTGCGCAATGGCTTTAAAGCCACCCTGTACATCTATGAGATTGTGATAACCGCGCGATTTGAGTATGGAAGCGGCAATCATAGAGCGATAGCCACCAGCACAATGCACGAAAAATGTCTTGTCTTTTGGAAATGTTGCCAAATGGGTATTGATTTCACTTAAGGGAGTATTTTGGGCTTCCTTGATATGTTCTGAAAGATATTCCGATGCCTTCCTTACATCAAAGATGTTCTCCTTGTGTTCAGTATAAGCTGCTTCTAGTTCAGTCGCTGGAACGGAGGTTACCGAGTCGATTTCCTTGCCATCCTTTTTCCAGGCTTCTATACCGCCTTTTAAGAAGCCTAAGGTATTGTCGAACCCTACTCTCGACAAGCGCGTAACTGCCTCTTCTTCTCTACCTTCGGGGGCGATGACGACTATGGGTTGTTGCACATCGACAATCAATTCCCCCACCCAAGGGGCAAAGCTCCCGTCCAAACCGATAAAAATGCTGTTGGGAATATGCCCCGCGGCAAATTCTTTAGGCGTTCGCACATCGAGCATTACTGCTTCGATTTCATTGACAACGGTTTCAAACGCATCGGGTGACAGCGGCTTCAGACCGACTTTGAGCACTTGGTCGATAGAGGCATACCCTTCCTTATTCATTTGTACATTGAGCGGAAAATACCCTGGGGGAGGCAACAGTCCATCGGTTACTTCCTTTATAAATTCTTCCTTGGTCATATCTGCCCGCAATGCATAGTTCATTTTCTTTTGGTTGCCTAAGGTGTCCACCGTTTCCTTCATCATATTTTTACCACAGGCTGAACCCGCACCATGAGCTGGATAGACTATAACATCATCTGGCAGCGTCATAATTTTTGTTCGAAGGCTGTCGTAGAGCGTACCTGCCAGTTCTTCCTGGGTCATATTGGCCGCTTTCTGTGCCAAGTCTGGTCTTCCAACATCGCCTAAAAATAAGGTGTCGCCTGTAAAAATGGCATGCTCCTTACCCGCTTCATCCAAAAGCAAATAGGTGGTGCTTTCCATCGTGTGTCCGGGTGTGTGTAGCACTTTTATTTGAACATTGCCCAATGGAAATATCTCGCCATCGTGTGCCGTGTGCGCCTCAAAACTCGGGTTGGCCAAGGGACCATAGACGATGGTAGCCCCTGTTTTCTCTGCCAGTGTGACGTGCCCACTTACGAAATCGGCGTGAAAGTGCGTTTCAAATATATATTTAATTTTTACGCCGTCTTTTTTCGCCCTGTCCAAATAAGGCGCCACTTCCCTAAGTGGGTCAATAATGGCTGCTTCGCCATTGCTTGCAATATAATAGGCCCCTTGGGCCAAACATCCTGTGTAAATTTGTTCTATTGTCATGATTTCAATTATTTGTTAATAAAAAATTCCATTATAAAAATGAAGGCCGCCATGGCCACTATGAAATATCCAAAACCCTTTTTCAATCTTTTCCCATTGATAAACTTCCCCAAGTAGACACCTATAAAAATTCCCGTTACCGTGATTACCGAGAACGTCATCAAGAATGGCCAATCTATACGCATTGAAAGCGCATCACCCAGCAGGAAGCCCAATATCGATTTGAAAGCGATTATAATTAAAGACGTGCCAATGGCTTTTTTGATGTCCAAATTGGCAAAAACGACCAAGGCCGGAATTATAAGGAATCCGCCACCAGCACCTACAAAACCTGTAATGGCACCCACCACGAGACCTTCTGCCAAGATCAACGGATAATTGTACGTTACCGCACCGGTACCCCCTTTTCGCTCTTTATTGGATAGCATGGAGTAGGCCGCCCAAATCATTAAAATGGCAAATAGACCAAACATTCCCATTCTTCGGGTGAAAGAAAAGTCGTGTATATTAAACAGTACTTCTGGAAGGCCAGGAATTACATAATGCCGAACTATCCAGACCCCAACTACTGCAGGCAAACCAAAGACCAGTGCCGTGCGCCAATCTACATTGTTGCTCTTATTTTGCATCAATCCACCCACCAAGGCTCCCATACCCACAATAAATAACGAGTAGGCCGTAGCCGCCTTCTCATCTAAGTGAAAGAGGTATGCCAATACGGGCACCGCCAAGATAGAGCCGCCGCCACCTATAAGCCCCAAAGAAATTCCTATAACCGCAGCCATCGCGTACCCTACTACCTCCATACCGTAATATTATAACACTTGTTCATTTATTCAACAAAACGTTTAAATTTTTTTAGAGTAACTCGCAATTTTCCATACAATCGAAAATTCGCAGCAAATTACGGTCTACGATGCTATAGAATACCTGCTTTCCTCTTTTTTCTGAAACCAATATACCGTTGTCCTTCATCTTCGTTAAATGATGCGACATCATCGAAATCTCACACTGCGAACCTATTCGATCGCACAGTGTAGACACATCCATCGGTTCTTCAGATTCGAGGATTTCCAGTATTTCCAGCTTCACGGGGTGGGCGATGGTCTTTAGGATTGAAGCCACCTTCTCCAACTTGGCAACAGAGAATTGTCTTTTCGTTTCTTTTATCATACTGCAAATATAAGAACATTTTAGCAAATATTAAAATGTAATGTTGCATTATTCCACAAATCGTAGACACAACGCCCTATAAGCTACATCGGAAGGACCTACGCGGCCTTATAAATCCTTTGGAAACTTATGATATACGGTTTCGCCTTTACGTCACTTGGGTTGTAGTGAAGTATGGAACTATCTTCTAGAAGATTCGTTACTAAAAATGAGTACTCTTGTAAAGCATAATACCAAGTTCACAACGGGAGCAAAAGGAACCAAAAAGTGCGCTTATCGCGAAACGTATAGGGAATAATGAATATATTTGAGTGGGTATAACGAGTTGCCACACATTTGACAAAAAAATTGAGAGTCAAAATAATATTATTTCTGTTGACATTAAACTGTGCTATCGGATTAGCACAAACTGACAGTTTAGCTCTGCGAAATATCGAGATAAAATCATATCTGATTGATTCGAATCTAGGCAGTGTTATTAATAGGGACAAGATTGAAATTGACACTATCAGAATCAGAACAATTAGATATGTAAATAAACTTCACGCAAAGTTTAAGTTTAGAAATAAAAAACAGAAATTGACAAGTGAATTTTATTTTGATAATGGAAATTTACAGTTAATTCGCTTTATAGAGATTAGCGACAAAGTCAAAAAGTATGGCGCAAAAAAAGTTACGAAATTTTATTACATAGACGGATTAAAAGTTGATGAAAAAGTTGGCAGGTATGTTCCTGGAATTTTAGCAGGACGCGGAGTTCCTAAAGATATTGATAGCGCTCATGGTTATAATGAAAAATGGACGACAGTTTTTTTACTTGAATTGGCTGAAAAAATTATTGAAAAGACAATCCAATAAAAACGTGTGGCCGCAATGAATATAGCCCATATCTAATCAGTTACTTAATCGAAGTTAAGGCGTATTTGGAAAGTCGCCTAATTTTTAAATTTGGGTCGTTACGAAAATAAGATAACAAGAAAATTTAAAAATTAGGCTCAGTGCTTAACCGAAAAGTCCGTACCTTTTTGCACGCTATGGGCCATATACTGGACCGTTGGCAAAAATTTTGAGCCAGATTAAAATTTTGACATTTAAATGACAAAAGCACAAAAAATTCTTCTGAGTATTCCTTCACTATTGATACTGTTTATTATCCCTTACAATTTTTTCGCAGATTTAGAAGGCAAAAATTACAATATGATTTTTAACGGAATAATAGTTTTACAAATATTGTATTTAATCGGATTGATATATATTCTTTTCAAACTATGGAAGGATGACAAAAAAACAAAAAATACAAAATGGACTTGGACATTACTAATGATTTTTTGTATGCAACCGATTACAACTCTGGTTTATCTTTGGGCGATTGAATCTGAGGGAAGAAAAAAACAACCTGCTGAATAAAAACTATTGCCAACACCGCATATATCACAGCGGTCACAATGTACTATCATTAAATTCCCTAACTTTAAAAAAAATAAACCAAGCGGATAGAAATGTAGTTGCGGCGCCACTGCCCTGCTGATTCTCACGCTGACGCTTCCAACGCTCAGCCGATTCAGCAGGGCATCACCCGCCGTGCCATAGGCAAGACCGTTATGCGAAAGCATAATATAAACTATGTTTATAAAGAAATTCAAAACAAGTGCTTCACTACATACGGTCGTTAAAGAATACTACTACCTGAACATACAGGCAGAGCGTTACCCCAAAAGCATACCTATTATCGATGATTGTTGCTATGACTTCATATTTTTCAAGGAGGCTATGGCAACGCTTTATTATGGCACTACACCTACGAAAGCTCTGATCAAGGAAAAATTCTTTACCATACACGGTCTTACCCCTCCCTATAAAATAAGTTTCGATAAGTCGCTTACCTTTTTTACCATCAAACTGCAACCTTGGTGCAATGGCTATTTCTTTAAGCAATTAAAACAAAAGGGCATTCATAGTTTGGAGCCTCATGGGGTAAGCTGGTTGGATTTTTACAATGAGATTTTTAACGAAAGTGGTTTTGAACAAAAAGTAACTCTAGCCAATACTATAATGACCTCAATGAATGTACAACACACCCATTCCATGCTCTTAGTTAAGGAAATTTGCGAACGTATTGATAGAAAAAAAGGTATTGTAACGGTAAATGAGTTGAGTGAGCATTTTAAAATCTCTAGACAGTATTTAAATCGAATTTTTAAACAAGAGGTTCTATATACTTTAAAATTTTACATCACCGCTGTAAGAATCTTGGATTTGGTAAAGTACAAATCCAAAAATCAGCAAATTACCCTAATCGAACTCAGTTATGAGTATGGTTATTTCGATCAACCGCATTTTATAGCCGATTTTAAAAAAGTGTGCGGTGTTACTCCCAGTCATTTTTTCAATAATCTGCCCGAATTTATTCTTCGCCATTGAGGTAGTTTCCATATTTACAATGTTTTTATCGCTAAAGCGCTCATCTTTGTAGAAGAATAACCTTGTTGAAATGAATAAAGTATTTTGTGTAAAATATAGCCTATCACTAAAAAGAACAGTGCTACTCGTATTGTTTCTATCTATTATTTCCTGTAATCCCTCGTTCAGCCAAGGTGAATTATCCAAAGAACTGAATGAAAAGAGCACAACGCTGGATGCCTATTTTACCGCCTTAACCGAACTTAAAAAATTCAATGGCGTGCTACTGGCTTCTTTCAATGATACCTTAGTGCTAAAAAAAGCCTATAATATTAATACCGACCCGGGAAGTTCAAGTTACGTTAGCGTTGGTGACCAGTTTGACATACACTCGGTCGCCAAGTTGATGACCCATTATCTTATCGTAAAATTGGCCGAAAACAAGCGCCTAGCGATGCAACAAACCATCGACACTTTTTATCCCGATTTCCCCAACGGAGATTTAATTACCATTGAAATGTTGCTAAACCATCGCTCTGGCTTGCCTCGAGAGCTACAGAATCTTTCACCAAAGGAAATCGAATTGTCGTCTGATGCAATTGTCGACCTGGCAAAAAAACAAGAACTGCTTTTTCAGCCGGGGTCCAACGTTCAATATTCCAATGTTGGGTATGAAGTATTGTACCATATCATTTCCAAAATTTACGAAAAGCCGTTTGCCCAATGTATCATTGATGAGGTATTTGTTCCTTTAGGAATGAACCAAAGCGGTGCACACTTCCACACCAAAGAGGACAGAAAAGAGCATCTTGCAAAAAATCACGTGCTTAGCGACTCAACGCTCACGGTAGTACCGAATATCCTGGAAGACGAGTTTAAAACAGCGCGGCTCTTTTCTACCGCTGCCGACCTCCATACATTTCTCGATGAATTAAAGAAGGAACCTTACCAATCTGCCTTGAAGAATGAAGAAGGAATCATTGCCAAGGACGGTGGCTCCAAGGGAATACGCGCACAAGTTTATTGCAATATAAACCATAACTTCACTTTTGTACTCTTGGCGAATTACGATGGCATTCCCTTTTTCCAAACCATCGAAGATGTCGTTAAGTGTATGAAGGGTGCGCCGGTCGACTTCCCTAGAGAACTAAATCGACAGGCCATTACCGTTCCAAAAGAGATTCTTGAGCAATATGTGGGCTCCTATGCCTTTGCCGATTTTGACGGTCTTATTTTACGAATCGATATAGAAGGCAACCACCTTGTTGTATTTCAAGACGGCAAAAAGATTGCCACCTTAAAAGCTGAAACCGAAACCCTCTTCTTCGAAAACCCAAGGGCGGCAGAATCTTTCGAATTTGTCGAGAACGATTCCGGCTCGTTTAATACGATGATGGGATGGAAAGGCATAAGCGTAGAAGGCAAAAAAATTGAGTAGTTTGGGTACCATGGGCGGTGGCGCTACACCAGCAATAAAAAAGAACCCAGTACTTACTTTTATCATAATGTATAATCACCATAAGCAAACGAACCCAGTTTACACTTGCTAAAAATGAAACCAAAAAGTGCGCTTATCCCAAAACATATAGGGAATAATGAATATATTTGAGTGGGTATAACGAGTCAGGCACTATCCCATGAGAAATTCAGAAAGAAGAAAATACATTTTCGATATTTACTCTGAAAATTTTGAAAGGATTTGTTCTGACAACAATTGGAATGATTTACTTTCCCATAACAGTAAAAGTTATTGCTGTCCATTGTGCGATTCAATTTTTGATGAGTCATCACTTGACCAATCAGCGAAAAACCCGCTTTCGATTGAACATATACCGCCACACTCACTTGGAGGAAAACCATTAATTCTAACTTGTAAATACTGTAATAATAGTTCAGGACATTCTGATGATAAAGAATTACGAAATTTTTTTTCAGTAGAATCTTTTTTATTAGGGAAAGGGAAAATCGAAGGCAAATTCAACTTAAATGATTCAAATTCTTTCAAGGCAAAAGTTGAAATCTGTCATAAAAAAAAAATTTATAGTTATAATATCAAAAAAAAGCGCATATGCTCTAAAGCAAATTGAAAAGGCAAAAGAAAGAAATACAAATTTCAAATTAAACAGCAATATAAATATTCACGTTCGGGAAAAGGCTGAAAAAGCAATAGTTAAATTTGCCTACCTTTTTACGTTTGCTCAATTTGGTTATGCCTATTTACTAAGCATTGGAGGAAAATATATCCAACAGGCTATTCGTGAATCCTCCAAAGATTTAAATTGCATAATATTACGAGAAGGGTTTCCTATGACAGAAACTGGAGTTTATCATCTACGAGTTCAAAACAAAACAGTTTTGATGGTTTTAATGGAATTTAAAATAAACAATAAAAGGTCTTTAATTGGAATATTATTACCCGGGCCAACAGAAGAATCGCTCGAGTTTTTTATAAATTTTAAATCTGATATCAAACAAAAAGTAGAAACTTCAATCATTCCAGCAAAAAATTTGAACGATAATCCATATCATTTTCTGAACTTTTGGAAAAAAATGCACAGTGCCTAACAATAGCTATAGTTAATAGCGGTAAATTGTTAAGTTGTTGAAAAGTCGTACAAAAAACCTATTTTAGTCACGGCGGATAAAACCGAAAGCGCGGCATCAACCGCAGAACAAACCGCTCTTACCTCCTACTTTGCCGAGCTGCTGAAAAACCAAGATCACAGCAAAAAAGAGTTTTATGAAGTATACTGGAAGATGGTGGACCCAAAACGGTGGGAAGCAATTAAAGGCAACTAACAACTTGCAATTACCGTGAAAACCCTCGTATGACATCCAAGCGGTTTAGCTACCACCTTATAGTTAGTTTGTTTTCTATACGGCAGCTACATAACATAATCTTCGAGGTCATTCCGTTGCAAGTATAAAAGTCACACCAAAAAGGGTTGTGAAGGTATCACTTGCCAAGGCAAAAGCATCAATTGCAATTGGCTCGATGGTGGCTTCTTAATTCGAACAAACCGTCCTAAACTCTGAGACCAACAAGCCAGATGTAGTGAGTTGCTTCAAGATATTCACTGCCGAAGTATACATCATACCCCCTTCCACCAGACAATATTCTTGCGGAAAAATAAAGTAGGAGTTGGATCCCTTGGTAGCGCCCGTCACCATCTTGAAATTGAAAGCACCCCCGCAAATTTCCTTTAGCACCTGTTCAAAATGACCCTCGGGCACTTTATAGCTAAACAGGTCTATTTCAATCCCCATCAATTTCGCAGGGCCATCCTGGATTTCTTTGTGATTTTTAGCATTGTGTGCAACCGATACATCTTGTTGAGTAACTGAAACGAGAGCTTCCATAGTTTTCTTTTAAGGTTTATCGGGGTCAAAGATAGGACAACATAAGTATATGTTTTTATTTATATTTTTAATAAATACCATAAGTAGTTGCTTATTAAATGTCTTGTTATTGTTGTCTGCTCTACGATAGTGCCGTAAATCAATTTTTCTTAAATCACAATCGTTAGCCATTTTTTCAACAGGATGCTATGAAATTTTCGTCAGAGGCAATTCATCCATTCGTCAGCTATCATAATGCAAACTGCTGATTAAGCGAAGGATAGCATCCCATTTAAAAGAATGTCGCGTTAACGCTTCGCCAAATCTTCGCCAAATCATTCTTAAGCAAGAAACGAGCTGTTGCTTTATGCAATACCTTTAGGATGAACTAATAACGGAGTATTAATTTAATTTGTATGGTTATGAGCAATCAGAGAGAAAACCAGCCACAGAAGCAGCAACAGCAGCAACAGCAGCAACAGCAGCCGAAGCAGCAAACTGCCAAGAGGGAGCAGAAGCCGCAATCTAAGCGCGAGCAGTAGTATTGTTCCCAACCTTCCGTTTTCGGAAAGGATAGCTTTTCAAATACAGCTTGAGCTGTTTTGAAAAGCTATTTTTTTTACCCTTTGAAAATAGGAATCTCCCCTTCGGAAAGGAATTGTTGCCGTTCATCACAAATCGATTGTGGTTCGCATTCGGTTTTCGGTAGTTTGTATTTCAAAATACATACGACCAACTATGAAAACCAAACACTTTTTTCCACGAAACCTTCTAGTTACCATAGCAATGCTGTCGTCTATGTTGTGGCTCGGGGGTTGCCAAGAACCTGTCCAAGGTCAGGAACCCAACCTTACTGAAACGGCTACAGACCAAACTCCAGAGTACTTCCTCTTACGCCCGGAGGTCGAAAAAGCCTATGGCTATTCTCACGCTGTGAAAATTGGCAACGAGATTAAAATTTCAGGCGCCGTGAGCATGGATGACCAAGGCAATCCTACGGCTGTGGGCGATATGGCGCAACAGCTTAAAAACTGCTATGCCGATCTTCAGAAAATCCTAACTCATTTTGGGTGCAGCTTCGACGATGTGGTGGTAGAGAATATCTTTACCACCTCCATGTCCCAATTGATGGAACACGCTGCCTACCGCAATACCATATACACCAACCACTACCCTACCGCAATCTGGGTGGGCGTTTCTGAACTGGCCCTGCCCGAATTTATGGTGGAAATTGAACTGGAAGTGTACACAATCGAATAAACCGCAATTAAAAATGCCTAAGAACTAAATTATTAGGCATCTAATTTGTCGGGACGACAGGATTTGGAGAATCCTAATAAACCCTCATTGCAAATGAAAATGAACACTATCGTGTTTCCATAAACAAAAAATGAACCAGCCAAACTGGTTCATTTTCGTTAAGTCGGGATGACAGGATTTACAGAATCTCTTTACATCGCTATTGTTGCAAATTGATGCCTGATGCTATCGCATTCAGGTCATTTTTATTTATTGCCTTCACTCAAACTTCGTTTGGCTCGCCTCTAAATAAAAATGTCCAAGGACTTCGTCCTCAGACATCTTTTTGTCGGGATGACAGGATTTGAACCTGCGACCACTCGCACCCCATGCGAGTACGCTACCGGACTGCGCCACATCCCGAATTCGGATTGCAAATATACTATTCTCTGATAACATGAAAAGAAAAAATGGTAGGAAAATCAGTCGTCGGATTCATTCTCCTGTGTAGCCTCCCCTTTCCACAAAACCGACCATCCGCCACCATACCGTTTGCTCACCGAACCGCGCTTCGATGCAGCGAATAATACCAAAGCGCCAACGACCATATCGCTTACAATGGCTACGGTTTCTCCATAGCCCAATACCCAAGGCGCCAATAGCAGCCAAATGGCAAGGGGATAATTCCACGTACGAAGTACCCGCGTAGCTTCCCACAGCGCAATGGTGGAAAAGGTAACAATGATTGGGCCTACGATGTGCCCGTTATCGGCAGCTGCTGGTCCATAGCCCACTACGCCCGGTGCGACCATTAGCCACAATCCAAGCACCATATTTACGATTCGTGGCCACATATCAATCTATTTTTTCTATTTCAGAGGAAACTCCCCAAAATACTTTCCATGTAGAGGCGCCGGCATCCTTGGCGCGTCTCATAAACTGAAGACTAGCCAGCATCTCGTCCATTGCCGGACCAATCATGGCTATACTAATAACTGCGGATGCCAAGCACAAGGTACACCAAGCCGAAAAGAGCACGGGTTGGAATACTACAAGCAATACGCTCACGAAACCCAAAGGCCCAACGGCTAGACCGAAAACAATAACAATCCATGGCATTTTCTTCCAGCGGTAAGTACCACCAATAACTCCAGTAATCGCATCTACCAAATACCCAAAAGCGCCAAGGGCAGCATCGGGTATAGGGAGGATGTGCGAAATTTTCGAGTTCAATATCTTGATGCTATCGTTACCAAAAAAAGGCTCCCACACCGTATCGATTAGCTCAAATTGGTACAATGAAAGATAACCCGCAATCAAAAAACCGATGACCGCCAAGATAACGATGGGAATACGCTCAGACCATTTGGCGGGATTGTAGTCCCACCCGGGTGGTATTTGGTAAGCCTTGTCTGCCATATTAGTTCAAGTTGTTTTGTTGGTACCAGCCCTCTGGATCTTCCTTCAGGTTTTCGATCATCTTCGGTAAGGTATCGAGCAATCGGTGCTTGGGTTCCCAATCGAGTACCTTCTTCGCCCGCGAAATGTCGAGTTCGTAATGGTCATCGGCACGGTCTATCATCCAAGGTTTTATAAACGGATCCCCTACCAAATCGCGTACCCAGGCGCCTGCCTTGGCAACCTCTGGAGGCATTTCGTAGGTTTTCCACGCTTCGCCGTGGAGTAGCTTCCCAATATGCTCCTGTAATTCCCTATACGTAGGAGTTTCGGGTTCCCCTATATTAATGGGTAATTGGTCCTGTATATCGTGGCGACGGGCAATGGTCTTTTCAATGCTATCGAGAACATCGTTTAGGTGCACGAACACATCGCCGTGATCCAGCTCGCCCGAATAGAAATGGCTCACAAACTCCTTTTCATAAATTCGCCTAATTTGCTGGGCAATGGGAATCGATCGGCACATATCGTTGTAGACCCCAGCGATACGTAGGAATACCGTGTTCATATTAGGGTTTTGTTCCTTGATAATCTGCTCGGTATGTACTTTCGATTCTGGATACCCCCAGTTGGCCTCAATAGGGCAGTCTTCGTGAATTTTCGTACCCGGCGCGACTGGTTTGTAAATTAAATCGGAACTGGAAAAGATAAATTGCGTTACGTCAAAATCTTCCAACTGACTCAAAAATTTACGGGTGCCCTCCACATTAATGGTATCGTAGCCTTCGCTTTCCTTCGTATTGAAACTGTAGAATGCGGCCAGATGCACTACCGAGGCGATCTTGCTTCCGTAGCCATACCGAATGCGTTCCATCGCGGCATCGATGGCCTTTTCATCGGTAATATCAAAATTAACACACTCGGCCTGCAAGGGCGGATAGGGCGGTCCTACCCGGTCCAGTCCTACTACCCGGTAGTTTTTTGCCAACCGTTGAATAAGGTGGTAACCGATAAGCCCGCTGCTTCCCGAAACTACAACAACTTCCTTTTCATCTTTTCGCGCCCCAAATTCGGGGTGATCGATAATCTCATCCATAGGTAACTTTCTGTTTGAAGTAATTGATAATAAAGTACTAAAAGAATACCGAAAGGAAGAAGGCATTAAACTTCTTTTAACAGATAAAACAACCCACTTTTTATAAGAAAGCGGGTCGTAAAAGTGTAGTTTCAGTTGGTTTGCTTACAACGGAATGTTCCCGTGTTTACGCTTGGGGAGGACCACGGTCTTGGTTTCTAGCATCGCAAAAGCCTTGAGCAACTTCCGGCGCGAATCCTTCGGTTGTATCACTTCATCGATAAATCCGCGTTGGGCTGCCTTGAACGGATTGGCGAAGGCCTCGGCATATTCCTGTTCTTTTTCCGACAGTTTCAGCTCTGGGTCTTCCGCTTCCATAATTTCCCTTCGGAAGATAATTTCGCTGGCCCCCTTGGCACCCATTACGGCAATTTCGGCCGTTGGCCACGCAAAGTTCATATCGGCTCCTATATGCTTGCTGTTCATAACATCGTACGCGCCCCCATAGGCCTTTCTAGTAATCAAGGTAACGCGGGGAACCGTTGCCTCGCTAAGCGCATACAGCAATTTGGCCCCGTTCAAAATGATACCGTTCCACTCTTGGTCGGTTCCCGGAAGAAATCCTGGCACATCCACCAACACCAACAGCGGAATGTTGAAGGCATCGCAAAAGCGCGTAAAGCGGGCACCTTTCTTGCTGCTGTCCACATCCAGAACACCCGCCAGACTCATGGGCTGATTGGCCACGATACCGATGCTCCTTCCACCCAAACGCGCAAAGCCCACAATGATGTTATCGGCATATTCCCTATGCACTTCAAAGAACGAATCGGCATCGATAATGCCTTCGATAACGGCGTGCATATCGTATGGCTTATTGGAACTATCAGGTACGATACCCTCTAGGGATTCCCTGAGCTCATCCCCCAATTCGTATGGTAGTTTTTCAGGCGCGTGCTGATTGTTCTGCGGAAGGTAGCTCAACAACTGCTTTACCTGTTCTAAGCACACAATATCATTGCTGGCGGTAAAATGGGTAACGCCGCTCTTGGTGGCGTGGGTATGGGCACCGCCCAACTCCTCGGAAGTAACGTTCTCATTGGTAACGGTCTTTACTACATTGGGCCCAGTTACAAACATATAACTGCTGTCCTGTACCATAAGGGTAAAATCGGTCATCGCAGGCGAGTAAACGGCGCCACCGGCGCAAGGCCCCATAATGGCAGAAATTTGTGGAATGACCCCAGAGGCCTGTACATTTCTATAGAAAATATCGGCATAGCCACCCAAAGAGCGCACCCCCTCCTGGATACGCGCCCCACCGGAATCGTTCAGTCCAATCACGGGAGCACCGACGCGCATTGCGTGGTCCATGATCTTACAGATCTTCTCGGCGTGCGTTTCAGAGAGCGAGCCGCCAAACACGGTAAAGTCTTGCGCAAATACGTACACTAACCTTCCACTAACAGTACCGTAACCTGTTACTACCCCATCACCATAATAGGTTTGTTCTTCCATACCAAACTCGGTGGTACGATGGGTTACCAAAATGCCCTGTTCTTCAAAAGACCCTTTGTCCAGAAGGTAATCGATACGCTCGCGCGCGGTGAGTTTTTTCTTCTTGTGTTGGGCATCGATTCGTTTTTGGCCCCCGCCCAGTTTAGCGGCAGCCAGCTTTTTCTGTAATTCTTTGTTGGTATTGCTCATAGCTTACTTTAGATTCTCCCGTGCTTGTGTGTTCATATATTTTCGGCAGTGGGCATCATATTGGTTGGTTGGGAAGGCGCACCTTCGTTTTATCATTCAGATAGATCTGTAGGGCGACCAAGGCGGCAAGTTCCGCCTCGCGGCGCATATCCTCTTCCAGTTTCTCTTCGGAATAGTATTCCTTTACGAAATGCGTATCGAAATCGCCACTTCGAAAGGCCTCGTGCTGCATTACGAATTTCCCAAAGGGCAAGGTAGTACTTACGCCCTCGACTTCATATTGCGCGATAGCCTCGATCATTCGTTGTATGGCCTCGCTACGGGTGATGCCGTAGGTAATGAGCTTGGAAAGCATGGGGTCGTACTGTATGGGTACTTCCATTCCTTCGAGAAATCCGTCGTCCACACGAACACTTTTGCCTTGGGCAGGGCGGTATACCTTCAAGGTACCCACGCTGGGCATAAAATTATCCAATGGGTCTTCAGCATATACCCTTAATTCCATGGCGTGACCCGTAAGGGAAAGATCTTCCTGCTGAAACGACAATGGCTCGCCTTGTGCCACCTTGAGTTGCTGTTCGACCAAATCAATTCCGGTGACCCACTCGGTAACGGGATGCTCTACTTGCAGGCGGGTGTTCATTTCAAGAAAATAAAAATTATGCTTTTCGTCCAATAGGAACTCCACCGTGCCGGCCCCTACATAATCGCAGGCCTTGGCCACCTTTACGGCTGCCTCGCCCATTTGGGCACGAAGGGATTCGGAAAGCACCGAGGAGGGTGCCTCTTCCACTACCTTTTGGTGGCGTCGTTGTATGCTGCATTCGCGCTCAAAGAGATGCACCACGTTTCCGTGGGTATCGGCAAGCACCTGAATTTCAATATGTCGTGGAGAACCTACGTATTTCTCGATAAACACCGATCCATCACCGAAGGCAGATTCGGCTTCACTAATGGCGCGTTTCATCTGTTCCTTTACTTCAGACTCCTTTTCTACGATGCGCATGCCTTTACCGCCTCCACCGGCCGAAGCCTTTATCAAGATAGGAAAACCGATCTCCTTTGCAATGCGCGTGGCTTCTTCCACATCGGTCACCGCTTCGTCAATACCCGGCACCATAGGGATATCGTATTTTTTCACAGCTTCCTTGGCAGCGAGTTTGCTACCCATTATGCGAATAGCGTGCGGCTTCGGCCCTACAAACTGTATTCCCGCTTTGGTTACAGCTTCGGCAAACGAGGCATTTTCACTAAGAAAACCGTAGCCAGGATGAATGGCATCTACCTCGTGCTGCTTGGCAAGTTCTATAATATGGTCGCCCTTAAGGTACGATTCGGTGGAAGGAGGCGGTCCTATGCAGAAGGCCTCATCGGCAAAGGCCACATGGGGCGCGTTCCTATCGGCTTCGGAATAGACCGCAACGGTTTTTATTCCCATATTGCGGGCCGTTTTCATAACTCGTAAGGCAATTTCCCCACGGTTGGCCACCAAGAGTTTCTTTATTTTCATCAGTCTTGTAATTCGATTAAAAGTGCGTTTTTGTCTACGGTTTCTCCGGTTGAAATGTGCACCGCTTTAATAACCCCGTCGCGGGGCGCTGTAAGCGCATTTTCCATCTTCATGGCCTCGAGGACACACAAGGGATCGCCCTGCGATACCGAATCGCCCACGGCAACGGCTACCTCCAGAATGAGCCCAGGCATTGGAGCATGAATCTCGTTCGCAATGGAACTACTGCCTAACGAAAGACCCAACTCCTCAATAAGCGCATCGAGCGAATCGCCCAAGGAGACCACATAACGGTTGCCGCCAATTTTCAACGTGTAAGTACGATTCAGGAAATCTTTGGAAACCACCTCGGCGAGCACCGAACGCCCATTGTGGATGAGATGGTATTGGCTTTCAGACTTCTGGATGCTATCTATTGCCGATAAAGCACCGGAATCGAGTGAAAACTCGAACGATTGATTCACGATCGCTTTGTACGTGTCTTCCATAGAAATTTTTTTATAAAGATACGGTTTTGAGTGCAGGATGCAAATGATAAAGTTTTCTTGAAAAATTGATGTATATCATTTTCAGAATTAAAAATTTCCATAGGCTTCAAGGTAGGGTACTTTAAAGTCAATTTGTTATCTTTAACAAACCCGGGCTTAGTGACAAATCACATTGGGTCCCGGTGACAACCATATTTCCAATAAAAGCGCACTTTATTTTTGAACCCTACTGTACATAGGTTATACATAGGTAGCATGGTGGCCATGGTGGTAGCCGCCATTGGCTATTTATCCTATACCGGCTATTCCTATTATACCACCCCACTAGAGGAACGCTTCTACCATCCTAGGCACGACTGGTTCAAGCCCAGTGGATTTTTCGGTCACGGATTGGGAATTGTGGGAACGCTGTTAATTCTCTTCGGCGTTTCCATCTACATTGCCCGTAAGCGGTACGGATTTATGGAAAAGCAACTACGCCTTAAGTACTTGTTGGAATTCCATATTTTTCTTTGCTCTCTCGGTCCGGTGCTCGTGCTTTTCCATACGGCTTTCAAGTTTGGCGGAATTGTTTCCATCGCATTTTGGAGTATGGTAGCGGTGGTTGCCAGTGGGGTGATAGGCCGTTTCATCTACATACAAATACCACGTACCATAGAAGGACGCGCTCTAAGCCTCCAAGAGGTACAAGGGATGAAAACCAATGTAGCCGAAGTACTTTCAAGGAAGTATTCGCTCGATGCTGCCACCGTGCAAGTGCTTGCCCAATTTTCAACGAACTCAACCGATACCACCGGAGCTTCGCCAAGGAATTTACGAAAGACACTCATTTCGCAGGGGGTGCCGGGCACCCAGCAACGGGAAATATTGAAATTGGTAAAAAAGGAGCGAAGGCTGGGCAAACGAATTGCCCGCCTGGAAACCATGAAAAAATTATTTCGATATTGGCACGTGGCGCATCTGCCATTCGCATTAATTATGCTAGTCATTGTACTCATCCACATCGCTGTTACCCTCGCGTTTGGCTATAAATGGATATTCTAATGAACGTGCTCGTAGAACAAATCATTACCTATTCCATAGTTTTCCTGTTATGCGCGGTAGTGGTATATCTCTATCTTCGGAAGAAAAACAAAACCTCACGCCAAACCATAGAGAAAGTAACGATAGCCAAGGAGGAAGGACTGCACGAGCCCGTATCGCTGCACCCCTATATTGACCTGAATGTGTGCATTGGCAGTGCGGCTTGCGTGGCCTCCTGCCCCGAAAAGGACATTCTGGGCATTGTAGACGGCAAAGCTACCGTTATTAACGCTTCCAATTGCGTAGGGCACGGTGCGTGCTTCCATAGTTGCCCAGTGGAGGCTATTTCCCTGCGCATAGGCACCGAAGAACGCGGGGTTGAATTACCGCATGTAAAGGAAACCTATGAAACCAACATCGAGGGAATATACATTGCTGGTGAACTTGGAGGTATGGGACTTATCAAGAACAGCGTAGAACAAGGAAAGCAGGCTATTGATAATTTGGCAAAAACAAAAAAGCCCAGTAGACCCGATGTGTACGATGTGATTATCGTAGGCGCTGGCCCCGCCGGCATCTCTGCCACGCTTGCGGCTAAAAAGCATGGGTTAAACTCGCTTACCCTCGAACAGGAATCATTGGGCGGTACTGTTTTTACCTTTCCGCGCTCCAAGGTAGTTATGACCTCCCCTATGGAACTTCCCCTTTATGGCAAGGTAAAACTCTATGACACCTCAAAGGAAGAACTGCTGCGCCTCTGGGAAAAGGTAATTTCAGAACATGATTTGAAAATTACCGAGAATACCAAGGTAGAGAATATCATTCCTCAGGAAAATGGCACCTTTAAGGTGGTCACCGCGACCGATGAGGTATACTTCTGCAACCAGATGGTACTATCCATTGGTCGCCGGGGCAGCCCCCGCAAGCTGGGTGTTCCCGGTGAGGAAAGCGAGAAGGTCGCCTACCGCCTCTTGGAGCCCGAACGCATTGAAGGGAAAAAAATAATCGTTGTAGGCGGTGGGGATTCTGCCATCGAATCTGTTCTACTATTGAAAGACGCCAATACGGTGATACTTTCATACCGAAGCGATAAATTTTCTCGCCTAAAGCCCAAGAATAGGGACGCGATAAAAAAGGCCATCGAAAACAAAGAAGTTACGGTACTCTATAATTCGAATCTAGTAGCCATCAATCCAGATCACGTGCTTCTGAAGGTTGATGGCGAGTCGGAAACTAGGAAACTGGAAAACGAACTAGTCTATATTTTTGCCGGAGGGGTCATGCCCACAAAGTTCTTGGAACGAGCGGGAATTGAAATCACCAAGCGCTTTGGCCATATCGTTAAAAAACACAAATAGGCGAATGAGACAGGCACTATTACGTATCGCACAATTCGCCCTAGTTTGCTGGGGAGGACTGGCCTTAGCGCAAATTTCGCCTGGCGACCTTACCACAGCGCACGCAAATCTTGAAGGAATGACCAATTGCACAAAATGTCACGTATTGGGAGAAAAGGTTTCCAACAACAAATGTTTGGAATGCCATACCGAGATACGCTTACTGCTTCGGCAGGACGAGGGCTATCACGCCAACGAAAAAGTGAGGCGCCAAGACTGCTTTGAATGCCATAGCGAACATCATGGTCGTAATTTCGACATGGTACGCTTCAACGAACGGCAATTCGACCATACCCTAGCGGGCTATCCTCTAGAGGGAGCGCACGCTGCTGTAGATTGCCGCGAATGCCACCAACCTAGCAACATACAGAACAGCGACCTTCGGAAACGCAAGGGAACCTATTTGGGGCTCGACCAAAAATGCCTTTCCTGCCATGATGATTTTCACCAAGAAACCTTGAGCAACGATTGCCTTGCCTGCCACACTATGGAAAGCTTCAATACCGCTCCCCGTTTTAGCCATGACCAAGCGCAATTTCCGCTTCGGGGCGCACACGAGGAAGTAGATTGTAAAGAGTGCCATACCACCACGACACGAAACGGAAAGCCCTTCCAGCAATTCGAGGGTATCGCTTTTGCCAATTGTACTTCCTGCCATCAAGATACGCATAATAATCAGCTCCCCGGAAATTGCGCACAGTGCCATACAGAGACTTCCTTTTCGGCATTTATTGGCAACCAAAACTTTAACCACAACCGCACCACCTTCGCGCTAAAGGGAAGCCACCGCAATGTTGATTGTTTCTCGTGCCATACGCAAACGAGCAACCCGCTGCAAGTTTTTCAAGATGCCATGGGTGCTTCTGAAACCGATTGCGCTAGCTGCCACAACGATCCGCACGAAGATAGGTTCGGGCAGGATTGTGCCAAATGCCACAACGAAGAAAGCTTTTTTAGCTTGAACGATATGGATTTCTTCGACCATTCAGTAACCGACTATCCATTGGAAGGGATGCATCAAACCGTAGATTGCAAGCAGTGCCACACCGAACGCTTCTCGACGCCTATCGATTATTCCGAATGTAAAAGCTGCCATCAGGATTACCATCAGGGCGAATTTTCAGAAGGGGGCGTATCGCCAGACTGCGCTACCTGCCATTCGGTAGAAAAAGGCTTCGAATTCACCTTATTTACCATAGAAGACCATAAAGAATCGAACTTTCCGCTAGAAGGCGCCCACCGGGCAACACCTTGTTTTTCGTGCCACGTGAGCGAAGAAAGTCCTGATGACCGGTGGACGTTCGCCAATTTGGGCAGCGATTGCATCGACTGCCATACCGATTTCCACGAAGGTTTTCTAGACCCGCGATTTTACCCAGAGGACAACTGTACGGCCTGCCACACAAACGAGTCATGGAGCGCGGTTGCGTTTGACCATACCAAGACCGACTGGCCACTTACCGGCAAACATGAAACCGTTTCCTGTGCCCAGTGCCATTTCGAATGGGATGCTTCGGAAACCGTTATATCACAAAATTTTAGTACTTTAAACACAGATTGCGCATCCTGCCACGAGAACGTTCACGGCGATGCTTTCGCCATGAATGGCGTTACCGACTGTAACCGCTGCCATGTAACTAGTAGCTGGCTACCGGAAAAATTTGATCACGACAATACCCGTTTTCCGCTCACCGGAAAGCACGCCGCTATCGATTGTCGCGAATGCCACGAAGTAACAACCAACCAAAACCAAGAAGAATTGGTTTACAAGCTCAACAAACTCGAATGCGCCGACTGTCACTTGCAATAATACCGTGGCTGTGGAGCATTGTGCTCTATGGACAATCGCCGCACGGCGATGATTTCGCCATAGATTGTGCCCAATGCCATACGGCCCAGGGCTGGGAGGTCTCGCTTTCCGAAATCGCCTTCGACCACAGCACCACGGCGTTCGAGCTTGAAGGTACGCACCAACAGGTTGACTGTAAGGCGTGCCACCAAATCTTAACTTTTGAAAATACCCCAACAGATTGTATTTCGTGCCATACAGATATCCATAACCAATCGGTAGGAAACGACTGTATGCGGTGCCATACTTCTGAGAGCTGGTTGGTCTTCAATATACCTGAAATACACGAACAGAATGGATTTCCGCTTATAGGCGCACACAATAACCTTAGTTGTGTAGAATGCCATAGTGAAGAAACTACCCTTATATTTAATCCTATTGGAAATGAATGCATAGAATGCCATCGGGACGATTATTTCGCTGCACAAAATCCGAACCACGCAGCAGGTGGTTTTTCGACCGATTGCGTAGAGTGCCACAACCCCTTCGGTTTTGGCTGGGACGCCCAGGGCATTAACCACGACTTTTTCCCGCTAACGAAGGGACACGACCTTGAAGACTGCAGTATGTGCCATACCACGGGGAACTTTAGCGATGCGAGCCCAGATTGCTTTAGTTGCCATATGGACGATTTTGCTTCTACTGCGAATCCCAATCACCAACAAGCTGGTTTCTCAACCGACTGTATGGAATGCCATACCACAGACCTTGGATGGATGCCCGCTAGCATCGATCACGACTTCTTTCCCCTCACGCTGGGACATGATATTCAAGATTGTAACCAGTGTCACGAAAACGGAAATTTCAACAATACCCCGACCGATTGTTTTGCCTGCCATAACGACGATTATGCACAAACCACCAATCCAAACCACCAGAGTGCCGGCTTCCCTACCGATTGCGCTTCTTGCCATTCTACCAATCCCGGTTGGATGCCCGCTGTGGTAAACCATGATTTTTTCCCCTTGACCCTAGGGCACGATATCCAGGACTGCAACCAGTGCCACGAAAACGGAAATTTCAAGAATACCCCGACCGATTGCTTTGCTTGCCACGCAGATGACTATTCGCAAACCAATAACCCAGACCATCAAGCTGCGAATTTCCCAACCGATTGTGCCCAGTGCCATACCACCAACCCCGGCTGGATGCCCGCCCAGTTTGACCACAGCTTTTTCCCCTTAACATTGGGTCACGACATTCAAGATTGCAATCAGTGCCACGAAAACGGAAATTTCAGCAATACGCCAACCGATTGCTTTGAATGCCATGCCACCGATTACAATAATGCCAACAATCCCAACCACCAAGCGGCAAATTTCCCAACCGATTGTGCCCAGTGCCATACCACTAATCCAGGCTGGATGCCCGCTACTTTCGACCACGACAGCAAGTATTTCCCCATTTATAGCGGTAAGCACGACGATGTGTGGGACACGTGTACCGACTGCCACAACAACCCCAATAACTTTGCGGTCTTTGACTGCCTTAGCTGCCATCCGGCCGGAGAGACCGCCGAAGAACACGAGGACGTGCCCGGATACGTGTACGAAAGCAACGCGTGCTTTCAATGCCACCCCAATGGAGAAGATTAATACGTAATGAAACACTATTTTTACATATGGGTTCTGCTAGGTGCAGCTGCTTCGATGTGCGCCCAAACCGGTGAGGGCACTCTTACCGGTACCGTTTCATTCATAACATCAACCAATATTTATGTGAAATTTGAAAATACCCAGCGCATTGAAATAGGCGATACGCTATTTGTGGCCGAAAAACCCTGTTTGCTTATTTCCGAGAAATCATCTACATCGGTGGTTGCCACCCCGATAAATGGCTGTAGTGTTTCAAAAAACGATACCGTCACCTACAGGTTGCCTGCGATTCCAACAACATTGGAACCTCCCCTACCTCCGGTCAAATCGGATTCCGTTAAAAAACCCGAAAAGGCCGAGAACACCCAACCGCAACCCGAGTCAACAACTTTAGAGGAAATACGAGGCCGAGTTACCGTAGCGAGCTACAACACCTTTTCAGATGTGCGGGACGATAGGCATCGACTGCAGACGCGACTTTCCTTGAACGCGAACCACATTGGCGATTCGAAGTTCTCGATAGAAACCGATCTGGCCTACCGTCATGTCATACTGCCTTCGGAAAGTACCTACCGGGGCAGAACCAGTATTTTCAATGTATATAATCTCAATGCGCGGTTCGAAGCTACCCAGCACCTCTCCATCACGGCTGGGCGCTACATCAACAACAAGGTGTCTACGGTGGGTGCGGTAGACGGGCTACAAGTGGAGCATTACTTCGGAAACTTTTACGTAGGCGCTCTCGGTGGCTTCCGACCAGATTTTTTCGACTATGGCTTCAATTCCAATTTGGTACAATATGGAGGCTTTGCCGGTTTTGAAAGCAGTACCGAGGAGTTTTACGGCCAAACCACGTTGGGTGCTATCGAGCAGACCAATGCGGGCGAAACCGACCGTAGGTATGTGTTTTTTCAGCATTCCAGTACGATAGGCTCGAACTTGAACCTCTTTGGTTCAGCAGAACTGGATATCTTCGGAAACAGCGGCAGCGAAACCCGCCTTACAAATCTTTACCTTTCGGCCCGCTACCGATTTAGCAGGGCGGTAAATGTTATGCTATCCTACGATTCGCGCAAGCGCATCATTTACTATGAAACGTTCCAAAGCGATATTGAAAGACTCTTGGACGATGACCTGGCCCGGCAAGGGCTTCGCGCTAGGATCAACCTTAGGCCGTTTAAGCGCTTCTTGTTGGGAGGAAGCTATAGCCGCCGTTTTCAAAGTGACAACCAAAACAAGAGCGACAATCTTTATGGCTATGCAACCTTAACTAAAATACCGGTGCTAGAGGGAAGGCTAACAGTTTCATACAACAACAACCAATCTAATTATCTAACCAGCAATGTACTCTCGGTACGGCACGGGCGAAACTTCTTTAAGGACCAATTGAATGCCGATTTTTACTACAGGTTGGCAGACTATGAGTATGGTGCTAGAAATATGGCGTATACCCAGCATTTTTATGGCACTGGTATGTCGTATAGTTTTTCACGAACTTGGCAGCTCAGTATTTCGGGTGAATATTCGCAGTTTGAGGAAGAAAACAGCTTCCGGTTTTACACCCGGCTCACAAAACGATTTTACAGTAAAAAGAAAAGATAATTTATGAAGACACCAATTTATGTAACCAGCGCGCTATTGTTTTTAACTCTAGGCTGCAACGATGGCCCCAAAGTGGTAACGGCCAAAAGCGACTCATCCACGAATGTACCCAGCAGCGGTATTTTTTCAGAAACCGAAGCTCCGCCGTCCCTCACACCATCCGCGAGCGCTCCATTTTCTGAAGACCTGCACAAGGTGGTGGTCCAAGAGGTTCTGCCCACCTCAAAATATGTCTATATGAACGTTACCGAAGCTGGAGAGCAATTCTGGATTGCAGCTCCCAAGCAGGAAATTACCGTGGGTGCAACCTATTTTTACCGAGGCGGCCTTTTAAAGACCAATTTTGAGAGCAAGGAGCACAATCGGGTTTTCGATAGGGTATTTTTAGTTACCAACCTTGTTCCCGAAAAGCACGGCGACCACTCCAATCCCTTGGCAGGCGACGCCACCCGCTCTCAAAAACTTTCTATTAAAGAGGACATCCCAACACATACTGAGGCTATTATAGAACACAAGGGCTCTGTAAAGATTGCCGAGTTGCTGAAAAACCCTAAACAATACCAAGGTAAAACAGTTCAACTCACTGGCAAGGTCATCAAAGTAAATCCCAATATAATGAAGCGCAACTGGATTCATCTTCAGGACGGTAGCCAAGACAGCTTCGATCTTGTAATTACCTCCAACAGTTTTGTACCCGAGGGAAGTATTGTCACTATGAAGGGTGAAGTTTCTTTAAATCGAGATTTTGGTGCCGGTTACAAATATGACCTTATAATTGAGAACGGAGAAATAATAGAATAAATCTATAGCGTGACTTGGTGCTACTTGAAAGAGTGGGCAAACTTCCGCTTGCGCCAATAGGCAAGTACACTTATAACGAGCAGGACCGCTACCACCATATATACCCATTTGGGAATAGGCACAGGGTCACCAGTAGCATAACTGTGCAATCCAGATAGATAGTAATTAACCCCATAATACGTCATTATGACCGAAGCAAGGCCAAAAATTGTAGCTACGTTATAGGCGTATAGGCCGCGCAATTTTGGGATAAGCCTCATATGAAGGATAAAGGCGTATACCAAAATGGTTATCAATGCCCACGTTTCCTTGGCATCCCAACCCCAATATCTTCCCCACGACTCGTTTGCCCATACCCCACCTAAATAGGTGCCTACACTCACCATAAACAGACCTCCAATCAAGGTGAGTTCACTAATATAGCTCATTTCCTGTACCATGCGTTTTATACGGTTCTTGTTGTTTTCTGAAATGAAAATCATCAATATTAGGTTGATGATACCAATGATAGCGCCCAGCATTAAAAACCCATAGCTACCGGCCTCTAGTGATACGTGAATGGTGAGCCAATACGATTTGAGCACCGGTACCAAAGGAGTGATTTGCGGATCTAAAAAACTAAGTGTCGAAACCAACAAAATGGTTGCGGCAAGCACCATAGTGGCCGCCAGGCCACCAAACGACCTGCGTGTAAAGAGAATACCCGCCAAGGTGGTGGTCCAGGCAATATAAATCATAGACTCGTACCCATTGCTCCAGGGAGCTCTCCCTGAAACGTACCACCGCAACCCCAACCCTACCGTGTGAAATACAAAGCCGGCAACCACCAGAAAGAACAATATGCGATAACTGGTTTTCAATTTCAAATTAGGCTTAAATACAGATAGGAAGAGAAAGAACAACAATGCCAAACCCAGCATTAAATAGACAAAAGCCAGGCGTGTAAAGACGTTTAGTTCGTTCAGTAAAATTTCAGCGTTTAACTTTGAATCGCTGGGACGTACCGCACTGCCAGCGGTCATCTGGTATGTTTTCAGTTCTTCCAATAGATGACCAGCGTGCGCGTAATTGCCCGTTTGGGTCGCTTTTTTAAGGGCACTGCCATACGCGTTGAAAAATTTATCGGCTACACTACTATGGTTGTGGCCATCGTCGTGGCTATGGCCATGGCTCTGATAGGCGCTCCAAGTGTTATTAGGGTCGTTGGGTGTGGGAACTATTTTCAACAAACTGCCAGAAAAGACCATACTCAAAATATTGAGCCTTTCGTCTATTTTGAGCAGCTCTTTGGCATACACGCCCCTATCAATGGGTTCTAGAGCGTATACACGTCGCACCTCATCGCGCAGTTTATAGGCGCCGTCATCGTTGAAAAAATCTTTATAGGAAGCGTACTCCCCCTCTACATTCAGTACTTTTTGAATATCCCGATGTTTCCCTAACTTTATAATGGGTACATCGTACCATTGCTCTTTGTTTACGAACATGCTCAACAGCGCTTGATCGGCGGTTAAGCCGTCAATGGTCTCGCTTCGGTGTATTTTCCGAAGAACCTCTCGTGAGAGGGTATGCATCGGTTTCATTCGTCCCTTGAAGTCCTGCACCACGACCGTGCTGAATAAATCGGCATGGGTTTCACTAACCGCATTGGCCACGTGGCCCTTGTTGGAGCTCGATTGGGCTTGTGCAATACCCGCACTCAGCAAAAACAACACCCAGATAAAGGTGCTCGATTTGGCCCTCATTTTCTTAATCTTTTGACGTACCGAATAAAACCTGGTCTTTTTACTGAAAAGTGTCCAGATCATCCCCAAGGTTAAAATCGCATACCCGATATACGAAATGATTGTCCCCCAAAAATCGCTGTTAACGCTTAGGTAAGTGCCTTTTTCATCTTTATCGAAAGACGATTGGAAGAACCGGTAGCCATCATAATCGAGAATATTGTTCATATAAATTCGATAATCCAAGGTGGTATTGTCACGGGGGTCGATTACAGTTACCTCGCTCGCATACGAGGAGGCACTGTTGGTGCCGGGATATTTCTCCAAGATAAAATCGTTCAGTTTTATGGCAAAGGGAACGGTAATTTCCTTGGCGCCATACGCCGCAGAGACGAATAGCTCCTCAAACTGCAAGTGTGCGGGACGGCCTGGAAGTCCCTTATTTCCATAGACAAGGGTTTGTTGGGTGGTGCCG
The DNA here is from genome assembly GCA_964639255.1 of uncultured Flavobacteriaceae bacterium. Taxonomy (GTDB): domain Bacteria; phylum Bacteroidota; class Bacteroidia; order Flavobacteriales; family Flavobacteriaceae; genus NZQO01. Next base: position 78,790 of record CAZXDP010000002.1, read on the forward strand.
TTTACGGTAATGTCCAGTTGCACAGCCGCCATGCTTTGGTTTTCCACTTTTGGTTTTTCTGAAACAACTTTAAGAGTAGCGCTGGGATGGAAGGAGGCGAAAACAAAATTTTCGTTTCCAGCAGCATACAACGATCGCCGTTGTAACAGATGCGATTGGCCAGCTTCCAACGTGTCGCGCTGTTGTGTGGCCATCACGGTCTTTACAAGCGGCTGCCCATAGCTAATGGAAAGTTGTTCTTTATCGTACCCAATGTTTACGGCATTGGGCATCTCAACAGGATTGAAATTGAACAACAATTTGCCCAATCGGCGTGTTTGTCCCTGCTCTAGGTAATATTCCTCGCGCCCATTAGCACCGGCCAATACCACTTCAAGTACTGCAGTACCATTCGGGCTAGGGACGAGTTCCCGTTTGGGATTCGGTAAGAAATCACTTACCGAAACTTCAATAATATCATCTCCCACCAAATATTGTTCTTCAAACGTATTGTCCCCCAAACTGGCAAATAATACGGGTTCGTCAAACTCATAAGTTTGTCCGTCCTTCTGCACGATAAATTTCAAAAAAGTCTCGGCCGAGAGGAAAGTACTCGCCCTGTCGTTCTTACGAATGTGCATCACCCCCTCAAATCCGAAATACCGCGTAGCTGCCGCACCAAGCAATATCACTATAATTGCACCGTGAAAAAACAACAGGGCCCATTTCTTTTGCTGGACCATTCGGTACCGGTAAATGTTGTAGAGTATGCTTAATCCAAACAGCGCCAACAGCACCTCGAACCACCAAGCGCGATACACCACTTTTTGAGCGGCACTAGTGCCAAAATCATTTTCTAGAAAAGTCGCAATGCCAATGGCAGCGGCAAAAACGATGAAATAAACACCAGCCGCCCGGGTACCTAGAAAAGCGGCGATAATCCGCTTGAGAGTTTTAAACATATACGGAAACCTTTTTTTGGAAGTAGGTGACATAAAATTCCTTAACAATATAGCGTATTTATCTCTTTAGAAAAATTATGCCGCCATTTTACGAGATCTATATACATAACAGTTTTGATCGCTTTTACCCCCCACTACTTTCTGAGTAAGTTTGGAAGAAATTCTTGAACATACTGTAATTCAATTTATGAAATTATTGAACTTCCTCCCGTTTTCCCATTAATATTTTCTTAATTGCCCTGTAGGTTCCTCTGAAAATGAATATATTCTTTCCCAAAGAAATATGTTATGAGACGCTTTTTTGTATTGGCCACCTGTCTTGCCTTTTTAAGTTCGTGCGCCCAGCCTACCAAGGAAGAGGATATCGCCCTAAACACCCCTGATAGCCGAAGCTACGACACCGAGCGCGTGGTAGACAATTTGGACAACCCTTGGGGAATGACGTGGTTGCCCGATGGCAGCATGCTCATTACCGAAAAAGACGGGCGAATCATTCAGGTTGCCAACGGAAATAAAATGGAAATTGCAAACGTACCTGAAGTCTATTACCAAGGCCAAGGCGGCTTGCTCGATATTACCCTTCATCCCGATTATGAAAACAACGGCTGGATTTACATTACGCATAGCAGCACTGAAGGAGAGGGCAAAGGCGGCAATACGAAACTAATACGCGCCAAACTGGAGGGCATCACCCTTACAAACATCGAAACGCTCTACAAGGCCTCACCCAATAGCACGGCAGGGCAGCATTTTGGTTCGCGCATAAAATTTGACAATGAGGGCTATGTCTATTTTTCCATTGGCGACCGTGGCAACCGTGAGGTGAATCCGCAGGACCTTACCCGCGATGGCGGTAAGGTATACAGATTGCATGACGATGGTAGCATACCGAGCGATAATCCGTTTGTGGACCAAGCCAATGCGCTGGGTGCGGTTTATTCATACGGGCATCGAAATCCGCAGGGAATGGCGCGCCACCCAAAAACGGGCGCTATCTGGATACACGAGCACGGTCCCAAGGGAGGCGATGAAATCAATCGCATCGAAAAGGGAGCTAATTATGGTTGGCCGGTGGTTACCTATGGTGTCAATTACAGCGGAACACCCATTAGCGATGAAACTTCCAAACCGGGAATGACCCAGCCCATCTACTATTGGACACCCTCCATCGCTCCCTGTGGTATGGATTTCGTAACGGGAGACCGTTATCCGCAGTGGAAGGGGCACGTCCTTGTGGGGTCCTTAAAATTCAATTACGTTGAACTCGTTATGCTGAACGGAAATGAGGTAGTGCGACGCGAAAAAATTGCCCAAGATATAGGTCGCGTCCGCAACGTAAAAATGGGACCCGACGACTATATTTACATTGCCGTAGAGGGCGACGGCATTTATCGCTTAGTGCCTAAAAATCCGTAGCGGATGATTATAAAAATTTCGTTGTGCATTTTATTTTTTTTCAAGAAATCCGATGTCAGTTCGAGTGATTTTCTGAAAGAAAATTGTATCGAGAACGGCGTTAGGATTAAAAAATTCAATTCTCGATACAAATTTTGCTCAATAAAAATGGACAATCCCGACATATTTTCGGGACACTCGAATTGACAAATTTTTCTTAAAATGCACAACGGTTTATAAAAGCAATGCAAAGCCCCAAATTCGTAATATGAAACATTCTAATTTATTAGTTCCTTTCTGCATATTCGTGCTTCTTTTTTCCTGCGGAAAGAAAAAAGATACCACCAATAGAACGGTGAATACTTCTGAAAGGAATGTAGCCGCCCTTCAGAAGACCGATTTACAGCAAAGCATAGAGGCCGGCCAGAAAATTTACCAAAATCTATGTGTTCAGTGCCATTTACCCAACGGCAAGGGTGTGGCGGGAAATTTTCCACCCTTGGCAGGGTCGAATTGGCTCACAGAGAAGCGCACAGAGAGCATTCGCGCCGTGAAGTACGGTCAACAAGGTGAAATTGTGGTAAACGGTAAAATCTATAACGGCGTTATGACCCCAATGGGATTGAGTGATGCCGAAGTTGCCGATGTGATGAATTATATCATGAACAGTTGGGGCAACGTACAAGAGGAAATTGTGACAGAAGATGAAGTTTCAGCAGTAAAAAAATAACCCTCACGGTATTGGTACTGGTGTGGCGCCGGGCTAGCGAAGGCAACCCTATTTTCGCTACCTTTGCAAAAACGACACCCTATGCTCATTATTGGCATTGCCGGCGGAACAGGTAGCGGTAAAACTACCGTGGTACAGCAAATTGTAGAAGAACTTCCAGAGGAGGAAGTGTGCATAATTTCGCAGGACTCCTATTATAAAGACCTTAGCCATCTCTCCTACAGCGAAAGGGGCAACATTAACTTCGATCATCCCAACAGCATCGATTTCGACTTGCTCGTTTCGCATCTCGAAGAACTTAGGCAAGGGCGCTCGTTCGAACAGCCGGTCTATAGCTTCGTGGAACACAACCGCACGGGCGAGACGGTTACCACTTATCCCAAACAGGTGGTTATTGTAGAGGGAATTCTTATATTGACACACCCGGAGATAAGAGAATTGTTCGATATTAAAATCTATGTACACGCCGATAGCGACGAGCGCCTAATACGAAGGCTAAAACGGGATATCGCCGGGCGCGGCCGCGATCTGGAGGAGGTATTGGGACGCTACCAGCATACCCTAAAACCCATGCACCAACAATTTATCGAGCCCACGAAGGAATATGCAGATATCATAATCCCCACCAATCGTTACAATACGGTGGCCGTAAACGTTATACGAAGTATTATTCACCAAAAACTCGCAGAACAATTGTGAAATTCAAAAAATTGAAAAACAAGCGATGGTTCAAGATTGCCACCAACACCTACGTGCTCATATTAATTGTGTTCGTAGTATGGATGCTTTTTTTCGATACCAATTCTTTTTTGATTCATAAAGAACTGAACGATGATATCAATGCCCTAGAAGAGAACAAGGAATTTTACCGTTCGGAAATTGAAAACGATAAGCAATTTATCGAAAAGATGAAAGACAGCGACGAAATGGAGAAATTTGCCCGTCAAAAATACTACCTGAAAAGGGAAAATGAAGATATTTACATTATTGAATACGAAGACAGCTTGAACAACCAAGACGATGAGTGATTTATTTAATGAATTCGACCCTGTTTCCTCCAAGCAATGGAAACAGCAAATACAAGCCGATTTAAAGGGCGCAGACTATAATCAAACCCTGGTTTGGCAAAGTCCCGAGGGCATTCACGTAAAACCATTTTATCATCCCGATACGGTGCAGCGGCCGTTTCCAAGTATTCCTGGCCAACCGGACAGTTGGCAAATCGCGCAGTCGGTATTCATAGACGATGCAGCCATCGCAAATTCCTTGTCGAAAAATGCTTTGGAACGGGGCGCACAGGCCATTTATTTCAAGGCCGATAACGCGTTTAATATCCAAACCGTGTTCGACGAATATCCGTTTGGCGATGCTGCAATCTACCTGAACCTCTCGTTTCTTTCAGAAGCTTTCCTGTTAGAATTGAGCGACTTCTTCCGAAGCAAAAATGCTACGGTTCATTACAACATAGACCTTATTGGCAATTTAGCGCGAACCGGCAATTGGTTCCAATCCCTTAAGGAAGACCACAAAACGCTTTTTTTTCTTTCAGGAAAGAAGCTTGGCTCCCATTTATTGGGGATAGATGCCTCTCTCTACCAAAATGCAGGTGCCACCATCGTACAGCAACTGGCCTATTCCCTAGCCCACGCCAATGAATACCTTAATCATTTCAAGGACAGTACTTCCCTCGATACCAAGCCAACCTTCACGGTAGCGGTTGGTAGCAATTATTTTTTCGAAATTGCCAAGATTAGGGCGCTGCGCGTTCTTTACGCCACACTTGCCCGTGAATATGGAGCCACAGAGGAATGCCATATTGTGGCTACGCCTTCATTTCGCAATAAAACCTTGTACGACTACAATACAAATATGCTGCGCACCACTACCGAATGTATGAGTGCCATTTTGGGGGGCGCCAACAGCGTGATGAACTTGCCTTACGATTCGCTCTACCACAAAAGCAATGAGTTTGGCGAGCGTATTGCGCGCAATCAATTGCTGGTGCTAAAGGAGGAAAGTTACTTCAACACCGTCTCGAATGCCGCAGAAGGAACCTACTATATTGAAACCCTAACACAAGAGCTAGCGGAAAAAGCCTTAGAAGTGTTCAAGGAAATTGAGAAGGGCGGCGGTTTCTTAGCACAGCTCAAAAGCGGCACCATACAGCGAAAGATAAAAGAAAGTGCCCAAAAGGAACAGGATCGATTTGACAGTGGCGAAATAACCCTTGTAGGCACAAATTACCATCCCAATGCGAGCGATTCCATGAAAAATGATCTAGAATTGTACCCCTTTCGTAAAATGAAAACCGGAAAGACCCTGTTATCGCCCATCGTTCCTACCCGACTGGCAGAAAAAGCCGAACAAGAACGCCTTGAGCGAGAAGGATACTCTTTATGATGATAGAAATAATTTTAAACGCAGCCGTCGTTTCGGCACATTGAAGTTTTTAATTAATTATGAGCAGAAAAAATCTACAACATATTCGTTTGGAATCTTCAGAACGTAATGCTGAAGAAACAAAAAATGAGCCTTCGGCAACCAGTGACAAGACTTTCCAAACTTCTGAAGAGATTCCCATCAAGCAGCGTTATACGGCAAACGATGTCGAGGACCTCGACCACCTAAGCTTTGCAGCGGGTATCGTACCCTATCTTCGCGGGCCGTACGCCACCATGTACGTTACCAGACCTTGGACCATACGCCAATACGCCGGATTTTCAACCGCCGAGGAAAGCAACGCTTTTTACCGTCGCAACCTCGCAGCAGGGCAAAAGGGGCTCTCCGTAGCGTTCGATTTGGCCACGCACCGTGGCTATGACAGTGACCACGAACGTGTGTACGGTGACGTGGGAAAGGCGGGCGTGGCCATCGATAGCGTAGAGGATATGAAAATTTTGTTCGACCAAATTCCGCTAGATAAGATGAGCGTTTCCATGACGATGAACGGGGCCGTACTTCCCATTATGGCTTTTTACATCGTCGCCGCAGAAGAACAAGGGGTAGCGCCCCAAAAGCTGACGGGAACCATTCAGAATGATATTTTAAAGGAATTCATGGTGCGCAACACCTACATTTATCCGCCCGCACCCTCAATGAAAATCATAAGCGATATTTTTGAATACACGAGCAAGCATATGCCCCGCTTCAACAGTATTTCAATTTCTGGGTATCATATGCAGGAGGCCGGCGCCACCTGTGATATCGAGCTCGCCTATACGCTTGCAGATGGCCTGGAATACCTCCGTACCGGTATTAAGGCAGGTATGGACATAGATGCTTTCGCCCCTAGGCTTTCCTTTTTTTGGGCCATAGGGATGAATCATTTTATGGAAATCGCAAAGATGCGGGCCGCTAGAATGCTCTGGGCCAAATTGGTACGGCAATTTAATCCCAAAGATCCAAAATCGCTTTCCCTGCGTACGCATTGCCAAACCAGTGGGTGGAGCCTTACCGAACAGGACCCGTTCAACAATGTGGCAAGAACCTGTATAGAAGCGGCAGCGGCAGCCTTTGGCGGTACACAATCGCTACATACCAATGCGCTTGATGAAGCCATTGCGCTCCCCACCGATTTTTCTGCCAGAATTGCGCGTAACACCCAAATTTACCTTCAAAAGGAGACGCATTTAACCCGAACAGTCGATCCGTGGGCGGGCAGCTATTACGTAGAGCGCCTTACTTCTGAAATTTCTGAAAAAGCCTGGAAGCTCATACAGGAAGTCGAAGATTTGGGCGGAATGACCAAAGCCATCGAAAAGGGCATCCCAAAATTGCGCATCGAGGAGGCAGCCGCCCGTAAACAGGCGCGCATCGATAGCGCACAGGATATAATTGTAGGCACCAACAAATATCGGTTGGACAAGGAAGACCCTATAGACATCTTGGATGTGGACAACCATAAGGTTCGCAATTCGCAAATAGAGCGGCTTACTAAGATTAAAGCGGAAAGGGATACTGACAAGGTACAAAATGCCCTCAAAAAAATTACCCATAGTGCCGCCTCTGGTAATGGAAATTTGTTAGCTTTAGCGATAGAAGCCGCTCGCCACAGGGCTACCTTGGGCGAAATAAGCGATGCCCTCGAAAAGCAATTTGGGCGATACAAAGCCAATGTCCAATCTGTAAGCGGTGTTTATAGCAAGGAAGTGAAACAAGATCCTACATTTCAAAAAGCCCGAGATATGGCCGACCGGTTTGCGCAACTGGAAGGCCGCCGTCCCCGAATCATGATCGCCAAAATGGGACAGGATGGTCACGATAGGGGGGCAAAGGTAGTCGCTACGGGCTATGCCGATGTAGGATTCGACGTAGATATTGGGCCCTTGTTCCAAACCCCTGCCGAAGCCGCTCGCCAGGCCGTGGAGAACGATGTTCACATTCTCGGGGTTTCTTCCCTCGCTGCAGGGCACAAAACCCTCGTGCCCCAAGTGGTGGCCGAATTGGAAAAGCACGGTCGCGAAGACATTATGGTAATTGTAGGCGGGGTAATCCCATCACAAGATTACCAATACCTTTTCGATGCGGGCGCGGTAGCGGTATATGGCCCAGGCACGAAAATTAGTGAAGCCGCTATCGAGATGCTCGAGATTTTGATCGATTCAGTAGAAGCCTAATGGAGTTTCTTCTGAAAACCGATAGACTGGGACTTCGCACTTGGAAGGAAAGCGACCTTAAAACATTTGTTACTATGGGGAAGGACCCCGAAGTTATGGCCCACTTTCCCGCATTACTTTCTGAAAAGGAATCGTTTGCATTTGTCGAAAAAATGTACGAGCATTTTCTCCTACACGGCTTTTGTTATTTTGCTCTGGAAGAGCTAGCCACAGGCGATTTCCTAGGTTTTACGGGACTGCTTTACAAAGATTTCAAGAGCCCGTACACGCCGGCCGTAGATTTGAGTTGGCGTCTGAAAAAAAGCGCTTGGGGAAAGGGGTTCGCCACAGAGGCTGCCAAAGCCTGCCTGCTATCCGCCTTCACAGAGCATCGCCTAAAAAAAGTGTTGGCATTTGCAACCGATAACAACCGTGCCTCGCAACGGGTAATGGAGAAGATTGGAATGGATTATCTTGGCAACTTCCAACACCCCAACATCAAAAACGACCCGCGTTTTTCGCATTGCGTAGCCTATGGAAAACCGGTTTCTGCGACGGGTGATAAATGACATTTCAGAATTTAGTACTTTTACGCTTCAACCAAAAAAAAGCTATGGATACTTCAGCAAAAATGCTTCGCGACAACGCCCTAAAAGGAAAAACCATTGTAGTGACCGGTGGCGGTAGCGGTCTCGGTAAATCGATGACCACCTACTTTTTGGAGTTGGGCGCCAATGTCGTCATAACTTCCCGAAACATTGAAAAACTAGAAAAGGTAAAGCACGAACTGGAAGAAAAGACGGGTGGCATCGTATTACCTGTACAGTGTGACGTTCGCAACTATGATGAAGTAGAGGCGATGGTGAATACATCGATGTCGGAATTTGGCACCGTAGACATCCTGCTCAACAATGCCGCGGGCAACTTTATTTCTCCCACCGAACGCCTATCGGCAAACGCCTTCGATACCATCATCGATATCGTATTGAAAGGAACTAAAAACTGCACGCTCGCCTTTGGGAAACATTGGATAGATAACAAAGAGAAAAATAAAACGGTGCTAAACATCGTAACCACTTATGCCTATACGGGTTCGGCCTATGTAGTGCCCAGTGCTTGTGCCAAGGCGGGCGTTCTCGCAATGACCCGCTCTCTCGCCGTAGAATGGGCCAAATATGGCATTCGATTTAACGCCATTGCCCCGGGCCCCTTCCCCACCAAGGGCGCGTGGGACAGGCTACTGCCAGGCGACTTGAAGGAAAAGTTCGATTTGGCAAAGAAAGTACCCTTAAAACGCGTGGGAGACCATCAGGAACTGGCGAATCTCGCTGCTTATCTGGTAAGCGACTTTGCTAGCTATCTCAACGGTGAGGTGGTAACTATAGACGGCGGTGAATGGTTAAAGGGCGCCGGCCAAATGAACCTCTTGGAACAAGTTCCCCAACAAATGTGGGATATGTTGGAGCAAATGATACGAAACAAAAAAAATGGTTAATTTTAATAAAGAAAATTGTATATGCTCAATTCTAAAAACTGCAGCTTGAATATTATAGTTTTACTATTTCTATTAATTTCCTTCAATACCGTTTTTTCCCAAGAAGACGATTTTACTTCAGCAAACTTTCTAGGGATCACTGGAGGAATTAACCTCACCCAAATGAATTCAAGCGGCACAATTTTCGATGAAGCCAATTTTGAACCGGGTTATTATATTGGGCTATCCTATAACATTTTTCCAGATTATGGCTATAGCTCTTCGTACCTTCGGTTTGCCATTGGTTACAGCAAGGAGCAGTCATCGACCCGCCAAACAGTATTGATTCAAGATGAATTTGTAAGTACCACTGCCAAAATGGACCTCGCTGAAATTCACCTATTGTATGCCTATCGCTTCAATCCTGAAGCGACGGTCGATACATATTTAGGAGGTGGTCTGCAATTGGCATTTTTGACAAACAATACTGATGAAGCCTTTACCATAGAAAATGAAAATGGTAGCATTATCCCAATATTCGAACCGGACACAGCCACGAGACCCGTGCGCTTTCGTACCGAAGCCCCAACAATAAATTTTGGGCCTTTTGCCGAATTTGGATTCTTCGTTCCTGTTGCTAAAAATCATTTGGGCCTTGCAACCGGCATTAGTTATACTTTTTATGTTTCCAATGCTTCCTCAGAATTGCAATTTGGGAAAACAAATGCGTATTTGCGAGCTACCTATCAACTATTTTAATGCATCATTGATTCTTTTAGGCCCCACTGCCTTGCCTTTTCCGTATCGGGCATTACCTTAGAGGTAGACTTAAATTCTCGTCTTAGGTGCGTGTTATTAGTTAAAAAAAATCTTATTTTTAAGCTGAATCGCGGCACCGCTCCCCTCGCCGCAACTGTAATCATAAATTAACCGTTAACCTTTCTGCCGTATGAAACCTTACGCCTCCTTGCTATTCGCTTTATTGCTTGCCACGTTTGCACCCCAAATCCAGGCCCAAGACCTGCCACAGGACACCCAACAACTCAAGGCCAAGGAAATTCCCGTCAATCCCAATGTGAAAATCGGGAAGTTAGACAACGGATTGACCTATTACATTCTGAAGAATGACCGACCCGAAGACAAGCTAGAGTTGCGACTTGTGGTAAACGCCGGCTCCATCTTAGAAACCGAGAATCAATTAGGACTCGCCCATTTTATGGAGCATATGAACTTTAACGGCACGAAAAATTTTGAGAAGAATGAATTGGTAGATTACCTGCAAAGTATCGGGGTAAAATTCGGCGCAGACCTGAACGCGTATACCAGTTTCGATGAAACCGTTTACATTTTGCCCATACCTAGTGATGATAAAGAAAAGCTAGAAAACGGTTTTCAAATCTTGGAAGATTGGGCCCATAACGCGACCCTTACCGATGAGGCTATAGACGACGAGCGTGGCGTGGTCCTGGAAGAATACCGGTTGGGACTGGGTCCGCAAAAAAGGATGATGCAAGAATACTTGCCAAAGCTTATGTACGGCTCTCGATATGCAGAACGGCTCCCAATTGGGACGAAGGAAAATTTAGAGAACTTTACCTACCAAGACGTACGAGATTATTATACCGATTGGTATCGGCCTGATTTAATGGCGGTTGTGGCCGTGGGCGATCTGGATGTCAATACCATTGAGACCAAGATCAAAGAGCACTTCGGAAGAATAGCACCTGTAAAGGACCCCAAAAAAAGAACGCAATACGAACTTCCGAATCACGAAGAAACCCTTGTAGCTATTGCCAGCGATAAGGAAGCGCCCTTTACACAGGTTCAAGTCGTTTATAAAGATCCATTCCCTGCCCCAAGCATTACAACTGTATACGACTATCGCGAACAATTGGCCAAATCGTTGTTCACCACAATGATTAACAATAGATTGCGTGAGCTAACCCAAAAGACCAATCCGCCATTTATATTCGGATTTTCCTATTATGGCGGCACCTTTGTAAGAAATAAAAATGCCTACCAGAGCATTGCCTCCACCAGTGAAACTGGACAACTTGAAGCCCTGAAGGCGCTATTGACCGAAAATGAGCGGGTAAAACAGCACGGTTTCTTTGAAAGCGAATTTGAACGGGCAAAAAGTTCGTTGATGGCTCAATTGGAAAAAAATTACAACGATCGCGATAAACAGGAAAGCGGTCGGCTTGTAAATGAGTATGTACAACATTATTTGGACGACCAACCCATCCCGGGAATCGCGTGGGAATATGAAACAACCAAGCAATTGCTGCCCACGATTGAATTGGCAGAGGTGAGCGACTTGATCAACCAATTTATTCACGATGATAACCGAGTTATTATCTTGACTGGCCCAGAAAAAGAAAATCTTCCCAAAGTAACCGAAGCCCAGGTAATGGAGGTTGTTACAAATGTTGAAACCGCAACCATAGCTCCTTATAAAGATGAGGCCGTGCGCGAGAACCTTCTTGAGAAAAAGCCAATTCCAGGCACTATCGTGACAACAGAGGTCGATGAGGCACTTCAAACAACTACATTTACATTAAGCAACGGCGCCAAACTAACTTACAAGAAAACCGATTTTAAGAACGACGAAATCCTTTTTGAGGCCTTCAGTTTCGGAGGCAGCAGTTTACTTTCCACCGAAGAATATTTGGCTTCGGTCTACGCTATGAACGGCCTAGCAGAGGCTGGTATTGGAGGACTCAATCAAACCGAACTCTCCAAAATGATGAGCGGCAAAATCGCGACTGTCCGCCCGTATGTCAATCTGCTAACCGAAGGACTTAGCGGCAACGCCGCGCCCAAGGACCTTCAAACCTTGTTCGAGATGATTCACCTGTATTTTACGAGCCTGAACAAAGATACTGAGGCTTATCAAACTTATATCGACAAGCAGAAAGGGTTTCTTGCGAATATCTTGAGCAATCCTCAGTTCTATTTTTCCGAAGAACTCAACAAAATACAGAATGAAGGCAACGAGCGCTATGTGGGCTTTCCCACGCCCGAAGTGCTCGATGCGGCAGACTATGATTTGGCGTACGCAAAATATCAAGAACGGTTTGCCGATGCTGGCGACTTCCATTTCTTTTTTATAGGCAACATCGATGAAGAAAAGCTAAAACAATACGCCACAATTTATTTGGCCTCGTTGCCCGCTAGCAATAGCGAGGAGCGCTATAATGTTACTGAATACAGGAGGCCAGACGTGTACCGTAAGGAGATCATTTATAAAGGCGAAGACCCTAAAAGCTTTGTAAATATGATTTGGCGCGAAGATGATATTGCTTATACCAACGAAAGAGCCCTGCTGTTAGATGCCTTAGGTGAAATTCTCACCATTAAATTAGTGGAAACCCTGCGCGAAGAAGAGGCAGGAGTGTACGGAGTTGGCGCCCGTGGCGATTTCAGGAAAATTTCGTACCCAGGGGCGACGTTTACCATTTCATTTCCCTGCGGTCCAGAAAATGTAGACAAACTCGTGGAAGCTGCTTTGAAAGAGGTTGAAAAAATAAAAATGCAAGGACCCACCATGGAAGATCTCAATAAGGTCAAAGAGGCCTATTTCCTTGAGAAAAAGGAAAACCTAAAGAAAAATGATTATTGGTTAAGCGTTTTGGTCGATGCCGCTTCTGAAAAACGCGATGCATCAAAAATGATCAATAATGACGATTTAATAAACAATCTTACCCAAAACGACATTCAGAAAATAGCACAGGAAATTTTGGACGAAAATTATCTTTTGGGAATCCTGATGCCAGAGGCAACAGAATAAAACATGTAAAAATTATGATAAAGGCTGCCCGCAACGGCAGCCTTTTTTCTGTAAACAAGCCCGTTAAATAGAAAGGCCGTGCGCATTAGTTGTTTACTTTCTGTTAACAATTTTCGTGTACATTCCGCATAATTAATCGTATTTTTAGCCCGTAAACCATAACAAACTTAATGGGTAAAATTATAGCAATTGCCAACCAAAAGGGAGGCGTGGGAAAAACAACCACCTCTGTAAACCTCGCTGCATCCCTTGGTGTATTAGAAAAGAAAGTGCTGCTTATCGATGCCGACCCACAGGCAAATGCTACCTCTGGCCTGGGTATAGATGTTGAAAGCGTCGAAAATGGAACTTACCAAATACTGGAGCATACCCTCAAAGCCGAAGATGCCATCGTGGAAACGGCTTCTCCCAACCTCCACCTTATCCCGGCGCATATTGACCTCGTGGCCATCGAGATAGAATTGGTAGACCAAGACCAGCGCGAGTCGATGCTTAAAAAGGCGATTGTAGGGCTAAAGGAACAATACGATTTCATCTTGATAGACTGTGCGCCCTCGCTCGGGCTGTTAACGTTGAATGCCCTAACCGCGGCCGATTCGGTTATTATACCCATACAATGCGAGTATTTCGCCTTGGAAGGCCTTGGAAAATTGCTCAACACCATTAAGAGTGTCCAAAAGATCCACAACAACGATCTCGATATCGAAGGACTCTTATTAACCATGTACGACCAGCGCCTTCGCTTATCCAATCAAGTGGTAGATGAGGTAAAGAAGCATTTTGATGAGATGGTATTTGAAACAATCATTATGCGAAATGTGCGTTTAAGTGAGGCCCCTAGTTATGGCGAGAGTATTATAAGCTACGATGCCGGTAGTACGGGCGCCAACAATTACCTGAGTTTGGCACAAGAATTAATAGAGAAAAACGCGTAAGGATTTATGGCGAAAGCAACAAAAAAACAAGCATTGGGAAGAGGGCTTTCGGCCCTTTTAAAAGACCCCACCAACGATATTAAATCGGTTGATGATAAAAATGCCGACAAAGTGGTTGGCAATATCGTAGAATTGGAGCTGGACACTATTGAGATGAATCCCTTTCAGCCGCGAACCAGTTTCAATGAGGAAACCCTTCGTGAACTGGCCTCCTCCATCAAGGAACTTGGCGTAATACAGCCCATCACCGTACGAAAACTAGGGTTTGAAAAATACCAGTTGGTAAGTGGCGAGCGCCGGTATAGGGCGTCTAAGCTCATTGGCTTGGAGACCATTCCGGCATATATTCGCATTGCGAACGATCAAGAGTCGTTAGAAATGGCCCTGGTTGAAAACATTCAACGACAGGACCTCGACCCCATAGAAATTGCACTTTCCTACCAACGCCTTATCGAAGAGATTGAAATTACGCAGGAAGCACTGAGTGAAAGGGTGGGCAAAAACCGATCTACCATAACCAATTACCTTAGGCTGCTAAAGCTAGATCCTATCATCCAAACCGGGATGCGCGACGGTTTTATCTCCATGGGCCACGGACGTGCACTTATCAATGTAGAAGACACCATCGATCAGTTGGAAATTTATGAAAAGATTATAGGCAAAAAGCTTTCGGTGCGCGATACCGAAGCCTTGGTACGCAGTTACAAGGACCAAGGTGAAACCGCCACCAAAGCCCCTAAAACCATTCCGCAGTATGCCAATAAGGGGCGCAAGGAATTGAAAGAGCTGCTGGAAGCCGATGTGAACGTTAAGGTCTCTAAGTCTGGCAAAGGGCAATTGGTAGTTCCCTTTAAAAACAAGGAAGATTTTCAACGTATTTTGAGAATCCTTAAGAGTGAAGCATAGCATTCCCTATATCCTCCTTTTGCTAATGGCACTGCCTTGCGTAGCGCAAAACGATTCGCTTGCCGTTAAAACAACCCAGATTGAAGGAGTAGACAAGGAGACCGTCACATCGCTCCAAAAACCTTATAACCCGTTGGCCCCCTCGAAGGCCGCCTTTTATTCTGCGGTGGTGCCAGGCTTAGGACAAGCCTATAATGACAGGTACTGGAAAATTCCGATTATTTATGCCGGTATAGGAGCCGGCGTCTATTTTTACATACAAAACGATGAGGATTACGATCGCTTCAGAAATGCCTACAAGCGAAGGCTCGCGGGTTTTCAGGACGATGAGTTCCAAGGAATTTCAGACGACCGTCTTATTGATGCC
The DNA here is from genome assembly GCA_964639255.1 of uncultured Flavobacteriaceae bacterium. GTDB lineage: Bacteria > Bacteroidota > Bacteroidia > Flavobacteriales > Flavobacteriaceae > NZQO01. The sequence continues at coordinate 93,923 of CAZXDP010000002.1, forward strand.
CAGCGAACCGCTCAAAAGAATAAAGATATTAGCATTATCGTATCCTTGTTATTTTACCTAATCAATATTGTAGATGCGAACGTAGATGCGCATCTTCAGCAGTATAACGTAACAGAAGACCTTACCTTGCAGCCCAACATTGATTTCGAAAATCCGAATACCCAAGCGAATTACGGTCTGTCACTAAAATTTAGCTTGAAATGAAAATTGCACTGCTTGGATATGGAAAAATGGGACAGACCATTGAGCGATTGGCACGAGACCAAGGTCATGAAATTGTCTATACCGCGAGTAGCCAACGTGAGAAAGGCAGTTTAAAGGATGCCGATGTGGCGATCGAGTTTTCGGTTCCGGAAGCTGCTGTAGGCAATTTACAGCGATGTTTCGAAAAGGGTATTCCCGTGGTATGCGGCACTACCGGTTGGTTAGATCATTACCAAGACGTAGTAACAAGCTGCCGCCAACGTAACGGAAGCCTTCTCTATGCGTCCAACTTCAGTGTGGGGGTAAACCTGTTTTTCCATATCAACCAAATCGCTGCTAAGCTTCTCGCCCAATGGCCCGATTATGAGGTTTCCATCGAGGAGATACACCATACCCAAAAAAAAGATGCTCCTAGCGGCACAGCTATAACATTAGCAGAAGACATTTTAGAGCACAACGCAAACACACAATGGAAACTGGACGAGCAGGGAGCGAATATCCTTACCATCACGGCCAAACGAGAGGCCGATGTAAAGGGAACGCATACGGTTACCTACGCTTCGGAAATCGACACACTAACGATTACCCACCAAGCGCACACGCGCGATGGATTTGCCCAAGGGGCTATTCTCGCGGCGAACTGGTTGAAGGGTAAACAGGGAATCTTTACTATGAAAGATGTGCTCACTATTAAAGATTAAGACAAATAAATGCAATTGCAACAACTACAACACACCCTAACAAATAACCCGATATGAGCTGGACAGGTTGGTTTTTATTTTTTCTTATTGTACAGGTAATCCATTTCGCGGGAACCTGGAAACTATATCAAAAAGCGGGCAGACAAGCCTGGGAGGCGGCCGTACCCGTTTATAATGCCGTGGTGTTGATGAAGATTATCAATCGGCCATGGTGGTGGACCATCCTGCTGTTCATTCCCATCGTAAATTTAATTATGTTCCCCGTGGTATGGGTGGAGACCTTGCGAAGCTTTGGGCGCAACAGTGCTACCGATACCTTTTTGGTGCTCGTTACCTTTGGTCTCTACATCTACTATATAAATTATACTCAAGATGTCACCCACATACCCGATAGAAGCTTAAAACCGCGAACATCTGCTGGGGAATGGGTAAGCTCCATTCTATTTGCCGTGGTCGCAGCCACGATTGTGCATACCTATTTTATGCAGCCCTTTACCATACCTACCTCTTCGTTGGAAAAAACATTATTGGTAGGCGATTTTCTTTTTGTAAGTAAATATCATTACGGGGCAAGGACACCTATGACGCCTCTCTCCTTCCCTATGGTGCACGATACCATTCCCGTACTGGGCGTAAAATCGTACATCAAGGAACCACAGATACCTTATTTCCGGTTTCCGGGATTTCAAGAAATTGAACGCAACGATATCGTGGTATTTAGCTGGCCGGTAGATACCTTGGTAGATATTACTCCGCCAGGACGCGGTGTGGCGCACAAGCCCCTAGACAAAAAATCCAATTACGTAAAACGAGCTGTAGGAATCCCTGGCGATTCGTTGGAAATTCGCGATGGTTACGTTTACATAAATGGAAAACAAAATGAGCTTCCAGACCGGGCCCGAATACAGTTTGGGTATGCCTTTGCCGTAGATAAGCCAGTAAATCCACAATTTATCGCAGAGCGCTACGGAATTACAGATCTGTATCCGCTCAACAATAATTATACGGCATTTCAAGCCCATATGACCGATGCCGCTTACGATCAATTTAAGCGTTATCCTGGACTGGACACAATTTTCAAAACCACTACCGATAAGGGGTCCACGAGCAAATCGTTTTTCCCGCACGATGCGCGGTATCCTTGGAATAGCGATCACTTCGGACCCATTTACATTCCGAAGGAAGGTGCTACGGTTGCCATAACACCCGAAACAATTTCTCTCTATAAACGCATTATTGAAGAATACGAGGGCAGCGAAATAGGAATAGACAATACCATTACCCAAGAAGGAAACCAAGTTTTCCTTAACGGCACACCCATTACCGAATACACCTTTAAACAGAACTATTACTGGATGATGGGCGACAACCGGAACAACTCTCAAGATGCCCGTATGTGGGGCTTCGTTCCCTTTACCCACGTGGTGGGCAAGCCTGTTTTTATTTGGATGAGCTGGGATGCCAATGCAAAGGGACTGGCCAACAAAATTCGCTGGGAGCGCGTTTTCACCACGGTGGGGGGTAGCGGAAAGCCCGTGTCATACTTCAAGTATTTTCTAATTGCAGTTATTGCTTGGTTTGCATTCGACTTCTTCAGAAAACGAAAAAAAGGAAAAACCTCCAAATAGAACCCTACCCGCATGGAAGCCATTTTGCTACAGCCGGCCTATTTTCCGTGTATTGCCCAAATGGTCGCGGTTGCCAAGGCAGCTAAAGTAACATTCGAAGTGTTCGACAATTATCAGAAACAGACGTATCGAACCCGTGCTTATATCGCCCATACGAATGGCAAACTCTTACTGAATGTGCCTATAAAGCATTCCAAATCGGGGGAGCGGCAAAAGACGAAAGAGTTGGTTCCAGAAGATAGCTTTCCATGGCAATCGCAGCACTGGAAATCGCTGCAAACCGCCTATCGTACCTCTCCTTTTTTCGAGTATTACGAAGACGACTTACATCCGCTTTTTCAGAAACCGGTACGCAACTTGTTGCAGCACCACTTGGACATTTATGAAACGCTATGCGAGCTTTTAGGTTTGGACAGCAGTTTTACAACTACTACTGAATATTTCAGAAATCCTCCACAGCGGGACCTGCGGCACCTTATTAACGCCAAGAACGAACCCAACTTTGCGATAGAACCGTATACACAGGTGTTGCAGGAGCATCACGGCTTTTTGCCAAACCTCTCGGTGATAGATCTACTATTTAATGAGGGTCCCAATACCTTGGCTTATTTGGAACGACAAGAGTTACATTTCGGGATTTAATTCCAGCCAACCGTAGCGCTTACTGGAAAGTGATCGGAAAATGAGGTTTCGCCTGTTTCAAAGGCTACGATATCCAGCGTTTCGGAAAGAAGAATATAGTCTATGCGCATGGGGTACTTCTCGAACATAAAGGTGGTACCCAAACCGTTTCCTCCTTCTACAAAAGCATCTTTCATATTTTCCTGAAGCGCTCGGTACACATACGAAAAGGCCGTATTGTTGAAATCGCCCGCCAGGATCACTGGTGTGGTCGCCCTGTTTTTGTGTTCTATAATCTCTAAGGCCTGTTCCTGCTGCTTCTGGAAGGCATTGGCCATACGACGTCGCAACCGTTCCTTGTCACCCTCCTGTAGGTAATTTACATTCGGCTTTATACCCAGCGATTGCAGATGGATATTGTACACCCGAATGGTATCACCGTTCTTTACCACATCGGCATACAAAGCATTGTTATAGGAATTCTTAAAATTGAAGGTTCCCGTATTTACCAAGGGATATTTCGAAAAGATGGCATGGCCCATCTTGTTTTGCATTCCTTTGTAATGGACATATTTATAGGGATAGCCAGAAAAGTCGAGCGTGCTTTCCTTGTAAAATTCCTGAATGCAGAGTACATCTGGCTTTTGAATATCGAGTATACCCGATATTACCGCTGCGACACCTTTCTCGGGCACCTTTTCGTATGCGTTGAAAAGCCGCACGTTGTAGGAGACGATGCTTAGGGTATTATCATATTCCGAAGCATCACCGATAGAGGAAAATTCAAAAAAAGGATTAAAATGAAAATAGGCAACAACGAGGACAAACGCCGAGAGCAACGCCTTGCGTCTTGCCTGAACCAACCAATAAAGGAAAAATACGATATTTACCAACAACAAGGGCGATACGCCCAAGCTGAGCAAAGATAGGTTGGGAAATTGCTTGGGAGGCAAGTACGGAAGCACAAAAGAAACGACGAGGAGTAGCGCTGCCAGCACGTTTCCCCAAAATACCAAGGCTGTAAAGCATCCTTTTTTACGAGACATACCTGTTATTAATCATCGTTACCGGCCTTGAAAAGAAAATCCTTCTCGGCTTTGGTAAGGCTATCATAGCCACTTTTACCAATCTTGTCCAGAATAGCATCTACCTTCTTTTGCTTTGTGTCCTTCGAGTCTTTCGAAGCAGCAGTGGAAGCGGGCTTTCGCCTTGCTGAAGAGCGATGTACTTTCCGGAACGGTCGTTGTTTTTTAGTTTTAAACATATTGGCAACGGCTTCGATCCAACGCTCAACCCAAGCACCAATATTATTGCCCTTTTTAAGCTGCACTGCATAGAGGTACCCGAAAACCGCACCGCCCAAATGGGCGAGAAGTCCACCGGCATTGCCAGACGTAGGCATCTGTATTAAATCTAACAGCACTACGAACAAACCGATATGCCATACCTTAACATTGAAGAAAAACAAGCGTACCTGGGTATGGGGAGTATAAGCGGCTACAAAAATAACGATGGCCCGCACCGCTGCCGAAGCACCAAGCAAATAGCCGCGATAGGCTGCGAATGCGGGGAAGAGATTGTACGATACTACATACAACAGGCCACCAAACAGTGCCCCCAGCAAATAGATCGTCAAAAATTGCCTATCACTGAACAGGTTCAGCACAAACGCACCAAACCAATACAGCCATAACATATTCCAGAAAATATGCCAGAACCCAAAATGTAAAAAACTATAGGTAAGCAGCGACCAAGGCTGCAAGAGGATTTCCCCAAAATCGTCCGGCAACACAAACCACTGTGCCACCACTGCAGGAGTGGTACCAAATAGGAACGCCCCCAGTGTCACCAGCAGGAAAATCACGGTGTTTAAAACAATTAGCTTTACGACGATGTTCGCCGTTTTATATTGGTATGTGAGGTTATTAGTATTCATGATCAATACCAGCGGGTGCCGTTAAAACTATTTCGCTTCCAGTACCAGGCCATAATGAACCCAAAAAGGGCTCCGCCTATATGGGCCCAGTGCGCAATGCCAAAAGGCGAGCCCGTAATGCCGAAAAACAGATCGATAACGATCAATCCAGGTATAAAGTATTTCGCTTTGATGGGAACGGGTAAAAAGATAAGCATAAGTTCAATGTTGGGAAACATCATACCAAACGCTACCAATACGCCGTAAATCGCGCCAGAAGCTCCCACGGCAGGGGTATGGAAGGCGCTATAAAGCCCTTCGAGGGTTTCCTTGGAAACGGCTTGCAAGATTCCAGAATTATATTCTCCCGTGGCGAGGAGTTGCGCTATCTGCCCCTGGTCCATCCCAGCTGCAAGCAGCGTGTCCATACCACTCTGCACCTGTAGGTAATTCACCAAGGTGTGGATGATGGCGGCCCCGAACCCCGCCGAAAAGTAAAAGAACAAAAACTTATTGCGCCCCCAACGCATTTCCAGCGGTGATCCAAAAGCCCAAAGTGCATACATATTGAATAGAATATGCATAAAATTCCCGTGCATGAACATATGCGTAAGGGGTTGCCAAAATTGGAAGTTGGGATTTTCAAAATAGAACAGTGAGAACAGTTGATAGGCCAAATCGCCTGTGGTTAACGTTCCAATAAACATAAGAACGTTAATGATGATCAATACTTTTACCGTATCGGTTATTCGTGCCATTTACATAAATTTTTTATCAAAATCACTTGCGTCCATGGTGATGAGCACCGGCCTGTTGGCAGGCGACACGCTTGGTTCCTTGCAAGCGAACAACTGGTGTACTAAATGTTCCTGCTCCATTCTGCTTAAATGCGTTCCGGTTTTAACCGCCATGCTCTTGGCCAGTGATTGCGCCAAGAGATCGTTTTGGCTAAAGCCGGCATCGGGAACTTCATCCGTTATATCTGCAAGCAATTGCTCCAACACTCTTTCGGCCTGACTTTCCACCAAAGATACAGGGATACCGTTTATCTCAATATGGTCCTTTTCAAATTTGGAAAACACAAATCCGGTGTGCTCTAATTGTTCCCTTACCTTTTCCAGCAATTGAATTTCGGGAGCAGTGAACGAAAGGACAAGGGGAAAAAGGAGCTGCTGGCTCACGGCTTCCTGCAGGGTCATATTCTTCAGCAATTCCTCGTACAGCACACGCTGGTGGGCAAGATGTTGATGAATTACCATAATGCCGCTTTTAATAGGGCTTATAATGTATTTATTCTGAAGTTGAAACGTGGCCTGACCTTGGGTCTCCCGTTCCGAAGTGAACAATCTTCCCGTTACCTCCTCACTCTCCATTTCAATAGATTGAATGGAATCGGCAGCCCCCTCTGGGGATTCCTTCGGTGCAACTTCGGTGTAGAGCGCCTCCCAACCGGACGTACTTTGCCTTTGAAATGAGCCGCTCCACTTCCTGACTGATGACTGCCTAAAGGGATTAAAATTTCTATCTACTTCAACGGAAGGGACCTTGGGCGGCTTTTTGCTATACTCATAGGGAGTATCGAAACCTGCGTCCTTGTTGAAATCCAGCACCGGCGCAATACTGAATTGCCCTAGACTATGTTTTACGGTAGCTCGCAACATGGCATAGATAGCGTGTTCATCATCAAACTTTATCTCGGTTTTGGTAGGATGTATGTTAATATCGATGGATTTTGGATCCACCTCCAGAAACAGGAAATAGCCAGGGTGTGTCCCCTCTTTAATCAATCCTTCAAAAGCCGAATGCACGGCGTGGTGAAGGTATGCACTTTTCACAAAGCGGTTGTTGACGAAAAAAAACTGCTCCCCACCCCTGCTCTTTTTCGCGAACTCTGGCTTAAGTACAAATCCTTCTACTTTTACGATTTCGGTTTCTTCTGTAACCGGAACCAATTTTTCGTTGGTTTTACTTCCGAAAATATGCACCACCCGTTGCCTGGTATTGGTGCTTGGAAGATTGAACACATCGCTGCCATTGTGAATCATATGAAACGCCACCTGCGGATGCGCCAATGCCACGCGGTGGAATTCGTCTATAATATGCCTAGTTTCTACCGGGTTGCTCTTTAAAAAGTTGCGACGTGCGGGAATGTTATAGAATAAGTTTTTTACTGAAATAGTAGTGCCCTTGGGAACTACGGCCGCCTCGTGGGAGGTAACGGTGCTTCCCTCGATGCAGATTTCGGTACCAATTTCGGTATTGGCCGTACGGGTTTTCAAGATTACGTGCGCGATGGCCGCGATGGAAGCCAAGGCCTCGCCGCGGAACCCCTTGGTATGTAAATTGAAGAGGTCGTCTGCGCTCTTAATCTTACTGGTGGCGTGGCGCTCGAAGCATAGGCGGGCATCGGTTGTGCTCATTCCCAAGCCGTCGTCTGTTACCTGTATAAGCGTTTTACCGGCATCCTTCACCAGCAAGGTAACACTGGTTGCTCCCGCATCAATACTGTTTTCAAGGAGCTCCTTTACTACCGACGCCGGCCGTTGTACCACCTCGCCCGCAGCTATTTGGTTGGCGACATGGTCCGGTAAGAGTTGAATGATGTCGCTCATTAAAATTCGGTAAAGAAAATGGACAAATCGAAATCGATAATGAAGAGAAATAGGAGAATAAAGAGCGCGACTATAAAAAAGATGGTTCGATTTACGCGACGGTCCTGTGCCTCCTTCAGTTCACGGAGAGCTGCCTTTAGCTTTCCCTTGAAACCCAGGGGATCGCCCGTCGTGGTCCTATAGTCATCGAATTTGTGCTTTATCTGAAAAGGGCTGCCCTCCCCATCATGCTTGTAATAGCGAGGTTCATAGCCAAATTTTTTGTTCTTCCGTGTCTTTAATAATCCCATAATCCTTCGTAGTTCAAATGTACTTAAAATACGGCAGTTTTTGAAGCATCCCCACCGCAGATTCTAAACAGCAAGCACTATGCCGATTTGCAACGGGACAGAACACTATATGGAAATTGGAAAGCTTAGAATTTGGCGTCCTTGCGCAGTTGCGCCATCTTGATGGCCGCAATGGCTGCCTCGGTACCCTTGTTGCCGTGCTTACCGCCACTCCGGTCTATAGACTGTTGTATGTTATTGTCTGTGAGCACGCAAAAGATGACCGGTATATCGTTTGATATATTTAAATCTTTAATGCCTTGGGTGACCCCCTCGCAAACGAAATCGAAGTGCTTGGTTTCTCCTTGAATGACACTGCCAATGGCTATTACAGCATCCAGCATATCATAGCTCTGCTGCATTTTCTTACAGCCATAAATAAGCTCAAAACTACCGGGCACATTCCACCTTACGATATTATCTTTAATGGCACCACAATCGAGAAGCGCATCGAACGCGCCTTGAAAAAGCCCTTCGGTAATATCTGGATTCCATTCAGAAACAACAATCCCAAACCGAAAGTCCTTCGCATTTGGGATTGTCGTTTTATCGTAAGCCGATAAATTTTTGTTTTCCGTAGCCATTTATTGCTTCATTGCCTCGGCCTTTCCAACGTAAAGCATCGCTTTTTGAGCCTCCTGCGAGGTTGGGTACTCGTCTTCAATTAACTGAAAGTGCGAAAGGGCAGCATCGGTATCACCAAGGTTAAGCGCGGTTATCCCGGCCTTAAGCAAGAAACGCGGAGTGGTGAACTCATTGGTGCGCATCGTGGCGGCCTCTTCGTAATACTCCAAGGCCTTATCGCTTTGATCGAGCTGCACAAAGGCATCGCCAATGGCACCTTTGGCCAAGGGGGCCAAAATATCGTCATCGCTATCGAACTCATCTAACTGGCTAATCGCATTTTGATAGTCGTTGGTTTGCAAATAGGCCATACCCGCATAGTAGTGGGCCAAATTGGCTGCATTTGTACCTCCGTAATTGTCAATGATATCAAGAAACCCATACTGACCCTGTCCCCCGCTAAGGGACAAGTTGTACAAAGAATCGTTCTGCTCTGTCGCTAAGGCTTGTTCGAAATATGATTGCGCCTGGAACATATCGTTCATCGCCTCAACCTCCTTGGGCTTTTGGATAAATTCTTGAAAGGCCAAATATCCTAATACTGCTACGGCGATAACACCAATCACCGAAAAGATGATCTTTTGGTTTTTCTCTACCCACGCCTCTGTCTTGGAAGCTCCCTCGTCCAAAGTATTGAATACCTCGGCCGTTGCGCTGTTCTCTTCTACTTGAACATCCTTCTCGGCCTTGTTCTTTGGTTTGTACCCACGTTTCTTGTACGTTGCCATAGTATTGGTTTAATGAGGGGCAAAAATAAAATTTTTAATGGAAATTAAAAGGGAAAATATTTCTTATTTTTCAATATTTTACAGGCTATTTTCTGAACTTCGCAAGGTGTTTAGATCTCTATTGCCCAATTTTACAACGCTTTCATTTCTATGGTTTTAGAATCACTTTCCCTTTTGAACTATAAAAACTTCGACTTGGCGAACTTTCAGTTCGACCCAAAGATAAATTGTTTTGTAGGTCCAAATGGAGTGGGCAAGACCAATGTGCTTGACGCGATATACCATTTGTCGTTCGGGAAAAGTTACTTCAACCCAATTACTAGCCAGAACATACGGCACGACGAAGATTTTTTTGTGGTAGAAGGTCAATACGACAAGAACGAAAGAACCGAAAAAATCGTGGTGAGCGCAAAGCGCGGCCAGAAAAAAGTGATAAAACGTAACGGCAAGCCTTACGAAAAATTTAGCGAGCATATTGGTTTCTTACCCTTGGTAATTATCTCGCCCGCAGACCGGGATTTGATTATAGAGGGAAGCGAAACACGAAGAAAATTCCTTGACGGGGTAATTTCACAGGGCGATGCGCGCTACCTGCAACAGCTCATCAATTATAACAAGGTGCTGGCACAGCGTAACTCCTTGCTGAAGTATTTTGCGGCAAACCGAACCCACAATCAAGAAACCCTGGAAATTTACAACACCCAGCTCGACCAGCTAGGTACTCCTGTCTATGAAAAACGAAATAATTTCCTCAAGGAATTTTTACCCATTTTCGCATCTAGATACCGCTCGATTAGCAGCGGTAACGAAACCGTGAGCCTGTCGTATAGAAGTCAGCTAAGCGAGGACTCCTTGCTGAATCTCCTTAAAGAAAGCGCGGCCAAGGACAAGATTACCCAATATACAAATGTGGGCATCCATAAAGACGACCTAATTTTTGAAATAGACGGTCATCCCATCAAAAAATTTGGCAGCCAAGGTCAGCAAAAATCATTTTTGATAGCGCTGAAACTGGCACAGTTCGACTTTATGAAAGCACAAAGTAAGGTAAATCCTATTTTACTGCTGGATGATATTTTCGATAAGCTTGACGAGCAACGGGTAGCCCACATCATCGAATTGGTAGATAACGAAAATTTCGGGCAGCTCTTTATTAGCGACACCCACGCAGACCGTACTGAAGCCGTTATTAAGGAAGTGCACCAAACCTATAAAATGTTTCCGCTTTCGCACCCATGAAAAATTCTATAGATACACCTCTTTTAACATTAGTTATACTGTTATTTCTGAATAGCTGTCAAAAGCCCTCCCCCAGTGCGAACATTGAAAATTTGGAAGGGTATTGGGAAATCTCCAAAGCCAGCCTGCCCGATGGCACAGAAAAAGAATTCAGCATCAATACCACGATCGATTATATCACCTTGACCGATAGTACGGGAACGCGCCAAAAACTGAGGCCGAAGCTCGATGGAACGTACTCGGTAACGGGGACTGTTGAAAATTTTGTGCTTTCAGTAAGAAATGACACTTTACTAATGCAGTACCATACGCCGTTTGACTCGTGGGAAGAGCAAGTACTATCGGCCACAGCAGCGGAATTGATAGTAAGGAACCCACAAGGAATTGTTTATACCTATAAAAAGTTCAGTACCTTTAAACAACCCGAATAATTAATAAAGCATCATGGCAAAACGTTTTGGCGAGCATAGTACTCTAGGTGAAGTTCTTAAGGACTTCATTGAAAGCAATCGACTGCAAACAGGTCTTGACAAGATATCGGTAAAAGAAGCTTGGAACTCGGTAATGGGCGACGCCATTTCGAAATATACCATTGGGCTCAAACTGGAGCGGGATGTACTGTACGTTCAGCTTAGCAGTTCGGTATTGCGTGAAGAGCTCAGCTATGGCAAGGCAAAAATAATCACCCTGCTCAACGAGGAGTTGGGAAAGGACCTCATCGCCAAACTTGTGCTGCGCTAACGAAAATGCCACCCGGCAAGGGTGGCATCTTCAGCAATTAATAAAGTCTAACCAACCTTAAAATATTTCGCGGCCAGCAAAATGGAACTGGCTCTCAACCTCTGCATTTTCATCGCTGTCGCTACCGTGAACGGCATTCTCGCCAATAGAAGCGGCATAAAGCTTACGAATGGTACCCTCGGCAGCATCTTCGGGATTGGTCGCGCCAATCAAGGTGCGAAAATCCTCCACCGCATTATCTTTTTCCAAAACAGCTGCGACGATAGGGCCCCGTGTCATATACGTTACCAATTCTCCAAAAAACGGACGTTCCTTGTGTATGGCATAGAAAGTTTCAGCGTCGTGCTGGGTCATCTGCGTCAATTTCATCGCTACGATCTTAAAACCCGCAGCGGTTATCTTTTCAAGAATCGCTCCAATATGTCCTTTTTCAACACTATCGGGCTTTAACATGGTAAACGTTCTGTCTGTTCTCATTACTATTTTAAAATTTTTTGCAAAAGTAACATATTAGCCATCAAAAACAAGGACACATTCAAAGATAAATTATACCAATTTTTATTTCTGAAATACCCCAGCGCACAAATACCAAAAACAGAAGAAATTGTATCTTCGCACTTCTATGGACAAAGAAACGGTTGAAAAAATACGCCATTTATTAGCCTCGCCCCGTAAAATAGTGGTGGTGGGACACAAAAATCCAGATGGCGATGCCATAGGCTCATGCTTAGGACTTTCCTTTGTGCTTAACAGGTTGGGGCATAAAGCCCAAGTGGTCGTGCCCAACGATTATCCAGAATTCTTAAAATGGCTGCCGGGATGCGAAAATATCGTAATCCACGAACAGGCAACAGACCAGAGCATTGCGCTCATCAACGAGGCCGACCTCATCTTTACCCTCGACTTTAATAGTTTGGATAGAACGGGCGATATGCAGCAATTTTTAGAAGATGCCGATGCGCAATTCGTAATGATAGACCACCACCAGGCACCCGATGATTACGCCGTTGCGTCCTACAGCGATGTTCATATGAGCTCGACTAGCGAGATGATCTACCATTTTCTAGATGGCTTGGAAGAACTAGGGGCGCTTTGCGTAGAGGTAGCAACGCATCTCTACACGGGCATCATGACCGATACGGGCTCCTTTCGGTATCCGGCGACAACCGCAACCACGCACAAGGTCATTGCCCATCTCATCGAAGTTGGCGCAGACAATGCACAGATACATCAAAACGTTTTTGATACCAATAGCGAGGATCGATTGCGTCTTTTGGGCGTCGCGTTGAAAAATCTCAACATCCTTCCCGAATTTCGAACAGCCTACATCACCATTTCCCAAAAGGAGCTGGATACCCATAATTTTAGAAAGGGCGATACAGAGGGCTTTGTCAATTACGCGCTTTCGGTGAAGGGCATTGTTTTTGCAGTGATTTTCATAGAAAACAAACAGGAAAAAATCACAAAAATTTCGTTTAGGAGCAAGGGAGATTTTTCGGTAAACGATTTCGCGCGAAATCATTTCAACGGCGGCGGCCACAACAATGCCGCAGGTGGGCGTAGTCACACCTCGCTTTCTAAAACGGTTACTGAATTTATTAGTATCTTGCCCCACTATAAAGAATCCCTCAACAATGCTTCGTAATTTCGGTTATATAGTATGCTTGTTTCTACTCGCTGTGGCGTGTAAGGGGCCCGAGGCCCGCAGGCCGGTACAGCGCTCCTCTGGCTCCTTTATAAAGGAATCGGCAGAGCGCAATAGCCTCCTCTATGAGGCAGAGAAAGAGCGCATTGCCTCTATAATGGAGCAAGATAGCACGACAAAATACCTCGCTAGCGATAGCGGCTTTTGGTATTTCTACAATGTGCAGGACACGTTGCTAGGAGCAACGCCCCAGGTAGGCGATGCCGTTACCTTTACCTACGATATCAAAGACTTAGCTGGCAACACCATATTGTCGAAGTCAGAAACCGGCATACAGAACTATAAAATTGATCAAACCAATCAGGAACTTATCTCTGGTCTTCGCGATGGGTTAAAGCTTATGCGAGAGGGTGAAACCGTTACTTTCCTGTTTCCATCCTATAAAGCTTTTGGCTACTACGGAATAGAAAATAAATTAGGCACCAATGTTCCTGTACAGAGTACCGTAACCTTAGACACTATTATACCTTCAGAAGAAAATTAATAATTAACAAACCTTATGAAACAAACACTATTAGTATTACTGCTAGCCACGCTTAGCTTGGCGTCTTGTGAAGATAAATACCCCGATTTGGAAGAAGGGATTTATGCTGAATTTATAACCAACAAGGGCACCTTCGTCGCCGAACTTTACTACGAGGCAACGCCCCTAACCGTGGCCAACTTCGTCGCTTTGGCAGAAGGCACCAACGCTATGGTAGATTCTACCTACAAGGGAAAGCGTTTTTACGACGGACTTACCTTTCACCGTGTTATCAAGGATTTTATGATACAGGGAGGAGATCCTAAGGGCGATGGCACGGGTAACCCCGGGTACCGTTTTCCAGACGAAATCGTAGATACCCTGCGACACGATAGTAAAGGCATACTATCTATGGCCAACTCTGGTCCGGCCACCAATGGCAGCCAGTTTTTCATTACGCTAAAGGAAACGCCTTGGCTAGATGGCCAACACACAGTTTTTGGGCAGGTGGTGATTGGACAGGAAGTGGTAGATAGCATTGGAAATGTGGAAACGACCAAACCAGGCGATAAGCCTGTAAATCCAATAATTATGGAAGAAGTGAACATTATCCGTAAGGGCAAGGCCGATGTACCCTTCTTTACTGAACAGATGGAAGAGATAGAGAAGGAGAAGAAAGAAAAAGAAGAACGAATCAATAAAGTCGCTGCGGAAAAAGCCATTGAATTCGCTTCACAAAAGGAAAAAGCCGAAGAGCTTCCCTCAGGACTTCAAATTTACTATCAAGAAAAAGGCGATGGTGTTAAGCCAGAGGAAGGCAGCCAGATATTAATGAACTATGCCGGCTATTTCGCCAACGGAAAACTCTTCGACACCAATATACTAGAAAAGGCCGAAACATACGAAATGGTTAACGAGGCAAGAAAATTGGCCGAGCAATACATACCCGTACAGTCTGCCTATAGCCAAGATGCGAGGCTCATTCCAGGATTTAGGGAAGCTTTATTAACTATGCGCGTAGGTGATAAGATTACGGTATTTATACCCTCCCATTTGGGGTATGGTGAGCGTGGCTATCCACCGCTTATCCCACCGGGATCCGATTTGGTTTTCGAACTGGAACTGGTCGATGTGGTTGAATAACCCTTTTAGCTACTAAAAAAAACTCGCCAATTGGCGAGTTTTTTTATTTCCGAAGATTTTCCTAATCATTTTTCTTCGGAATGTTCTCCAAAATCGCTTTCAAGAATTTCCAGAACTTTTGGGTAGAGGAAATACTAGCGCGCTCAACGGGCGAATGGGCCCCTTTTATGGTTGGGCCAAAAGAAATCATATCCATCTCGGGATAATATTGCCCAAGAATACCACATTCCAATCCGGCGTGGCATGCCGCCACGTGCGCTTTTTCATTGTTCATTTCGGTATAGATTGAGTCGAGCACCTTTAGAATAGGACTCTCCATATTGGGGGCCCAGCCGGGATATTCTCCAGAAAACGTTACCGTAAAACCGGCCAGTTCGAAAACAGATTGCAAGGTTTTGGAGAGATCCCTTTTAGAAGAAGCTACCGAAGACCTAGTAAGGCACAATACTTCAATGTTGCCGTTGGCCACCGTTACATTGGCAATGTTGTTGGAAGTTTCCACCAAATCTTCTATGGCCGGACTCATACGGTACACCCCATTTGGAGCTCCATACAATGCCATAAGCAATGTGGTTTGATCTTCCTTATCCATCACCATTGGCCAATGTTCAGAAAGTCCTTTCACAGTGATGCTTATATTGGGCTCTATACTGGCAAATTCTTCCAAGATGGCATTTTTCTCCTGTTCGAAAATGGTGTAAAAGTCGGTTTTCTTACTAGAAGGCACAGCCACCTTAGCCTCACTTTCGCGCGGTATGGCGTTGCGTAGGCTTCCTCCTTGCAGTGACGTGAGGTGAACAAATTCGTTTACCGCAAACAGCAAGCGGTTCATCAATTTATTGGCATTCCCCAACCCCTTGTGGATGTCCATACCACTATGACCGCCCAACAGTCCTTTAATTGTTATCTCAATAGATTCTGAAGGTTCAGGCGTGGGCATTGTACTGTACTTACGCGTAGCTGTAATGTCGATTCCCCCGGCGCACCCTACGCCTATCTCGTCGTCTTCTTCCGTATCGAGATTTAAGAGAATTTCACCGGATAGCAAATCTCCCTGAAGCCCCATGGCCCCGGTCATCCCTGTTTCTTCATCAATGGTAAATAGCGCTTCGATTTTGGGGTGCGGTATGTCGCTACTATCGAGAATGGCCATAATCGTGGCCACACCCAACCCGTTATCGGCACCTAAGGTCGTACCGTTGGCACGCACCCAGTCGCCATCGACGTACATATCGATGCCCTGGGTCTCAAAATCGAATTGGGTATCGTTGTTTTTTTGGTGCACCATATCTAAGTGCGATTGCAAGACCACGGTTTTTCTATCTTCCATTCCCCTGGTGGCAGGTTTCTTTATGAGTACATTGCCCACTTCGTCCACGATGGTTTCCAGGCCCCGTTTTTCTCCAAATTCTTTCATAAACGCAATTACTCGCCCCTCCTTTTTCGAAGGTCTGGGAACGGCGTTTAAATCGGCAAAATGGTTCCAAACCGTTTGAGGTTCTATATTCCGTATAGCTTTGTTCATAATTTTCTATTTTCTATGTCTACAAAATTACAGTTTTGGCAACGGTATAAAAATTATGCCACCATCAAATTACTTTGTATGTTTGAGGCATGCGAAAACGTACCCAGATACTGTTAACACTATTTTTGCTGGTACAAATTGGTGTGCTCTATCTGCTAAGACGTATGCCCCAGTTGGTGGAGACTTACTACAGCGTAGGGTTTTACCCGTATTTATCGAAGTCGGCGCGGTACTTGTTCGGTTGGATTCCATTTTCTGTGGGCGATTTGTTTTATATACTAATTAGCCTACTCGCCCTTCGCTGGCTCTATAAAAACGTAAGGCGGTTACGCTACGAACCATTGTCATTCGTGTTGGATATTACCGCTACCATAAGCATCGTATATTTTATGTTCCATATGCTTTGGGGACTCAATTACTACCGGCAGCCTTTGCACGAATCGATTGGAATCGATTACAAATACACTACTGAAGAATTAGTTTCAACTACACAGCGCCTTATTGAAAAATCGAACGCGCTGCACCGGGAATTGGGCTATCCCGATAGCACCAAGATAGACCTACCCTACTCCCAGGTCGAGATTTTTGAAATGGCAGATGAGGGATACCAAAACCTAGCTAATACATATCCGAAACTGGCCTACACCCCACCCAGCATCAAAAAAAGCGGTTGGAGCCTTGGACTTACCTATATGGGGTATAGTGGCTATTACAATCCGTTTTCGGGTGAGGCCCAGGTAAATAATTTGATAAAGACATACAAGTTTCCCGTGGTTAGTTGCCACGAAATGGCGCACCAAGTTGGATACGCCGCCGAAAACGAAGCTAATTTCATTGCTACGCTCGCCACTATTAACAATAAAAATCCTTATATACAGTATGCAGGCTATATTTTCGCCCTTCGATACTGTATTAACGAAATAGCGCGTCGCGATATGGCCACGTATGAGGCGCTGCTGCCCACAATTAATTTTGGCATCTTGGAGAGTTATCGAGAAATGCGTGAATTTTGGTCGAGCTACGAAAATCCCTTTGAAGTAATTTCCAAGCATTTTTACAACTATTTCCTCAAGGCCAACAACCAAGCTAAGGGCATTATGAGCTATAGCTATATGGTAGCACTGGTAGTGAATTATTTCGAGGACAAACCTTTCTAGTCCATTTTCTTAACAATATGTTAAAGCATCGTTAAGGGAACGTCAATTTAAACCCGTACTGCCTATATTTAGAGCTTCTAATGAATACAGCTCCTTAATTTTAATGTTACCACTCGAATGAAAAAATTTACCGTGGCCCTCCTAGCAGGGCTAATCGCCATGCCGCTAATTGCACAGGATTATTTTCCGAAGAATGACGGCGTAAAGGAAAAAAACACCAACTACACGGCATTTACCAATGCAACACTGTATGTAACGCCCACCAAAAAGATAACCAAGGGCACCTTGTTGATACAAAATGGCAAGGTAGTTTCTTCAGGGAAATCGGTATCCATTCCGGAAAATTCCGTGGTAATCGATTTGCAGGGAAAGCATATATATCCATCGTTCATCGATCCGTACACTAATTTTGGTGTAGAAAAACCAAAACGCGCCGAAGGCGACGGACGATCCCCACAATATGAAGCTACCCGCGAGGGTTTCTATTGGAACGACCATATTATGCCAGAGCGTAACGCTATGGAAGGTTTTAAATATGATAAAAAAGATGCCAATGAATTCCGGGAGGCAGGTTTCGGCGCTTTGAACATCCATACAATGGATGGGATTGCCAGGGGCACCGGAGTATTGGTGGCGCTCAACGATGACGACGGCGACGCGGCTCGCATACTTGAAGATGAATCTGCCCAGTTCTTCTCTTTCGAGAAAAACGTAACTAGTAGACAGTCCTACCCAACCTCACTTATGGGGGCCATGGCACTGCTTCGGCAGATGTACTGGGATGCAGATTGGTATGCCAAGGGAAATGTAACCACAAAAGACCGTAGCTTAGAAGCCCTTATCAACAACAAAAAGTTGATATCAATTTTTGAAGCAGGCAGCAAGGACAACAACCTGCGCGCCGACAAAATTGGCGATCAGTTCAATATCCAATACGTAATCGTAGGCGGAGGACAAGAGTACGAGCTCATCGAAGAGATTAAGGCCACCAACGCCAGCTATATTATTCCTATCAATTTTCCAGAGGCATACGATGTGAGCAATCCCTATGCGGCCAAATATGTAACGCTAGAGCAAATGCGGGCTTGGAATCAAGCGCCTTTGAATCCTAAAACCCTATCGGACAACGATATCACCTTCGCCCTAACAACCTTTGAGCTTAAAAAACCTTCCGAATTCAAGGATAAACTGAACAGGGCCTTCCTGTATGGTTTCGAAAAAACAAAAGCACTAGAAGCCCTCACCACTACTCCCGCACAACTGTTGGGCGTAAGCGATCAATTGGGTACGTTAGAGGCTGGGAAGCAGGCCAATTTCCTAATTACTTCTGGAGATATTTTTGAAGAGAATACAACTTTATACGAAAATTGGGTGCAAGGCAATAAATATGTTATTAATACCAAGGACCAAAAAGACATTCGTGGCAACTACACCTTATCTGGCGGAGGAAAAACCTATTCGGTAAAAATTACCGGCGATGTCTCCAAGCCTAAGGCCAAGGTAAGCCTTGGCGATGTCGATTTACCGGCCAAGTTGGAATATAGCGACAACTGGGTATCGATGTCGTTTACAGATGAAGAAACCAACGAGGTATTTCGAACAACGGGAATTGTACCGCGAGATGGTAGCAATTTCAGCGGTAGGCTCCTTTTACCAGACGGGGCCGAAACTCAGTACACTGCTACCCGCACCGGTGATGCCGATGAAGACGATAAGGATAAGAAAGATGCCGATACAAAACCGGAAATAGTACCAGTAACCTATCCCAATATCGGATTCGGGTATGATACCAAACCGAAACAACAGGATATGCTCTTCAAAAATGCTACGGTGTGGACGGGCGAAGCTGCGGGAGTCCTCACCAACACAGACGTTCTGGTGAAAGATGGTAAAATTGTGGAGATAGGGAAAAACCTCAGGGCCCGCGGTGCCAAGGAAATTGATGCTTCAGGCAAGCACCTTACGGCTGGCATTATTGATGAGCACTCGCACATTGCAGCGCTCTCCATTAACGAGGCAGGTCATAACTCATCGGCAGAAGTCACCATAGAAGACGTGGTAGATCCAGAAGATGTAAACATTTACCGAAATTTGGCAGGCGGGGTGACCTCCATCCAAATCCTGCACGGCTCGGCAAACCCCATTGGTGGCCAATCGGCCATTATCAAGTTGAAATGGGGAGAGAGCGCAGATAATCTTATTTATGATAATTCGCCCAAATTCATAAAATTTGCGTTGGGCGAAAATGTGAAACAATCCAACTGGGAGAGCTACAGCCGTTTCCCACAAACAAGAATGGGCGTTGAACAGGTATTCGTAAACTATTTTAACCGCGCCAAGGAGTACGATACCAAGAAAAAAAGCGGCGAACCTTATAGATATGATCAAGAATTGGAGGTACTTGCCGAAATCTTGAACGGCGAACGTTTTATTAGCTGCCACTCCTATGTACAGAGCGAGATCAACATGCTAATGAAGGTTGCTGAAAAATTTAACTTCAATGTAAATACGTTTACCCACATCTTAGAAGGATATAAGGTAGCCGACAAGATGAAGGAGCACGGAGTGGGCGGTTCTACCTTTAGCGATTGGTGGGCGTACAAATATGAAGTGAACGATGCCATACCCTACAATGCGGCCATCATGGCCAGGGAAGGTGTGGTAACCGCCATTAACAGCGATGATGCCGAAATGTCCAGACGTCTTAACCAAGAGGCCGCCAAAACCGTAAAATATGGCGGAATGAGCGAAGAGGAAGCCTGGAAAATGGTTACGTTGAATCCGGCTAAATTGCTTCATCTGGACGACCGCGTAGGAAGTATTAAAGAAGGGAAAGATGCCGATTTGGTATTGTGGACAGACCATCCTCTTTCCGCCTATGCCATAGCTGAAAAAACGATCATCGAGGGCACCGTATATTTCGATATCGAAAAAGACAAGATGTTGCGCGAAAAAGTTCAGAAAGAGCGAAACAACCTTGAGAAAATGATGCTAGCGGAAAAAAACGGAGGTGCCAAAACCCGGGAACCGAAAGGCAAAGACAAACAATACTTTCACTGTGAAACCATTAATTAAGCCATCCATGAGAACATTTAACTATATAGCTATTTGCTTTTTTGCCTTAGGCAGCAATTTGATAACGGCCCAGCAAACGCCTGCCCCGGCCCAACAAGCTCCCCTTACCATCCAAGGGGCGACGGCCCATATTGGCAATGGTACCGTTTTGGAAAACAGCACCATTGTATTTGAGGACGGAAAAATTACCGCCATAGGGGGCCCCGAAGTCCCCGTGAAGGGAACGGTCATTGCGGCCACCGGGAAACACGTATATCCCGGTATCATCGCCCCCACAAAATCATTGGGGCTGGTTGAAGTCAATGCGGTACGTGCCAGTGATGACCAGGACGAATTGGGCGAGATGATTCCTAATGTTCGCAGTTTAATTGCCTACAACGCAGAAAGCAAGGTAGTGGAAAGTATGCGACCCAACGGCGTATTGTTAGGTCAAATCGCCCCTCAGGGCGGACGCATAAGCGGCACTTCCTCTATAGTGCAATTTGATGCTTGGAATTGGGAAGATGCTGCCATAAAGATAGACGATGGTATTCACCTCAACTGGCCAAGTAGTTTTCGCCGTGGCCGTTGGTGGATGGGCGAGGAACGTGGCTGGCAACCCAACAAAGACTACCGTGAGCAACTCGACGAGATTCAATCGTATATTATAAATGCCGTAGCTTATGGAAATGGTACCAATACCCCTATGAACGAAGGTTTCAAGGCAATGCAGGGCCTATTTGATGGTTCCAAAAGACTTTATATCTATGCCAATGGAGAGAAAGAAATCATCGATGCCGTAACGGTTGCAAAGGAAAGCGGTGTAAAGCACGTGGTGCTTGTAGGTGGTTACGAAGCCTATAAAATTATTCCCTTCTTGAAAGAGAACGAAATTCCCGTCTTGGTAGGCCAGCCCCACGCACTACCAAATACAGAAGACGATGATTACGACCTTCCCTACCGATTGCCAAAAATGCTCGCAGATGGCGGATTGCTCGTGGCCATTCAAAATGAGGAAATGTCAAATTTCCAAACCAGGAATCTTCCCTTCTATGCCGGGCATTTGGTAAGCCAAGGGATGAATAAGGAGAAGGCATTGGCATTGATTACAGGCAATAGCGCCAAAATATTGGGAATCGATACTGCCTACGGCACCCTGGAGCAGGGAAAAAGCGCCACTTTGTTTATCAGCGAAGGGGACGCTCTAGATATGCGTACCAACCAATTGGTGCGCGCTTTTATCGATGGGCGTGACATCTCGTTGGAGACTCACCAAACCGAACTTTGGAAACGGTATGCCGAAAAATACGGACAGGATTAAGATCCACACTTCACAAAAAAAAGGAGGCCTTGGGCCTCCTTTTTTATAGTCCCCATTTTTTTTTCCGAAGTTTCTTGGCCACTTTTTTTCGCTGAAAATCTCGGCTGTGCTTCGATAGGCGTCGGCGCGTTTCCTCCTCACTTTTTCCGTAAAGCTTCGCATATTCCTTCGCGATAATCTTAATCATCGTTTTGGAAAGCCACAAACGCCTGAAATTTCTAAGGCGTTGATCGAAATCTAAATTGCCAAACCGCATGCGGTTCAAGTCTATGAGATAAAACCTATAGGTGCCGTCGCCATTATCTACGATCAAGGTATTTCCAGGGCTATGGTCTAAAAATTCAATGCCGTTCTCGTGAAGTTGAAAGGTAAAGCCGGTAAACTGCCTTAAAATCTCCTCCCTGTTGGGATAATTGGGCGAATGGTTGAGCACCCTAAAATCGAGATCGTATTCCAAATGCTTGCTAATATAAAAGCTCTCGGCCAGTACAACTGAATAGTTTTCTTGATACCCCACAGGAAAAGGAGTATGCATTCCGCAGTCTATGAGTCGCTGTGCATACTCAAAAGAACGCTTCGCCTTGCTCTTCCGAAGAAATCGATATACGAACCCTTGTAGTAAGTTAGGCGTTTTGAACTTTTTAATATTAAAATGCTCATTGCCAATAGCTATCTTTTTAATGACATTGCGCTCGCCCTTGGTGACATATTCCCCCCGCTCTTGAAACGATTGCAGTAAGGATTCCAATTCTGTTGTTAGCGAACGGTAATGGGTATGTATGACGAAACTACGCTTCATTATAAATTTTAATAACTTCAAAAAAAAAGATACTTTGCGAAGGTAATGGATATAACAAAAATACTCGTAATACAGCATAAAAGAATTGGCGATGTGCTCATCAGTTCGGTGATTGCCAGCAACATGAAGAAAGTGTTCCCTGCCAGTGAAATTACCTACTTCGTTTACGATTATACGGCAGGGGTGCTCGAAAACCACCCACATATCGATAAGGTCATCTCGGTGCAGGAAAAAAAGCTCAAGAACTTTTTGTATTTCGCCAAAATGCTAGGGGCCGTGCGCCGCGAAGGGTACGATATTATTTTCGACCCTTATGCCAAATTTCAAAGCCGGATGATGTGCCTATTTTCGGGGGCTGAATTTAGAGTTGGCTTGAAGCGAGCCCATAAAAAATTGAAACTGCCCTTTTACACACACCCTATCGATTTTCTGGAAAAGCGCTCGCACGAGTGCGGCAAGGCCATTGAAGATAAAATAAACATGATCACTTCGGTTTTCCCATTGGGCAAACCCACCTATAGGCCCAAAATATACCTTTCACAAAAAGAAATAGCCTACAATAAGGTTCAGCATTTAAAAAAACCCATTGTGATGATTGGCGTGCTGGGCAGTGTGCCGAAAAAATCACTGCCCCGCGAATACGTGGCAGAACTGGTCAATTTTATAACCCATACGTATGATGTTTCCGTGCTGTTCAATTACGCTCCCCACCAGAAGGAAGAAGCAGAGGCGATCTTTTCTCTCTGCACACATCAAGATCGAATTCATTTGGATATTTACGAAGATTCCATAAGAGGATTTATTACCTTAATGAACCAGTGCGATCTCTTAGTGGCCAATGAGGGGGGGAGTGTCCACATAACGAAGGCATTGAACAAACCTACCTTTACAATTTATTCTCCCTATATAAATAAAGAAGCGTGGTGCAGTTTTGAAGATGGCAAAGAACACGAAAGCATTCATCTTCTGGAGGAAAAACCCGAGCTATATGCCTCATTCAATCAAGCGGAAACACGTAAAATTGAGGCCGACCCAGAAATGCTTTACCGGCAGCTCACCCCAATTCTCATTCGCTCAAAAATGGAGCCGTTTCTGGATGCACATCTGCCAAAACGCCCCTAACCTACTTTCTCCTTTTTTTCAATGCCGAAGGGTGTCCACATACGCGCCTCAGTACGCGTAATTTCTCGAATTTTCAGATTTTTATCAATAGACTCCTGATTTTTATAGCCGCGCGGATGGTCGAGATGAATCACCACGGCCTTATACCGAATTTGCTTACTTTTTAATCCGTAATTGGAGAGCCGTTCTCCCAATTCGCGATCTTGCCCACCATACTGCATACGCTCGTCGAAACCGTTTACGGCTACGATATCTTCTTTCCAGCCAGAAGCATTGTGGCCGTTCCAGCTGGGATTGGTCGTTGTAATGGAATTTAAAAATGCCGCCTTGGCCTTTCGCGATGTTAATTTGTTGTTCTTGAATGAGGTCTTAAGCCCTTGGTCCCTGAGCCACCGCAGGTCGAAGGCACGTTCGGTATAGATATCCTCCTTCGTTATTTTTTCAGAAATCTCCATGGGAAGCATGAAATATCCGCCAGAAAGGAAGAACCCTTCCTCCCTGTATTTCACGTGTTGCTCCACAAAATCTTTCCGCGGAATGCAGTCGCCGTCGCTCATAATAACATAGGGCGTGCTGCACGCCTGTATGGCCTTGTTCAATATCTCCGATTTCTGAAAGCCACGGTCTTCGTGCCAAACGTGCTGAATGGGATAGAACATTTCTCCTTTTACCCGTTCGAGCAACTCGCGCGTACGATGGTCAGAACCATCATCGGCTACAACGACCTCAAACATGCGATAGGTTTGGTTATTATAGCCATAAAGCACTTTCTCCAGCCAGATGGGCGAATTATAGGTGCTTACAATGATGGAAGTATCTCGCGCTTGCATAGGCGCAAAGATAAAGTTATTTCCTAAGTTTGCACCTATGGGAAGCCTTACGGTCATTATTCCTACCTACAACGAGGCAGCATATTTGCCCGATGCCTTGCATTCGGCTGCGTTTGCCAAGGAGATCATCGTGATAGACTCCTTCAGTACAGATGATACTGCTGCTATCGCCGAGCGACACGGCGCGCGCGTGCTGCAACGAAAATTCGACACGTTTTCAAACCAGAAGAATTTCGCCCTTAGCTATGCTTCCTCGGATTGGGTGCTCTTTCTGGATGCCGATGAGCGTATTACCCACTCCCTTCAAGAAGAACTATTGAGCGTTATAGACGAGCCGCAGCACCATGGCTACGCGATTACCTTCCCGCATTTCTATATGAACCGGTTCCTGTATCACCACAGCGATACCGTATTGCGTTTGGTACGACGTCAAGGAGCCCATTTTACGGGGAAAGTACACGAAAGGCTACATTGCACCGGTACCACGGGCACCCTCAAAAACCCCATGCTGCACTATACCTATAAGGGATTGCACCCGTATATTAAGAAAAAGGAACGTTATGCTTGGTTTCAGGCCGAACAGCTATTCGAGCGAAGAAAAAAGGTAACTTGGTTCCATTTAACGATAAAGCCAATTTTCCGCTTCTTCAGCTCCTACATTTTGAGAGGTGGTTTTCGAGATGGTATTCCCGGTCTGGCCGTCGCCACAGTTAATGCCTATGGGGTCTTTCAACGATATGTAAAATTGCGACTTTTATACAGAGGCCTAAGATAGCGGAGAACATGATGGAACAGGAAAGCCTAGCACACACAAATGTGAATACCGTCCCAAAAATAACGGCTCTTGCCATTACCTTGAACGAAGCCTCGGTAATAGAAAAATTTATCGAGAGCCTGTGGTTTGTAGATGAGATTATTATTGTAGATTCTTACAGTACCGATGCTACCGTTTCGCTAGCGAAGAAGCATCAAAAAGTGACCGTATTAGAACGGGCCTTCGACAATTTTTCGGCACAGAAAAATTTCGCTATCTCGAAAGCCAATCACGATTGGGTTGTTTTTTTCGATCCAGACGAAGAGATTACCCAAAAGTTGGCAGAAGAAATCGTGATGACCGTACAAAATCCAAAGGCTATTGCCTATTTCGTAAAACGCGATTTTATTTTCATGGGCAAGCGAATTCGGTTTAGTGGCTTCCAGAGCGATTGGGTGGTGCGTCTGTTCCATAAAAAATATTGCCGCTACAACGACAACTTGGTCCATGAGATTTTGGAAACCGAAGGCCCTACCTCCAAACTGAAGCAAAGCGTCCCGCACCATACCTACAAATCGTTCGATCACTATACCGGTAAGCTACATCGCTACAGTGAATTGCAATCTAAGATGCTCTATCGAAAGAAGAAACGCCCAAATGCCTACCATTTCTTTTTTAGACCATTTTATCGGTTTTTCAATCAGTTTGTGCTGCGCCTTGGTTTTCTTGACGGCAAGGAAGGTTTTATCTTGGCCTATGTACATAGCTTCTCGGTATTTAAACGTTATTTGAACCTTTGGCTTCGTTACCGAAAAATTCCTTAAAAAATTACTATGGAAAGTAGGCCGTACAAAATAGCGTTTTTGCACCTCGAGGAAATACACCAGATTTACCACTTCGTTACTGTAGCAATCGCGTTGGCACAAACACAAGAGGTGAGCATACTTACCTATCCTGGTAAGCATACCTTGCTGAAACGTGCCTTGGAAGTTCCAGGAGGCGAAAAGGTACAATTAGAAATGCTAACAACTCAAGCCTTCCGCGCGTTTACCGATTTGTTGAAGAAGAGGGAACTGCCCCGCAAAGGCTTTTGGATAAAAAAAAATAAGCGATACCTTTTGCATCATTTTGACGCTCTAGTCTTTACTGATTTTTACCATCGGTATATTTTAGAGGCCAGAGGACAGCAACCCTTTCCCAAATTAATCAAGTTTCCGCACGGTACACCCGGTCGCGGCTACAGCTACAAACCAGACCAAAAGGATTTTGATTTCCAATTGCTGGTTGGAGCGTACCATTATCAGCAATTAAGTAATCTTTCGCTATTGGGTCCGTGTCCCAAAATAATTGGGTATCCAAAGTTGGATGCTGTGAATAAAGAGAAAAAAACAATTTTTGAGAACGGGCGACCCACAGTACTTTACAATCCACATTTCAGTGTGCCGTATTCATCTTGGCATGGTCACGGTCTTGAAATTTTAGAGTATTTCTACCATAAAGATACCTTCAATCTTATCTTCGCGCCGCACATTAACCTTTTCAAAATTAAGGGAGGAGAGCGTATTGAGTCGATTCCGTCCCACTATTTCGAAGCTCCCCATATGCATATTGATATAGGGAGCGAAGCGAGTGTCGATATGACCTACGTGAAAGCGGCCAACATCTATCTGGGCGATGTGTCTAGCCAAGTATACGAGTTTATCATTGAGCCAAGACCCTGCCTGTTTTTCAATACTGAAGGCATCTCGTGGAAAGAAAACCCAAATTACCGCTTTTGGCAGTGCGGCGAAGTGGCAGAAAATCTGCGGGAATTAATCGCAATGCTACCAAAGGCGTTCGATCGATTCCAAAACTACCGAGCTGTTCAAGAACGCATTACCCGAGAAAATTTTTATATGGAGAATGGCTCCACTCCTTCCCAACGGGCGGCCCGAGAAATCATCGCTTTCTTGGACAGGACAAGCTCCTAGAGGTATTTCGAAATTCCATCTTCACACCAAGTGAGCCGATCACGCATTGCCTGTTGTTGTATGGCATCGTTTTTACCAACATTATGCATAGAGCTTGTCTTGTGCCAAATATGGAATACGATACCACGATATCGCAATCTTCTGCCCAGTACCCCACGGTTCATCATGCGCACCATCAATTCAGAATCTTCCCTGCCCCAGCCGGTCATTCCCTCATTATACCCGTTTACCGCGATAAAATCATCTTTCCAGAAAGAAAGGTTGCACCCGCGCAGCTTTTTGGAAAGCTCGTTTCCCGCGCCGTAAAATCGACTAAAAAAAGGAATTCGCAACGCCCTGGTACGCTTTTTAATTCCCTTTGAAAACGGATGAAAATGAATTCTTTTTTCCGAAAAAAGAGTCGGTAGGTAGTTTTGTGTAATGTTTACCCGGCTTCCGTAGAGATATTGGCCGCGTTTGGCGTTTGTAACATGGTCCTTCACAAAATCGCGGTGCAGGATACAGTCACCATCGGTTTGTATGATATAGTCGCCCGTAGCCTGAGCAATGGTTTTGTTCAAGATGGCAGACCGCCGAAAACCGTTATCTTCGTGCCATACGTGCACTATGGGAATGGCGCAGACCGCTTTAAATCGTTCAATTAGGGTGGTAGTTTCGTGGGTGGACCCATCGTCGGCAATCAAGATTTCATCGGGCACGCTAGACTGGCCTTCTGCGCTCAACAGCACCAATTCGAGTGCCTCGGGCCAATTGTAGGTAGATATAAGTAGCGTAGTTTTCAAACCTTCGGAAATAGTACGAATTACATAAATGTTCAACACCAAAGATATATATTTCCATCCATACGGTTTTTAGTCTGATTCCCAAAGAAACGGTCGCGTACCGTTTTTTTTTAGACCTTTGCAAGGTTCAGAAAAAGTTGTACTAATATGGAAAAAGAAATCGATTACGCATTGGCCGTACTGAAGAGGGGCGGACTCCTGCTCTACCCTACCGATACCGTGTGGGGCATTGGATGTGACGCCACCAACGCAAACGCCATCGATGCAATATATGCGCTAAAGCAGCGTGCCGAAAGCAAGGCTCTAATATGTTTGGTGAGCGATTTTAAAATGCTGAACCAATACGTTGAAAATGTCCCGGAGGTGGCCTACGATATTTTAAAATACGCGAGCAAGCCTACCACCATTATCTATGATGACCCGATTAGGGTAGCACAAAATTTGGTGGCCGATGATAATTCCCTAGGGATACGTGTGGCGAAAAGCGAGTTCTGCAAGAAATTGATTCAAAAATTCAAAAAACCCATTGTATCTACTTCGGCCAATATTAGTGGCGCCCCTACGCCGTCCCACTTCAAAGAAATAGCACCACAGATTTTGGAAGGCGTGGACTATGTCGTAAATTTGCAGAACCATAAAAGTACCGCCAAACCTTCAGCCATCATCAAGCTTAAAAACGACGGTACAGTGGCTATAATACGAGAATAAATCGACCCATGTCGCCTACGTACACATCTGCTTTAAACCATTCCATTTTCAACATTATCGGCAAGGCCGCTTCAATGGTTGGTGCAGAAAGCTACGTAATAGGCGGTTATGTGCGCGATTATCTATTAGACCGCCAAACAGCGAAAGATATTGATATTGTAGCGGTGGGCAGTGGCATTGAACTCGCCCGGCAAGTGAGTGAGCTGCTACCGGGAAAACCCAAAGTTACGGTGTTTAAGCGATATGGTACCGCTATGCTGAAAAGCGGCTTGCTGGAATTGGAATTCGTGGGCGCCCGCAAAGAATCCTACACAGAAGATAGCCGTAACCCCGCTGTGGAAGACGGCACGCTCGAGGACGATCAAAACCGCCGCGATTTTACCATCAACGCCTTGGCGTTAAGCTTGAAGGAAGATACCTTTGGCCAGTTGCTCGATCCTTTTGATGGAAAGCGGGATTTGGAGCAGAAAATAATTCGCACCCCATTAGACCCCGATGTAACGTACAGCGATGATCCCCTTCGAATGCTACGTGCCATTCGGTTTGCCGCCCAACTCGATTTTTTTATCGAAAAAGAATCCTTAGAAGCCATCTCCAAAAATGCCTCGCGCATTAAGATTGTTTCAAAAGAACGTATTGTAGATGAAATCAACAAGATTTTGCTCTCCCAGAAGCCTTCAAAGGGCTTCGCCCTGCTGCACAAAACCGGGTTGCTCCCCTTTATATTTCCCGAACTGGTAGCCCTTCAAGGTATTGATGAAAAGGAAGGACAAAGGCACAAGGATAATTTTTGGCACACCCTCGAGGTGGTCGATAATATTTCAGAAGTAACAGACGACTTGTGGCTGCGGTGGGCCGCCCTGCTGCACGATATAGGAAAGGCTCCTACCAAACGATTCGATAAGAAAATAGGATGGACCTTTCACGGTCACGAATTTGTTGGCTCTAAAATGGTTTATAAACTCTTTAAGAGGTTGAAGATGCCCTTAAATGACAAAATGAAGTTTGTACAGAAAATGGTGCTTATGAGCTCCAGGCCGATTGCCTTGGCCAGCGATGTGACCGATAGCGCGGTACGCAGGCTCATCTTCGATGCCGGGGCCCACGTTGATGATTTAATGACTCTCTGCGAAGCAGACATTACCACTAAGAATCCTAAGAAATTTAAAAAATACCACCAGAATTTCCAGAAAGTGCGCGATAAAATTGTGGAAGTGGAAGAACGCGACCACATACGCAACTTTCAGCCGCCCATTAGTGGCGAGGAAATAATGGAAACCTTCAACCTACCTCCATCCCGCGAAATTGGAATTATTAAGGACGCTATTAAAGAAGCAATCTTAGAAGGTGAAATCCCCAATGAGTACGGTCCGGCACGGAACTATATGCTCAAAAAGGGAGCACAGTTGGGATTGCAACCCACTTAATTATCAACCCGCTTATGAAAGACAACAAGAAAGTAATCTACTGGCTGCTCACGGGATGTATGCTTATTTTTATTATGGTAGTAGTAGGGGGCATTACCCGTCTTACCCATTCGGGACTTTCCATTTCGAATTACAAATTGATATCGGGTACCATTCCACCGCTTAATGAAGCCGAATGGAACGAAGCCTTCGATTTGTACAAACAATATCCTGAATACCAGAAGCTGAACTACAATTTTACCCTAGAGGAATTTAAGGATATCTATTTTTGGGAATGGCTTCACCGGGTTATTGGCCGTTTTATTGGCCTTGTGTTTCTAATTCCGTTTTTCTATTTTCTACTTCGGAAACAGCTTAGCCGTCCTACCATTAAAAAATGCCTGATACTTTTAGCGTTAGGAGCTTTTCAGGGCTTTTTGGGTTGGTATATGGTGAAGAGCGGCTTGGTAGACCGCCCTGATGTGAGTCATTACCGCTTGGCCATGCACCTCTCCACCGCCTTCCTAACGTTTGCCTATACCCTTTGGGTAGCGCTCGATTTGATTTTTCCGAAGCAAAAGGAAATTAAAAGAAAATTCCGAAACACCCTTCGTTGGGGGCTCGCCATACTTATGGTGCAAATAGTTTGGGGCGCATTTGTAGCAGGCCTCGATGCCGGCTGGATTCACAACCATTGGCCGCTCATGAGCGACGGAAAGCTTATGCACGAAACGGTATACATAGAGCAAGAACCACTGTGGCGCAACTTTGTGGAAGGCAAGAGCGGCGTTCAATTTGTGCACCGCTACCTTGCGTATGTCGTAGTGGGCATGGTACTCTTTATCTGGTGGCGGGGAAAGCACGTGGCTTGGACGCCCCCGCAGCGCCACGCTCTCAACCTGCTATTGGGCCTCGTAATCGTACAATTTGCCCTTGGTGTTTTCACCTTGTTGCTGCAAGTACCTGTATGGTTAGGGGTGCTGCACCAAGTAATGGCATTTTTCCTTTTGGCAGCTATGACATTTGCACTCCATCGGTTCTCAAAATAATTTTCCACAAGTGCCCTACCCGCCAAGGCGTACACACATATTTTTGTACCTTTGCCGTCTAAATTTTTTTTGCCCATGATTTACCGTTTCAGAATTATCTTGAACACCGACGAAGATGTATTTCGCGACATTGAAATTGAGGCGTCCAGCAGCCTAGAAGATTTGCACAATGTTATTTTGCAATCGTTTGGACTCGATGGAGACGAAATGGCCTCTTTCTATGTAAGCAATGAAACGTGGGAACAAGGTGAGGAAATTGCCCTATTCGATATGGGCGATGAACCCGGGCAAATACGTGTCATGAGTGATACCTTGTTGGAGGATACGGTTTGGGAAGAACAAACGAGACTTATCTATATCTATGATTTTTTAGCGATGTGGACATTTTTGGTGGAACTAGCCGATATAGCCGAACCGGAAGATGGCATGAGCTATCCCAACTTGATGTTCGCCCACGGACAAATACCGATGGAATCGCCCGAGATCGAGTTCATCGCAGACGATGATGAGGAGAGTAGTTATTCCGAAGAATTTGACCTTGATCCAGACGATTACAAAAATCTCGATTTTGACGAGAACTGGAACTAAACCCCTGCCGATTTTCAAATTTTCAGTATCCCTAAACCCTTAGCTGCCCTATTTCTATGATCAATTTGTACAGTACCCATATTGCCTCGCTTTCTATTCACCGTGTAGGCAACAAGAGCCGCAACGAAGGCGTCTTCCTCTCGGCACAACCCTACAAATTGGATGATGAGCTCACCCCATTGCTCAAGGAGTATTTCTTCAAGCCGTTTCGCGATAAAGAAGAAAATTACTATCAGTTCAAGCACGAGGCAGACTTGGAGTTCCACGAGCTCTTTACAGTGGTTTCTGAAATATTCGAGCAGCCTGAAACGATACATGAAAAAAGTAAAACCATTGCAAAATACCTTTTCGACCAATCGATGCACCCGCACATAAAAAGCGGTGAGCTGTATGTTGCTTTTTTGGAAAATCTTCAAATAGACAATGAGAAGGTACAGGGCATCGGAATTTTCAAATCGGAAATCAAGCAAGATTTCCTTCAATTTTCAGAAAAAGAACACCAGTTGGATGCCATTCTGCAACAAGGGGTCAATTTGAATAAATTGGACAAGGGCTGCCTTATCTTCAATGTAAAAAAGGAAGAAGGGTATAAAATTCTATCGGTAGACAGCAATCGGTACGACACGAAATATTGGCTAGAAAATTTTCTTGGCGTCGATGCTTTTGAAGACGAAAATTTCTTTACCAAAAAATATTTAAAATTCTGCCAGGACTTTGCCAAGGACGTGGTACTCCCTGCCGAGGACAAGCAACAAGAAGTTCTGTTCATGAACAGGGCGGTTAACCACTTTGCGAAGAACGACACCTTCGAGGAGACAAATTTTATGAATGAGGTTATCGACAATCCTGCGCTCGTACCCGAGTTTCAGCACTACAAAACCGAAAAAGCGCCCAAGTACAAAATCGAGGACCTCACCACCTTCCCTATAGCCAACACCGCGGTGAGCGCGGCCCGTAAGAAGATAAAGAATGTTATCAATCTCGATACAAACATCCAGATAAAGATGGATTTCATCAATTCCGAAAGTGCCGAAAAGTTCGTGGAGAAAGGCTGGGATGAGGAAAAGCAAATGTATTACTATTTGGTGTATTTCAATAAGGAGCAGAAGTCCTAACGCACGAAACTGTAGTATATGGTCTATTCGGGATTGCGGTGACACAGGTGATGATACCGCCATGACCAATGTAGATCAAGGTAAGGGTTGTTGTAACAAATTTGGACCTCTTTCGTCATATCACTAATAACCTTCCAAAAACCGCTTGCCGTGGAAACCATTCTTACTCTTAACCATCTCACCAAGAAATTTGGCCCTATTACTGCTGTAGACGACCTATCATTCACTATTGAAAAAGGCAATGTCTATGGAATTTTAGGTCCAAATGGCAGTGGTAAATCCACGACCTTGGGGATCGTACTAAATGTGGTGAACAAAACGTCGGGCAACTATCATTGGTTTGACGGGAGCGATTCTACCCACAATGCCCTAAAAAAAGTAGGGGCTATCATTGAGCGCCCCAACTTCTATCCATATATGTCTGCAGCGCAAAATTTAGCGCTCGTGTGTAAAATCAAGGAAGTTTCGGCCGCAAAGATTGATGAAAAATTAGAGGTGGTAGGCCTTTTGGAACGAAAAAACAGCAAGTTCAGCACCTTTTCCCTAGGAATGAAGCAACGCTTGGCAATCGCCTCGGCACTTTTAAATGATCCGGAAATACTAATTTTAGATGAGCCCACGAATGGCCTAGACCCACAAGGCATCCACCAAATTAGGGAGATTATTAAGAAAATCGCTGCGGAGGGTACTACTATTTTGCTGGCTTCGCATTTGCTGGACGAAGTGGAAAAAGTTTGCAGCCACGTGGTCATCTTGCGCAAAGGGAAAAGCCTCTACTCGGGCAGCGTCGACGGAATGAATGCAAGCCACGGTTTCTTAACAATGCAAGCGGCCAATATGGAAGAGCTTTCGCAAGCCTTGGAAGGTCATCCGGCCTTTGGCACCCTAAAAAGGGAAGGCGATATGCTCATCGCATACCTAAAACAGCCTTTGGATGCCGGCCAAGTAAATTCGTTGCTCTTTGAAAAAGGAATAACGCTTTCGCATTTGGTAAAACGCAAGGAAAGCTTGGAAGAACAATTTCTCGAATTGACCAAAAACCTTAACTAACCACCACCATGTTCCGACTTTTCACTATAGAATTCCAGAAGTTGCGCCTAAGCCGTTCGGCCCGGGTCATCTCTATCGTATATTTTGTGCTCATAACATTTATTGCGCTCATTGCCTCTATTGAGTTTTCCTTCGGAAATGTGAATTTTCGTGTGGCAGACCAAGGTATCTTCAACTTTCCCTTCATTTGGCATTTCAATACTTATGTGGCGGCTATCTTAAAAATTTTCCTGGCTATTGTCATTGTTTCCATGATGAGCAATGAGTATAGCTATAGAACCTTAAAGCAGAATTTGATCGACGGACTCAGTAAAAAGGAATTCGTGCTCAGCAAGTTTATCACCGTTATAGGTTTTGCACTTATTTCAACCCTTTTTGTGTTCGTTGTATCCTTCATCTTGGGTCTCAGCTTTTCAGATTATACTGAAATTGGCATCATCTTCAGCGATTTGGAATACCTCTTAGCCTATTTTATAAAATTGGTTGGTTTCTTTGCCTTCTGTCTATTTTTGGGCATTTTAGTAAAGCGTTCCGCCTTTGCCATAGGCTTCTTGGTAATTTGGTGGATTGTAGAGAGTATTGCCTATGGGATTTTAAAATGGAGACTCTTCAAGGATACCGATATTGCCGAAAACATATCACAATTTTTCCCACTTTCGGCAATGGGCAACCTCATCAAGGAGCCTTTTAGCCGTTTAGGCGCGGTGCAATCTGCCGCCACGCAATTGGGAGAGAGCTTTACGAAAAGTTATGCGGTGCAATGGACAGACGCTATAATCGTCATCGCCTGGACTGCCCTTTTTGTGTATGGTTCGTATGCTATTCTTCGCAGAAGGGATTTATAAGTTCTGTAAACCCATCCTTTCTCGGCTATCTAAGCCGCGTTTCCTTAAGAAAGCCTTATCTTTGCCGCTTTTTTAAAGGAAAACGCTATGTGGCAGAAAACCATTAAGAATTTCACCCAAAACCCTAAGAATGATATCCTATCTGGCCTTACCGTGGCACTCGCCTTGGTGCCCGAGGCCGTGGCCTTCGCCTTTGTTGCCGGTGTAGACCCGTTGGTTGGTCTGTACGGAGCGTTTATGATGGGAATCGTTACCTCTTTATTTGGGGGCCGACCCGGAATGATATCGGGTGCCACGGGGGCTATGGCCGTGGTGATGGTGCACCTTATTCAAAGAGGGAATGAGGTGGGTAGCAACCTTGCCGTGCCTATAGAAAACCTAGGACTACAGTGGCTCTTCATAACATTGCTATTTGTTGGAGTCATACAGATATTGGCCGGAGTCTTCAGGTTGGGAAAATTTGTGCGCTTAATTCCGCACCCTGTTATGATGGGATTCGTAAATGGCCTTGCCATAGTGATTTTCCTTTCACAACTTGGACTCTTCAAAAAAACTGTTGATGGCACTCAAGCTTGGATTCAAGGTACCGAACTTGCCGTAATGTTAGGTCTCGTACTGCTAACCATGGCAATTATGTTCTTTCTTCCAAAGGTTACCAAAAAAATACCGGCGGCTCTCACTGCAATTATTGTCGTTGCGGCGATCGTTATCTTCGGAAATGTAGACGTAAGCACCGTAGGATCGTTTATACGAGAGGGCGGTGGTTCGGGTCTCGAAGGCGGACTTCCCTCGTTTCAAGACCAATTGTTTGCTATGTTCGGTACACTGCAAGGCCACTGGGACCTAATTTTTTCTACCGCCTTCATCCTGGCTGCGGTAGGGCTTATCGAAAGCCTAATGACCCTGAACCTTATCGACGAGATGACTGAATCCCGCGGCTCTGGAAATCGGGAATGCGTGGCGCAGGGGGGCGCCAATATACTTAACGGACTCTTTGGGGGCATGGGCGGTTGTGCTATGATTGGCCAGAGCATTATCAATGTGAATTCGGGGGGGCGCGGACGCCTATCTGGGGCTGTGGCTGCCATAGCCTTGCTTTGTTTTATTCTGTTTGCGGCACCGCTTATTGAGCAAATTCCCATAGCAGCCTTAGTAGGCGTGATGTTTATGGTGGTGATAGGAACTTTTGCCTGGAGCAGTTTCAGAATACTGAACAAGATCCCGCTTAGCGATGCTATTGTTTTAATTTCGGTCTCTGCCATTACCGTGTGGCAAGATCTTGCCATTGCCGTTATTGTTGGAGTTATAATGAGTGCCTTGGTTTTTGCGTGGGAAAATGCCACCCGCATTCGCGCCCGCAAACGTTTAAAAGACGATGGCACCAAGGTTTATGAAATATGGGGGCCGTTGTTCTTCGGTTCGGTGACGGCCTTTAATTCAAAGTTCGATCCAAGGGAAGATCCCAAACAGGTGGAACTGGATTTTATGGAATCGAAAGTAAGCGATCACAGTGGCGTCGAAGCTATTCGAAACCTAGCCAATAAATACCTAGATTTGGGGAAGAATATAAAGCTGACACATTTAAGTCCAGACTGCAAGGCGTTGCTTATAAAACGCAATCCGGAGTTTGATTCCATTATTGAAGACAACATCGACGACCCCCGGTACTATGTGGTAACCGATGTGTTGGATTCCGAAGTTTAAGGAAGGGATAGCGTTTAGCTGCCCCTAACGTGATTTTGGTGCATTGCCCAAAGATCACTCGTCACTCTCTTAGTGTTGAATGCCAGCGACCTGCACATTTTTTTAACAGTCCAGTATTGCTTTTATAACTATATTCGCCCCCCTATTCTGTATCTATTATGAGAAAAGCCTTCCTTGCATGTCTCGTATCCCTGCTGTGCCTCAACATTTCGCTAAAGGCTCAAACCGACTCATTAGCGCCTATCGTCGATACGACGCAACGGGCACTTTCCTACCAACAACTGCTTTGGGAAATGGAGCGGCAACAGTTGCTAGATTCCTTAAAACGGGCGGAACTTCAGCAACAGTTGCTACTGTTGAAGTCGGGTGAAAGTTCGAAAAAAGAGGCCTTGCAACAGCAGCTCGATGCCTTAAATGCTGCTGAAACCTCGCGCTTGCAGGCAAAAAGAGATCAAATTGAAGCTCTAAAAACATCGACGAAGGGCTTTCCTGTGCTAGGCTTTTTCAACGATACCCTATTTACCCTATATACCAAATTGGGAAGCTTTTCGCCCAAGGAGCGCGCCCAGGCCGTAACCCGGCGCATCGAGGCGTTGCCCGGACGTATCCGATTTGAGGCCGATTCACTAAAAGTTCAGGAAACCGAAAATGCTGCCGAGGTGGTTTACGGCGAAACGGTATTGGTGAGCCTTTCGGAAAACGACGCTTTGTGGAACGAAACTACGTCTGTTGTATTGGCCCAAAATTATCGGAATATTATTGCCAGGGCAGTTGAAGAATATAAGGATGAGACAGGGCTGCTCACTATTGCCAAGGAAATTGGTCTAGCCCTGCTGGTATTGGGAGTGATCGTGTTGGCGGTGGTATATGTTTCCAGATTGTACCGCTGGACAGCCCAAAAAATTGAGGCACAGGAACAAAAACGCCTTCAAGGATTCACCTTCAGAAATTATACGGTATTCGATGCCAAGCAACAGGTTCGCGCCTTGCTTATGGTGAACAAAGTTTTGAAATGGGCCACCATCCTATTAGCCATTTACATTGCCCTACCGATATTGTTCGGTATATTTCCGCGTACGCAACATTTGGCAGATACACTGTTTGGGTATCTTTTCAATCCTGTAAAGAACATTCTGCTCTCGTTTTGGAACTACCTTCCCAACCTCATCACCATTTTGGTGATCGTATTTTTATTTCG
>CAZXDP010000003.1:0-14742 GCA_964639255.1 uncultured Flavobacteriaceae bacterium
TAATCCTTCGAAACGAGAAGCGTATGCTTCAAGAGTCTGTAGATTCTTTGTTCGATAACACCCGTAAGTCTTCCGCAGTTAAAACCGATAGCAACCGTCCGCTGAAATCACTTTCCGATTCCTTAAAAGGAAAGCAAGGGCGTTTCCGTCAAAACTTACTTGGTAAGCGTGTAGATTATTCTGCTCGTTCGGTAATTGTGGTGGGACCAGAATTGAAATTGTACGAATGTGGTCTTCCGAAAGATATGGCCGCAGAGCTGTACAAGCCGTTCGTAATCCGTAAGCTTATCGAGCGCGGAATCGTAAAAACGGTGAAGTCGGCCAAAAAGATTATCGACAAGAAAGAGCCCGTAGTGTGGGATATCCTTGAAAATGTATTGAAAGGACACCCCGTGCTCTTGAACCGGGCCCCAACGCTGCACAGATTGGGTATTCAAGCCTTCCAGCCAAAACTTATTGAAGGGAAGGCCATCCAGCTGCACCCATTGGTATGTACGGCCTTCAACGCCGACTTCGATGGCGACCAGATGGCGGTACACCTACCACTTGGGCCAGAGGCTATCCTGGAAGCCCAATTGTTGATGTTGGCATCGCACAATATTTTGAACCCTGCCAACGGATCGCCAGTAGCGGTACCTTCACAAGATATGGTACTGGGTCTTTACTATATGACCAAGTTGCGCAAGTCTACCGACGATCATAAAGTATTGGGCGAAGGCTTGACGTTCTATTCTGCCGAAGAGGTAATCATTGCGTATAACGAAAAGCGCGTGGACCTTAATGCAGAAATTAAAATACGAACCAAAGATTTCAACGAAAACGGAGAGTTGGTGAAGCAAATTATCACCACCACTGTTGGCCGTGTTATCTTTAACGAGGAAGTGCCCGAAGAAGCTGGCTTTATCAATGAAGTATTGACCAAGAAGTCGCTGCGCGATATCATCGGTCGTATTTTGAAGGTGACCAGCGTGCCAAGAACGGCTGCATTCCTAGATGAAATTAAGGCACTCGGTTACAAATTTGCCTTCGAGGGCGGTTTGTCCTTTAGCTTAGGTGATATCATTATCCCAGCCGAGAAGCAGTCGATGATAGAGGATGCCAACAAACAGGTAGACGCTATTGTAGGAAACTATAATATGGGTCTTATTACCAATAACGAGCGCTACAACCAGGTAATTGATATCTGGACGGCGACCAATGCAGAGTTGACCGAGCTGTCTATGAAGCGTATTCGCGAGGACCAGCAGGGCTTTAATTCGGTATATATGATGCTCGATTCTGGTGCACGGGGTAGTAAAGAGCAGATTAGGCAGCTTACCGGTATGCGTGGTTTGATGGCCAAGCCTAAAAAATCAAACTCCGGTGGCGGGGAAATTATTGAGAACCCTATTCTCTCTAACTTTAAGGAAGGTCTTTCCATTTTGGAATACTTTATCTCTACCCACGGTGCACGTAAAGGTCTTGCCGATACCGCACTTAAAACTGCCGATGCCGGGTATTTGACCCGTAGGTTGGTAGACGTGTCACAAGATGTGATCATCAATATCGAAGATTGCGGTACCCTGCGCGGTATCGAGGTGTCTGCCTTGAAGAAAAACGAAGAGATTGTCGAGTCGCTCGAAGATCGAATTATTGGTAGAACTGCGCTGAACAATGTATACAACCCATTAACTAAAGATATTTTGGTGGGTGCAGGCGAGCACATTACCGAAGATATCGCAAAGGTCATTGCCGAGTCTCCAGTAGAAAGTGTGGAGGTACGCTCTGCCCTTACCTGTGAGGCGAAGCAAGGTATTTGTGCCCAGTGTTACGGCCGTAACCTAGCGACCAATAAAATGGTACAGCGCGGGGAAGCAGTAGGAGTAGTGGCTGCCCAATCTATTGGTGAGCCAGGTACACAGCTTACGCTGCGTACGTTCCACGTAGGGGGTATCGCTGGAAACATTTCTGAAGAAAACAAACTGGTTGTAAAATATAACGGCCGGGCTGAGATTGAAGACTTGAAAACGGTAAAAGGAGAGGATGCAGAAGGAAGAGTTGTAGACATCGTGATTTCCCGAACCTCTGAAATTAAATTGATCGATGAGAAAACGGGAATTACCTTAAGCACCAACAATATCCCTTACGGATCTACACTATTCGCAAAAGATGGTGACAAGTTGAAAGCGGGAGATGTGGTATGCCAGTGGGATCCTTATAATGGGGTGATTATTTCAGAATTTGCAGGTAAGATCAAATACGAGAACATTACCCAAGGGGTTACCTACCAGGTGGAAATAGACGAACAGACCGGATTCCAGGAAAAGGTGATTACAGAGTCGCGCGATAAGAAGAAAATCCCGACCCTTCAAATATTAGGGAAAAAGGATGAAGTGATTCGCTCGTACAACCTTCCTGTAGGCGCCCACATCATGGTAGACGATGGCGATAAGATAAAGATAGGAAAGGTGTTGGTGAAGATTCCGCGTAAATCGGCCAAAGCGGGCGATATTACAGGAGGTCTACCTCGAGTAACCGAGTTGTTCGAGGCGCGCAATCCTTCGAATCCTGCAGTAGTGAGCGAAATCGACGGTGTGGTTTCCTTCGGTAAGATAAAGCGCGGTAATCGCGAAATTATCGTGGAGAGCAAACTGGGCGAAGTCACCAAATATCTCGTCAAATTGAGCAACCAGATATTGGTGCAGGAGAATGACTATGTGCGTGCCGGTATGCCGCTTTCAGACGGGTCCATTACGCCCGAGGATATTTTGCGCATTGAAGGGCCTTCGGCTGTTCAGCAGTACTTGGTGAACGAGGTACAGGAAGTATACCGTTTGCAAGGGGTGAAGATCAACGATAAGCACTTCGAAGTTGTAGTACGTCAAATGATGCGGAAGGTACAAATCGTTGATAGCGGTGATACCACTTTCTTGGAGAATCAATTGGTTCACAAGGACGATTTCATTGAGGAAAATGATAAGATCTTCGGAATGAAGGTAGTAGACAACGCAGGCGATTCAGAAAACTTGAAAGAAGGACAAATTGTAACGCCTCGCGAACTGCGCGATGAGAACTCCATCCTAAAACGAGCCGATAAGGAATTGGTGGTGGCCCGCGATGCGGTGCCCGCTACGGCAACACCTATCTTGCAGGGTATTACCCGTGCATCGTTGCAAACCAAATCGTTCATCTCTGCGGCTTCTTTCCAGGAAACTACCAAGGTATTGAATGAGGCTGCGGTGAGCGGTAAGATTGATACCCTTGAGGGCTTGAAGGAAAACGTAATCGTAGGGCATAAAATTCCAGCAGGAACCGGTATGCGTGAATACGACCACATTATCGTAGGAAGCAAGGAGGAACTTGAGGAAATGACCCGCGAGAAGCAAGAAGTAAACTACAATTAACGCAATGTTTCGGTAACGTTTAAATACTGAAAAATCCCGTTTCTAAACGGGATTTTTCTTTTATATTTAATTTTGAAATGAATGTTAGGGCGTATGCCCAACTTATACAATTATCATTATGTCTGAAGAGAAGAAAAACCAAAAACCCCAGCAAGGGCAACTTAATATCGAGCTTGATGAAGCCATCGCCCAGGGAATCTATAGCAACTTAGCCATCATCAACCATTCGCAAACTGAATTCGTCATAGATTTTGTAAGTATTATGCCCGGTGTCCCCAAGAGCAAGGTAAAATCTAGGATTATCTTGACACCCCAACACGCAAAGCGACTGCTAAAGGCCCTGGGGGAGAATATTCAGCGATACGAAAAGGCGCACGGTAAAATAAAGGAACAGGAACAGCCGCCTATCCCTATGAACTTTGGTCCTACGGGAGAAGCGTAGTGCCTTCAAAGAAAATTGTTTTTCAGAAATAAACGATTTAAAGAATCCTTAGAATTTCGTCGGTCGACCTTTTATCGCAATTTAGAAGATTCAATTAGTTGTGTAAGAATTAAAGTCTTATTCGATGGTCAGGAGCATCTTTCATGGTCGATTTATAGTCGCCATTGATGGTAATTTGGATTTAGGGAATGTGCATTTTGAGTAGCTTTTGTCGCCGTCGACTGGGTAGGCTAAGATGCATTGCTTGTGATTATAAATTCCTTACTTTACAGGTTCGAATTCACTCACAAAATGTAGCTTCACATTGGGGTATTTTTGCTGTGTCATTTGCAAGGTAAAGGCAGAATCGGCAAAGAAAACCAATTGGCCACGCTTATCCTTGGCCAAGAATTTCGCTTTCACCCTTTTAAATTCTTGAAATTCGTCACTTTTAGGGTCTTTTGGATCTACCCAGCACGCTTTGTGCACATTCAGGTTTTCGTACGTACATTTTGCACCATATTCGTGCTCCAGCCTGTATTGAATTACCTCAAACTGAAGGGCGCCAACGGTACCGATTACCTTGCGGCCATTCAGCTCTAAGGTGAAAAGTTGGGCAACACCTTCGTCCATCAACTGGTCGATTCCCTTTTCCAACTGCTTACTCTTCATCGGGTCTGCGTTGTTAATGTATTTAAAGTGCTCAGGGGAAAAGCTGGGGATGCCTCGATAGTGCATTTCTTCCCCTTCGGTAAGGGTATCGCCAATCTTAAAGTTCCCTGTATCGTGGAGCCCTACTATATCACCGGGATACGAAATGTCCACGATTTGCTTCTTTTCGGCAAAGAATGCGTTCGGACTTGAAAATTTCAACTTTTTATTATGCCGTACGTGCAGGTAGGGCGTATTGCGCTCGAAAGTACCCGACACGATTTTGACAAATGCCAAGCGATCGCGGTGCTTGGGATCCATATTAGCGTGTATTTTGAAAACAAAGCCAGAAAACTCCTTTTCGTCTGGGGTAACCCTTCGGGTATCACTATCCTTTGGCCGAGGGGCGGGCGCGATTTCCACAAAGCAATCGAGCAGCTCGCGTACCCCAAAGTTATTCAGCGCCGAACCGAAGAAGACCGGTTGCAGTTGGCCGTTCAGGTATTCTTCGCGGTTAAAATCTGGATACACTTCTAGGGCAAGTTCTAGTTCCTCGCGCAGCATACCGGCAGCTTTCGCTCCTATAAGCTGGTCTAACTCCTCGCTGGAAAGATCCTCGATTTCAATAGTTTCTTCAATATTCTTTCGGCTGTCACCGCTAAACAGGTTCACGTTTTTTTCCCAGATATTATAAATGCCCTTGAAATCGTATCCCATTCCTATGGGAAAACTAAGGGGGGTTACCCGCAAATTCAACTTCAGTTCAATCTCGTCCATTAGCTCGAAGGCATCCTTTCCTTCGCGGTCCAATTTATTGATAAACACGATCATGGGGATGTTGCGCATGCGGCACACCTCTACCAGCTTCTCGGTTTGTTCCTCCACGCCCTTGGCGACATCAATAACCACAATAACACTGTCTACCGCAGTGAGGGTCCGAAAGGTATCCTCGGCAAAGTCCTTGTGGCCGGGGGTGTCAAGAATATTGATTTTAGTGCCCTCGTATTCAAAGGCTAAGACGGAGGTCGCTACCGAAATACCACGTTGCCGCTCTATTTCCATAAAGTCGCTCGTAGCACCTTTTTTTATCTTATTGCTCTTTACCGCGCCGGCCTCTTGTATGGCTCCGCCAAACAGCAGTAGTTTTTCGGTTAAAGTGGTCTTACCGGCATCGGGGTGGGAAATAATCCCGAAGGTACGGCGTCTAGCTATTTCCTTTTTTAATGACATGTTTTGTTGCATAAACTGGGTGCAAATATACAGGATGTTCTTGGTCTACGGAAGCGAAAATGGTGTCGGTTGCCCGAGCTAAATTCTTACAGTTTAAATAAGCTTGCAAGCCCCGTAAATATTGAATCTACTTATAAGTACGTAGTAGTATTTCCTACAAAAAATCGTGTTAAAATGGAAGAATTTGTGC
Organism: uncultured Flavobacteriaceae bacterium; assembly: GCA_964639255.1. Classification (GTDB taxonomy): domain Bacteria; phylum Bacteroidota; class Bacteroidia; order Flavobacteriales; family Flavobacteriaceae; genus NZQO01. The sequence continues at coordinate 5,876 of CAZXDP010000003.1, forward strand.
ATTTGACCGATAATAAAACACAGTTCAACTAATAGTTAGGTTTTTGTAAGATTTTAACATTTATTCCTACGTATATTAGCACTCTAAAACAACGATAAACCATCTATTTCTCATGTTGAATTTTAGATATCCCCTTGGTTTCCATCTTTGTTTTATATCCCCAAACTAACAGAAAAATTTTGTAAGCGTACCTATTTCATGATTTACTTGAAGAAATATCGTATGCACTAATATAAAGGAATGACGATTTGTAAAACATTATGGATATGAAAAAGCTTTACCCTGCTTCATTTTTATTTCAAAGAACTGTATTAGTGTCGCTTTTGCTGGCACTATATTCTTTTTCCGGTTTTGCCCAAAATTGCGCCGCTACCTTAACGGTAGAGAAAAATCGGAATGCAAAATCTGCCGATGAGGAGGGGGCACTCTTTACCCTGACTTTGACAAATACCTCTACAGCTGTACAGGAGTATTCGCTAAGCACCAAATTTTTAGAAAGCTCTTGCGCCAACAGCAATAGAGCTACCAAGGCTCCCAACGTGCGCTTGCAGGTTGGGTATCAAGCGGCTGCTTCTAGGCAACAACTTACGGCGCCGGTGCGTCTGCAGCCTGGGCAAAGCTATGTGTTTGTAGCCAATGTACAGGTCCCTTCGGGTACGCCCTACAATACCTGGAGCTGCATTGAGGTACAGGCAGCGAGCAAAAATTGCAGAGAGACTTCAGCAACCTCACTTCTCAAGGTATACGTACCAGACCCTTCAGAAGGATAAAATAGTAAGTGACATTAAAAAACTAGGTTCCAACCTAAAAGTAAGTGTATGAAACGATTTTTACATTTTAGCAATAGCGTAAGAAAAGATGTGGCCGCAAGTTTGGTCGTTCTTTTTACCATACTAAGTACCGCCGGGACAGTAATTTCCCAAAACGTCGTAGTGAATAGGACCGTAGTTCCCAACGAGCAAAATTGCAGTCAATTTGATGTGACCCTGTCCATTACCGGTACGCCAACGCCCGTTCCTTCAGAAGTTGTATTGGTGATAGACCGATCTGGAAGTATGGATGATGGCGCGTCGCCTGACCCCATTGACTTCGCCAAAGATGCTGCAATCGATTTCGTGAACCAACTGTTCGCCAATAATCCAACCGGACTAAACCGGGTAGCAGTGGTGAGCTATTCATCTTCGGCAAGTATCGACATTGGCCTTACGGGAAGTGGTGGTAAGCAAAATGTTATTGATGCTATCAATGCTATCGTTACCGGTGGCTCTACTAATATACAGGATGGTATGGTGAAAGCCGACCAGGTATTGACCAACAACGCAACATTCGATTGCACCACCTCACGGAGCATCATTTTGCTTACAGACGGTGTAACCAACCGTGATAACAGTGGCAATTCTTGTAGCAACAGTACGGCTAATACCATATGCCAGCAAAACGCTATCCAGGCGGGTGTAAACGCCCAAACCACTACCAAGAGCGGTATTGAATACACACAGAATATATTTAGTGTTGGACTATTCGAACAGATTAGTGGAAACCAGCAAACCATTGCCCAGAATACCATATCTGCCATTCAGAACGCAGGACTATTCGTAACCGAAAGCGAGGCAGACCTTTCTGATATATATATGGAAATTCTCGGCCAATTAAGTCCGGCCGCTAAGCAACTTGCTGGCCAGCCTTTGGTAACAGTAACCAAGGATGGCGGATTCGATTTTGTGCCGGGATCTATCGTAACCGATAAAGGAAACGCCTCCATTAGCGGGAATGTTCTTTCTTGGTTCTTGAACCAGGTATCCGACGAAACCGTAGAATTGTCTTATAGCATTGTGAAGGCGTCCGAAACCGTTTGCGGTGTTGACCAAAGTACGGGAACGGCCGTAATGCGCTATCAAGATGCCGATTGTATCGACCAACAGCTAACCTTTAACGATCCTAAAATTTGTGTGCCGTGTCCAGAGATTACGGCCAGCTTGGAAAATCCAAGTTGTAACGTGATTGAATACGATGCAGATATCTTCCAGGGTGACTGTACTTCGGTTTCAACCAGCGTCGCGTGGGAATTCTTCTTAAACGATGTTTCGGTAGGCACTTCCAGTCAAATCTCCGGAACCTATACCTATAATGGAAGCGCAGATTTCACCGGAAACTTTAGGGCAGAAGTATCCTTCAACGGTTCATACGGCAATAATTGTACGCTTCCCGGAATTGAGGATGAGACAACCTTGAAATTGCCAGGGCTTTTAGAGGCTAGTATTGCTTCAGAGAATGCCACTTTTCAAGGTAATTGCCAAAATGGAGAGGCCACAGTTACCGTAGCGGGTGGTGTAGAGCCATATACATACCAGTGGAGTGCCAGTGCCGGTAGCCAAACTACTGCCACTGCAACGAACTTGCCAGAAGGGATCCACACGGTTACCATAACCGATTCCCAAGGCTGCGAGATTGAAAAAGAAGTTGAGATATTTTGTGATATCGATGGCTGGAACTTTGCCTGTGGCGAAGATAAATTGGTTGATGAAATAGGCTACAACGCCAACTGTAACGAGACTACAGTGGTGAATTTGCCAAATCCTTCCAACATTTTCCAATACGTAGTTGAAATTGTTTATAAGGGAGGAAACCCAGGGCCAACCATACAGGTTACCGATGATGCCTCCAATACCTATAACCTTCAGCGTACCACCCCGGTGGGCAGCAGTTCGAACATATGGGTATACCGAAAATTGATTACCGGAAGCACAAGTACGCTAACGTATTCCAATTCAGCACAAAAATGCAAGTTGCAATCGGTTGTGGTGTATGCGTTCCGAAACGTTGCCAATGCTTCTTCCAATTCTGGAACTTTTACCACGCTTAGTGGAGTAAATAATATTGAAACATTTACCATTACCATTCCCACCTTTACAGGGCCTAGAGATTTGGTGGTTGAAACCCCAATTTCTGAATTGACCAACGATGGAAGATACCTGTTGTTGAGAGCCGAGGCCGGTGGGGTCTCTGAAGAAGTGATTCTTTATGGTCCCGATGCTTCCCTTCCAGGAGGCTCCTGCTGTTTGGCAATTCCATCCCTTACGCTAGATAATGTCCCTGGCAATGCTACCCAGGTAACGATCACCATCGATACTCGTAACAACCAAAACGGACAGTCCGTGAACGGACAATCATGGGTTATCGGTGGCGGTGTGAATGTTGATGCCGACTGTTTCGAAGAAATTGAATTGACCTTAGACAGCAAAACAGATATTCTTTGTAACGGCGATGCCACGGGCGTGATTACAGTAGCCACTACGGGAGGGTTGCCTCCATATGAATATTCTTTGAATGGTGGTACGCCTCAGGCTAGCCCTACATTTGAAAACTTGACTGCAGGAGTTTATTCCATAACGGTAACCGACTCTATCGGCAATACCGATACCATAAGCGTAACCTTGGAAGAGCCAGAGCCCTTGAGCATTCAAATTACCAAGGTAAATGCCACGGCTACGGGCGCCTGTGAAAATGGTGAAGCTACCGCCAACCCTTCTGGCGGAGTAGCGCCATATACCTATCAATGGAGTGCAAGTGCCAATAATCAAACTACTCAAACCGCTACCAATCTTCCGGAGGGAACCCATACCGTGGTCGTCACAGACGCAAACGGGTGTACCTTAGAGCAAGGTGTGGTTATCGATTGTATCGACAATTGCGATGCGGTTATTTCGGTCGATGATGTAAACAATGTGCTATGTGCCGGTGAGATGACCGGTAGCGCCACGGTAAGCGCAAGTTCAATTGCCAATCCGGGGTCAACCTTTACCTTTACCTGGAATACCGTACCACCGCAGGTAAATTCTGGCGCTACATCAAGCACCATTACGAATTTAGCGGCAGGGGTGTATACGGTTAGTGTAACAATCGACGGGACCCTATGTTTACCGGTAGAGCAGAGCGTAACCATTACCGAGCCTGCCAATGCCTTAAATGTTACCGCAACCGCAACAGATGAAACCGGTCCCACGACGGGAGATGGCACAGCTACTGCCAATCCGTCGGGAGGAACCCCTCCTTATACCTATTCGTGGAGTCCCGGTGGTCAAACCACTCAAACCATCACGAACCTTAGCGCAGGCAACTATACCGTAACCGTTACCGATGCCAACGGCTGTACCGCTATGGCTACAGTAACTGTAAATCCAGGTACGTGCCGCGATCTTGCGGCCAATGCCACCTCGACACCCGTTTCTTGTAATGGAGGTGCCGATGGTACCGCTACCGTGGGAGTCACTGGAGGTTTAGGTCCTTTCACCTACCTATGGAACAACGGGGCAACTACCCAGTCTATTAACAACCTTTCGGCAGGGGTATATTCCGTAACAGTAACCGATACGGCTACACAATGTACTACCTCGGCCACGACCACGGTAAATGAGCCAGGAGCCTTAAGCTCTGGTATTGCCGTTACCAATGTAAAATGTTTTGGAGAAAACAATGGATCGTTAGATCTTACCGTCACTGGCGGAACAGCTCCCTACTCTTTCTTATGGAGCAATGGGGCCACCACAGAAGACCTCTTTAATCTATCTGCGGGTACCTATAGTGTTACCATAACCGATGCCAATGGCTGTACGCTTCAAGATGCGGCTACCGTACAACAGCCTGCTGAAGCGCTTTCCTTGGAAATTTCAGCACAAACAGATATCGTTTGCGATGCGCTAGGCTCAGTAACCGTAGCTGCTTCGGGTGGTACAATGCCCTATTTGTACAGCCTCGATGGCGGTACTGCGCAAGCTTCAGCAACCTTCGACGATTTAGAGGCGGGCAGCTATACCGTTTCAGTTACAGATGCCAATGGATGCGAAGCTGAAATTTCAGTGACGATATTAAAAAATTGTACGTTGGCTATCGACGATATAAACGATACTTTTGTAAACCTACCTGTTTCTGGTAGTGTACTTACCAACGACATCGATTTCGAAAACGATACCCAAACCGTAACCACAACCGCGGTGGTAACTGCGCAGGGAGTTTCGGTTACCATCGATGCTGCAACGGGCAACTATACCTATACACCTCCTACCGATTTTGTGGGTGAAGATAGTTTTGAGTATACCATTTGCGATAGCGGAAATCCGCAAGCTTGTGATACTGCCATAGTATACATTGAAGTGGTGCCTCAAGATGGGCCCACCAACGATCCTCCTGTGGCCAATGCAGATACCAATGCCACACAGGTAAACATTCCTGTGGAAGGAAATGTGCTGCCAAACGATTTCGACCCAGATGGCGATACCATTGCGGTGACCGCCAATACAGCTCCTTCCAACGGAACGGTGGTGGTAAATCCCGATGGTAGTTATACCTACACCCCGAACCCAGATTTTATAGGAGAGGATACCTTCGAATACACTATTTGCGATAATGGTACGCCTTCGCTTTGCGACACGGCTACCGTTACGATTCAGGTAATTGACATCGATGAAAATATTACCACTGCCGTAGATGATGCCTATTACACCACGATCGATGTGAGTATCAATGGGAATGTGCTCGATAACGATACCGATCCTGAAGGAAACGCACAAACTGTAGACGTAGCGGTTAGTCCATCGAACGGACCTAGTAACGGTACGGTCGTACTCGATGCCAATGGAGCCTTTACCTATGTGCCAAACCCAGGCTTCACGGGTACCGATAGTTTCGTGTATGAAATATTTGATAACGGAAGCCCAGTGGCTAACGATGCAGCTACAGTGGTCATTTTGGTTGGAAGCATTGGCAACAGCATCCTCGCGATCGATGACATCAATGATACCTTTGTAAACCTACCTGTTTCAGGAGATGTAGGCACAAACGATGAGAACCCCGATGGTCCTACGGGCACCGAGGTGTTCACTCTTGTAAGCGGTCCGGCAAATGGCACTTTGGTGTTCAACCCAGACGGCAGCTATACCTATACCCCCGCCATCGACTATGTTGGGGAAGACAGCTTCGTCTACCAGGTGTGCGACGGCGGCAACCCAATTGCCTGCGATACAGCTGTAGTATATATTGAAGTATTGCCTTTGGGTGGACCTGAAAATCAGGCTCCTATTGCCAATGCAGATGTAAATACTACTGAAGTAGATACGCCTGTAAATGGAAACGTGCTAGTGAACGATTTCGATCCAGACAATGATCCAATTACAGTAACTGCCAATACCAACCCTTCAAACGGAACCGTGGTGGTGAATCCCGATGGAAGCTATACCTACACCCCGAATCCAGGTTTTGAAGGTGAGGATACCTTCGAATATACCATCTGCGACAATGGCAGTCCAGCGCTCTGCGATACAGCTACCGTTACGATTCAGGTAATTCCGAACGTAGGTAATATAACCGTAGCGAACGATGATTCTTATAACGGATTTATCGATCAGCCAATTTCTGGAAACGTTCTGGACAACGATAGCGATCCTGAGGGTGATACGCAAACGGTAGATGTTGCCGTAAGTCCGGTGAGCGGACCTTCAAACGGGACGGTGGTACTCAATGCAGACGGCAGTTTCACATATACTCCTAACGCAGGTTTCTTCGGAACAGATCAATTCATCTATGAAATAAAGGACAACGGAAGTCCCCTAGCCACCGATCAAGCTACAGTTTACTTAACTGTAGCCGATCCAGGCAACGACATTTTAGCTGTAGACGACATCAACGACACGTTCGTGGACCTTGCGGTTTCGGGCGATGTGGGTACGAACGACCTGAACCCCGATGGTCCCGCTGGTACCGAGGTATTCACCTTAGTAAGCGGCACCTCGAACGGTACATTGGCCTTTAATGCCGACGGCACATATACATACACGCCTGCTGCTGGCTTTACCGGTGACGACACCTTCGTCTACCAAGTGTGTGACGGCGGGAGCCCAATTGCCTGCGACACGGCCACGGTTTACATACGGGTACAGCCCTTGGGCAGCCCTGACAATGAGCCACCAGTGGCCAACGCCGACACCAACGCCACCCAGATGGGCGTACCTGTAGACGGCAATGTGCTTCCAAACGACTTCGACCCAGATGGCGATCCCATCACGGTAACAGGCAACACCAACCCTTCCAACGGAACGGTGGTCGTGAACCCCGATGGCAGCTATACCTATACTCCAACTCCCGGTTTTGTGGGTGAAGACACTTTTGAGTACACTATATGTGACAACGGCAACCCGGCGCTGTGCGACACCGCACTGGTGACCATTCAGGTGCTCGATACCCCAGACAACATCACTACAGCGGTAGACGATGCGTACTTCGGCTTCCCTGGCGCTGACATCTCGGGTAACGTGTTGGATAATGATACCGACCCCGAAGGAGACGACCAAACAGTAGATGTATCGGTTAGTCCTTCTAATGGACCTTCCAACGGCACGGTGGTACTCAACGCGGACGGTAGCTTTACCTACACGCCTAACGCAGATTTCTCTGGTACTGATAGTTTTGTTTACGAGATCTTCGACAATGGTAGCCCGGTAGCGCGCGACACAGCTACGGTATACATCAGCATAGATCCAAACGGCGGCGGCAACAGCATCCTAGCGATCGATGATATCAATGACACCTTCGTGAACTTACCTGTTTCAGGAGATGTAGGCACCAACGATGAGAACCCCGATGGTCCTACGGGCACCGAGGTGTTCACTCTTGTAAGCGGTCCGGCAAATGGTACCTTGGTGTTCAACCCAGACGGCACCTATACCTATACCCCCGCCATCGACTATATTGGGGAAGACAGCTTCGTCTACCAAGTGTGCGACGGTGGCAACCCAATCGCCTGCGATACGGCTACGGTTTCTATAGAAATTGTTAACGATCCTATTTTAGAAAACGATCCGCCTATTGCCAATAACGATACCAATACCACCGAAGTGGGCGTACCGGTAAGTGGTACAGTATTGGTCAATGATTTTGATCCAGACAACGATCCTATTACAGTAACTGGCAACACCAACCCTTCAAACGGAACGGTTGCGATGAATCCAGACGGTAGTTATACCTACACCCCGAATCCTGGTTTCGAGGGAGAGGATACTTTCGAGTATACTATCTGTGATAATGGGAACCCTGCATTGTGCGATACAGCTACGGTAATCATTTATGTCATACCGAACATTGGCAATATTACAGTAGCTAACGATGATGCCTATTATGGAGAAATAAATGTTGTTATTAGTGGCAATGTTCTCGACAATGACAACGATCCCGAAGGCGATACGCAATCGGTAGACGTTGCTATAAGTCCAGTGAGTGGACCTTCCAACGGTACCTTGGTGATAAATGCCGATGGATCGTTTACCTATACACCCGGTACCGATTTTACCGGAAACGATCAGTTTGTGTATGCTATTTTCGATAACGGAAGCCCCGTTGCTACCGATCGAGCTACAGTGTATATTTTGGTGGAAGAGACACCTGCACCAGCTATTGCAATTGTGAAGACAGGAGAACTGAATGACCAAAACGGCGATGGGTGTACCAACGTGGATGAAACAATCACTTATACCTTCACCGTAACGAACCAAGGAAATGTTCCTTTAAGTTCAATTTCGGTTACCGATCCCTTGTTGGAAGCTCCGAACCCTGTAGTACCCATAGTTCTAGTATCGGGTGATGATGGCGACGGAATTTTACAAGAATCTGAAACTTGGATCTTCACAGCCGAATATAGTATCACCCAGGCAGATATCGACGCCGGCGAAGTAAATAACCAAGCTACTGCTGAAGGTACTGATCTAGATGGAACGGTGGTAACCGACCTTTCAGGAGCAACTAGTACTACTGATGAAGTAACAACTACCGAGCTCTGCCAGAACGCGAGCATCGCCCTGATCAAGACAGGCGTGTTCAAC
>CAZXDP010000003.1:14842-118596 GCA_964639255.1 uncultured Flavobacteriaceae bacterium
CGGCAGCGTGAGCAACCAGGCGACGGCTGAGGGCACGGCCCCTAGCGGCACGGTGAGCGACCTTTCGGATGACGACAGCGAGCTCGAGGACGACCCTACGGTTACCGAGCTCTGCCAGAACGCGAGCATCGCCCTGATCAAGACAGGCGTGTTCAACGACGAGGACCAGGACGGCTGCAGCGACGTTGGCGAGACCATAAGCTACACCTTCACGGTGGTGAACACCGGTAACGTGACCCTTTCGGACATCACGGTGACCGACCCGCTGGTGAGCGTTACGGGAGGCCCGCTGGCGACCCTTGGCGTTGGCCAGAGCGACAGCACGACCTTCGGCGCGACCTATGCGATCACCCAGGCCGATATCGACAACGGCAGCGTGAGCAACCAGGCGACGGCTGAGGGCACGGCCCCTAGCGGCACGGTGGGCGACCTTTCGGATGACGACAGCGAGCTCGAGGATGACCCTACGGTTACCGAACTGTGCCAGAATGCAACTCTTGCATTGATCAAAACAGGGGAATTCCAAGGTCAAGGAGATTGTTCTCAAGTGGGAGATACCATTGCCTATACATTTACAGTAACCAATGAAGGGAATGTAACATTGACAAATGTTGAAGTTACCGATCCATTGGTAGGTGGTGTTGTTTCCGGTCCAGTGAGCGGTGATGACAATGGTGATGGAAACTTGGATGTAATCGAAACTTGGACTTACGAGGCAATTTATACAATCACTCAAGGTGATATTGATGACGGGGCGGTTATCAATCAGGCGCAAGCCAAAGCATTAGATCCCGCTACCAACGTAGTTACCGATCTATCAGATGACAACAGCGTTCTCGAAGATGATCCTACGGTTACCGAATTGTGCCAGAATGCAACTATTGCATTGATCAAAACGGGCATTTTCAACGATGAGAATCAAGATGGCTGTGCCGATGTAGAAGAAACCATCAGTTATACCTTCAGTGTTTATAATGAAGGAAATGTCACGCTTACCAACATTGACCTAAACGACCCATTACTTGGAGGGCCCATCGCGGGACCTGTATCGGGCGATGATAATGCAGATGGCGAGCTGGATATAGACGAAGTATGGGTGTTTGAAGCGTCCTATGCTGTTACCCAAGCCGATATTAATGCTGGAAATGTGACCAATCAAGCGACCGTTCAGGCTACCGCACCTAATCAGACTACTGTTTCAGATTTGTCTGATGACAACAGCGTATTGGAAGACGATCCAACGGTAACCGAATTGTGCCAAAATGCAAGTATTGCATTGATCAAAACTGGTACTGTAAATGATGCCAACGGCGATGGTTGTGCCGATGTAGATGAAACCATCAGCTATATCTTTACCGTGGTGAATACCGGTAATGCTACGCTTAGCAACGTGGTGGTTAGCGATCCTTTGGTTGATGTAACGGGAGGCCCAATCGCTACCTTAGAGGCTGGAGCTACCGATGCGACCACATTTACAGCGCTATACACGATTACGCAAGCCGATATCGATGCGGGCATTGTGATCAACCAAGCAACGGTGGAAGCTACGGCTCCCAATCAAAGCGTGGTGAGCGACCTATCAGATGATGATAGCGTGCTGGAGGACGATCCTACCGAGACAGTGCTTTGTCAAAATGCCAATATTGCCTTATTGAAGAACGGGGTGTTCAACGATGAGAACGACAACGGCTGTTCAGATGTAGGTGAAACCATCAGTTATAGCTTTACAGTTGTGAACGTTGGTAACGTAGCCCTATCCTCAGTTACCATAACCGATCCATTGGTGGCGGTACAAGGCGGACCCATAAGCCTCGACCCTGGAGCAAGCGATAGCACAAGCTTTACAGCTACCTATACGATTACGCAAGAGGATATCAACGCAGGTGTGGTGATTAACCAAGCATTAGCGGAAGGTCTTACCCCTGGTGGTGCATCGGTGAGCGACTTCTCTGATGAAGATAGCCTAACGGAAGATGATCCTACGGAGACCGATCTATGTCAGCAAGGTTCCCTTTCTTTAGAGAAAACCGGGGTGTTCAACGACGATAATGGAGATGGTATTCCACAGGAAGGTGAAACGATAACCTATCTGTTCACGGTTTACAATACAGGCAATGTAACCATCTACGATATCACTATTGAAGATCCGCTGCCAGGAATCGTAATAGAAGGAGGTCCGCTTGCCGAACTGGCCCCGGGCGAGAGCGATAACACGACGTTTACTGGAACCTATACCATCAATGATGCCGACATCGAGGAGGAACAGGTGATCAACCAAGCAACAGTAACCGGAACGGACCCATTGGGCAATACGGTTATGGATGACTCAGACGATCCGAACATTCTGGACGATGTAGATAATAATGGAGACGGAGAACCCGATGATCCAACGGTGACCATCCTTCCGAATGTGGCAGGAGCAGCGCAGCCACCCTTTGAGATATTCAATGGTGTTACACCAAACGGTGACAACTTGAACGACTATTTCATCATAGAGGGTATCAACGAGTTCCCCAATAACAATGTGAAGATTTTCAACAGATGGGGAGTGCTAGTTTGGGAGACCGATGGTTATGAGGACAATGTTAATGGCAATGTATTTAAAGGTCGCTCGAATGCTCGCGCCACCATTAGAGAGGGAGAAGACCTGCCCACCGGTACGTACTTCTATATCTTGACCTTCCCGGCCGAGAACCCTGGACAGAACAGTTACACCGGTTACTTGTACCTAAATAGATAGTGAACCAACCAATAAGCTTCGGGAGAGCCAAGGCTCTCCCGGGCTAAAAATATGCAACTATGAGACACAGTTATTTTACACTGATACTATTGGCCCTTCTGGGCACCTTTTCGGGCCTGGCACAGCAGGATCCGCAATACACGCAGTATATGTACAATACGCAGGTGGTGAATCCGGCGTATGCAGGTTCTCGAGACGTCTTAAGCTTCGGTTTATTGTACCGAACCCAATGGACAGGTTTTGAAGGTTCTCCAGAGACGGGAACCTTTACCGTAAACTCGCCTATTGGAACGTTGGACAATATGGGCCTAGGTCTTTCCATCGTTCGTGACGAGATTGGCCCCTCCATAGAATCTAATTTCAATGTCGATTTCAGCTATACGGTGAATACCTCTGCTACGGCTGAACTTTCCTTCGGACTAAAGGCAGGATTGGATATTTTGGATGTCGACTTTACCCGGTTGAACATTGCCGATGGGGGTGATATCTTCGAAAACAATATCGACAATAAATTGCAACCGCAAATTGGGGCAGGGGTCTATTACAATACCGATAGGTTCTATGCCGGACTCTCGGTACCCAATTTTCTTACTACCAAGCATTTTGATGAATCGACTTTAGAAGACGCCAATTTTGACGGCGATATACAACCGGCAGAGCGTTTGCATTATTTCTTAATCGCGGGCTACGTATTCGATTTGAGCGAGAATCTCAAATTTAAGCCTGCCACACTGGTAAAGGCCGTGAGCGGATCGCCCCTGCAATGGGATGCTTCGGCCAATTTCTTGCTGTATGAAAAATTAACCTTGGGTGCTTCTTATAGATGGAGCGCAGCGTTGAGCGCAATGGCTGGTTTCCAAGTAAGCGATGAGATATTTATTGGGTTCGCATACGATTATCAAAGTACCGATATTGAAGATTACAGCGACGGATCGTACGAAGTATTCTTGCGCTTTGATATTTTCAGCAGACCCGATCGTGTGCTAACCCCAAGATTCTTCTAAGATATAACGAGATAAGACTGCGACATGGATAAATTATTGAAAACCTCACTCTTGGTACTGGCTTTATTGGCCACCGGTACCAGTTTTTCCCAAAAAAGGGAAATTGCCAAGGCCAATAAGGAATTTGACAAGTATGCTTATATCGACGCCCGGAAAATATACCTGAAAGTAGTAGAAGATGGGTATGAATCGGCAGAGCTTTATGAGAAACTTGGAGATACTTATTACTGGAACAGCGATTATGACAATGCCGCAAAATGGTACAAGAAATTGTTGCAGCGCTTTCCAGAAGAGGCCGGCAGTGAATACTACTACCGCGCTGCGCAATCGATGAAAAGCCTTGAGCGCTACAAGGAATCAGACTCCATTATGGCTATTTACGCTACGAAGGGAGACAAGGGCCTGGTGATCAAAAATTTTAAGGACGACCCAGATTATTTGAAGAGTATTGCCTTTGGTTCAAAGTCGTATGAACTGGAAAAGGTGTCGATCAATACGCCCTATTCAGATTTTGGACCTGCCTATTACGGTAATAAATTGGTATATGCCTCTTCTTCCCTACGTTCAGAGGGAGGGAAAATTGCAGAGTGGAACGACCAGCCTTTTCTCGATTTATTCGAAACGGAACGCGATTCCAAAGGAAGACTCTCCTTCCCGAAACCATTGAGCGGCGAGGTAAATACGCAATATCACGAGTCGACCCCTACTTTCTCAAAAGACGGTAAAACCATGTACTTTACCCGAAACAACTTCTTGGACGGGAAAAAAGGGAAAGATAAAGACAAGACCATTCGGCTAACCCTTTACAAGGCAACAAAGGGTAGTGAAGGGATGTGGGGGAATGTAACGGAACTCCCCTTTAACAGTAAAGAATATTCTACGGCACACCCGGCGCTTTCGGCAGATGAGAAGCGCTTGTATTTTGCTTCAGATATGCCGGGAACCAAGGGAATGAGCGATTTGTGGTACGTTGAGATTCTCCCCGACGAGACTTACGGTACACCCGTAAACTTAGGGCCAACCATCAATACCGAAGCCCGCGAATCATTTCCCTTTGTAAGTGAGAAGAACAACTTGTACTTTGCCAGTGATGGCCACGCCGGATTGGGCGGTTTCGATGTGTACGTTACTCCCCTCGATGCAATGGGTATGCCGGGCGAGGCAAATAATTTGGGCCAGCCTGCGAATAGCAATCAAGATGATTTTGGCTTTATCATTAAGGAAGACGAGTACGTAGGGTATATGTCCTCTAATCGTGATGGTAATCGTGGCAGTATCGACGACGAGATTTATCGCGTACAGGAAATATGTGAAGTAACGGTGAACGGACTCGTGTTCGATGCCGAAACCAAAAACCCCTTGCCTGTCGCCGATGTAACCCTGCTCAACGATGTCAATGCGGTAGTGGGTACTTTTAAGGCCGATGCAAATGGGAATTTCAACTTTACGGCTATTTGCGAAAAGCAGTATTCCATTCGTGCGGTAAAGGAGGGTTACCTGCCTAACGAGGTAGTGATTAATACACCTGCCATTTCGGGTACCATCCAAGTAGATATCCCGCTAACGCGGAAGGATATTTGCGACCCGAACGATCTTGGATGTAAGTTGAACTTGCAACCTATCTATTTCGATTTTGATCGTTACAACATTCGCCCCGATGCCGAAGTCGAGCTCGCAAAAATACAGGCCGCAATGGTGGAATATCCAGAACTAGTTATCCATATTGAAAGCCATACCGATTCTAGAGGAAACGACGCCTATAACGAGGCACTTAGCGAAAAGCGAGCCCAGTCTACCTTGAACTGGCTCGTGAGTAAAGGTATAGATCGAAACAGGCTTAGCGCCAAAGGCTATGGAGAGTACAGATTGGTGAACGAATGTTCCAATGGCGTAAAATGTACCGAAGAAGAGCACCAGTTAAACCGACGATCGATGTTTATAATACAAGACTAACCAAACATTGAAGTTTCAATTACCATAAGCGTCCAAATATTTTGGACGCTTTTTTCTTTACATAAGCCCGGCCTATTTCGTATTTTTGGGATAAACTTCATTGCTATGGAAGAAGAAAAAGTCGTGCTCGTAAACGAACGGGATGAAAAAATAGGGCTGATGCCAAAACAGGAAGCCCATATTAAAGGTTTATTGCATAGGGCCTTTTCAGTTTTTGTCTTTAATGACAAGAATGAGCTAATGTTGCAGCAGCGTGCGAAGCATAAATACCATTCCCCTGGCTTGTGGACCAATACCTGCTGTAGCCATCAACGGGATGGTGAAGCTACCTTAGATGCCGGTAAAAGACGTTTACAGGAAGAGATGGGGTTTACAACTTTGCTAAAGGAAACAACCTCATTTATTTACAAAGCACCATTTGAAAACGGTTTGACCGAACATGAGTATGACCATATTTTGGTAGGTACTTATAACGGTGAACCAGAGATCAATCCAGACGAGGTGGCCGCTTGGAAATGGATGGAACTAGAGGACGTTAGGGAAGATATTCAAAACAATCCTGAACAGTACACGGCCTGGTTCAAGATTATATTCGATAAATTCTATAATCATATTGCCATATGAGCCTCACCGTCTTCAGAAAAGCACATTTTAACGCTGCGCATCGATTGTTTCGGGAAGACTGGAGCGATGAGAAAAACCGCGAAGTTTTTGGCAAGTGCAGCAATCCGCACTATCACGGCCATAACTACGAGCTGGAAGTAGGTCTCACCGGGAAGGTCGATCCAGAAACCGGATATCTTATCGATTTAAAGTTGCTTAAGGATATCATTAAGGAAGAGGTAGAAGATCCATTCGACCACAAAAACTTGAACCTGCAAGTGCCCGAATTCAAAAAACGGAATCCCACGGTAGAGAACATTGCCATTGTCATCTATGATAAACTGCGAAAACGACTGGATGAGAGATATAAAATAACCATTAAACTCTTTGAAACCCCCCGCAATTTTGTGGTGTACACAGGCGAGAAATGAGTAGAGCATAGATGAAAGTTTACGAGTTTGCTCCGAATCTTACCGTACTAAAATCATATGCAGGATAAGTTATTAGGTTTTAACAAACTTCGTAGCTTTGTAACGAATCGAACGCAAAAAAGTACCTTAGTTAGATACTTGAAATTTATTTTAGAATAATTAAAGAGTTTATTTGAGCCAGTCTTATACATTGTATCCTTTAAAATTTGAGCGCCTCCTAAAGGAAAAAGTATGGGGCGGATCTAAACTCTCCCAATTTGTGGGAGAGGGGACCAAAGATAATGTGGGGGAAAGCTGGGAGCTTTCAGGTGTAGCGGGAGATCTTTCAATAGTGAGCAATGGGCCGCTTCAAGGCACATCAATAACATCGCTAATAAGAAACTACAAGACAGCTTTGATGGGTAAAAAAGTCTATGCCCAATTTGGCGATACTTTTCCGCTGCTGTTCAAGTTTATCGATGCAAAACAGGATCTATCGGTGCAGTTGCATCCGGGCGACCAACTGGCCCGAGATCGGCACGATTCCTTCGGAAAAACAGAAGTTTGGTACATCGTTGATGCAGAGGACGAGGCAAGGCTTATTTTGGGTTTTAATAGGGACGTAGACGAAGCTACTTATTTGCGATACCTTTCAGAAAAGCGATTGCCAGAATTGCTGCATTCAGAAGAGGTGCGTCCGGGGGACAGCTTCTTTATCGCCCCAGGAACGGTTCACGCCATAGGCGGCGGCATACTCTTGGCTGAAATACAACAAACTTCAGATATCACCTATCGCATCTACGATTGGGACCGACCCGATCTGGATGGAAAAATGCGCGAACTGCATACCGATATGGCACTTGCGGCAATAGACTACACGCCCGAAAATCCGCGTTTGTTATATGATGACAAGGAGAATGAACCAGTACCGTTGTGCGATAACAATTATTTTACGACAAATAAACTCACCGTTACCAATAGAGTAGAACGTTCGTTTCAAGATATAGATTCTTTTGTAGTGTATATGTGCACAGAGGGCCATGCCGTATTGGAGTGGGAGCGAGGGGAAGAAACGATGAAGGCGGGCGATACGGTGCTCATTCCCAGCGATATACCTTTCATCATTTTTAATTCCAATCGTGCTACATTTCTAGAGGTTTATATTCCCTAATAGAATGCAAAAGAGTATTTTTGCCGAAAAAAATAACCTTATGGCAAGCGTACGAAATTTAAAGAAAGACATCAATTACGTATTGGGAGATATCATCGAAGCAGTGTATATCTGGGAATTGACCCACCCCGAGAAGGATACAAAAGAGGCCGAGGCTATTATAGACGAGGCTATCGTAGTGTTCGACGAACTTATTGTGAAGGTGAACGATAAAACTGTAGAGAACAAAAAGCAACATTTTACCGCCATCAATCAAGACTTGGAAACCCGCGGAAGAGATTTAATCGCTAAGATCAACGCGCTATAGTTCGCGATCAAGTTGCTCGCGTTCTTCGATAAAGGACTTCAACATACTACCGTATTTGGAGTCCTTTATGTTTGGGGTAAGGCTATTGTAAACCGTGTCGAGGTATTTAATATTGGCATCGAAAACCTCGCTCAATATTAGGTACGGGGCAATTTCAAGATCCTTGTTCTGTAAGGCATAATTTACCGTGGCAAGGTATTTTCTCCCTAGTATACCTCGCTGCGACTGTTGTAAGGCAGCTACTAGAGAATCGTTACCGGCTTGCTGGGCCAAGAGGCTCTGCTCGACGTAGGAAAGATTCTTGTCGCTATAGCGGGCTATAATTTTATTGTATTCCCTCAATTTTTCGTGGTTGGCAGATCCCATTACCGTTGCATCAGTGGCGAAACCCTTAAGCGTGGTGTTGATCGTGATCTCGCCAGGCTCTGCAAAGAACCCGATGCGCTCGTCCATCAACGTCCCGTTCTCAAGGCGTAAATATAGATAGTAGATTTCTGGGCTAGGTACTGACTCCTCAAATTGGAAAGTAGGATTGCCGTCTATAACCGCCGAATCGATTGAGACCAGAATGGAATCGTCGAATTTTTGAAGAATCACAGTGCCCTTACGAAGACCCTTAATCTGCCCAGAGAGAAGCATATCATTTTCAGAATTGGAGCAACTTCCAAACAGCAGGACAAGGCAAAAAAAGGCAATACAGTACTTCATATCATTTCGAATTAAACGCGGCAAAGATGCAATTTTTTTCTGAAATTCTAGGAAATGGCAGCTAGTTGCATCAATACGGTACAAAGTATGGCCGCTACGGTTCCTATGGCGTACCCAAACACGGCTAGCAGCACTCCAACGGTTGCCAATGAAGGGTGGAAGGCCGATGCTACAATTGGAGCTGAGGCTGCTCCGCCTACATTAGCCTGACTGCCTACCGCTAGGAAAAAATAGGGCGCCTTAATAAGTTTGGCCACCAATATCAATAATCCGGCATGGATAATCATCCAGACAATTCCTATAAAAATGAGACCGAAGTTATCGAAAATTAGGGTGAGGTCCATTTTCATTCCAATACTTGCCACCAGAATATAGATAAAGACACTGCCAATCTTGCTCGCTCCAGCCCCTTCGTAGCTTCGAAGTTTGGTAAAGGATAGCAATACGCCAATGATGGTGGTTAGGGTTATCATCCAGAAAAAACTTGAGTTTAAAAAGGTAAACACATTTCGTGTAATGCCCCTGGGCAAGCCGCTTACGAAATCTTCAAAAAAACTGCTCAAATAACCCGCGCCGAAATGAGCCGCGCTAACGGTTCCGAAGGCGATAGCCCCCAAGATCATAAGGTCAGTCAACGTTGGATTTCTATCTACCGTTTTGGCATATTCAGAAACCTTGTGCTTTAGCGCTTCAATGGCCGAGGTGTCTGCCTGTAGCCATTTATCTATGCGAGTGGCCTTGCCGATTCCTATCAATATAACTGCCATCCAAAGGTTGGCAACGACTATATCAACGAACACCATACCGCCGTACAGCGCTTGGTTATAGCCGTAAATTTCCAACATCGCCGTTTGGTTGGCGCCACCGCCAATCCAACTTCCCGCAAGGGTTGAGAGGCCTCGCCAAACGGCATCGGCCCCCTCGCCACCAACGGTTTCAGGAGAAATAGTTCCAATAAGCAAGACGGCAATAGGGCCGCCTAAAACAATTCCCAAGGTACCCGTAAAGAACATAATCAATGCTTTTGGGCCCAAATTAAAGACTCCCTTTAAATCGATGCTCAAAGTCATAAGGACCAAGGCGGCAGGAAGCAAGTATCTACTGGACATATAATATAGGCTCGAACTGCTTTCTGTTATATCACCGGTCTCTGTAACTGTGGTCCATTCTGGGGCAATTATACCGAAAGTGGTTAACAGCGCAGGAAGGAAGTATGCCATAAATAGGGCAGGAACCACGGCGTAGAATTTGCTCCAAAATCCTTCTTCCTTAGAAGAGGTATAAAAAATGAAACCCAGCATGAGCATTAACAGCCCAAACACAATGGTGTCATCTGTAAACAGTGGGGTGGTATCTAATATGGCATCAGTTGTACTTTCCTGCATCGCTAAATTGTTTATGGCGCAAAATACAATTTTTTATGAAAGCAATAGCAGTAGTTTTTCTTCTGAAATCCGCTAATGACTCGCGATGAATCGGGTTATGGTTTCTATAAGTTCGTCCATTACCGGAAGCTTGGGGTCGTTGTACGATTTGCTGTTTTCCAAATCGTTTCCAGTAATTTCCTTGAGGACATGGTTCATATTTTCAATAATGACGAAGGTCGCACCCGGTTTCGCCCTTTGTAGTGCTTCGGCCTCGCTAATTTGCACCTGTAGGTCCTTGGAACCGTTAATTATGAGTACAGGCACTTTTAATTTGGCGATTTCAACTTGGGGGTTGTATCGCATCCAGCTAAAGATAAACGGTTGAATCTCTGGTCGGAAAATAGATGCTAGTCCCTCACTATAATTCTGGGCCACGCCGTTTACCCGTAGGTCATCGAACGATTGCCTCGCGTTATCGGTCAGCCCCGGAGCTTGTTTGGCCAGCTGGTCTACAATTACATCATCTATTTCCTGTCCGGCCCCGGCAACGCTAATGAATCCGTCCGCCCGGTCGCGCGCAGCGATCATTCCCACCAATGATCCTTGGCTGTGACCCAGTACGTAGCATTTGCCAAATCGATCGTCACTTTTCAGTTTATCCACCACCTGTATGGCATCGTCAATAAAATCATCGAACCGAATACCCTTTTCGTCAATCTGGCCCATTCGAACCATTTTAACAATTCGCTTGTCATACCGAAAGGTGGCAATGCCGTTTTCATTTAGGCTTTGGGCCAGTAGTTTTAACGAGTTGTTCTTCATCATATTCTGGTTGCCATCACGATCGGTAGGGCCAGACCCAGCAATAATGATGACTAAAGGCGGTTTGGGCATTTCTTCGGGAATCGATAGCGTGCCTTCTATCCACGGGGTGATGGTAACAGTTTTATGCTGTATTTCTGTTTGGGCGACGATGGTAGTGCAGGCGAATAGAACGAAGGCTGCGGCAATCCATTTCATAATTTTCTGTTTTATAGTAGCTATGCTTAAAGGTACTAAGATTTACGGTAATGCTTGGTGTTATTCGGTTCGTTTGAGGAGTGATGTTTGTCACGCTTCCGGCAAGGTTTGGTATCTTTGCAAAAAAACTTGTCGAAATGCGAAACGCGATTTTCTTTCTCATAGTAACGTTCTCTCTAAGCATGACCGCCACCGCCGACGATTGGGGGCGAAACGGGCATCGCGCAACGGGTAAAATTGCTGAAGGATATTTAACCAAAAAAGCACGGAAAGCCATAGATAAATTGCTCGACGGACAATCGCTGGCGTTGGTTTCTACCTATGCAGACGAAATTAAAAGTGATTCCAGCTACCGAAAGTACGGTCCCTGGCACTACGCAAATTTTCCTTTCGATAAAACCTACGAAGGCCACGAAAAAAGCGATGCCGGCGATATCATCGTAGCAATCGAAACATGCATCTCAATATTAAAAGACGAGGCGGCCAGTAAGGAGGATAAGGTTTTCTATCTTAAAATGCTTGTACATTTAATGGGCGATTTACATCAACCGCTGCACATTGGTATAGCCGATGACAAAGGCGGTAACGATTTTCAGGTTCGCTGGTTTGGCGAAGGCACGAATTTGCATACGGTTTGGGACAGTAAGATGATAGATGAATATGAAATGTCCTACACCGAGCTAGCCTCGAATGCCACGGTTCTTTCTGCCGAAGAACTGAAGCAGCTACAGGGCGGATCGCTGATGGATTGGATATATGAGAGTAGGGCACTTTGCAAGGATATTTACGCTAACACCCAAGTGGGCGAAAAACTGTGGTATCCTTATATGTACCGTTATATGGATGTATTAAGAGGGCAACTTCAAAAGGCGGGTATTCGCTTAGCAGTGGTGCTAAATGAAATATTTGGTTAACTATCGTTTCGCGATCTTATTTCCGGTGATATGTTTTTGCCTACTGCTCTTGAACGTATCGGTTTGAGGATCTCGCAACTTCGCATGCTTGGTTTTTCTGCCTTGAACGCGCTCGCGCCACATTCGAAAACTAGAAGGTTTCAATTGCCGCCGCATGATAGAAATAACAGCTTCCTCGTTTAGATTGAACTGGTAGGCAATCGCTTCAAAAGGGGTGCGATCTTCCCAAGCCATTTCGATGATACGGTCCAGTTCTCTTTCGGTAAATTGTTTTTCTTCGTCCATAACAAAAATTTAGTTTTCTCGTATTAGTTTCCTAAATGTTAGATTAATCCTCGGGGCAACAGTCTTGTTTGTCTTGGGGAGTTGGTGTTTGTAATTTATTTGAGTGCCGGGTCCCATCACCAACAAGCTTCCGTGTTGCAATAGTATTCGTTGCGTGAAGGCTGCATCTTTTTTATGTTTAAGATAGAACATCCGGTCCCCACCCAAGCTCAGTGAGGCAATTACGGGATCATCGCCCAGTTCCCTTTCATCATCGCTATGCCAGCCGTTGCTGTCGTTCCCATCTCGATATAGGTTAAGCAATACCGTTGTAAAGCGGGTATTGGCTGTGGCCTCTACGGCTTCTTTTATTTCAAGAAGTAGCGGGGTAAACGGGTGGGGAACCATAGTGATGCCAGAGTAGGAATAGCTCCTATTTGCTTCGCCGTAGAGTGCAGTTTTTCTGGGCTGAAGATAGGTTTTTCCAAATACGGTTATGGTGTCTTCACGCCAATCGGTTTGTTGCATCAACGTGTCGAAGTAGTTGTGGCCGAGGGATTTTCCATAGAATTGGGGATAGTATTCCACTTGGGCCTGTGGCAGGTTTAGTGTAATTTTCTTTTCTGAAAATAGGTTCACATTACACATATTGATACGCCCAATACATTAACCCGAATTGAAGGGGTATTCGGGCCCCCAAGAGCCATTTGGGTAATTTTAACGAGGCCTTCTCATTTTGTAGCATATAAATATGTACGGTAAGGAAAACCGTCAGCATCGCTATAATGGCCCACGCAGCAAACGTTTGGGTATCTTTGTTCATAACTAAAAAGCCCAATATCATTTCGGCAATACCACTTAACAGAACCATTACTTTTTGAGCGGGAACGTATGGCGGCATAATACGTTCATACAGTTTTGGTTTCCTAAAATGATTCATACCTGCCAAAACGTACAGTATGCCCATTATGTATTGGTGCCAAGGCAGCATTATATGGAGTCTTTTAAAATAGGGTTAGTTTTTGGGTCATTTTCCTTCAATACTGAATCCAATGAAGGGGCTCCATCGCCTATGCCATTATCTTGTTCAACGGGCATCAT
Organism: uncultured Flavobacteriaceae bacterium; assembly: GCA_964639255.1. GTDB lineage: Bacteria > Bacteroidota > Bacteroidia > Flavobacteriales > Flavobacteriaceae > NZQO01. Next base: position 28,405 of record CAZXDP010000003.1, read on the forward strand.
TGGTTCCTTGTTTTCCTGTTTTTTTTCGGTACAGGCCATCGCCAAGAAAAGTAGTAGTAGTAAAAACGTAGCGGTGTTCGTCATAAAGGGTTATTTTCTTTTCAAAAATACAACATATTGAATAAAAAACCCCCGCTGCATTGCAGCGGGGGTTTTGGTTGGTTACCTATTAAAGCTTAGGCTATTCCTTCACGAGGCGTTTCACAACGCTCGCCTTCTCGCTGGTGATGGTCACCATGTACATTCCCGAGGCCAGCCCGGAGATGTCGATGCTCTGGCTTCCCTGCATCGCGCGCAGGTCAACCTGGTCTACCAGCTTGCCGCTCACGTCGTAGATCGCCGCGCTCTCCAGCTGGATGCCCGAGCTGTTCTGCAGGGTCACCTGGTTGGTGGCGGGGTTCGGGTACATCGCGATGGCACTGCCCAGCTCGTTCGAGTTGGTGCCAAGTACGCTCTCCACGGTGAGCTCGAACTCACAGGTGGCCACGTTGCCGTACTCGTCCTCCGCGGTAAGGGTCACCGTGTAGGTGCCGTCGGGGATGAGCTCGCCCGCGGCCGGGTCCTGGGTGGTGATGGTCACCGGGTCGGTACAGTTGTCAAGGGCAGAGGCCTCGCCGGTGGCGAAGTAGTCCGGCACCTCATAGAACAGGTTGCCGGAGCCTGGGTCAACGGTCTGGTCGGCAGGGCAGGTGAGCTCTGGCGCAAGGGCGTCGACCACGGTCACTACCGCCTGGCAGGAGGCGATGTTGCCGCTGGCGTCGCTGGCGAACACCGTAACGGTGATGGGCGTGCCTATGTCGGCGCAGCTCACCTCGGTCACGTCTACCGCTAGGGTCTCGATGCCACAGGCATCAAAGGAGAGCGGGCCGCCGGGGATCTCCACGAAGAAGGCATCGCCGTCACTATTAGTCAACTCCAATGACCAGTTGGAAGGCGCAAATTGACCTTCAAAGCCAGGGGTGAAGTTGGTGATAATAGTTTCGTTATTTCCGAAGGAATTATCATCTGTTTGAGATCTAAATCCAAAGACATCGCCAGCGTTCAAGCTTACCGATGCATTTCCATTTTGATTTCCAATGGCGGGGTCGGTAAGTTGTGTGTATACGCCGTTTACGATATAGCCGAAGCTATCAAACCCGGGTATATCATTTAAGGTATAGTCCCAATCGAACGTAATGGTAACTGGGTCGGTAACGTTCACAACGAAATCGGTCAAACCTTCCGAGCCACTGGAATTGTCGCTTCCAATCACCATTGCCTCAAAAGTTGCTTCGGTGGTAGCCAAAAGAGCCATAGGATCTATGGTGGCGGTGCCGTCTGCCCCGAGCTCGATGGTCGTATCGGCGCACACCAACACTGGTGCGGTCTCGTCGATTACGTTCACGGTAGAGATACAAGAGCTAAAGTTGCCGCTATCATCGGTAACGAATACTTCGATCTGGTTCTCGCCCAGTTGCGAGCAGTCAAAGGAAACTTCAGTAGACGATGGCGATCCTTCTGTATACAAAATGTTTCCGCTAAACACGCGTGGTGAGAATATAGAGGTGCCAAATGGTCCAGATCCACCTGCGCCTTCATAAAATTCGATGTTGGCATCGGAAGTATAAAGAGCACCTGTGGTGGTTCCGTTAAAATATCTCAAAGTACCTCCATTTACGGTGGTGATGTGGAAAGCAGCTGTCTCGCCGGCCATTATTTCCTGCTCGAGGTCAAGATTTAGCGGTGTGGCTACATCGGTTCCATTAGAAACAACGCCTGTGGCGGTACCCAGGAGCGTCCACGCAGAAGGGTCTGACTCGAATCCAACGTAAGAACCCGATTTATAGTAGACGGCTACATCGTCTGTGGTTCCGGTCGCCAAATTAACGTTGAACGAATTAATAGTTACATCGTTAACCGCTACTATATCGAACCAGTTAGCATTGAATCCATTATCACTAAGTAAGGAGGTTTCCAAATTCTGAGGGGTACCGCCACCACCGGTAGAGGGTCCGCCTACTGACACTGTAAAGCCGCAGCCTTCTTCTACGCTCAAGATGAGATCGGCTGCATCGATGGTTGCCATTCCATTGGCGTCGAGTACCACATCTAATGGTGCAGCGGTAACTTCATATTGGTATAATAGGGAGAAGCTATTCACGATACCTTGATCTCCACCTGCAGTATCTTCTATGCTAAGGATCCAATTACCTGCGGTGCTCTCACCATCGAATGCCGAAAGTGGGTTGCTGGGCACATAATCTGCTTCGGGGAAGGCACTTGCGCTAGAGCCACCGCCAGTTGGGTCGCAATCTAAGACATTGGCAGATTCATCATCGAGCCTCGTAATGATATCGTTGGCAGAACAGCCATCGGCGCCACCACTGAAAATCACCACTTGCGTACCGGCAGGAGATTCCAGGGTAATTTCCAAATCGCCCGTCCAGGTATGGGTAATGTTTAAATCGATATCGAGATCTTCAATCGTAACATCATCGGTAACGTTTAGCGTTGTGCTCACGGTAGTATTGTCTACGATTGCCAAACCTGGGGTTCCCGTTGTCGATCCTGTAAGCGTTGCAGGCTCACCTACACAGGCAATTACCGGTGCAGTAGTATCTTGGATAGTGACGGTACTGGTACAGGAGGTAGCATTTCCTTCGGCATCGGTCACGGTTAGCACTACATCTGTAGTCCCGATATCGTCACAGTCGAATTCACCCGTAGAAGGGATTAGCACCCCATCTATAGAGTAAATAAGCGATCCATTCCAAATACGTGGGCTAAAGGTAGTCGATGTAAATGGCGTGTTATTGGCCGCTCCCAAGGACAGGCTCAAATCTGCATTAGAATAGCTCGTACTCGCTGGGGCGGGGCTGGCACCCGAGCCTGAGTAATCATGACCGTGCGTAGCGTCCATAACTAAGGCCATCGCATAGGTAGTATTGGCGCTAAGGATAATTGGCGCGCCTAAGGTTGCCAAAGAGGGATTGTCCTCCCCGGCCGAGGTGCCTGTAGCAGTCGCGACGGGAGAGCCCCAAGGCGCTGGATTTTGGGTGTTTCCTACATAGGTACCCACGAAGCTATAAATGCTTACGGTAAAGGCTCCTGGATCGGCAGTATTCATTTCTAGGGCTTCAAGCGTCAGGTCTTCAGGGCCAACGGTTACGTTGAAATACACTGCTCCTCCTGATATACCTCCGTTGTTGGAATTGAAAATGGTTGAAATAGTTCCGGATACGGAACCTACCACACCAAGTTCGTACGATACGATGCCGCAATTATCGGTCGAGCCATTGTCCACATCGGTGGGGTCGATCATGACCATTCCCGTAACCGGGTCGAGGTCTAAGGTGAGATCTTGACAAACAGCGATAGGCGCCTCTGTGTCGGTTACCGTGACAAGGAATGAACAGGTTTCGGTATTTCCATCGCTGTCGGTTACGGAATATTCAACCGTTGTATCCCCTACGGGGAATGCAGAACCACTAGCTGGTCCAGCCGTTTGAGTAGTTGTAAGCGGACCATCCTCTATGTCGAACGCGATGGCGTCGGCAAAGTTTACGATAGCCGTGCACTGACCTGGGTCGGTATCGGCCGAGATGTTCCCAGGACAAGCAATTACAGGCGGATTGCCTATAGGAGCGCCTGGAAATCCACTAACGCTTAAATTAAAGGTGCCTGTACCACCACCAAAACCGTGTACAAGCACATAATAAGTGGAGCTTCCATCGGTTGTAAAATTTACAGCCGATTGTAATCCACAGGAATCATCATTTCCCGCAACGCAACTAAAGCTTCCACAAGATCCAGTATAAACAGATAGTTTTGAATCGTAACTAGTTCCACCACATAAGCTCAAATCCACGGTTGATCCGGTACCCGAGGTGTCTGTAAATCGATACCATACTCCTGGGGAGGTACTGCTCGTACCGCAAAAGGGTACTGCATCGGTCGTAGCACCTACGGTAGTGCCAGAAATACTGCCGTTGGCCGTAATTTCAATCGCATTGGCACAAAGGTCGTTAGCGGGCTGGGCGAATCCCCAACTGCTAATTGCCAACGCGAAAATCAATAATGTAATTTTCTTCATAATATTATGATTAATTAGTTAACGCAATAAAAATACACTAAGGAAACGACAGCTAATTAACTTTTAGATGAAAGGATATAAATTCCTGTTAAAAAGCATAACACTATTTTTCCTACATAATTGGACATAAAAAAACCGCCCTATTTAAAGGCGGTTTGTCCATTTTTTGAAATTCGCTATAGCTATTTGATCATCTCGTAACTGCGCTTTATAAAAGCGGTCATTTCGCTACCTTTTAAAAGTCCCTTGCTAAGCTTGGCGAGGTCGAGGGCTTGGTTCACCAAGCGCTCTTTTTTCTTTTGGGTTTTCGTATTCATGATTTCCGAAATGAGCTCGTGATTTGTGTTCACCAACAAATTGTACATTTCGGGGAATGAACCCATACCGAACATCCCGCCGCCACCGGTTTGCTGCATCTCCTTCATACGGCGCATAAATTCGGGTTCGGTAATGATAAAGGGATTGGCATGGCTGTCCATCGCCTCTAGCTGGACGCTAAACTTTTCAGAAGGTATTGTTTCTTCCAAAAACGATTTCAACGTTTCTTTTTCCTCGTCGGAAAGTTTCGAAATTTGCGCATCGTCCTTCTTTATCAAATTGTCGATATGGTCGCTGTCTACCCGAACAAAACTGATTTTTTCCTTTTCGCTTTCCATTTTCTGCAGCAAATGGGGCACGATGGGCGAATCTAACAAGAGCACTTCATAACCTTTCTCCTTGGCGGCCTCAATATAACTGTGCTGTTCCTCTTTGTTGGAAGCGTAAAGCACCACCAGTTTGTCATCTTTATCGGTCTGGGCGTCCTTTATTTTCTCTTGAAGCTCTTCAAAAGTATAAAAGCTGCCATCGACAGTTGGATAGAGGGCAAATTTTTGGGCTTTTTCAAAGAATTTATCTTCGGTGAGCATCCCGTACTCGATGACGATCTTGATGTCGTTCCATTTCTTTTCGAAATCTTCACGATTTTCTGTAAACAGGCTCTTCAGCTTATCGGCCACCTTTCGGGTGATATAGCTCGAAATTTTCTTCACGGCCCCATCGGCCTGAAGATAGCTTCTGGAAACGTTCAAAGGTATATCGGGACTGTCTATTACTCCACGCAACATGGTTAGGAATTCTGGTACAATACCCTCTACGTTATCGGTAACGAATACCTGATTTTGGTACAACTGTATTTTATCCTTCTGAATGCTCATATCGTTCGTCATCTTCGGGAAATAGAGAATTCCGGTAAGGTTGAAGGGATAATCTACGTTGAGGTGTATGTGGAACAACGGCTCCTGGAACTGCATAGGGTACAGCTCGCGGTAAAATTTCTTGTAATCCTCCTCCTGTAAATCGGTGGGTTGCTTTGTCCACGCAGGATTCGGGTTATTTACGATATCGTCTACCTCCTTCGTCGGAGCTGGATCTTCTTCCTTCGCACCCTCGGGCTTCGGCAAGGTTTCAGTTCTCGTACCAAATTTAATGGGCACGGGCATAAACTTGTTGTACTTTACCAGCAACTCTCTAATGCGTGACTCCTCTAAAAATTCGGTTTCATCTTTAGCGATGTGGAGAATGATCTCGGTACCGTGCTCTTTTTTATCGGCATCTTCGAGGGTATATTTTGGGCTACCGTCGCACACCCAATGGGCCGCTGGCGCATCCTTATAACTTTTGGTTACGATCTCTACCTTTTCGGCAACCATAAAGGCCGAATAGAACCCAAGTCCGAAATGCCCAATGATGCCAGCATCTTCCCCATTTTTGTCTTTGTACTTCTCTATAAATTCCTCGGCGCCCGAAAAAGCAATGTCATTAATGTACTTATTCACTTCCTCCTTGGTCATCCCGATACCTTGGTCGATGATATGCAAGGTCTTGTTTTTCTTGTCGATTTTGACCTCGATGCTGAGGTTGCTTACATCTACATCGTTGGCCTCGCCAATGTTGGCCAAATGCTTCAGCTTTAGTGTGGCATCGGTGGCATTGCTTATTAGCTCCCGTAGAAAAATCTCGTGGTCGCTATACAGAAATTTCTTGATAAGCGGGAAAATATTCTCTACCGATACATTTATGGTTCCTGTGCTCATAGTGTATGTTCCGCTACTGCGGAAATTTTAGGTTAAACGATTCGTTTCAATTACGCGATGGCTTATTCAAAGAAGATACCATTTCAACAGCTATGACAGGTTGTCACTTTCACCGATTCTTGAAACGTAAGGAAACGGGATTATCGTAGACCAAATATCTCGAACGGTAACTTTAACAAAACATTCTGTTTAAGAAAAAAATAAATAAATTAAACATTTTGTATCTTTGAGACGTAAGAGTATTGTTCTAGAATTGTGAAAAGAAACCCTTTATTATGAGCGCGAAAAAAGCAGCATCCAAAAAGACAGTGACCAACCGGTCCAGCATCATCGATTCTTATATGCAGTATGTGCTAGAGCACGGCGAAACACCCAAAAGCGTATATAAATTCAGCAAAGATCTTTCCATCACAGAAACTGAGTTTTACCAGTTTTTCGGTTCTTTTGAAGGATTGCGACGGGAGATTTGGAATACTTTCTTCGATGAGGCGATGAAGCTGGCCCATAAGAACAAAGCGTATGACGCTTTCAGCAACCAAGAGAAAATGCTCACCTTCCTATTTACTTTTTTCGAGCTACTTACTGCCAATAGAAGTTATGTGCTTTTTGCCTTAGCACAAGAGCGTGATATGATGAAAAACCTGTCACAGTTAAAAGGGCTGCGCAGTCGAATTAAAGAATTTGCCTCTGGCCTCATCAACGATAAAAATCAGGAAAAGCAGCTGCGCATTTTGAAGCATCCAGTTTCGGTTTTTTCTGAAGGGGCTTGGCTTCAAACTCTCTTCATATTGAAATATTGGATGGAAGATAATTCCCCCAATTTCGAGAAGACCGATGTGGTTATCGAAAAATCGGTGCGCGCCATTTTTGATGTATTTGAAACCACGCCTCTGGAGAGCGTGATCGACTTTGGAAAATTTCTTTGGAAAGATAAAATGAATTAATACCCACCCTAATACAATACACCCCTTGAAAACGATAGACAGCATCCCTACCCATAAAATTGCCCGAGCCAGCAAGCTGGTAAAGACCGGCGTTAAGGTGGGTGGAAACTACTTAAAATATTACGGCGGCAAACTTGTAAACCCTGAGCTTACCAAAGAGCAACTCAACGAGAGCAATGCCGAGGATATTTACGACGGACTTAAAAGTTTGAAGGGAAGTGCACTTAAGGTGGCGCAAATGCTCAGTATGGAGAAAAATATTATGCCCAAGGCATATGTAGAAAAATTCTCCCTAGCGCAATTTCAGGTACCGCCGCTGTCGGCGCCCTTGGTGCGCAAAACCTTCCAAAAATACTTTGGCAAGTCGCCCGATGAAATTTTTGATACGTTCAACCTAGATTCTGTCGCCGCAGCAAGTATTGGGCAGGTGCACAAAGCCACAAAGGACGGGAAAGAACTTGCCGTTAAAATCCAGTATCCGGGCGTCGCCCAGAGCATTAGTAGCGATTTGGCATTGGTAAAGCCCGTGGCCTTGAGAATGTTTAATTTGAAAGGAAAAGATTCTGACAAGTATTTCAAGGAAATAGAAGGGAAATTGCTCGAAGAGACCGATTACCTTCTGGAAGTGACACAGAGCAGGGAAATTTCTGAAGCTTGTGGCCACATAGAAAACATTCGATTCCCCAATTATTACGAAAATCTCTCTACCGATCGAATCATTACCATGGATTGGATGGAAGGGGAGCATCTTTCGCAATTTGCCGCCAGAAATACCGATAGGGAACTGGCGAATTCAGTAGGACAAGCACTTTGGGATTTTTATATGTACCAAATGCACGTTTTAAAGCGCGTGCATGCCGATCCCCATCCGGGAAATTTTTTGGTCGATCAACACGGCAATCTTATTGCTATCGACTTTGGCTGCGTAAAAGCGGTACCCAATGACTTTTACGAGCCATATTTTGAACTGGCCATCCCGGAACGTATAAACGATCCCGAAGTGTTCCTATCGAAAATGTACCAACTTGATATCTTAAAAAAAGAAGATACTGCGGAAGAGATTGCATTCTTTTCGGCGCTATTTCATGAAATGCTCAGCCTATTTACCCAACCTTTCCACAGCGAGCGGTTCGATTTTGGAGATAACGAATTCTTCGGAAAGATTGCCAAGCTAAGTGATAAATATGCCAAGGATACCGAATTAAGAAAAAAGAACGGCAATCGAGGATCTAAACATTTCCTCTACATTAACCGAACGTACTTTGGCCTGTACAACTTATTGAACGATTTGGGGGCAACCGTTCAAATACATAACTATAAAAATTATTTAAGTAAAGTTTAACATTTATTGTTTAACTTATAGTATAAAAAATTAAACAAAATGTTGTATCTTTGAAATAACAAAGTGGGATAATAGAATTGCTATGAGAAAGTAAATTTTTTTCTATTATTTTATTGGTTAGGTTGTTTAGACAAGGGCGCACTTCGCGCCCTTGTTGCTTATGCAAAGAGCCCCGTAAAAACGGGGCTCTTTGTAATTATTGTTGTGCTTAGCATAGTTACATCTTGGTAGTGTTGCTTTTCACGTCCACTGTATTTTTATTTTTCACGTACATATCTAACCATCTATCCTGCTCCCACAACAAATGCAATATGCTTTCCTTGGCCCTATAACCGTGGCTTTCTTTGGGAAGCATCACCAATCTGGCTTTCGCGCCCAGTCCTTTTAGCGCATTGAAATACCGTTCGCTCTGTAGGGGATACGTACCGCTATTGTTGTCGGCCTCGCCGTGAATAAGCAGCAAGGGCTCATCCATTTTATCGGCGTGCATAAATGGGGACATGGTATAATAGGTTTCTGGTGAGTCCCAATAACTGCGTTCCTCACTTTGGAAACCGAATGGCGTTAGGGTTCGGTTGTAGGCACCACTACGGGCAATCCCGGCTGCAAACAAGTCGCTGTGGCTTAGCAGGTTAGCCACCATAAACGCGCCATAGCTATGACCGCCCACACCTACTCGGTTTGGGTCTATATAGCCCATTGCATCAACAGCATCGATGGCGGCTTTGGCATTGGCCACCAGTTGTTCCCTAAAAGTGTCGTTCGGTTCTTCATCGCCCTCGCCAACAATAGGAAAGGCAGCATCGTCCAGCACTACATAGCCTTGTGTTACCCAGTAAATTGGGCTACCGTAATAGGGATAGATGAATTCGTTAGGATTGGTAGTATTTTGTGATGCGCTACTCTTATCCTTAAACTCCCGGGGATAGGCCCACAAAATCATTGGCTTTTTCTCTTTTTTCTCCTTGTTATAGCCCACCGGTAAGTAGAGCGTACCCTCAAGTTCCAATCCGTCTTCCCTTTTATAAGTAATGACTTCCTTATGCACATTGGCCAAGCTCTTGTAAGGATTCTCAAACGATGTAATTGGGGTTAAACTATTTTTCTTATAAATATTTCTGAAATAATAATTAGGATATTCATTGGGAGACTCTAACCGTACCAGTATTTTTCCCTTCTTCATATCAATAGCCTCATAAAGCGTTTCCTTTTTATCGGTATATGTTGAGGTGTACAGTCTGTCGGTGGTCTTCTTTTCCAAATCGAAGGCATCCACAAACGGGAACTGTCCTTCTTCGCTGAAGCCTTCGCCCATTAAATAGGCATTTCCGTCGTGGATGGAAAGTACGTTGCGGCCGTATTCATTTCGATGGGTCACGAAGGTTCCAGGGTCGCTATAGCGGTCTTGGTAGTTGCGGTCAAAAATTACGGTGGGTGTTTCCCCAGGCTTCGATGGGTTGAATAGATAGGTCTTTGTGCTCCTATCGTTCCACCAATAGTCGTACGCCATGGCGTGGGAGTCATCTCCCCAAGTAATCCCGCTAAATCGATTCTTGGTTTTCAACAACTCGATAGGTGCACCGCTAAAGGGTGCCTCGAGCAATTTCACCACATCGCGAAACTCCTTTTCCACTTCGGGATCGCCATTGTCCAAAGCTTCCACGTATACCAAAGTGGCGGGTGCGTCGTCGCGCCAATCTAGATTTCTTTTACCCGTGCGCGTTGCCATAAATCCTTTGGGTCGTACCTCGTCGAGTGGTACTTCGTTTACTTTTGTAACCAAGTCGCCCGTGTTCCGGTAGATGGTTTCCTCGTATGGGAATCGGTAATAGGGTACAATGTACGAGAACGGTTTCTTTATTTCTGAAATAAGAATGTAATTACCATCTGGCGAAAAAGAAATATCATTGTACATCGCCGCGGGCAGGAAATCGGTCGTATTACCGCTCAATGAGACTTTTTTCAGTTCTGAAAGTGCCAGTTGCTCAAAGTTGAACTCATCGTTTGGGTTCTTCAGTAAATCCTGATAGGTGCGATTCTGGGCCTTTTCGCCGTCGCTTTCCGTAATGGTAGGGCCATCGGGAACCGCCTCGGCCGTATTGATTAGGGCTTGACGGTTCGTGGGAAGCATCTTTACGAGCAAGGCGTCACCTCCCTTGAACCAGCTTATTGCGTCGCCCATATTGGCGTTTACCGCAGGCTCTGTGAGTCGCTTCACGGCGCGCGTGTCGACATCTAATACCCAAACGGCTACGCCGGTATTGGTCGTATTTAAAAAAGCGATCATTTTTTGGTTGGGTGACCAACTGAAATTGGATAATCGCGCATCCTTTGGAATGCCCGCCACCTGTGTGGCTTCCTTGGCCGTAACGCTTTTCATTTTTACGTTATTGAAATAATTGGTACGGCTGCCAATATTCGTTACAGGATTGATTCGAAGTCCGCCAAGGCGCATTTCCGGTTCCGAAAGTTCTGCAATACTTTTATAGGCGTCACGATACAGTAAAAATACGTTTTTCCCGGCATCATCCATTAGTACAGAAGGAGCTGGAGGCGCTTCCACTAGATCTAAAATTTCTTGGGGTGGGGTTTGGTATCCTGTTTTTTCTTGGGCCATAACTAGGCCAACAAACCCTAGAAAGGCAATTAAGACGAATTGTTTTTTCATTTTGAATGCTATTTTTTTAAAAGAATTGCAAAAGGTACTTAAAAATGAGAGTCTTTACAACTGGTTATTTGCTATGCGCGCATAAGAGATGGGCCTAAAAAAGTTTCAGCTACTGGCGGTTATTGGTTATCTTGCCTTTCGGTATAAAAATATCTTTTTATGTATACTTCAGCAATTACGGGCCTTGGTTTCTACGTGCCCGAAAATGTCGTTACCAACGACGATCTTTCTAAACGAATGGACACCAATGATGCTTGGATACAGGAGCGGACCGGTATCAAGGAACGGCGGCACATTAAAAAGGGCGACGGGAATTCTACCTCGAAAATGGGCGTAAAGGCCGCTAAAATTGCTTTGGAGCGGGCGGGAATCGACAAAGATGAGGTAGACATGATCGTGTTCGCCACCCTTAGCCCAGATATGTACTTTCCAGGGGGCGGGGTAGAGGTACAGGAAATGATGCAAATGCGCACCATACCGGCTTTGGATGTGAGAAACCAGTGCAGCGGATTTATTTATGCGCTCTCGGTTGCCGACCAATACATAAAAACGGGGATGTACAAAAACATTTTGGTGATAGGCAGTGAAAACCATAGTGGCGGTTTGGACTTCTCTACCCGTGGGCGAAGCGTGTCGGTTATTTTTGGTGACGGGGCGGGCGCCGCGGTGGTTTCCAGGAGTGCTAGTGAAGGAGCTGGGATTTTGTCCACCCATTTGCACAGTGAGGGCCAGCATAAAAATGAACTCGCCCTGCAGGGCCCGAGTACCGAATATTGGGTGCCGCAGATTATTGAAGACGATCCGCAGGAGGATATACCCTATTATCCCTATATGAATGGGCAGTTTGTATTCAAACACGCCATTGTACGATTTTCTGAAGTAATAAAGGAAGGCTTGGAGGCAAACAATTTAAAGGTAAGTGATATCGATATGCTCATTCCGCACCAAGCCAACCTGCGCATTTCTCAATTTATACAGCAGAAATTGCGCTTAGGGGATGACCAAGTGTACAATAACATTCAAAAATACGGGAATACTACTGCCGCCTCAATCCCCATTGCACTTACCGAAGCGTGGGAGGCGGGGAAAATTCAAAAAGACGATTTGGTGGTACTGGCAGCCTTTGGCAGTGGCTTTACATGGGGAAGTGCTATAATTAGATGGTAATCGCCAATGTTTTAAAAAAAGAAAACCATCCGCCGATGCGGATGGTTTGTTATACCTAACAGGTTAATTTTATAGAATGGCTAATTCAAATAAATTATAAAACTTAGGTATTCATATTATATAGACTTAAAAATTATGCCAAATGTTGCATCGAGTATTTGTTTTTAACGTAAAGATAACATTGTCAAAGGTTTAAATGTTAAAATAAGTTGGTAATCCATTTGGTTTCGCACTTGCGACGTGAGTTTTATCCTCTTTAGAGATGTATTCAAATTTTTAATTTGACAAAGCTGCACCTCGCGCGTCTATCTATTTCCCTATTCGACATTCTGTCGGTTTCCGAATAAATAAAGCGGTAGCAAAAACAAACCCGGAGCATCAATGCCCCGGGCCTGTACCTTTACTGATCTTATTAACACTAACCATCAACGTAAAAATTTCACAGTAAAGAAGAAATATTTCTATTCTATAGACGGCCTGTGCTTACTTATGTTACAGCATTTTTTATTTTTAACATACTTTTAGCGGCAGGAGGAATAGGCAAATTGTATTTTTCAATTCAGAAGCAAAAACAATTAGAACATGGCAAAGAAAACACTGGTGCTGGGCGCTAGTCTAAATCCTGCGCGCTATTCACATATCGCAATTAACAGGCTGGTGAAGCACGGCCATCCTGTAGAGGCTGTGGGCCTTAAAAAGGGCGTAGTGGCCGGGGTGGATATCGTAACCGAAACCGTACCTTTTGAAACTATAGATAGCATCACTTTATACCTTAACCCGAAGCGACAACAACAGTATTACGATTACATTCTCTCCCTTGCACCCAACCGGGTGATTTTCAACCCGGGTACCGAAAACCCCGAGCTTTATGAGCTGCTTCGCGACAACAATATCGAGGTAGAAGTGGCTTGTACGTTGGTGCTACTGGCGTCGAATCAATATTAGTCCCAAAAATGTAAGAGCGCCATTAAGGAGCAGTATGAAGAACAAAAACTCAAAATTGAACCAAACCTTGCTGTAGTGATCAATTAAGAAACCCACTATGGGCGCACAAATCGCCACTATAGGCACCATACCATCCTTAACAGACCATTTGGTGAAAAGCCCGAAGGCGTAAAGTCCTAGTAACGGACCATAGGTATAGCCAGCAAAAACAAACAGCTTTGCAATAACCGAGGCATCGGCAATGACATACCTAAAAATGATGATTACCGCTATGAGCACTAATGATGTGGCGATATGTATGCGTTTTCGAATCACCACCTGCGTTAGCTCATCGTATTTTTTTTCTATTTCCAGAATATCGATACTGAAAGAAGTAGTAAGCGAGGTAAGGGCGCTATCGGCGCTGGAATAGGCCGCCGCGATAAGTCCCAAGAGAAAAAATATGGCGATGCCTATCCCGAGGCCGCTTTGTGTGGCGATGGTGGGAAACAACTGATCTTTGTTCGCATCGATTCCATTTTGTTCAGCATACACCGTTAACAGAAGTCCCAAGGCGAGAAAGATGAAATTCACGATCGTAAGCACAATGGTAAACCAAAACATATTCTTTTGGGCATCCCGAAGGCTGCGGCACGTTAGGTTTTTCTGCATCATATCTTGGTCTAGCCCGGTCATTACAATGGCGATAAACGCACCGCTTAGAAATTGCTTTACGAAATGGTCGCCGCTTTTCCAATCTTCAAAAAAGAACATTTTGGACAAATCGCTTTCGGCTATAAATCCAAAGATTGAAGTGCCAGTAAGGCCTAGATCGGTAGCAATGTAATAGATGGCAACGCCAAGGGCCAGGAGCATGAATAACGTTTGCAACGTATCGGTCCAAACGATGGTTTTTATTCCACTTTTAAAAGTATAGAGCCAAATGAGTAAAATGGTAATGGTAACAGTTACCCAAAATGGTACGCCCATGGCATCGAAGACCAAATTTTGGAGCACGATGGCTACTAAATACAACCGAAAACTAGCCCCGATAACCCGGGAAAGCAGAAAGAAAGATGCTCCGGTTTTATATGCTGCAACGCCAAACCGGCCTTCCAGATAGGTATAGATAGAGGTAAGGTTCAGCTTATAGTAGAGCGGCAATAAAACAGTGCCTATTACAGCATACCCTACGGTATAGCCCAATACTACTTGAAAATAACTGAACTGCGAAGCTTCTACCCAACCGGGAACCGAAATAAAGGTGACGCCGCTTAATGAGGCGCCAATCATCCCGAAGGCAACCAAGTACCAAGGCGATTGCTTGCCAGCCTTGAAAAAATCGGCATTGCTACCGCCCTTGTTCGTAAAATGAGAAACGAGAAGCAATAGGCCAAAATAGCCGGCAATTAATAGTAAGATATGGAGGGGTTGCATATGGCGGGCGGTTTCGGATTCTTGTGGCGTAAAAATACATGTTTGCTTTCATACCTACTCTAAAATTATATACTTTTGAATTTCATCTATTAAATACCAGATTTTATGCGCATTACATTGTTTGCCTTCCTATTTATTTGTTTCGCCGTGGTACCCGTATCCTTGGCGCAGACGTATAAAGAAATGATCGATTCTGGAGCGTACAGAGTGTCCGAAATCATCGAAGCCGCAGAGGCTTATTTTGCCAATCGAGATAAGGGGAAGGGCTCGGGCTATGTACAGTTCAAGCGATGGGAGTACAATGCCTTAAGGTTGCAGAATGAAGATGGTTTTTTACCTACGGTGGCTGAAGAATGGGCAGCGTTGCAGCGTTACAATGCCTACCTGAATGAATCGTCCCAATCGCGTATGCCGTTGCAGGATCACTGGGAGGAGCTGGGGCCTTCCTATTACAATGCAACCACTAGTTGGAATCCTGGCGTAGGGAGGGTAACGGGTCTCGCCGTTGAAATAGGCAATGAAGATCATATTCTATTGGGGGCTAATACCGGTGGGGTTTGGAATACATTTAATGGGGGGCAAACGTGGACACCGCTAAGCGATTTTTTCAATAACCTAAAAGTTTACTCTGTGGCGATACACCCTACCAATCCATCGGTGTATTATTTCGGCTCTTCTGGGGGGAATATTTTTAGCTCTACCGATGCTGGCGCTACCTGGAATTTACTCGGAAACCTCTCTTCTGGCAATTCCGCAGTAAATAAAATCTTAATCCATCCACAAGATCCATCTGTGATTTACGCTACGGCATCTAGTGCAGGTATTTTCCGCTCAGTCGATGGAGGGTTTACTTGGTCGCGGGTTGCAGTAACCGATTTTGAGGGCTACGATGTCGAATTCATGCCTGGTAATCCCTCTGTGGTATTTGCGCTAGGTTCTAAAGTTCACAAATCGATCGATGGCGGGATTACTTTTACCGAAATTACGGGTTTTAACAGCGGCCCCAAAATGATGGGGGTTTCAGCTTCTAACCCATCCATCGTCTATGTACTGGAAGCGGCTTCTGGAAGGTTCGGAGGGTTTTACAAGTCGGTCGATGGTGGCGATACCTTTACGGAGATCTTTCAAGGAGGTCTCAATTATTTTGGCTATAGCACCACCGGTAACGACAACAGTGGCCAGGCACCCAGAGATATGGATATTGCCGTGCACCCTAATGATCCAGATGAGGTACATATTGCAGGTATACTCACTTGGCGTTCCGTGGATGGGGGTACGAGCTTTACCTGTACTTCCGATTGGATCCCGAACGATGCGGCCGCGGCAAATATAGGGTATTGCCACGCCGATGTGGACATCTTGGAGTTTTATGGCACTACGCTCTATGCGGGTACCGATGGGGGTATCTTTAAGGTGGAAAATACCAAAAACATAGACGCAAATTATTATACCGATATTACAACGGGTATTGGCATACGGCAGTTTTATAAGATTGGCGTTTCCCAAACTCCTCAAGTCGTGGTAACGGGAGGCTCGCAAGACAATGGCACTTCTTTCTATACCCTAGATAATGGTTGGATCGATTGGCTAGGCGCCGATGGTATGGAAGGCTTCGTAGACAAAATTGACCCGAATATTATGTACGGAACATCCCAATTTGGGCAACTGTACCGCACCGATAATGCCGCGAATACCATTGACTATCTGTCCGAACCAGGCTCAGGTAGTGGAAACTGGGTTACACCATTTGAACAGGATCCCGTGGTGCCCAATACCATTTATTTGGGATACGATCAAGTATTTAAATCAACGAACAAGGGCGTAGCCTGGACTAGTATTTCACAGGGTTTTGGAGGTAATTTAGAAGACCTGAAGGTTGCTGCTTCCAATCCTAGCATACTCTATGCGGCCAATGGATCTCAACTGTATCGCACTGAAGATGGCGGAGCCACAAACTGGCAATTGACATCCGCTCCGAGCGGCCTTATAAATAACATTGCGATACATCCCACCAACCCTAATCTTCTTGCCGTAGCCACTACCAGTGCGAATAGGGTTATGGTTTCAGAAGATGGTGGCCAAACGTGGGAGTCGTACAAAAAGAACCTTCCCAATTTTAGTGCTCTAGCACTCGTTTGGGACGATAATGGTAAAAATGGTCTTTATTTGGGTATGAATTATGGTATTTACTATATCGATAGCAACTTACAAGAGTGGCAGCCATATAATACCAATTTGCCCAATGTTCAGATCAACGAACTGGAAATAAATAACGTAGAGAACAAGCTCTATGCGGGTACGTACGGAAGGGGCCTTTGGGTGTCGCCCTTGGTGGAAGACGGCGTGCTAGCGACCCAAACCACGGCTTGGGCAGAAGCTATAGCAATTGCTCCCAATCCCGTGGGGGATCTGCTTACCGTAACGGCGCCCTTTCATTTGGAGGCCGATATGTACATTTTCGATGTACAGGGTAAACTATTGGCATACCACTCGAACCTCACTGTAAATGGTTCCGTTTCAGTTCCGGTAGACCAGCTAATGGCTGGCGTTTACTTTCTGCGTATGGCAACGCCTAGAGGGTCGCTTACCAAGAAATTTGTGAAAAAGTAGAAACTAGACGTCCCGCAAAAGTGCTTCGGATGACTTATACCTTTATCTGAAGCATTTTTTTTATCTTTCGCCCTCAACATCTATTATGGATTTTTCTTCAAAATTACTGGAAAGTGCAGTTACCGAAATGTCACAATTGCCCGGTATTGGCAAACGAACTGCCTTGCGATTGGTGCTACATATGCTGAAGCAGCCTCCCGAGAATATCCATAAACTGGCCGATAGCCTTCGTGTCATGCGCGATGAAATTAACTTTTGTAGAAACTGCCATAATATATCAGATACACAGCTCTGCGAAATTTGTTCCAGTGGCCACCGCGATGAAACCTTGGTATGTGTGGTAGAAGATATTCGCGATGTCATGGCAATAGAAAATACCAGTCAGTATAAAGGTCATTACCATGTATTGGGCGGAAAAATTTCGCCAATGGACGGCATTGGGCCCGGAGATCTCACCATAGAGAGCTTGGTTCATAAGGTCGCTAAAGGCGAGGTGAAAGAACTCATTTTCGCCCTAAGCAGTACCATGGAGGGCGATACAACCAATTTTTATATATTCAAGCAAATTGAGGCCTACTCCATTAAAACCACGACCATTGCGAGGGGTATTGCCGTGGGCGATGAACTGGAGTATGCAGATGAGGTCACCCTTGGACGCAGTATTATACATCGAATCCCTTTCGAGGCGTCCCTTAAAAGTTCCTAACCCGTGAAGCTTTCCGTCGTAATCGTCAACTATAACGTTCGTTATTTTTTAGAACAGTGCATTCGCAGTCTGCTGCGGGCTACATCAAACTTGGAGAGTGAGATCATCGTAGTAGATAATCAATCTACCGACGACAGTTGCCAAATGATTAAGGAACAATTTCCTTTCGTTCAACTCATCGAGAATAGAGAAAATGTTGGTTTTAGCAAAGCTAATAACCAAGGGGTTAGGATGGCCAAGGGAGAATTTATATGCATCTTAAACCCAGATACCGTAGTACCTGAAGACACCTTTCTAAAGGCATTTCAATACTGCGGCGATATCGATAATTTAGGAGCTTTGGGAGTTCGGTACTTAGATGGTACTGGCAACTTCCTGCCCGAGAGCAAGCGCAACGTGCCTACGCCTACAACATCATTGTTGAAGCTTTTGGGATTTACAAAAAAATATTATGCCACCCATCTAGATGAAAAGGAGCACGGTCCTGTGGCGGTGCTGGCCGGCGCTTTTATGCTATTGAGGCGTGCTGTGTATGAACAGGTGGGAGGTTTCGATGAAGATTATTTCATGTACGGTGAGGATATAGATCTATCTTATAAAATAACACAGGCAGGATACATAAATCACTATTTTGGCGGGGCCAAGATAGTACATTATAAAGGTGAGAGCACCAGAAAGGATGCGGCCTATTACGATAGGTTTTACGGTGCAATGAAAATCTTTTATTATAAGCATTTTACCGCCAATCCCTTATTCGATACCATGGTAAATTTGGGAGTTTGGGCCGCCAAAAGCAAGAAGCGCCCTGTTGGCGACGGGGAACAGGGAACTCTTCCGCAGCCAAAACAGGCCATGGTATTTACTGAGAATCTCCACGTACTACGAGGCATTACTGACCATTTGGACCTTCCTCTTAAAACAGTTTCCAAGGCGAAGCTTTCCGAAGAAGAAATACAGCATAGCATGCTCATTTTTGATGCAGACTATATGTCGTTTGGACAAATTATAAGTGTTATGGAAACCCTTCGTAATCGTGGCAATATCTTTCGTATTCGCCCGTCGAACTGCCGATTTCTGGTAGGGAGCGACCGTAGCGACCACAAGGGCAGTGTGCTTGTATTTTAAGATATTTGAAACACGATTAGCGGAAATTTTAACTAATTTTGCACCCATTAATCCTAAAAACCATTTGTACCTAGCGTTATGGCAAGATTTGAACTGAAATTACCAAAAATGGGAGAGAGCGTTGCAGAGGCAACTGTCACCAACTGGCTCAAGGAAGTAGGCGATAGCATTGAGGTCGATGAGGCCGTATTGGAAATCGCGACCGACAAGGTAGACAGTGAGGTGCCGAGTGAAGTAGAAGGCGTTTTGGTAGAGAAACTTTTTGAGGCCGACGATGTGGTTCAAGTGGGTCAAACCATTGCCATTATTGAAACACAGGCGAATGGCGATGCATCTCAATTGGCTGCTGCCGCTCCGGTAGAAACTGCGCCCGAACCAGAAGTGGTGGCGGCGGTAGAAGAGCGCGTAACAAATTCCAGGGAAGCTGCTCAACCTAAGATTGAAAACAACGGTGACAGATTTTATTCTCCCTTGGTTAAAAATATCGCCAAAAAAGAGGGCATTCACCAGAGCGAACTGGACGCTATTGCGGGTACCGGAAAAGATGGGCGCGTTACCAAGAATGATATTTTGGAGTACGTAGAAGCGCGCGACAAGAAGCCAGAGCAACCCCAAACGGCCGAAGGCGCCAAAAATATAGCAGCTGCAAAACCGGCCGCCGCCCCCAAGCCAAAGCCACAAATAGCCGCTAGCGGAGAGGATGAAATCATCGAGATGACGCGTATGGGCAAATTGATAGCCCACCATATGGTAGAAAGTACACAGACCTCTGCCCACGTTCAGTCATTCATCGAGGCAGATGTCACCAAAATATGGAACTGGCGCAACAAGGTTAAAAATGATTTTGAAAAGCGCGAAGGAGAGAAACTTACCTTCACGCCCATTTTCATGGAGGCAGTAGCAAAGGCCTTGAAGGAATTTCCTATGATGAACATCTCGGTAGATGGTGATAAAATCATAAAAAGGAAAAATATTAATTTAGGTATGGCGGCCGCGCTCCCAGATGGCAACTTGATCGTACCCGTTATAAAAAACGCCGATCAACTTAACCTGGTTGGAATGAGCAAGGCCGTGAACGATTTAGCCAATAGGGCACGTTTGAATCAGCTTAAACCAGATGAAATTCAAGGCGGCACGTATACCGTTACCAACGTGGGAACTTTTGGCAGCATAATGGGCACGCCCATCATCAACCAGCCCCAAGTAGGTATCCTGGCATTGGGCGCCATACGTAAGGTGCCTGCCGTAATAGAAACCCCAGAGGGCGATTTTATAGGCATACGCTACAAAATGTTCCTTTCGCACAGTTACGACCACCGTGTGGTAAACGGTGCCTTGGGTGGCCAATTCGTGAAGCGCGTAGCCGATTACCTTGAAAATTGGGATCCTAAACGCGATTATTAATACGGTATGAAACTTTTCTTGTCCTTTTACGAAAGTGAAAGTACAGATTAAATGAAACCTTTGCCATCCAAACCTAACTAATGGAATTACGCCTCACCAAACCTATTTGTTTTTTCGATTTAGAAACCACTGGAACCAATATTGCCACAGATCGCATTGTGGAAATTTCGGTGCTAAAGGTGTTTCCCAATGGAAATAAGGAAAGCTACACTTGGCGGGTAAATCCAGAGATGCCCATACCGGCCAAAGTTTCGGCCATACACGGCATCACGGACGAAATGGTGGCAAACGAACCTACTTTCAAAGAGTTGGCGCAAAAGGTGTACAACCTAATCAAGGATAGCGATTTGGGGGGCTACAATAGCAACCGCTTCGATATCCCGATGCTTGCCGAAGAGTTACTGCGTGCAGAGATCGACTTCGATATGAAGAAGGCCCTTTCGGTAGACGTACAGACTATTTTTCATAAAAAGGAAAAGCGCACCTTAGAGGCTGCCTATAAATTTTACTGCGACAAAACTCTGGAAGATGCCCACAGTGCCGAGGCCGACACCAACGCTACCTACGAGGTGCTCAAATCGCAGCTCGATCGATACGACGATCTGGAGAACGATATAACCTACCTTTCCAAATATAGCGCACACAAGCAGTTTGCTGATTTTGCAGGCTATATCCACTACGATAAAAATGGCCGGGAAGTCTTCGGCTTCGGTAAGCACAAAGGCAAGTTGGTAGAAGCCGTTATGGAAAGCGAGCCGGGATATTTTGGCTGGTTGTTAAATGCCGACTTTCCATTATATACTAAAAAAGTGCTCACCCGCATAAAATTGAGCAAGCTCAACACGAAATTATAAAATTGCGCGTATGAAGATTATTTGCGTGGGCCGAAACTATACAGACCACATTGCCGAGCTGCAGAATGAAAGACCGGCAGATCCTGTATTGTTCCTAAAGCCCGACACCGCAATTTTACTAAAAAAACAACCCTTCTTTATCCCAGAGTTTTCAGAAGAGGTGCACCACGAAGTAGAGTTGCTGGTAAAAATCAACAAGATTGGAAAGCACATCGACCAAAAATTTGCGCACAAATATTACGATGAGATAGGCCTCGGTATCGATTTTACAGCCCGCGATGTGCAAGCTAAGCTAAAGGAGAAGGGCCTGCCGTGGGAGAAGGCAAAGGCATTCGATGGCGCTGCCGTGGTAGGGAAATTCTTGTCGAAAGACACCTTTCTAAATTTGGACAGCATTTCCTTCCGGCTAGAGAAAAATGGTGATGTAGTTCAAAAAGGGAACACTGCCTTGATGCTATGGAAAATCGATGCGCTTATAGAATATATTTCAAAATATTTCACATTAAAGATTGGGGATATTATCTTTACAGGTACGCCCGCAGGTGTGGCAAAAGTGCTCCCCGATGATTCCCTAGTGGGTTATATTGAAGACACAGAGGTTTTTTCCATAAAAGTAAAGTAAATGAGCAGACATTATTCTAAAGATAGTTTACGAGAAGTTGCCGGGGGCGACGAAGATTTTATGGCTGTGGTGGCACAGACCTTTCTGGAGGAAATACCGCCAGACCTTCAAGCCTTGCAAGAGGCCATCCAAAACGACAATAAGGAGTTGGCGTACCAATTTGCCCACAAAATGAAACCCAACCTAGAAATGTTTGGCGTCGCCGTCGCCAAAGACATCTCCGCTATCGAGTCGTGGTCTAAAACTTCGAAGAATCCAAGTACAGTGGCCGATAACCTCGCGAATGTGGTGACGACCGTGACCCGCGTGTTCGAGGAGCTGAAAGAAGATTTCAACCTGTAATGCTTGCCGAAATAATTACGATTGGTGATGAGATTCTAATTGGGCAAATAGTAGATACCAATTCTGCATACATCTGCAAGGCATTGAATAAAATTGGGGTGCAGGTGTCTCAAATTACCTCCATTCAAGATGACCGTGAGCACATTCTTTCAGCTTTGAAAGATGCTCAAGACCGAGCCGATTTGGTACTGGTAACAGGAGGGCTAGGGCCTACGAAAGACGATATCACAAAGCAAACCTTCTGCGAGTTCTTCGATGATAGCTTGGTAGAGAACCCAGCGGTTACCCAACACATTCGGTCTATCTTTAAGCAGTACATAAAACGCGACCCCTTACCGGCCAACTTGCAGCAGGCTATGGTGCCAACGACCGCCACAATTCTGAATAACGCACACGGTACCGCACCCGGTATGTGGTTCGAGAAAGACGGAACCGTCTTTGTATCCATGCCCGGCGTACCGTACGAGATGAAATACATCTTGCGAAAAGAGGTATTTCCCCGAGTCATGGAAAAATTCAACCGGCCGCACATCTACCATAAAACGTTATTAACGTACGGCTTGGGGGAGAGTGCCATTGCCAACCGTATCGAGCAATTTGAAGACGATCTCCCACCAGAGGTAAAACTCGCTTATCTGCCTTCCCTGGGTAAAGTGCGTTTACGGCTATCCTCCAAAGGGAACGATGAGGCTGCGCTTAAAGAAACAGTAGATGGTTATATGCAGCAATTGCATAGGCTGTTGGAAGACATTGCCGTTGGCTATGAAGATGAAACCAGCATTGTAGAGCGAATTGCGGGCTTGCTTACCCAACGCAAGCAAACCTTGAGCTTAGCCGAAAGTTGCACTGGCGGCGCCATCGTTGCCGAGTGTACCTCCGTGCCCGGCGCCTCTGCCTACCTCGTGGGCAGCATTGTGCCGTACCAAACGGGAAAAAAGGTAGACCTCTTGGGGGTCGACCAGGCATTGATAGAAGAGCACACGGTGGTGAGCGACCCGGTGGTTAGGGCTATGGCGCAAAAATCGGCCCAACTGTTCCAATCTCATTACGCAATCGCAACTACCGGTATCGCAGGCCCAACAAAGGGCGACGGCGACGATGAGGTGGGCACCGTCTACATAGGGATCGCAGGGCCTAATGGGGTAATTTCAGAAAAATTCCAGTTTGGCACCGATCGCGAGCGGGTTATTAGGAAAGCGACCAATAAAGCCCTGGAAATGCTATTGAAAGAAATTTTAAAAAACTAAAATTCTTTTGTTGCTCAAACCATTTAAATTATTTAAATTTGCACCCTGTTTTAAAATAACTATCTAAGAAGTAAGATATGTCAAGAGTTTGTGAGCTTACAGGAAAGAGAGCGATCGTTGGTAACAACGTATCTCACGCGATGAACAAAACTAAGCGCAAGTTTAACGTGAACTTGTTGAAAAAGCGCTTCTATATCCCAGAAGAGGACAAGTGGATCACCCTTCGCGTATCTGCCTCTGCCATAAAGGATATCAATAAAAAGGGTATTTCCGCAGTTCTTAAGGAAGCTCGCGAAAAAGGCTTCTTGAAGAAATAATTGCAGTAACGTATAAAGTCTATTACAATGGCTAAAAAAGGCAACAGAGTACAAGTGATCTTAGAGTGTACCGAGCATAAGGAAACCGGCAAGCCCGGCACCTCTCGCTACATCACAACCAAAAATAAAAAGAACACCCCAGACCGTCTGGAGTTGAAAAAATTCAACCCTATCCTAAAGAAAATGACGGTTCACAAGGAGATAAAATAATTTGAGTCATGGCAAAGAAATCAGTAGCTACCCTACAAACAGGATCAAAACGACTTACCAAGGCCATTAAAATGGTCAAGTCAGAGAAAACAGGAGCCTACACTTTTGTAGAGTCCATCATGGCTCCAGACCAAGTAAGCGATTGGTTAAACAGCAAGTAACCTTATCGCTATAAAGCACACGAGGCCACTTTTTTGCGAAGGTGGCTTTTCGTATTTTTGGGCGTTTCCCCGCCCTTGGCGGGGCCGGGCTATTCGCTGTATCTACCGCCTTCCGGTAGGATGCCGCTACTATCCCTAACGCACGGCGTGCGTAAGGCCGTTTTACTAAACACAATCTGCCTATGAGCTTTTTCAAGAAGATTTTTTCAAAAGAAAAAAAGGAAACATTAGACAAGGGGCTGGAAAAATCGAAATCTTCCTTTTTCGACAAGCTGTCAAAGGCCGTTGCCGGAAAGAGCAAGGTAGATGACGACGTGCTCGACAACCTCGAGGAGGTGCTCGTTACCAGCGACGTTGGCGTTAACACTACCCTAAAGGTAATAGAGCGTATCGAGGCCCGGGTGGCGCGCGATAAATATGTGGGTACCGATGAGCTTAACCAGATCCTTCGGGAAGAAATCGCGGCGCTTTTAAGCGAGGTAGACTCGGGCAATGCAACCGATTTCGAATTGCCACAGCGGCAAGGCCCACACGTTATTATGGTGGTAGGGGTAAATGGTGTGGGCAAGACCACTACCATTGGCAAGCTGGCCTACCAGTTTAAGAAGGCGGGCAAAAAAGTGATCCTGGGCGCGGCAGATACCTTTCGCGCGGCTGCCATCGACCAACTTCAAATTTGGGCAGACCGTACCCAAGTGCCTATCGTCAAGCAAAGTATGGGCAGCGATCCCGCCAGCGTCGCGTTCGATACCCTCCAGAGTGCGGTAAACCAAGAGGCCGATGTGGTCCTTATAGATACGGCTGGCCGTTTGCATAACAAGGTGAATTTGATGAATGAACTAAGCAAAGTGAAGCGCGTAATGCAAAAGGTAGTTCCCGATGCTCCCCACGAAGTATTGTTGGTACTCGACGGCTCTACAGGCCAGAATGCCTTTGAACAGGCCAAGCAGTTTACCGCCGCGACCGAGGTGAGTTCCCTGGCCGTTACAAAACTAGACGGCACCGCGAAGGGCGGAGTGGTAATTGGCATAAGCGACCAGTTTCAAATTCCCGTGAAGTACATTGGTGTGGGAGAAGGAATGGAAGACCTTCAGGTATTCAACAAATACGAATTCGTAGACTCTTTTTTCAAATAAACTAATCGCAGTAAAGGAAGGCGCCGTATGAGGACAAAAACAATTAAAAAGAACACCATTAACGTTGTAACTCTGGGATGTTCCAAAAATGTGTACGATAGTGAAGTACTCATGGGGCAGTTGCGTGCCAATAATAAACAAGTGGTTCACGAAGAGGAAGGGAATGTTGTAGTCATCAATACCTGCGGATTTATCGCCAACGCAAAAGAAGAAAGCATAAATACCATCTTGGAGTACGTTCAGAAAAAGGAAGAAGGCCTTGTCGATAAGGTTTTTGTTACCGGTTGCCTTAGCGAACGCTACAAGCCCGATCTACAAAAGGAAATACCCAATGTAGACCAGTATTTCGGCACCACTGAGCTGCCTTCGTTGCTCAAAGCGCTAGGAGCGGACTACAAGCACGAACTCATTGGAGAACGCCTAACCACAACTCCAAAAAATTATGCGTATCTAAAGATTGCCGAAGGCTGCGATAGGCCGTGCTCTTTTTGCGCCATTCCTTTAATGCGAGGCAAACACCGTAGCACGCCCATTGAAGACCTCATTATCGAGGCCGAAAAACTAGCCGCCCAAGGCGTTAAGGAGCTTATCTTGATTGCACAAGACTTAACGTATTATGGGCTAGACCTTTATAAAAAACGAAATTTAGCACAATTGCTTCGGGAACTGGCAGCAGTTGATGGTATCGAATGGATTCGGCTCCACTATGCGTTTCCTACAGGCTTTCCCATGGATGTGCTTGAGGTAATGCGGGAAGAGCCCAAAATTTGCAACTATATCGATATTCCCTTACAACATATATCCGATAGCATCTTGAAATCGATGCGCCGTGGTACAACCCAGGCAAAAACTACAAAACTATTGCAGAACTTTCGTAAGGCGGTGCCCCATATGGCCATTCGTACCACCCTCATTGTGGGATATCCAGGGGAGACCGAGGAAGATTTCCAAACCTTGAAGCAATGGGTCACCGAAATGCGATTCGAACGTCTTGGGTGCTTTACGTATTCACACGAAGAGAATACCCATGCTTACCTGCTCGAGGACGATGTGCCAGAGGAAGTAAAAATGGAACGTGCCAACGAGATTATGGCCATACAATCACAAATTTCGTGGGAGCTCAACCAAGAAAAAATTGGAAAGCAATTTCGGGTGCTCATCGATCGAAAGGAAGGCAATTACTTTGTGGGCCGTACCGAATTCGACAGTCCGGATGTGGATAACGAAGTGCTCATCAATGCAGAAGATGGCTACCTACGTACTGGCGAATTCTGTATGGTGGAGATTACAGGTGCCGAAGATTTCGACCTGTACGGAAAGGTGGTGTCCCAACTGCCCAATTAGGTACTCTACTTCACTGTTGAAAAAAAAATTGGTTACTTTCGCATAAATTCTCGCCATGCGCTTGTTTCTATTTTGCAGCGTACTCTCGCTGCTCATCGCTTGCCAATCAGATCGCAATAAAACGGCGAAGCCATATGTTTCAACCAACCCTATCCTAACTTTCGAAAATCCGGCCAAGCCAAGCAGTTCCCTGCCTAGGCTTTCGGTAGCGGGAAATTCCCTGTATATGTCTTGGGTAACCAAGGAAGGTGAGGAGGCTACACTTTGGTATTCGAACTACTCTGATGGATCTTGGAAAAGCCCCTTTGCCATAGCACAAAGCGATTCTTGGTTTGTTAACTGGGCCGATTTTCCGTATATCGCTATCAATAACGATGTGGTAGTTACCAATGTGCTCGAAAAATCGGCGGCGGGCACCTATACGTACGATATAAAGTTGGATGTTATTGCTGAAGCAAATACTATTCAAAGAATTGGGCAAAATTTACCTCTTCATACCGACGGCACTAAAAGCGAACATGGCTTCGTGTCGATGGTTCCTTATGGCGAAGAGGAATTCTTCGTGACCTGATTGGATGGCCGCAATACCGTTGCCAATTCCTCACATTCCCACGAAATGCATAGCTCGCAGACCGGTGCCATGATGTTGAGAAGTGCCGTGGTGGGAAGAGATGGCTCAATTTCGCAAGAAACGGAATTGGACCGTCGTGTATGCGATTGTTGCGCTACCGCAGCCGTGATGACCTCGCAAGGACCTATGGTGGTATATCGTGATCGTTCCCACGATGAGGTTCGGGATATTTATAAGGTACGTTGGAAGGAGGGAGCTTGGTCGCAACCGGAAGTACTTCATCCCGATGGGTGGAACATCTCAGGGTGTCCTGTTAACGGTCCGTCCGCCAGTGCCAAAGGCACCTCGGTTGCGGTGGCTTGGTTTACCGCTGCACAGGATGAACCAAGGGTTTTGGCGGCATTTTCCGAAGACGCTGGCGCCACGTTTCGTGCTCCCGTGCGGTTGGATAAAGGTCCTGCCATAGGTAGGGTGGATATTCAAATGATCTCTTCGCGCCACGCGGTCGTGTCCTGGATGGAAGAGCAAGATGATGCTGCCGTAGTACAGCTTCAAAAGGTTAGTGCTACCGGTGCCTCTGGACGCCCTATTAGCATTACCCGTACATTGCCAGACCGTGCCGCGGGCTTCCCGCAGTTGGAAGTGCTTAATGACACGGCAATTGTCGCCTGGACATCGTTAGACGGCCTTCGCTCGGAAATTCGTTCGGTTAAAATTCCCCTCAAGGCGCTCTAGCCATATTTTATGTACTAGGAAGGTTCTGTATCTTTGTGAAAAACCCTGGTATGAAACCCAAACGCTTTTTATTTCCGAAGATTACCGTCATCATAATAACCGTAGTATTGCTGGCATTGCTCATAGTGGCCATCGTCCTGCAATCTCGTCATCCTCAATGGATATATGGCAACACGCTCTTGCTCACCACGGGGATTGCGTTAGTGCTTCAGGTAATAATAAACGGCATTAACTGGCGTTCGCAGAAAAAAATTGTAATACTTGCCACCCTCTTCATTAGTGCTACGTTAGCGGCCTCTGTTCTATGGCGGTTTATTTCGCTAAATACGTTGGCAGGGTAATGGAGCAGCGACTTTTGGTTATTGGCCACACCTTGCCCGAGCCTAACACCACGGCGGCTGGTGTACGTATGGAGCAGTTGCTCACCTTTTTCTTGGCAGAAGGATATTCCATTGTATTTACCACTACGGCCAATCCTACCCCTTTTTCAGCTACCTTGGGTGATCGAGGCATTCGGGTGGAAACCATTCGGTTAAACGACCCTAAATTTAACGAACAACTTAAAAGATGGAACCCCTCGGTCGTAATGTTCGACAGGTTCCTCACAGAAGAGCAGTTTGGCTGGCGTGTGGCAGAGGCCTGTCCCAATGCCCTACGAATTCTCGATACCGAAGACCTCCATTTTCTACGGAAGGCCAGAGAGGAAGCGCATCATCAAGGACAAAACATTCTAGATGCCAATCTCTATACCGAATTGGCGAAGCGAGAGTTGGCCAGTATTCTTAGGTGCGATCTCTCGTTGATCATCTCTGAAGCGGAGATGGAATTGCTTCAAACGATATTCAAGGTACCGAGCGGGCTCCTATGCTACTTGCCGTTTTTAGCTGCATCTATTTCAGAAGAACAAAAGAAATCCCTGCCTAAATACAAGGAGCGTACCGGTTTCTGTACGCTGGGAAACTTAAAGCATAAACCCAATGTAGACGCAGTGTTGTTTCTGAAGAAGGAAATTTGGCCGCTGGTACGAAGCAAGTTGCCCAACGCAGAATTAAAGATTTACGGGGCGTATGCCCCAGCTAATGTTGCCGCACTGCACAGTGCTGCAGATGGGTTTCTATATATGGGCTGGGCTCCCTCTGCACATAATGTTCTTCAAAAATCGAGGGTGTGCTTGGCGCCTTTACGGTACGGTGCCGGATTAAAGGGAAAATTGTTCGATGCCATGCGGTGTGGAACACCCTCGGTGACCACGTGGATAGGTGCCGAGGGCTTGGCTGCCTCCCAAGATTTTGGCGGAATCCTAGCTAACGGGGCCGAGGAAATTGCCGAGGCCGCCGTGCAACTTTACTGTTCAGAAGAAGGGTGGACCGAAGCTCAACAACGCGCATTTCAATGCTTGGAAAACCGCTTTGATAGGCAGCACCATATAGGGCAATTCCGTATGCGAATTGATACAGTATTGCACCAATTGCCCGCGCACCGGCAGCGCCATTTTTTAGGACAAATACTGCATCATAGCACCTTACAAAGCACAAAATATCTATCAAAATGGATTGAGTGCAAAAATGGAAAGTAATTTGCTAATAGAAATATGTGTATCCCATACGATGCTGCAGGAGTCACAAAGCGTCATTACGTTGTAAGAAAAAAGTTACAAAAAATTAGGTTTTGTAGTCCCCAAGGACTACATTTACGCTTCCCAAATCTCCTAATACCTATCTATGCGTTAAATAGATACATTATGGAGTTAGCATTAAACTACCGGTTTGAGCGTCGAACCAAGAACCATTTAGAATGGCTGGTAGACGTCATTAAGTCTGAAAAATACTATCAGGCAGAATCGTACATTCCCAACCATGAAGTAAAAGCATACTGTGCATAACAAACCGATTGCAGATAGTACGATCGGGTCCGTCTTTCCCCATACTGTTTCCCACTTTTAACGGTGGGCAGGTACCGAATTGGCCAAAAATACAAGCTTCGAGCTACTAAAAAAGCCCCAAGTTTTATTGAAACTCGGGGCTTTTCGATGTTTTTGGATGGAAGTATTATAATCTAAAGCTGTTATTGTTCACGAAAAAGAGTGAATTCACGAAAAGCAATTTTCCATTGTGCCAGAAAGAGCGGAAGAGCACATCATCTACCAAATAGACCACACTCCCCCTGCCCATTCTTTTTTCCCCGAACACCAAGGAATTTTCTAGAGTCGCTTTGGCATCTTCGCCAGAGAACCCTGCCACACTAACAGGCGTGCCCTTAATATAGCCCACGTTATACCCAGAATCTAGGAATTGATACGAATCGCTGCCCAGCTTTAAGCTGTAGTAGCTATCTGTGTAGCCGAATGCCATAGGGTGGGAAGGATCTAACGTGACGCGATAAATACTGCCCGTTATTAAATCGTTTACCTGAGCGCGTTCCCGCTGGTCGTAGGGTATGAGCTTATCGTCTACCGCAATGGATTCTTCCTCCTTTTCGGTATCGCTGTCTTTTTTATTTTCTGAAATTCCAAATCCTTCCATATCGGTAAAGGAGCTAACGGCGGAACCCATGGCGATGAGCTTGCCGCCATCACGCACCCAGTCTTTCACGGCTTCCAGGCTGCTATCCTTCAGGATTCGGCCGTACCAGCCTTCTGGAAGAACGATGATATCATATTCCGATAGGGAAATCTGGTCGAAGTAATCGGTATCGATAGAGGTTACGGGGTAATTGAGTTCGGTTTCGAAAAAATGCCACAGTGCGCCGTAGCTAAGGCTCGATACCCCATCGCCTTTCAGCATAGCAATACTGGCCTTGTTTACTAGCTTCACATCGGGAGATCCAAAATCGGTAAGGGTATCGCTAAAGCTCGTGGGCGAAGCAAATAGCGACCTATTATATTTATTGGCTACTTCGGTTACGATCTGGTCAAAACTTTGGTTGCCCTTATTGTCGCTACGGGTAATAATCAAGCTGCCTCGATCAAACTCCCTAC
This sequence comes from uncultured Flavobacteriaceae bacterium, assembly GCA_964639255.1. Taxonomy (GTDB): domain Bacteria; phylum Bacteroidota; class Bacteroidia; order Flavobacteriales; family Flavobacteriaceae; genus NZQO01. The sequence continues at coordinate 59,395 of CAZXDP010000003.1, forward strand.
CGGCGAAGGAGAGTTTTTTTTCTGAAAAGCGTACTTTAATATCTCGCTGCAGCAATTCGGCCAAAAATTTGGCATCCTGTAAACTGTTCCACGCTAACAGGTAGCCTGCCGCCGCAGGATTAGCGCTATTATTATTGTCGGGGCTAGACAGCTTATTTGAAGCCATAGGTACCGTTTCGGTACTGGCTAAAGCCTCCAAACCATAAGCGTACGGGAGGCTCCACGCGGTAATATCGTAGGTTAACGGCTCTGATAGAACAGCGTCAGGCTCAAAAAGCGCCTTAACCATCTTACCTTTGGGTTGGGTAGCCGGTATCACCAGGGCGTCCGTAGTTTCCATGCTTCCTTTTTCCCGTTCGGAATAACGATAACCTTTTACCGTTCCACCCTCTGCCATTCCGTAGGTAATTTCATGCTTATCCAATAGTTGGGTAAGGGCTTGGATGTTATCGGCATTTCCCTTGAGTACATAACTTTTGTAGGTTACGTCATCATTCTGAAAGAACTTTTGAAATTCAGCATTTAGTTGTTTGGCGTTTTTACTTCCCATTTCTACCGTACTCAACCCAGTAGTGGTATGGTGCGCTACCCTGTCCACAAGGGTTAGTACGTATCCTTCGTCGGTAAGAATACCCAATCCAGCACGGCCGTGACCGGCTTGTTCGTAGGTCATTCCTATCGCACCCATAAAAGTGGGATAGGTGTCGCCATAGCTGGGATACAATAAATCGAAACGCTCCCTCGTAAAGAACAGCCATCCTTCTTGGTCGAAGTAGTTGGCGTGGTTTTTACCTATCTCTGTCTGGAATTGCCTTTGAAAAGGCGTAATCACTTCGTGGAACGGCTCGGCAGCAGGGGCAAAGTAATACGGCTCGTTAATACCCTGTTCGTGAAAATCTACGTGGATATGCGGCATCCAACGATTGTATACCTTAAGTCGTTGTTGAGTCTCCACCTGCGTGGCCCAAGCCCAATCACGGTTTAGGTCAAATAGATAATGGTTGGGACGCCCGCCTGGCCAAGGTTCGTGGTGCTCGGTAGCATCTTGTGCAATGTCGTAGGGCGTAGCCTTTACCATATTGTACCAATTGGCATAGCGGTCGCGTCCGTCTGGATTAACACACGGGTCTATGAGTACTACGGTATTTTCGAGCCAGTTTTTCCTCTCGGTAATGAGCTTATATAAAGTGGCCATAGCCGCTTCGGTGCTAGAGGCCTCGTTGCCGTGTACGTTATAGCTAAGCCAAACAATGGCGATTTCGGGCTCTGCGGTGCCCGGTGCAAGCCCTATATTCTTTAAATTATCGGTTCTAATGGTTTCAAGATTGGCCAGGTTTTGCGGTGAGGAGACCACAGCATAGGTAAGGGGTCTTCGTTCATTGGTGGTTCCGTAGTTGTGGTATTGCACCATGTCGCTATTCTCGGCTACGTGCCGAAAATAATCTACCACTTGGGCGTGGCGTGAAAACTGGGTGCCTATTTCATATCCAAGAAATTCGGCGGGAGATTGCAATTGGGCAACGGCTGTGGCGGTGAGCAACAGGAGAAACAGAAGGGGTAATCGGGTCATAAAGCTTCAGATTAAAAAACCCTAAAGATAATTGAAATGTAAATAACCTCTACGGGCCGGCGCCACAAAGCGCGATTCTTTTTGAATTAACGTAATTTTAGATTTAGAACCGTGCAAAGTACTTATTTTTGTTACTCGTTGCTCAACCTGCTATGCCAACACGCACTCTACCGTATTCTGAAACCCTATATTTCTCGACGCTCATCTGTGACTATCTTTCTGAGGCGAAAGCACTTCGCGCCTTTTACGGTCATTTTCCGAAAATTGAGCACTTTAAAAAACAATTGGAGGCAAAGCGAAGTTCGTTCCCGCTTTCAAATAGAGAACGGCTCGTTACGCAACTAATGGCACAATATGGCGATGTTGCGCCCTCTCGGGCAACCCTTGGCAATATCGATCTCCTGAAGCACGAAAACACTTTTACCATAACCACGGGCCATCAGTTGAACTTATTTACAGGGCCGCTTTACTTTCTCTATAAAATTATAACAGTTCTCAATCTTACGGAACAACTTAACAAAACCTATCCCGATCAGCATTTTGTACCGGTTTATTGGATGGCTTCCGAGGACCACGATTTTGAGGAAATCAACCATTTTAGCATCGAAGGGAAAACCTTTGCTTGGAAAAGGAAGGCGGATGGGGCCGTTGGAGAGCTCTCAACCAAGGGCCTGGAAAAGATATTAATTGAATTTGAGGCGCAATTGGGCAATAGGCCAAACGCCAAAAAATTGATAGACCTTTTTAAAGCCTCCTACCTAAAGCACTCTACTTTGGCCCAGGCGACACGGTCCCTGGTGAACGAGCTTTTTGGCAACTATGGTTTGGTGATTTTGGATGGCAATGATAGAGAACTGAAAAAAATATTTGCACCCATTGTGGAACGCGAATTGATTGAGAGCCGCAGTCATGGCGCGATAACGGAAACCACAGGCCGACTCATTGCCAATGGCTATCCCGAACAGGTGCACCCAAGGGAAATTAATTTGTTCTATCTGAAGGAGAACCTAAGGGAGCGCATCATCGAACGCGATGGCACTTATTATGTGGACAACACAAAAATATCTTTTTCTAAAAATGAGATGCTCGACGAATTGCGACGCTATCCCGAGCGGTTTTCGCCCAATGCACTATTGCGGCCCGTATACCAAGAATTTATTTTACCCAACATTTGCTATGTGGGCGGTGGGGGCGAGCTTGCTTATTGGTTTCAGCTGAAGGGGTTTTTTGACGAAATTTCACTGCCCTTTCCCATATTGCTGTTGCGAAATTCCGCCTTACTTGTGCCCAGCACTATTTCGGAAAAACTCAAAAAACTGGAGGTATCGGTAGAAGATATCTTTTTGAAAAAGCACGAATTGAAAACCAGATTTACGAAACGCCTATCGGAAATCGATATCGACTTCAGCAGGCAAAAGGCCCATTTGCGAAAACAGTTTGAAGAACTGTATTCCCTTGCCCAAAAAACCGATGCATCTTTTGTGGGCGCCGTGGCGGCGCAGGAGAAAAAACAGCTAAATGGGCTGGATCATCTCGAGAAACGATTGCTTAAAGCTCAAAAACGGAACCACTCCCAACAATTGGAACGTTTGGTCGCCTTGCAAGATGCACTATTCCCCAAACAAGGGTTACAGGAACGGCAGAACAATTTCGCTGAATTTTACCTACAGTTGGGCCCTGAGCTCATTCCATTCCTCAAGGAGCGGTTAGCGCCATTAGAGCATCGATTTACCATAATAGATTTGGATAATTAACTTAATCTATCGCAGTTGTAGATAGGGTTGCAATGGTCCGTTGAAAACTCGTGGAAATTTTCCCCTCAACTCTTTAGGCAACTTATAGAATTAAATTATTTTTGCCTATGCAAAACAATGTCCTGATCTTAGATTTTGGTTCGCAGTACACACAATTGATTGCAAGGCGCGTTCGCGAATTGAATATTTACTGTGAAATCCACCCCTACCACCACATCCCAGAAAACGTAAAGGAATTCAAAGCCGTTATTTTATCGGGTAGTCCATTTTCGGTACGTGCAGAAGATGCTCCTCACCCAGATTTGTCCCAAATTCGCGGTAAGCTTCCCATATTAGCCGTATGCTACGGTGCCCAGTACTTGGCACATTTTAACGGCGGAAGCGTAGAACCATCGAATATTAGGGAATATGGTCGCGCCAACTTGGCAATGATCAAGGCCAGCGAACCTTTCTTTGACGGCATCCCCGAAGGTACCCAAGTATGGATGAGCCATAGCGATACCATCGCCAAACTTCCCGAAAACGGGGTGCGTTTGGCAAGCACGGGGGACGTCGTAAACGCGGCTTACCGTATCGAGGGCGAAAAGACCTATGCCATACAGTTCCATCCAGAGGTGTATCACACCACTCACGGCAAACAACTGCTTGAAAATTTCTTGGTAAATATCGCTGGAGTAGCGCAATCTTGGACGCCTGCGGCGTTTGTCGATACCACGGTTCAAGCACTTAAAGACCAATTGGGTAACGATAAGGTGGTGTTGGGCTTGAGCGGCGGGGTAGATTCTACCGTAGCGGCGATGTTATTGCACCAAGCCATTGGGAAAAATCTCTACTGTATTTTTGTGAACAACGGATTGCTACGTAAAAATGAGTTTAGCAGTGTATTGGCACAATACAAGGATATGGGTTTGAACGTGAAGGGCGTCGATGCCTCCGTGCGTTTTCTCGAAGCCCTTGCCGGACTTAGCGATCCCGAGGCCAAACGCAAGGTCATAGGCAATGCCTTTATCGAGGTTTTTGATGATGAAGCTCACTTAGTACAAGATGTAGATTGGCTGGCGCAGGGAACTATCTACCCAGATGTCATTGAAAGTGTTTCTGTAAATGGGCCTTCGGTGACCATCAAGTCGCACCACAATGTAGGTGGATTGCCAGATTTTATGAAACTGAAAGTAGTTGAGCCGTTGCGAATGCTCTTTAAGGATGAGGTGCGTAGGGTAGGTGCAGAAATGGGAATCGATAGCACGTTATTGGGTCGCCACCCATTTCCCGGTCCCGGTTTGGCCATTCGAATATTAGGGGACATAACCCCAGAGAAAGTACGAATTCTTCAAGAGGTAGATGCTATTTTTATAGACGGTCTTCGCAAATGGGACCTTTATGATAAAGTGTGGCAGGCAGGCGCCATCTTATTGCCAGTACAAAGTGTGGGCGTAATGGGCGATGAGCGTACCTACGAGAAAGTAGTAGCCCTTCGCGCCGTTGAAAGTACAGACGGTATGACGGCAGATTGGGTAGACTTGCCCTATAAATTTCTGCAGGAAACGAGCAACCATATAATAAATCGAGTAAAGGGCGTTAATAGAGTAGTGTACGATATAAGTTCGAAACCTCCCGCCACAATCGAGTGGGAGTAGTACAGCGAACAAGTATTGTGAATTTTTTAAGAGCTGAAAGATCGAAATGTTGTATTTTTCAGTATGTTTTACGTCCAAAATTGCATTCGATACGTGAAGTATTTCTGTTTGGTTGCCCTGCTCTGTGCCCTAGGTTACAGCTGTGGCAGTACCGCCCAACCTTCCCAAGAACAATATAGGAGCCATACCGTGGCCAAAGGGGAAACTGTATATAGTATTTCCCAAAAATACGATGTAGAGGAGCGTGAGATTTATCGCCTTAATCCTGATGCACGTAACGGCGTGCAAACCAATTCAGTATTAATTCTTCCTACTTCCAGCAAAGGCAATACCGAAGGCGTGACCTTTAAAACCCATCGGGTAAAAAAACGCGAAACCCTCTTTAGCATTGCACAACAGTACAATGTCTCGCAAGATGAACTTAAAAAATACAATAAAGAGTTGTATGCAAGGCAATTGAAAACGGGAGAAAAAATACGTATCCCCATTGCCCAAAAAACAACCAATCCTGGGGAAAAGGAAACCGGTCCAACCAAGGGGGGCAATTTTGGACGTCATACCGTATTGCCAAAGGAAACGATATTCGGCATTGCCCGAAAATACGGCATTTCTGTTGCCGAATTGAAAAAGCTCAACCCTGGCTTAGACCAAAATTTGCCAATTGGGACAATCTTAAAAGTTCCAGAACAATCGGTGGTGGAATCGGCTGCGATTGAAGACGACCAATTTGAGTTTTACGAAGTACAACCGAAGGAAGGTTTTTTCAGGATAAAGGAAAAGTTTGGTTTGACTCAAGAACAAGTAATCGAGTTGAACCCTTATGCGAAAGAGGGGCTGAAGGAAGGTATGATCTTAAAGATTCCGAAGGAAGGGGCAACGGTGAGCAGTGACGAAGCCACTGCGGTAGACCTCGAGAACCGTATCTCTAACCGTAGCAGGAAGCATTTGGCCATTATGCTGCCTTTTATGCTCAACAAGGTCGATGCCGATTCGCTCCAGAACAATACCGAACTTTTAAAGCGTGAAAGATCCATTCAAGTGGCTTTGGATTTTTATAGCGGAGTTTTGATGGCGGCCCAATTCGCTAAGGATAAAGGCATACCGGTGACCTTAGATGTATATGACACCGAGGCGAGCAGCAGTAGAGTTTCCTCGCTCATTGCGCAGGAACGTTTTGACAATGTCGACGCCGTTATCGGGCCCCTGTTGAGCGCAAATGTGGAAAAAGCCGCAAACAGCTTTCGCAATAAGGATATTCTTGTTTTTTCACCTTTAAGCAATAGGGATATTAAAATTGTACCCAATTTGTTCCAAACTTTGCCTTCCGATGAAAATCTTCAAAATGCAATGATCGACTACTTGGTCGCAAATGCTTCGGGGAAAAATGTAATTGTAATTAGCGATGCCAGCCGCCGCGCCCAAAAGGATGCTCTTATTTCCAAAATACCCAATGCCAAGACATTGGCACCACGAAAGGAAGGGTACCTCTACGCAGGCGATATCACGGCCAAAATAAATACCGATACGCCAAACTGGGTAGTGCTCGAATCTACCAATCCCGTGCTGGTTAGCAACGTGGTAGGATTGCTCAACGGAATGCCAAGCAGTTACAACCTGAGGTTGTTTACCCTCGATAAGGGAAAAGTGTACGATTATGATGATATATCGAACATGCACCTGGCTAATTTGAACTTTACTTTCCCTTCTGTTAACAGAACCTACGACTACAACGAGAAAAATCCCTTCCTGATAAGTTATAAGAACAAATATGGCGTTTTGCCCAACAAGTATGCTGTTCGTGGGTTCGACCTAACATACGATGTTTTGCTTCGCCTCGCGTATTCTGAAAATGGGTTGTCTGACACGGCGTCTTCTTACGAAACGGAATACCTTGAAAATAAATTCCGATACGGTAAAGAGCCCTTCTCGGGTTATGAGAATACAGCCCTGTACATTCTCAAATACAATGAAAACCTACAATTTGAAGTGGTAGAATGAGCACCTCGCGCGTAACTTATTTGGGGGACCTTCGTACCGAATGTGTCCACCTTGCCTCCAAAAGCAGTTATCTTACCGATGCCCCTGTCGATAACAACGGAAAAGGGGAGGCCTTTAGTCCAACCGATACGGTAGCTACCGGCTTGGCCAATTGTATGATTACAATGATGGGCATCAAGGCACGCGATTTGGGAATTGATTTAAAGGGTGCCACGGCCTTGGTTACCAAGATCATGGCAGCCCAACCTAGGCGCATTTCAAAAATAGAAGTCGTACTGCATTTACCCAATGTTTCCGAGAAAGCCCGAAAAATTTTGGAATATACCGCCCTCACTTGTCCCGTGCGGTATAGCTTGCACCCCGATATTGAGCAAATGGTAAAATTTGAATGGAGCTAATTTGCACAGCCAATAAAAAAGGTGCTATTGCCGTTTATTGGATATGAGCCTCTATTTTTTGAAAATTTTCTCCCTTGCGTTGTCCTTGTTGTTTCAAGCACCAGAAGACTCTGTGCTTACTGAAAAAATGTCTTGGAATGAGAAGCGCAAACTATCGTGGCGGGACTTTAAAGGCACTCCCCAGGCTGTCAGCGATTATGTGGCCAGTACCCATTCGGGTATTTCGTTTTCGTATTCATTTACATCTAAAGGGAATAAGGTTACCGCCTCCTTCATGGTAGAAAGCCATTTTTATCCCGACTTATCGTGGTACCTGCCCAAACAGGTAAACGACTTTATCCTCGCGCACGAGCAGACCCATTTCGATATCTCTGAATTGCACGCCCGCAAGCTTCGGAAGGAGCTATCCCAATATCAGTTCGGTACCAATAGCAAAACTGAAGTGGAGCATCTGTACAAAGAAGTGGAGCGCCAGCGTGGTGAACTTCAACGAAAGTACGACGAAGAGACAGACCACTCTAGAAATAAAACGGCAGAATTGGAATGGCGACGCTTTATCGCATCAGAATTGCAGCGCTATGATCGATGGAAGTAAGCCAGATGCGCAACATCTTGTGGAACTGGCTAACTATAAAATGCCGTTTGGGAAATACAAGGGCCGCTATCTCATCAACCTTCCAGAGGCCTATCTGGTTTGGTTTCGGCAAAAAGGATTCCCAAGCGGAAAATTAGGCAATATGCTACAAGAAATTCTTGAGTTGAAGATTAACGGCCTCGAGCATGTACTGAAACCTTTCATTAAAAAATAAATCCCGCCAAAAATGACGGGATGCATTCAAAAGGGTTTAAAATTCATAGTGTTTTAAGTAGGAATACTACATTTCATCGCCGAAGAAAATAGCGTTCATCAATAATTTGTTGGTTCCGTACCAAAATGCCCTGAAGTTTGTATTATCGGTAAAGTAAATCACCTGGCCACGGCCCAGGCCACCAGTTTTAAAGGGCACCGTGCTCTTAAGATCCTCTAGGTTCTCTTCAGAAATATAACCACTCAGCAATGGATTTTCGGTGTAGCGAATGGGGTTGTTGTAGCTGTTTGTATCGGGCTCTAGAAACAGGGTGGAGTTTCGGAAAATGGGTAAGGTGGCATTTGTGTATCCAAAGGCGATGGGGTGCGACAAATCGAGCTTGGTCTCAAAGATGGCGCCGCCAATCACCTTGGCGCCAAAATAGTTTTCACGTTGGGCAAACGAGATATCCTGTACCGAATCTTTCCGAGTTTTGAAATCCATTTTCAGAAACTCGTTCTTATCCAGCCAGCGACCCGCACTCTTATAGCCAATTAGCGTACCGCCCTGTTCTACCCAAGATTTTAATTTCTCGGTATCTCCTTTATCCATTCTGCCGCCCCAGGTGGCTGGTATGATGATATCGGTGTAACGACTCAAATCGGCCCGCCCAATATTCTTGCTGTCCAGTTTGGTAATGAGCATATCGTAGCGTGTGTCGAACAGATGCCAAATTTCGCCTGCATCGTACGGATTAAATCCTTCGCCAATAATCATAGCCACCTTAGGTTGCTCTACCGCCCTAAATTCGTTACTGCCAAGGTCTACACCAGTCATAAGTCCCGTACTAACTCCGGTAATGGCGACGCCAGTCTCGCGGCTTACCTTGGCTAGAAATTTGTTGAGATCGGCCCCCTGCAGTTTTTGATTTTGTACAGGAATCATTATGGTGCCGTACGTATAATCTCTATCGTTATATGAGAAAGGAGACATGCCTACCTTGGCGCGCAACCCTTCCTCCAAGATCATATTCAACGCCTTGGGTGAATAGTATTCGTGCCACTCCATTAAGTAAGCGTAATTGGAGGCATTGGGCGTGTCTGGCACCGGTCGTTTCAGTTGGGTGATTTCCGCACCGGCACGGCTTACCGCAATGCTTTCGTCATAATCCAAATTAAAGGCTAGGGGGAAGGTCCAAGCGCTAATATCGTAGAACAAGCTATCGGTAAATTCGGTTCGTTTTTCGAACATGGCCTTGATGAGGCGGTGTTGTCTTTGATTCTTCGGAACAACATACGCATTTCCCTTTTTGAAATTCTTTCCATTAATCGAAAAGTCTTCTTTCAGTTCGTGAATTTTTATTCTATGTCGCTCCAAAATTTCGGCGAGGTGATAGGCCTTCGTTGCGTCCTTTTCATCACCAAATACAATGGCGCCTCCCTTGCTGGCTTCCTTGCGCGCATCTGCGTAGAAACCGCGTTGGTAGTTGAGCAATTCTTCCCGCATGGCAACCGCGGCCTCCAGCGTAGAGAGTGCTGCGGTAAATTGATTGCGAACGGTAAACGGGAATGTTAGGATGCCATTGTCGCTTTCCTGGGCGTGTCCGCGCGAAGAGGCTTGTTCAAATAAAATGCCCACACTACCGTTCACGTCGGGGAAGGTGCTTCCCTTTCCGTAGTAGAAATCGTCAAAATTTTCTTCGGAATAATAAAAACTACCCAATTCATCGAAAGCCTTTGCGTGAAATTTTGCGATAGCACCCGTTAATTCTTGGTTTTTGGCTGGGGTTAGGGGATGCGTGCGAGAAGGTACGCCGGGCTGAAAGAAAAAGCTCGAGTTGGTTCCCATTTCGTGATGATCGGTCAAAATGTTGGGATACCAATTGTGAAACGTTTCGATACGCGCCCTGCTTTCGGGCAGCTGTACGGGCAGCCAGTCGCGGTTCATGTCGAACCAATAGTGGTTTGTGCGACCGCCGGGCCAAACCTCGTCGTACTCACGGTCGTTGGGGTCTGGATTGATATTCTGGCTTTTGTGCATATTGGCCCAATAGGCAAAGCGCTGAAGGCCGTCTGGGTTCAATGAAGGGTCGAAAAGTATCACGGCCTGGTCTAGCATTTCGTCAATTTTAGGGCCTTGGGCAGCGGCAAGGTAATACGCCGCTGCGAGCGCGGCATTGCTGCCACTGGGCTCGTTTCCGTGTATGGAAAAACCTTGATATACCACCACGGGCATTTCAGAAATGTTTCGAGCGACACCTTCCTCTTCGGTAAGGGCTACATGATTTTGCCGAATGGTCTCCAAGTTGTTGAGGTTGGCTGGTGAGGAAATGATGAGCAATAGCAACGAGCGCCCCTCGAAGGTGGTGCCCCTCTCCTCCAGTGTGATGCGATCGCTCGCTTCGGCCAGCGAGCGCATATAAAGTTCCAACTTGTCGTGGGTAATGTGCCATTCGCCCACTTCGTGGCCAATCACACTCTTGGGGGTAGGAATAGCTTGATCATATGTTACATCGCTAGGCAAATAGTAGGTTAAATCTACATTTTGGTCCTGTGCTGAAAGAACAGAAGTTACAAGAAAAAGTAAAAGAAGTACGAGTTTATTCATTGTGTATTGCTAAGATATTATTGATTGCGCTGCCGAATTTGGCAAAAGCGTAAATATAAAAAACCGCTCGTGTGGAACGGAGCGGTTTAACTTAAATTTATGTTAATAGGATGTATTAAATATCATCAAAATCGATGTCGGTAAAATTGGTTGGGGGCGGTTCATCACTAGCTGTACCAATATGTTCGGCCACCTCGTTATCTGTTTCGCGGTTGTAGTCCTTTTGGTGGCGTTCGCTAATAACCTCTTCGCCTTTTTCATTGATAATGAAGTTGGTCATATCGGCCAAATGCTCCTCAAACTCGGCGAAATCTTCTTTATAAAGATAAATTTTGTGCTTTTTGTAATGAAAGGAACCATCGTCGTTGGTGAATTTTTTGCTCTCTGTGATGGTTAGGTAGTAATCTCCCGCCTTAGTGGCCCGTACGTCAAAAAAATAGGTGCGTCTTCCGGCACGCATAACCTTTGAGTGTATTTCTTCTTTCTCCATTGTAAACGGTTCGCTCATTAAATTTATGTTAACTATATGCCAAAAATCTAAAAAAAATAGAAATATCCAAAGTATAACCTACATTTCTTTTTCCGAAAGTTGCTTGGCGTAAAGCTCTTTATAATAGCCTTGTGAAGCGACCAACTGGGCGTGCGTACCCTGTTGCACTATTTTTCCTTGGTCTAAAACGATAATTTTATCGGCGTTTTTCGCAGATGAGATTCGGTGGCTTACAATAATAGTCGTCTTATTTTTAGAAATGGCATGGAGATTCTGTAAAATTTCCTCTTCGGTCTCGGTATCGACCGCCGAAAGACAATCGTCGAACAACAATATTCTAGGATCTTTAATGATGGCCCTTGCTATGGACACCCGTTGTTTTTGTCCGCCGCTTAAGGTAATGCCGCGTTCGCCCAACACTGTATCGTACCCCTTGCTGAAGCCTACAATGTTACGATGCACCGCAGCCCGCTTGGCAGCCTCGATGACCTCTTTTTCGGTCGCATCTTCCTTTCCGAACTTGATGTTGTTCTTAATGGAATCGCTAAAGAGAAAGGCATCTTGTGGAACATAGCCAATGCTTTCCCGTAAGCTCTCCAAATGCAATTGAGCGATGGGGGTATCGTCAATTAACAGTTCGCCCTTTTCAACATCATACAGTCGGCCTATAAGTTCCAGTATGGTAGATTTCCCAGAGCCGGTATGGCCAATTATTGAAAGGGTTTCGCCGGGATGCACGGTAAAAGAAATTCCCTTTAATGCAGTAATATTAGTATCGGGATAGGTAAACCACAAACCCTTAAATTCAATCTTGCCTTTAATGGGAGTGGGCTCGGTTGCCCAGTTGGTTACCGCAGGTTTTTCATTGAGAAACTCATTGATGCGTTTTTGCGAAGCCTCGGCCTGCTGCACCATAGAGGTCACCCAGCCTACAACGGCCACCGGCCAAGTGAGCATGTTCACATAAATTAGAAACTCGACAATAGTTCCCAATTCCTCAATTTGCCCGTTGATAAAACGGTTGCCGCCAATATAGATTACTAGGATGTTGCTAAGTCCAATCAACAAGATCATCAAAGGGAAAAACAGCGCCTGCACTTTCGCCAAATCGATGTTTTTTTCCTTGCTTCCTTCAGAAAGAGTACTGAACTCTGAATTGATTCTCGGTTCGATTCCGTAGGCTTTTATCACGGCGATCCCGCTAAAGCTTTCCTGAGTAAAGGTGGTGAGCTTAGAAAGATATTGCTGTACTATAGTGCTACGCTTGTTAATGGCTTTGCTAAGCTTATAGATAGCAACCGAGAGAATGGGAAGTGGGGCGATGGCGTATAAGGTGAGCACGGGCGCCTTGTAGAACATATAGCTTAACACCACGATGAACAAGGTAATGGTTGTGGTGCTGTACATTAGCGCTGGGCCTGCGTACATGCGTACTTTTGAGACATCTTCACTTATTCGATTCATAAGGTCGCCCGTTCGGTTTTGCTTGTAAAAACTAAGGGAAAGCCGCTGGTACTGTTTATACACTTCGTTTTTAAGGTCGAATTCAATATAGCGGGATACCACAATAATGGTTTGTCGCATCAAGAAGGTAAAAAATGCCGAAAGCAAGGTGGCTCCTATAATAATGAAAATACTCATCCATAGCCGCGATTCCATTTCGTCTATGGTGATATCGCCATTCACCCGCTCTCGCACTACGTTCACGATGTCGCCCACCTTCATTGGCACCAGCAAAGCGAAGATTCGTGCCACTACGGTAATGAACAACCCTAAAAGCAGGCGACCGCGGTATTTTATGAAGTAACGGTTAAGGTATTGAAGTTCTTTCATTTAGAGGATTGGGTGCGAATGAAAAATTCTAAAATTAGCATAAATTCAGTTGCAAGATTGTTATCAAACCGCTACTTTTGCACGTCCTTTTTAAGGGATGTTTAAAAACTAAAAATTCTATGACGACTGAAGTAGTAAACACGAATGAACTTCAAAAAATAGATCCGGTGTTTGGTCAATTATCGTTCGATAATCACGAGCAAATCGTTTTTTGCAACGACAAAGATACAGGATTAAAGGCAATTATTGGTATACACAATACTGTTTTGGGACCAGCGTTGGGCGGCACGCGTATGTGGAATTACAATAGCGAATGGGACGCCTTAAATGACGTATTGCGCCTTTCGAGGGGTATGACCTTCAAGTCTGCCGTAACCGGACTAAACTTGGGCGGTGGCAAGGCTGTGATTATTGGCAATGCTAAAACCGACAAGACACCAGAGCTTATGAAGCGTTTCGGTGAGTTCGTACATTCGTTGAGCGGAAAATATATCACCGCAGAAGATGTGGGGATGGAAACGAGCGATATGGACTTAGTGCGTACCGTTACACCTTACGTCACTGGAATTTCAGAAGAAAAAGGCGGAGCCGGAAATCCATCACCTATTACCGCGTACGGAGTATTTATGGGTATGAAGGCTGCCGCAAAATATGCCTACGGTAGCGATTTGTTGGAAGATAAGGTAATTTACGTAGAAGGAATTGGCAATGTGGGTGAGGCCTTGGTAGAGAATTTGAGCAACGAAGGCGCCAAGATTTACATTGCCGATATCAACCAGGAACGATTGGAGGAGGTGCGCGATAAATATGGTGTGGAAATCTACGGAGGCAGTAATCTGTATGCCGAGGATATGGATATTTATGCACCCTGTGCCCTCGGGGCCACCATCAACAACCACACGGTTCATCAATTAAAAGCGAATATTATAGCTGGGGCCGCCAACAATCAGTTGGCCGATGAGCAAAAGCATGGTTTGATGCTTCGGGAGCGAGGCATTGTGTACGCGCCAGATTTCCTTATCAACGCAGGCGGAATCATCAATGTATATGCCGAACTGGAAAATTACGATCGCCAAGAGATTATTAGGAAGACCGAAAATATCTATAACACCACATTGGAAATCCTTAGCAATGCAGAGACAAACGGCATTACGACCCATCAAGCTGCATTTAATGTGGCCCAGGCGCGAATAGACGCCCGCAAGAAGGAAAAATAAAAAGACAAGCTCTTTAAAAATGTTATCTTTGCAGCGCACAGAATCTGTGCGCTGTTTTTTTATAAACGTTCTTTATTACTATGCTCACGAGAAGACATATCAGGGTAAAAGTTTTGCAATCTACCTACGCGTTCAACCAAACCGATCATAAGGACCTTGATAAACAGGAGAAATTCCTTTTGTACAGTATGAACCAGATGGAGGAGCTCTATCTGCTGCTAATCCAACTTATGGTGGCCTTGCGCGACCAAGCACAAGTGTACCTGGAAAAAGGACAGCGAAAGCACCTCGCCACCGCCGAGGAGAAAAACCCTAGCCGTACTTTCGTTAACAACAAGTTATTGCGAGTCATCGCAGAGCACTCTGTCTTTAAGGAAACCCTTAAAAACAAAAAGCTCAATTACTGGGAGCTCGACGATGAGTACGTGACTATTCTATTTCGGGAGCTTCGTGAGCAGGATTGGTATAAAGAGTACCTCCAAAACAAGGAAACCACGTACGCCCAAGATCGAGATTTCGTGGTGCGGCTCTACAAGGAAATTATTGCTCCCAATGAAAAACTGTACGATTATCTCGAAGATAAGCGCCTTACTTGGATTGATGATTTTCCGTTGGTGAACACTGCCATTGTGAAGATGCTTCATAAACTGTCGGCAAAGAACGCCACCTCCCTTTTGCTTCCGCAGCTCTACAAAAATGACGACGATAGGGAATATGCTCTTACGTTGCTTCGGAAGGTAATACTCAACGAAGAAAAACTCGCCAGGCAAATTGAAGGAAAGACGCCCAACTGGGATACCGAGCGCATTGCCGATATCGATATGATTATACTCAAAATGGGAATCGCCGAATTTTTGTTTTTCCCTTCCATTCCCGTTCGGGTTACCATTAACGAGTATCTTGAAATAAGCAAGGAATACTCTACTCCCAAGAGCAGCATTTTTATAAACGGTATATTAGACAAGCTGGTGAAGGAGTATACCGAAGCGGGAACGCTTAATAAAATAGGCCGCGGTCTTCGGTAAGACGTAAAATTTGAGTATTTTAGCGGCGCTTAAAATCTAAAATGTTATAATCCTATGAAAAAATCTGTTTTAATAGTAGCGGTACTTTCAGTATTTGCCTTCTCTTCTTGTAAAGAGAACGCAGCAGACAAAGTAAATGAAGAGAATGTAGCGGCGGCGGCAAGCCGTGATGCAGAAGCTGGCAAATTTCCGGTAATGGAGTTTGAGGAGACCTCTTACGACTTCGGAACGATCGAAGCTGGTGCCAATGTAGAGCACGTATTTAAATTTACCAATACTGGGGAGGCTCCTTTGGTAATTGTAGATGCAAAGAGCAGCTGCGGCTGTACGGTACCAGAAAAGCCAACAGGTCCTATTGCACCGGGTGAAACAGGCGAATTGTTGGTTAAATATAACGGAAGCGGCAAAAATCAAGTGAGCAAAACAGTTACCATCACCGCCAATACCAAGGCTGGAAAAGAAACCCTTACCATCAAGGCTTTTGTAAATCCTAAGGAAGGTGGTGTGAGCGCCAACGGAATGTTGCAAACGAACACTCAATAAGAAAGCTTAAAACCTCCCTTCATGGAACAAATTCAAGGTTTTCTTCCCATTATTCTGCTGTTTTTGGTGATGTATCTCTTTTTGATACGTCCCCAAATGAAAAAGCAGAAGCAGGAGAAGAAATTCGTAGAGGATATTAAACGTGGCGATAGGGTAGTAACCAAGAGCGGGCTTCATGCCAAGATTTTGGACCTGAACGATGACGGTACCTGTATTCTGGAAACAGGAGCCGGAAAGTTGAAGTTCGAGCGCTCGGCCCTTTCTATGGAAATGAGCAATAAGCTCAACAACCCGAAGCCTAAAAAATAACTATCTTTCGTCACAATGGAAAAAAACCTTCGGAACAATCCGAAGGTTTTTTGTTTTTACCTATTCGTATTTTGTTGCGGTTAGCTGGGCAATCTGCACGATTACCGCTATCGCTTTCTGCATACTTTTTACAGGCACATATTCGTAGCGCCCGTGAAAATTATGTCCGCCGGCAAAAATATTGGGGCAGGGCAACCCCTTAAAGCTAAGCTGTGAACCGTCGGTACCACCTCGTATGGGTTTAATAAGTGGGGTGATACCAAGGGTTTTCATCGCTTCTTCAGCAATGTCCACGATATGCATTTTGGGTTCGATCTTCTCGCGCATATTGTAGTATTGATCCTCTATTTTTACCGTGATTACTTCCTTTTCGTATTGTGCATTCAACTCATCTGCCAATTGTTGCATCATTTCCTTGCGCGCTTCAAAATGATCTTTGTCGTGGTCGCGAATAATATATTGCAATTTTGTGCTGTCTACTTCACCTTTCACGCTATATAAATGAAAGAAACCTTCCCTGCCTTCGGTATGTTCTGGTGTTTCCATTCGCGGAAGGGAATTAATATAATCTGTGGCAATATACATGCTGTTTACCATTTTTCCCTTGGCGTAACCCGGGTGCACGATCTTTCCCTTCACCGTTACTACCGCACCGGCGGCATTGAAATTTTCATATTCGAGTTCGCCTACTTGGCTCCCGTCCATAGTGTAGGCCCAAGCTGCTCCAAATTTTTGTACATCAAATTTATGGGCGCCCCTGCCAATTTCTTCATCAGGCGTGAAGCCAACCCGAATTTTGCCGTGTTTTATTTCGGGATGTGCGATTAGATATTCCATAGCCGACATAATTTCGGCAATACCCGCTTTATCGTCTGCCCCCAATAGGGTAGTGCCGTCGGTCGTTATAAGCGTGTCTCCCTTATAAAGCAACAGGTCTTCAAACTCATTGGGAGATAATACGATATTCTCGGTCTTGTTCAGCACAATGTCCTTACCGTCGTAATTCTCGATAATTTGAGGTTTTACATTGGCACCGGTGAAATCTGGAGTTGTATCGAAGTGCGAAATAAACCCTATTATTGGCACCTCGTGAGATACGTTACTGGGCAATGTGGCCATTACATAGGCGTTCTCATCGATGCTTACTTCGTGCATACCAATGCGTTCAAGCTCTTCTACCAATTTATGAGCAAGGTTCCATTGCTTTTCGGTACTGGGTGTGGTATCGCTTGTTGGATCGCTTTCGGTGTCGATGGTTGCATAACCGATAAATCGATCGATAAGGCGTTGTTTATCTATCATATGTCGTCATTTTTCGCTGCAAATTAACGCATATTCAAAAGAACAAATACATAGTTTAATACTATTTTTGCACCACATCCTTCAGCATTATGTACAAACAAATAGTACGTCCCCTTCTTTTTCAGTTCGACCCAGAAAAGGTGCACCACGCAACATTTAGCCTCATACGGTTTTTTAGTAACCTTGGGTTTGGGCCCCTTTTTCGCAAACGCTATTTAGTTAAGGACAAACGCCTGGAGCGGGAGGTGTTCGGCCTTACATTCCCGAATCCTGTAGGGCTTGCGGCAGGGTTCGATAAGGATGCGAAATTATATAAGGAGCTTTCCAATTTTGGATTCGGATTTATTGAAATAGGTACGGTGACACCCCTGCCACAACCCGGTAACGATAAGAAGAGGTTGTTTCGACTTAAAGAAGACCGAGCCATCATAAATAGGATGGGCTTTAACAATGGTGGAGTTACAGCCGCGGCCAAGCGCCTCCAGAATAAAAATGGGATTTTGGTAGGGGGAAACATCGGCAAGAATAAGGTAACCCCCAATGAGCGTGCTGTAGACGATTATCTTATCTGCTTTGAGGCACTGTATGATTATGTAGATTATTTCGTGGTAAATGTAAGTTCACCCAACACTCCAAATTTGCGCGAATTGCAAGACAAGGAGCCCTTAACGCAACTGTTGTTGCAGTTAAAACGAGCCAATTCGAAAAAGCCTCTTGCGAAGCCTATTTTACTGAAAATTGCTCCAGATCTTTCCAATGAGCAATTGCGGGATATAATTGATATTGTTTCTGAAACGGCGATAGACGGTGTAATTGCGACCAATACGACCATTGATAGAACGGGCTTGGTTTCAGAAAATAGAACGGAGACAGGTGGCTTGAGCGGGAAGCCATTAAGGCACCGCAGTACCGAAGTGATTCGATTTTTGGCAGAACAGAGCCAAAATGCATTCCCCATTATAGGGGTAGGTGGTATCCATAATGCCCAAGATGCCATTGAGAAGATTGAGGCCGGAGCCAGCTTGGTGCAAATTTACACCGGTTTCATTTACGAAGGTCCCCAACTTATTCGTGAAATTAACGAAGCTTTCCTAACACGTAGCTAAGGTATGTGGGAAAATCTGATATCGTTTGCACTGGCAACCGTGGCGTTGGCGATATCACCTGGTCCCGATAACATGTACGTGCTAACCCAATCTTTGGCCAATGGAGCTAAGAGTGGCCTCGCCACTACGGCCGGACTTATAAGTGGTTGTATTGTGCATACTACCCTTTTGGCATTTGGTGTATCGGCATTGCTTACCGCATCACAACCTATTTATTTTTCCATCAAGATTTTAGGCGCCGTTTATCTACTTTATTTGGCTTTTCAGGTATGGAAGAGCGATGCTTCCATATCTGTACGGGCTACCGCATCCAAGAAGTCGCACGCACAGCTTTTTCAGCAAGGGGTAGTTATGAATTTGCTGAACCCCAAAGTCATGATTTTTTTCTGGCGTTTTTCCCAGGCTTCCTTTGGAATGAAACCGGCAATACGGTGCTTCAGTTTTACGTGCTGGGCATCACATTTATGGTTATTTCCTTTATCATTTTCGGGGGTATCGCGCTATTGGCGGGCGCCATTTCCCGTTTCGTAACCAAGTACAAATCGGTAGGGGTGTTTATGAAGTGGTTGCAGATTACTGTTTTCGTTGGGATCGCACTATTTATTGTGCTTCCGTAGCGCAAGATTCGAATTACTACTGGCTGACTTACCGCTAATCTCAAAATTTCATAATTGCATATTGGCCAATCGTATATCAATTCTATTATCTTTGAACCAATGCAAGAAGTGAAGCTTATAGAATGCCCACGCGATGCGATGCAAGGCATCAAAGACTGGATTCCCACCCAGCAGAAGGTACAGTATATTCAATCGTTGCTGCGCTGTGGTTTCGATACGATCGATTTTGGCAGTTTCGTCTCTCCCAAGGCCATACCGCAAATGAAGGACACCGCCCAGGTGCTCTCCCAACTGGACCTCTCGCGTACCAAGAGCAAGTTGTTGGCGATCGTGGCGAATGTACGGGGGGCCGAGGAAGCTGTGAGCCATCCTGAAATTAGCTATCTGGGCTATCCCTTTTCGATTTCAGAAAATTTCCAGATGCGGAATACGCACAAAACCATTGATGAGAGTATCATAATCTTGCAGGACATTCTCAATCTTGCCGATGCGCACGGCAAGGAGGTAGTGGCCTATTTATCCATGGGCTTCGGCAATCCTTACGGCGACCCTTGGAACGTTGATATAGTGGGCGAATGGACCGAACAGCTCGCGGCCATGGGCGTAAAAATATTGTCGTTGAGCGATACCGTGGGAACTTCCACTTCAGAAATAATTACGTATCTTTACTCGAATTTGATCCCCGCCTATCCCCATATTGAATTTGGGGCCCATTTGCATACCACCCCAACATCTTGGTTTGAAAAAATTGATGCCGCATACTCGTCTGGCTGCCGAAGGTTCGATGGAGCTATTCAAGGCTTCGGAGGTTGCCCTATGGCCAAAGACGAACTGACCGGCAATATGCCTACTGAAAAAATGCTGAGCTATTTTACCGCCAAAAAAGTGGTGAGCAACATACATACAATGTCTTTTGAAAGCGCCCATAACGAAGCGACAAAGATCTTTACCAAATATCATTAATATGAAGAAAGGGGTATTATTTTCAGTTTTAGTAAGTGCATTAGTAGTAAGCTGTAAAATTATTCAACCGGTCAATCCTGAAACTATTTACGGTGACGGGACCATGACTTTCAAGTTCGTTCAATTAAATGATGTGTATGAAATTGCACCCCTCAATGGTGGGCAATATGGTGGTTTGGCACGGGTAGCGCACATTCGGGACTCCATTAAACGGGAAAATCCCAATACCTATCTTTTTATGGCCGGTGATTTTTTAAATCCGTCCCTTCTGGGAACCCTCGAGTACGAGGGGGAGACCATACACGGTAAGCAAATGGTCGAGGTGATGAACGCTATGGATTTCAACTTGGTCACCTTTGGGAACCATGAGTTCGATATAGGTGAGGAGGATCTTCAGAAAAGACTGAACGAATCGACCTTTCAGTGGGTTTCAGCCAATGTGCGCCATGCCACCGAAGATGGATTGAAACCCTTTAAAAAGGACTTGGAATTTGGCTCTCTCCCTATTCCGGAATATTACAGTTTCCCAGTACGGGATACTTTGGGGAATGAAATTAAAGTTGGATTTTTCGCTGTTACCTTAGACTCAAATCCGCAGGAATTTGTCTATTACGGCGATGTCTATGAAGCGGCAGAGCGGGCATACCGGCAAGTAAAAGAGCGAAGTGATATTGTTTTTGGGTTAACGCACCTAACCATCGATCAAGATTTAGAATTGGCAAAGCGCCTTCCGTCGGTACCCTTAATAATGGGTGGGCATGAACACAACAGTATGCTTATTCGGGAAGGACGCTCCCTCATTACCAAAGCCGATGCCAATGCCAAGACAGTATATGTGCATACCATTACCTACGACCTCATTACAAATTATGTGCATGTACACTCCAAATTAGTGCCCGTAGATGCTAACGTACCTTCACAACCCGCGGTAGATCGCATTGTAAAAAAATGGAATAGTGTGCTGGACGAAACAGTGAAAACCGTTACCACCAACCCCAGCCAAATAATCTACACCCCTCCCACACCCTTGGATGGGACCGACAGTGCCAGTAGGAGCATCCAAACCAATTTGGGGGAGCTTATCACCCATGCTATGGTGATGAGTTTTAATCATAACGTAGATGCAGCATTGGTAAATGGAGGGTCCATTCGGGTGGATGATATGTTGAGTGGGCCTATCTCGAGCCAAGATGTATTCCGCATACTACCATTTGGAGGTCCGGTGCTCAAGGTAGATATGAAGGGAAGCCTGCTGCGCGCCGTGCTTGAATACGGAAAGGCCAGCCGCGGTACCGGCGCCTACCTGCAACGCTATCAACTTGAGGAATCTGAAACGGGAAATTGGCTCATTAAGGGAAAACCAATAAATGACAATTCAGTGTACAGTATCGCTGTGAGTGATTTTCTAATGAAGGGTTTGGACATCCCATTTCTGAAACCTTCGCATCCTAGTGTCATTAAAGTCTATGAACCAGAACCGTCTGAACCGGCCTCTGATATTCGTAAGGCCCTTATTTTATTTTTGAAAAACCAACCTTCAGCACCGTGAGAAAGCCGCTAAGAATCGTACTCATCGGGGCACTAATGATTCTTATAGCCATTCAATTTATACGTCCGCCGCGCAACAATGGCGGTTATGAAACGCTTATGGCGTTCGAGAAGGAAACGAGTCCATCGGTGCAGGTGGCAACCATCCTAAAAGAAAATTGCTACGATTGCCATAGTGCGCAAACCCAATATCCTTGGTATGCCGAAATTGCCCCGATTTCCTATTGGCTAAGCGGTCATATCGATCACGGCAAGTCGAGCTTCAACGTATCTGTCTGGAATAGCTATTCTACCAAGAAAAAAGATCAACAATTGGAAGCGCTTATCGAACAGATACAAGCTGGCGAAATGCCTTTGGAATCGTATACCTGGATCCACGGAAAACTATCCGAAGATCAAAAAATGGCCCTACTACAATGGGTAGGATTGGCTAGACTTCGATATAAAAATGCGTTGCAGGTATCTGCAAATGAGCCGCTTTGAATCCTCCCGAAAACTTAATTTAAATTTAATCTAAATAAAGTTGTGAGTTCGATTGTGCGTTGTTATTTTTGCGCCTGAATCACACTAACTATTTAAATTAAGTCTAAATAAACTACAATGAAAAAATTTCTTTTAACTTCCTTAGTATTGAGCTTGGTGTTTGTTTCTTGTTCGAGTGACGACGACGGTGAGAACACCGACACTTCAGTAGAGGCTCCTTCCACCTATGTTTTTGAACGTGATGGAGAATCTACCGTTTCATTCGACGGGCAAACAACTCGTATTTTGATGGCCGGGGAAATTATGGGCGCATTCAATGATTTCGATGCGGCTACCGAAGCTTCACTTCTGGCAATGTTCAACCACCAAGAGGGACAGGATAACTTCAGCGATGCAAGTTTGAACGCCTCGGGTAAAAATGTGCGCAGCAAGACGGCTGCTTCTGCCGATTATTTTGGAAGCAACGCGACAGAGGCTGCCGCAATTAAAAGCACTTTCGACACGTATATTTCAAATCATTTCAGCGAAGTTGTTCCCAATAGAAACGTAGCGGCCACACCTGGGGTTTCGGGTCAGATTGCCGATGGTTCCTCAGCGCGATATGTGAATGGCCAAGGATTGGAAATGAACCAACTCTTCGGTAAGGGCCTTATTGGCGCGCTTATGGCAGACCAAATGTTGAATAATTATTTGAGTACTTCAGTGCTAGATGCGGCCGATAACCGAGCCAATAACGACAATGAGATTACCGAAGCCGATAAATCGTATACTACGATGGAGCATAAATGGGACGAAGCCTATGGATACCTCTTCGGGGCCGCACAGAATACCGAAAATCCCGTTACCGCCATTGGCGAGGCCGATGGTTTTCTCAACAAGTATGTGGGCCGTGTGAACGATGATCCAGATTTTGCGGGGATTGCACAAGAACTGTTCGATGCCTTTAAATTGGGGCGCGCGGCTATCGTCGCTAAAAATTATGAGGTACGAGATCAACAGGCCGATATTATTCGCCAGAAAATTTCAGAAGTGATCGCCATTCGCGCGGTTTACTACTTGCAAGCTGGCAAGGCAGGTATCGTCGCGGGTGATATGGGCGCTGCTTTCCACGATCTGTCAGAAGGGTATGGGTTCTTGTACAGCCTTCGTTTTACCCGCAACAATGCCGATGGGATGCCTTATTTCAGCCGTGGCGAGGTAGATGGTTTCATTCAAGAGCTAATGGGCGACGGTGACAACGGACTGTGGGATGTGACCCCAGAAACCTTAGACGATATATCTTCTACAATCGCGGCAAAATTTGACTTTACGCTTGCCATGGCAGCCAACTAGATTTTTTTTGAATTAGTAAAGGCAATGGGTCTGCCCACTGGTAGGCCCGTTGCTTTCCAAAAAGCTTAAAATACGAATGGCTATGTTGAAAAAAATTGTTTTAATGAGTGTCTTCGCCATACTGTTATGGTCGTGCTCTAGCGATGAAGGCAATTCCACTGGAAACGGTGAAGACGGTTTTGACCGTCGCGCTATGCTCGTGCATTGGGCCGATAATATAATTATTCCTGCCTATGGGGAGTTTGCCTCAAGCGCTACTGAACTGGAAAATTCCGTCGCTATTTTTGTGCAAGATCCTACCGAATCAACCTTGTTGCAGCTAAGAGAGAAGTGGGAAGAGGCCTATTTAGCCTTTCAGGAGGTGTCAATGTTCGAAATTGGTCCCGCAGAGACGGTTTTCTTCAGAAATAGGTTGAATACATATCCTACAAATACTTCGGAAATTGAAGATTTTATCGCTTCAGGCAGCTACGATTTATCACTTCCCTCAACAATCGATGCACAAGGGTTCCCAGCGTTAGATTACCTTTTGAACGGACTGGCCGCTACCGATGCAGAGATCGTGGTTTTCTATACGACGCATCCGGAGGCTGAAAATTATAAGATGTACATAACCAGCCTGGCGAACGCTATTTCAAATTTGAGCGATACGGTAAGCACTACGTGGACAGATTCTTACCGGGATACCTTTGTAAACAACGACGGTTCTTCGGCCTCAGCTTCCGTCGATAAATTTTCCAACGATTTTGTGTTTTACTATGAAAAGGCGCTGCGCGCAGGTAAGGTGGGCATACCCGCGGGAGTATTCTCGGGCGCACCGTTGCCAGGTAACGTCGAGGCATTGTATAAAGCAAATATCTCCAAGCAATTGGCGCTTAAGGCACTTGAGGCAACCCAAGATTTTTTTATGGGAAAAAGCTTTAATGGAAATCAAATTGGGGCTAGCTTTAAAAGCTACCTCGATTATCTAAATACCATTAAAAATGGGGAAGACCTCGCGGGTCTTGTAATCGCTCAATTTGAGCAGGCAAAGGCAGCCATCAACCAACTTGATGCCAATTTCATTGATCAAATTCAGAATGACAACAGTAAGATGCTCAATGCTTATGATGAGTTGCAACGCAATGTAATTTTAATGAAGGTCGATATGCTTCAGGCAATGGATGTAAACGTAGACTACGTCGATACCGACGGTGACTAATGGCGAAAACGCTTTCAGCATACCTTTCTAAACCTACGGAGGCCGCCCCACTGGCGGTCTTTCGTATTTTCTTTGGAATAATGATGCTGGGAAGTATTATTCGCTTCTGGGCCAACGGATGGATTGAAAAACTATATCTCGAACCCACCTTCCATTTTGCCTATTATGGTTTTGAATGGGTGCGGCCTGTAGGTAATTTTACCTACGTAATTTTTTTACTCTGCGCCATCTCCTCGTTTTGCATAGCCCTTGGTTTTAGGTACCGTCTCTCCATAGTCCTCTTTTTTTTGAGTTTTACCTACATAGAGCTCATGGACAAGACGACCTATTTAAACCATTATTATTTTATCAGCTGTCTCAGTTTTTTGATGATTTTCCTCCCGGCCCATCGGTATTTTTCGGTCGACGCGTGGCGTGGCAATACGCCGCCAAGTTACTTCGTACCTCAATGGTCGCTGGATTCCGTGAAGCTTTTGTTGGGTATCGTATACTTTTATGCAGGTTTGGCAAAGCTGAACAGCGATTGGTTGTTGAGAGCAATGCCCCTTAAGATTTGGCTGCCGGCGCAGTACGATTTGCCGCTGTTGGGCTCCCTCTTACAGCAGGAGTGGACCCACTATGCTTTTAGCTGGATGGGAGCGCTGTACGACCTAAGCATTCCGTTTTTATTATTGTACCGAAAAACACGTTGGGTGGCCTTTGGTCTGGTCATCATTTTTCACGTTTTGACCCGGGTGCTGTTCCCCATCGGTATGTTCCCGTTTATAATGATTGTAAGCACTTTGGTATTCTTCGATGCCAAATTCCACCATCGCATTTTGAACACACTAGCGCAATGGTTCCGATTGGGAAAACAAAGCTGGGATGCCAAGCTTCGCAATCGGTCATTCCTTCGATATCCTGCCTTTGCCAAATGGGTGGTAGCAGTATTCTTGGTCGTTCAGCTGCTCTTCCCGTGGCGGTACCTGCTGTATCCGGGCGAACTGTTCTGGACGGAAGAAGGGTTTCGTTTTTCTTGGCGGGTTATGTTGATGGAAAAGGCCGGCTATGCCCAGTTCAAGGTTGTCAATGCCGGGACAGGGAGCTATTTTTACGTAGATAATACCGATTTCCTTACGCCTTTTCAGGAAAAGCAAATGAGCTTTCAGCCAGACTTTATCTTACAGTATGCCCATTTTCTTGGCGATCATTTTCGGAAACAGGGCCACGAGAATATTGAAATATATGTAGATAGCTATGTAGCTTTGAACGGTAGGGTGAGCCAGCGCTATATAGATCCTTCCGTAAACCTATTGAACCACCGCGATTCCTTCGCGCACAAAACTTGGATAATACCATTTAATGATGAGATTAAAGGATTGTAGTTATTTAGAATATTGGTGTTTCGCCTTGCTGTTAATCACATCGGTAACGGCAACTTCTCAATATTCGCTTAGCGGAACGATTACCAATGAGAACGGTGTTCCACTTGCCAACGCCGAGGTGTACCTTACCAGCTTGGGTACAAGTACCACTACCGATGCTAACGGATTGTATCGCTTCGGCTCGATTCCTGAAGGTGATCATTATTTGGTGGTGTTCACTTTTGAATATGAAGTGGCTGAAACCGCCCTAAAGGTTGTTGGGCCTACGGTACAAGATTTTAGTTTGAAGCGACTTGTGGAGTCTTTGAGCGAGGTGGTTCTCACCAAAAGGAAAGAGCGTCGTTTTGCATTGCGCCAATTGCGACCGGTGGAGGGAACAGCAATCTACGCGGGCAAGAAGAGCGAAGTGGTACTTATGGACAACATTACGGCCAATTTGGCTACGGGCAACGCGCGACAAATCTATTCACAGGTGGTGGGGCTCAACATTTATGAGAATAATGACGCCGGGCTCCAGCTTAATATAGGCGGTAGGGGTTTAGATCCAAACCGGTCGGCTAATTTCAACATTCGGCAAAATGGATATGATATCTCTGCCGATGTGCTAGGCTATCCAGAAAGTTATTATACGCCGCCAGCAGAAGCGCTACAGCAAATTGAAGTAATAAGGGGCGCGGCTTCCCTGCAATACGGAACACAGTTTGGAGGGTTGGTAAATTTTAAGCTGCACGAACCTCATCCTACCAAAGAATTGGAATGGACTTCTCGCCAAACCTTGGGGAGCTACAATCTCTTCAACAGCTTTAACAGCGCAAGTGGCACGGTTGGCGATGTGGGCTATTATACCTATTTTAATTATAAGACCGGCGAAGATTTTAGGCCCAACGCTGGATTCGACAGTTACAATGCCTATGGGCATGTTTCCTATTCCCTCTCAAATACCACAAAAATTTCGGGTGAATTTAGCTACCTGTATTATCTGGCCCAGCAACCGGGCGGATTGACTGATAGGCAGTTTGAGCAGGACCCTACCTTCAGCAACCGAACCCGCAACTGGTTCGAAATAGATTGGAAGCTCTATGCCCTGTTGCTCGAACACTCGTTCGGCGAGCGGTCCGATTTTAGCCTGAACCTATTTGCACTAGATGCAACGCGACAATCGGTCGGTTTCAGGGAGAATAGAGTATCGCAGGAAGATGATCTTAGTGCCCCGCGAGAACTTATAGTAGGAAGTTTTAGAAATTGGGGCGCCGAGGCCAGATGGTTGTCGCGCTACGATTTTGGCTCTCAGGAAAATGTGCTTTTACTGGGCGCGAAATACTACCAAAGCAATAACGCCGAACGCCAAGGCCCAGGCACCACTGGCAGTGATGCCGATTTCAGGTTTGCGGATAGTGAATTTCCGAACTATGGCAGGCAAAGCGATTTTGAATTTCCTAATTTGAATCTAGCCTTCTTTGGAGAGCATATTTTTCAGTTTACTGAACGATTTTCGATAACGCCAGGCTTTCGAGTGGAGTACATTAAAACCCAGAGCGAAGGAACTTTTAAAGACATACGCTTTGACCTGGCGGGGAATCCTATCCTCAATGAAACCATACCCGATAACCGCACCTTCGACCGTAGCTTTATCCTACTGGGTGCCGGCCTTAGCTACAAGGCTAACCGCGCCATGGAACTTTATGCGAATTTGAGCCAGAACTATCGTTCGGTGACCTTTAATGATATTCGAATTACCAATCCCTCGCTTACCGTCGATCCCAATATATCTGATGAAGACGGATATACCGCCGATTTCGGTTTACGTGGTCGTTTTGGCGATATGCTGTCATACGACCTTGGTGCTTTCTTCCTTCGGTATCGCGATCGGCTAGGTGTGGTCATTAGGGAATTGAGTGATATTCAGGAAGAGCGTTTCCGTGGAAATATAGGCGACGCGTCTATTTATGGTTTTGAAGGATTCGCAGATTGGAACCTTTGGGGAACATTCTCGAACATCGAAAAAGTTCGGCTATCAGTTTTTGCGAATATCGCGGTAACCGATAGCGAATATACAGCCTCCGGTCAAAACAATGTAGTAGGTAACGAAGTAGAATTTATTCCGCGCATCAATTTGAAAACTGGGGTGCGATTCGGCTATGAAAATTTACTGGGAAGCCTTCAATATACGTATTTGAGCCAACAATTTACCGATGCTACCAATAGTGCACGCGATTTTGAGAGCCAAAGCGGTATCGTGGGGGAAATTCCCGCATATGATATCCTAGATCTCTCGCTAAGCTATAGTTTTAACAGGTTTCGGCTCGAAGCTGGTCTCAACAATGTGCTCAACAACAGTTATTTTGTGCGGCGAGCGTCGGGATATCCTGGTCCGGGAATCATCCCGAGTCAGCCTCGCACGTTTTATGCAGGGTTACAGATAGTCCTGTAAGTTCTACGCATTGGCCTGTTGAGGTGCCCAAGCGGCACAGAGCATTCCTGGAGCGGCCTTGTCTGGATTCGCGCAATCGGTTTCTTCGTAGCGCGCGCAGGTAACGCAGTGGCGATCGTCTTGAAGTTGTGCTTTCATATCGAAGCTATCGCAAGTGTAATGACCACTAACCATTACCTTATGTACCGAGCATACATTGCCCTCCATTAAATTGTCGCAGTTGTTGCAATTATGTGCAAGTCGAATTGCCATTATATTTCGTTTTTAGTTTGTAGTGAAAAGATACGGCATCGCAATTTTAGAAACAATTTAAATTATAGCTATGCGGTGTAAGAAGACCTTTTGTTTTAGAGGTTATTTCAAGATAATGTCTCACAATTTAATTGTATATTTGCACGCAATTAAATAGTAACCCCTTCCGGTTTTCTTCGGAATAAAAATTTAATTGCAATGACTGCACACGATTCTAAAATTCTTGGTGAAGGCCTTACGTACGATGATGTTCTGCTGGTGCCCGCCTATTCTGAAGTTCTTCCTAGGGAAGTTTCCATTGAAACTAAATTTACACGAAATATTTCACTTAACGTGCCCATTGTCTCTGCCGCGATGGATACGGTTACCGAAAGCGCCATGGCCATTGCCATTGCCCGCGAGGGTGGCATTGGGGTGCTTCATAAAAATATGAGCATCGAGCAGCAGGCCGCCGAGGTGCGAAAGGTAAAACGGGCAGAAAGCGGCATGATTATAGACCCTGTAACCTTACCGAAAACCGCAACCGTTGGCGATGCCCAGGCAACGATGAAGGAATATAGTATCGGTGGGATACCCATTATCGACGATGCCCAAAAGCTGATCGGAATCGTGACCAATCGCGATCTACGTTTCGAGAAAAACTACAGCAGGCCGCTTTCCGAGGTAATGACGTCCACCAACCTTGTTACTGTAGAAAAGGGTACTTCCCTCAAAGATGCAGAGATTATTTTACAAGAGAACAAAATTGAAAAATTACCAGTGGTAGACGACGATGGTAAGTTGCTGGGCCTTATAACCTTCCGCGATATTACCAAGATGACCAAAAAACCAATGGCTAACAAGGATGAATATGGCCGATTACGAGTAGCGGCAGCGCTTGGCGTGACGGTCGATGCGGTAGAAAGGGCAGAAGCTCTGGTACATGCCCAAGTGGACGCAGTAATCATCGATACTGCCCACGGCCACACCCAGGGGGTTGTTTCTGTACTGAAAAAGGTAAAAGAAGCTTTTCCCCAATTAGATGTAGTAGTGGGCAACATCGCTACTCCTGAAGCTGCCAAATATTTGGTCGATGCCGGGGCCGATGCTGTAAAGGTGGGAATTGGCCCAGGTTCCATCTGTACAACGCGTGTGGTGGCCGGTGTTGGATTTCCGCAGTTCTCGGCGGTACTCGAAGTCGCAGCTGCTATTAAAGGATCGGGGGTGCCGGTCATTGCCGATGGTGGCATTCGCTACACAGGCGACATACCCAAGGCGATTGCCGCGGGTGCCGACTGTGTGATGCTTGGCTCTTTGCTCGCAGGCACCAAGGAATCTCCCGGGGAAACCATTATCTACGAAGGTAGAAAATTTAAATCGTACCGCGGAATGGGCTCTGTCGAAGCTATGAAGCAAGGTTCGAAGGATCGCTATTTCCAAGATGTGGAAGACGATATAAAAAAGCTAGTTCCCGAAGGTATTGTAGGGCGCGTCGCGTATAAAGGGGAATTGGTTGAAAGTATGACGCAGTTTATTGGAGGGCTTCGTGCCGGTATGGGCTATTGTGGCGCCAAGGATATAGATACGTTGAAAAACGAGGGGAAATTTGTTAAGATAACGTTCTCTGGCATTACAGAGAGCCATCCTCACGACGTGACCATTACCAAAGAGGCGCCCAACTATTCTCGATAGGAACTTTATTATAAAAAAAACCACTTCGAAAGGAGGTGGTTTTTTTTTATGAATAGCTATTATGACTTAATTTGTGGGAACCGTAATGCCCATTTCCTTTAGTACGGCATTCGATAGGTCGTGCGCAGGTTCAAAATAAGCCACCCCATTATCTAACGTAAGAACTTGCGTATACCCCTGGGTCTTCGCAACCTTTTCCAGCGCCGTGCCAACCTGTTGGTAGAGCGGCTGCATAAGTTCCTCTTGCTTTAACGAAATAAGTTGGGCGCCATTTTGGCGAAATTTCGTTATATCACTTTCGGCCGTGATTATTTCGGTTTGCTTTTCTTTTTTAACAGCATCGGTAAGGGTAGCCTCGTTCGTATTGTACGTTTCTACCATCGACTTATATGCATCGACTTTCTTTTTAAGATCTGCCTCCAATTCTTGGCTATAGGTGTCTACCTCTTTTTGTACCTCAACTAATGCCGGCATATTTCCCAACACGTAGTCAATGTCGATAGTCCCTGTCTTGGTTTGCGACCAAGCTGTAATGCAAAATAATAGAAAAATGACGTGTAAAAATTTCATAAGCTTTTTGTTTTGTGGCGCAATAATACGCAATTTAACCTAAGACGACAACAAAACTAAGGTATTACACCCTCTCCAGGCTATGTTGGGATAGAACGCCCGCGATTGGGTTTTAACCGTTCCCGAAGCGTTTCTAAGTGGTGCTTTTCTACGATAAGAAATGCAATATGATGCATAGGCGTTAGCATTTCTACGCCACATTGGGTGTCGCCAAGCGATTCGTTGCGGGCGTATTCCTCTAGGTGCTTAGCGTGGTGCTGGGCTATCGGTTCGGCATTGGGACCTCTAAAGTCCCATATTAACTTAATTTTTTCCATCATGTAGTTGTCGCTACAGAGGTGCCCTTTTCAACAAAATTCTTGAAATCGGTCAAATATTTTTTGGATTGTTTCTTAAAGGCTCCCGGCATAAGCCAACCCATAAGTTTCATACCAAATCCCGAAAACTGAAATTCACTTTCAGAAATCCAGCGAGTGGTATTGGGCCCCGATTCTTGGAAATAGTTTTCCTGTATGTTATGTACTCCTTTGGTATCGTACGTCGCGTGGAATTCGGTGGGAAACTTATTTTTTATAATAGTTTCAACCATTACGATGTTGCGGCTGCCCATTTCATATTCAAGTTCCATTCGTGCCCCTTCCTTTCCCGGAGTACCGTTTAGAATTTTGTACCGAACCAGTCCGCGTTGCCAATGTTTCATATTCTCTGGGTTATCCAACTTTCGGATAACCTCTTCACGGGGGGCGTTAATAGTAATCTCGGTAGTGTATTTCATCTTTTTAATACCAGTTGGTTGATGTGGCAAGGTACGTATTTTTTAGCTATTTTATGGGAGACGGAAACACTATGCACTGCGTAAATACGTTACCTAAACAAGCTTGTGTAACAGAGTGTTTTTATTATTTTTGCTTCGCTTTTACATAAACCATTAAAATTTCGTTCAATGAACCATAAAGTTGTATCTCTTTGTGCAGTATTATTGCTAGGCTTGGCAGGTTTTGCACAGAAAAAAAGTGATGTGCTTCTAACCATTGCCAACGAACCGGTTGGTGTTTCTGAATTTAAACGGGTGTACCAAAAAAACTTAGACCTGGTTCAAGATGAATCTCAAAAGAGCGTACAGGGCTATCTCGATTTATTTATCGACTACCGGCTTAAGCTGGCCGAGGCATATGCCCAAAATCTCCACGAGACAACGGAGTATAAAAAAGAGTTCTCGAAATACCAGGTACAGCTCTCTCGCAACTATATTTTTGAGGACAAGGTTACCGAAGAGCTTGTACAAGAGGCCTATCAGCGCGGATTGGAAGAAATAAGAGCATCGCACATTCTCATACAAGTTGGGTACGATGCGGTTCCGCAGGATACCCTTCAGGCCTATAACAAGATTAAGTCTATAAGAGAGAAAGCCGTGGCCGGAGCCGATTTCAACGAATTGGCAAAAAAATATAGCGAAGAACCGGGAGCAAGTGAGCGCGGGAGCGATTTGGGGTACTTTTCGGTTTTTTCCATGGTGTATCCATTTGAGACGGCGGCCTACGAAACAGAGGTAGGCGAGGTTAGCGACATTGTGCGAACACAATTTGGCTACCATATTTTAAAGGTGCTCGACCGCAGGGAACGATCTCCGCAAATTACCGTGTCACATATTATGATAAGTGACAACAAGGAAGCCCGTACCTTCGATCCCAAAGAGCGTATCCACGAAATATATTCCCTCTTGCAGCAAGGAAAGGCCTTTGAGGATTTGGCCCAGCAATATTCAGAAGATAAAGGATCGGCGCAGCGCGGCGGGAAACTCACCCGTTTCTCGAGGGGCGACTTACGCTCTAAGGCGTTCGAGGAGGTCGCCTATTCATTGCAGCAGCCAGGAGCAGTTTCAGAGCCTTTCCAATCGGAATTTGGCTGGCACATCATCCGGCTCGAGGAACGGCACGCCCTGCCCACCTTCGTGGAACGCCGGGAGAATATAGAAAAACGGGTAAAACAAGGGGAGCGCTCTAAAATTGTGACCAGTGCAGTTAATTCAAAAATAAAGGAAAAATATGGCTTTGAAGAAGGCGAAGATTTTATCGGTTTTTTCAAAAATTATCTTTCAGACGAAGTTTTGAACAGACGTTGGAAGTATGACACGATTCCCGCAAGTGATAACAAGGTGCTATTCAGCATAGGATCACGTGACGTTTACTATAACGATTTTGCGCAATATATTGAGGAGAGACAGCGTCGCATTCAAATCCCCGCTAGCAAGGAGGTGTTACTTCACGAAATGTACAACGAATTTGAGACAAAGGCTTTGAAGGATTATTTTCAGGATCAATTGGAGTTTGAGAATGAAGAGTATGCCGCGGTGATAAGCGAATATCGAAACGGCCTGCTCATATTTGATTTGATGGAACGCAATGTTTGGGATGTTGCAAAAAACGACTCTCTGGGCCTTGAAAAATTCTATGAAAATCATAAAAATAACTATACCTGGAAAGAACGGGTCGAGGCAGTTATCGTGAACGTGAACGATGCGGTACTTGCCAGCCAAGTTCGTAACGCCCTTGAAGAGGGGGAGAGTGTGCAGGCCGTTAAAGAACGATTTGATGCAAACGAGAAAGCGAAAATTTTGTTGAGCGAAGGAGTGTACGAAATTGGACATAGCAAATTGCCAGAGCAGTTTACTCCTTCCGTAGGTGTTAGTGATATCTATGCGGCCAATGGAGTCTATACCATCTTGGTAGTCGAAAAAATTATCCCGCCAGCTGTAAAGAAACTTGATGTGGTACGCGGCAAGGTAATGAGCGATTACCAGAACCATTTGGAAGAGGAGTGGCTGCAATCGCTCCGTGAAAAGTATACGATAGAGGTAAACAAGAAGGCACTCAAAAAAATCAAAAAGGAATTTCAGTCGTAATGGCAAAATACGTCGCGATAGCACTTGTAGCCATTATCTTGGTTTCCTGCGACTATTTTCGCAACGATACCGAGGCGGCTCCCGTGGCGCGCGTAAACGATACTTACCTGTACCAGGAAGATATTGCCAAGTTAATTTCAGAAAACACCACGCCAGAGGACAGCGCCCAGATAGTCAACAATTACATTACGCGTTGGGCGACCCAGCAATTGCTTATAGACCAGGCAAAACTGAATCTGTCTCAAGAAAATCTAGATACCTACGATAAGTTGGTTCTGGAATACAAAAACGATCTTTACACCGAAGCCTATAAAAACAGTATCGTGGCACGGGAATTGGACAGTACGATTTCTGAATATGAATACCAGTCGTTCTACCAAGAGAACAAAGATAATTTTAAGCTGAACGACGAACTGCTCAAAGTGCGTTTTGTGGCCCTTCCACTAGACTATAATAACATTGTGCAGGCAAGGGAGATGTTAAGGCGTTTTAATGAAAAAGACCAGCAGGGATTGAACGAGCTTAGCATTCAGTTTAAATCGTATAATTTCAACGATTCCACGTGGGTAAAAAAGGATGCGCTGGTAGAGACCTTGCCTGTGCTGACAGGTGAGGGAGACCAAATTTTAAATAAATCGAATTTTGCCCAGTTGCAAGATTCATTAGGGGTATATTTGATGAAGGTTGAAGATGTGCTAAAACCGAATGATATCGCGCCACTCTCTTATGTGCGCCCAACCATCGAGCAAATAATTTTGAACAAACGGAAGCTCGAGCTATTACGAAAATTAGAAAAAGATATTACTAGAGATGCAATTGAGAACAAGAATTTTGAAATCTATAACGAGAAGTAGCCTAATAATGCTTGTCTCCTTGGGGGCGGTCAATGTGCTGGCCCAAGAAGTGGTCGTAGCAGACAGCACCGGGGTGGTGAAAAACTCAGAGGTTTACACCGAAAGAGTAGAAAAAAAACGCGATTCCGCCAAGCCCTTTACGCGCTTTAAGGCAGAGGGGGTAATTTCGGTAGTGGGCGATTACGTAATCTTAGACAGCGATATTGACAAGGCGTATCTGGAAATGAAACAGAGTCGAGGCTCGGTAGACGATATAAACCGTTGCCAGATGTTGGGTAAGTTAATGGAAGATAAACTTTACTTGCACCAAGCAGAGGTAGATAGCTTAACGGTGAACGAGGCTCAGGTAAGCGCCCGCGTAGACCAACAACTCCAGTATATTATTGGCGAGATTGGCAGCGAGGAAAAAGTGCTTCAGTTTTACCGTAAGAACAGCTTGCCAGAACTTCGACAAGAATTGTATGATAATGTGAAGGAAATAGAGCTTACGGGTATGATGCAGGGAAAGGTCGTCGAGAATGTTGAGGTAACACCTGAGGAGGTACGCGAATTTTTCTTTTCCATACCAGAGGAAGATCGTCCAGTAATAGGTGCCGAAGTTGAAGTGGCGCAAATTGTTATTGAACCTGAAATCTCAGCAGAGTCGCGCCAAGACGTGATAGACCGTCTTAACGAAATGCGCTTGGACGTGGTGGAAAACGGCGCCAGTTTTTCCAGCAAGGCGGTCTTGTACTCGAAAGATCCGGGATCGAGTTCCAAGGGCGGTATGATTAAAGCCGTTACACGAACCTCACCACTGGCCAAAGAATTTAAGGACCAAGCATTTTCCCTATTGGAAGGGGAGGTGAGCCAGCCTTTCGAGACCGAGTTCGGTTTCCATATATTATACGTAGATAAAATTCGCGGACAGGAAGTAGACGTACGCCATATCCTATTGTTCCCAGATGTGTCGCAAAGTGCGATTGATAAGGCACGCGAGGAAATTGAGACCATACGGCAGCGTATTGTCGATGGCGAGATTACCTTTGCCGAGGCGGCAAGGGCATCTTCAGATGAGGTGGAGACACGAAATAATGGGGGCCAATTGGTAAACCCCGTTTCGTTCGACACACGTTTCGATCTTACTAAAATGGAGCCTACCTTGAGTGCGCAGGTGTACAATCTGGAAAAGGGTGAGGTAAGCAGTATACTTTCAGACCAAGATTATACCGGCAAGCGTAAATTCAAGATTCTTACCGTTACAGATCGTTACGAGGAACATCAAGCCGAATTTAAGAAGGACTACGAAAAAATTAAGGAACTAGCCCTTAAGGAAAAGCAGATTCGAGTAATTGAAGAGTGGCAGGATAAGAAAATAATGGAAACCTATGTGAATGTGAACGAAGACTATGTAGATTGCAATTTCGCTAGCAATTGGTTGAAAAAATAAACAGAATAGTATGTCAGACGTCGCAGCGGTTAACCAATTGGTAACCAAGTACAATGCCTTAAGACAGGAGATTAAAAAAGTTATTGTAGGGCAAGATGAAGTGGTAGAACAGGTTCTGCTCGCCATTTTCTCTGGTGGTCACGCCCTATTAATTGGGGTACCGGGATTGGCGAAAACCTTATTGGTAAATACGGTGGCACAAACGCTCGGTTTGGAGTTCAAGCGAATTCAATTTACACCCGATTTAATGCCAAGTGATATATTAGGTTCAGAGATATTAGATAAGAACAGGGAGTTCCAATTCATCAAGGGGCCTATCTTCGCCAATATTATACTAGCCGATGAAATTAACAGGACGCCGCCCAAAACCCAAGCTGCCTTGCTGGAAGCTATGCAGGAACGCGCAGTTACCGTCGCGGGCCATCATTATACCTTAGACAAGCCCTATTTTGTTTTAGCTACCCAGAATCCCATCGAGCAAGAGGGGACATACCCATTGCCCGAGGCTCAATTAGATCGATTTATGTTCGCCATCAACCTTGAATATCCCTCGTTCGAGGAAGAGGTAGAAGTGGTTAAAACCACCACGACAGGCAACGAGGTAACGGTAAATGCACTTTTTGATGCGAAAGCAATTATCGAATACCAACAACTCATAAGAAAAATACCGGTGGCCGATAATGTCGTGGAATATGCGGTGCGGCTGGTAGGTAAAACAAGGCCCAATGGCGACAGCGCACCAGATTTGGTAAAAAACTATATCGATTGGGGGGCAGGCCCGCGGGCTTCTCAAAACCTAATTTTGGGAGCAAAGGCCCACGCTGCGCTTCACGGAAAATATTCGCCAGACATTGAAGATGTTCAAAAAGTTGCCGTAGGAATTCTTCGCCATAGAATGATCAAGAACTACAAAGCAGAAGCTGAAGGCCTTTCAATTGAAACTATCATCGAGCGGCTTTTTTAAGTAAATGGGTCTCGCAGGTTTCCTCAGCCTATTTTAGTACCTTCGTCGCATAACCTCGGTAAAGCCGATTTTGTGCAACTAGAGTATTCGAAGCGAATTTTCGGACTTGATTTAATGCGCGCCACCGCAATATTGTGCGTGGTGGTTGCCCACGTACTCTGGATTTTTCCTGAGGCCAAGGGCCCCTTGGTTAGTTTACTGCATCTTGCCGGCGTAACAGGTGTAGAGATTTTCTTCGTATTAAGTGGATTTCTCATAGGGCGCATACTGTATAGAATTATCACTGCCGAAAACGGTACGCGGGGCCATCTAGGCTATTTTTTGGTACGGCGCTGGTTTCGAACCTTGCCCAACTATTACTTGGTGCTGCTTATAAACATCGCTATCGTGCTGTATATTGGACGCGAATTGCCAGATACCTTGGTGCTTTACTTTTTATTCTTACAAAATCTCACCTTTGGCATGGATATCTTCTTTACGGAATCATGGAGCCTGCCCATAGAAGAGGTCGCCTATGTTATTGGTCCAGCCCTGTTATATATTGGAATTTTGCTTCCCGGTAGGCCATCGCGGAAGAAAATATTCCTCTGGGTCACACTTCTTATTATTGCATTTTTCATGTTCACGAAGTTGGTGTACCAAAGCACAGTTGAAACCAACTCCCCCGAGATTTGGAATATCAATCTAAAGGCTGTTGTACTGTACCGTGTAGATGCCATTTATACCGGAGTATTGGCGGCCTATCTTTCAATTAACTACCCGAACGAGTGGGCGCGTCGCAAATTTCAAATGGTATTTCTGGGAATGATACTGTTCTTTTTGTTGCAATTCTTGGTATCGGCCGTGCACCTATCGTATGCAGGACATCCTTTTTTCTGGAGTGTACTCTACCTGCCACTGGGTTCATTGGCCATTGCATTGTTCCTACCTGTACTTTCCCAATGGCGACAGCCACCGAGCCGCATCGTAAAGACAATTACCTTTATAAGCGTCGTTTCCTATGGAATGTATTTGCTGCATTATTCCATTATCCTTCAGCTTATGCGCTACTTTTTTCCCATCGAGAATTTGTCATTCGTGGAAAAACTAGCGTATTCCCTCGCTTATTTGGTGGGTACGGTAGGGCTCGCATATGTTCTTTACATTGTATATGAAAAACCCGTTATGGATATTCGCGATAGGAAGAGGATCAAGCAATTATTTTCAAAAAAACCTCATTAACACATTTGTAATTTTTGCAATGAATATTTGAAAAACACACAGTTTTATAGATAAAAATTAAGTTAATCATAAATTATATTTATCAATACTGCTGAAACATTAAACACTTTTAAATAAGGGCTTTATTTTGTAGTTTTGCAGAACTAAAAAATCAAAAATAAAATACTACTATGGCATTCGATGTTGATATGATCAAAAAGGTATATTCCCAAATTGAGTCGCGGGTGGACAAAGCGCGCGAAATCGTGGGTAAGCCCTTAACCCTTTCAGAAAAAATTCTTTATAGCCACTTGTGGGACGGTACACCTACGACCGCCTATACCCGCGGAAAGGATTATGTAGATTTTGCACCAGATCGTATTGCCTGTCAAGATGCCACGGCCCAGATGGCCTTGTTGCAGTTTATGCAAGCCGGTAAAGATAAAGTAGCTGTGCCCACAACCGTACACTGCGACCATTTAATACAGGCAAAGCAGGGAGCAGCGGCCGATTTAAAGCGCGCCAATGAAACGAGCCACGAGGTATTCGATTTCCTGGAATCGGTTTCCAACAAATATGGTATTGGCTTCTGGAAGCCCGGAGCCGGAATCATCCACCAAGTAGTTTTGGAAAATTATGCTTTTCCTGGCGGCATGATGATAGGTACCGATAGCCATACAGTGAACGCCGGTGGATTGGGAATGGTTGCGATTGGTGTTGGCGGCGCCGATGCAGTAGACGTAATGGCCGGTATGCCTTGGGAGTTAAAATTTCCGAAGTTGATAGGCGTAAAGCTCACTGGCGAGATTAGTGGTTGGACAGCCTCTAAGGATGTAATACTAAAAGTGGCCGAAATACTCACTGTAAAAGGTGGTACGGGTGCTATTGTCGAATATTTTGGCCCTGGGGCACGCAATCTTTCCTGCACAGGAAAAGGAACTATCTGCAATATGGGAGCCGAAATTGGGGCCACGACTTCAACCTTTGGATACGACGATGCGATGGAACGGTTTCTACGGGCGACCGATAGGGAAGAGATAGCCGACGAGGCCAACAAAATTCGCGATTACCTAACTGGAGATCCTGAAGTTTATGAAAATCCTGAGCAATATTTTGACCAAGTAATCGAAATTAATCTTTCAGAATTGCGTCCACACCTTAATGGACCTTTTACCCCCGATTTAGCGACACCCGTGGGCCAGCTGGGAGAAAAGGCACGAAAGAACGATTGGCCCCTAAAGGTCGAGTGGGGTCTCATCGGGTCGTGTACCAACTCTTCTTATGAAGATTTAACGCGGGCTGCTTCTATTGCACAACAGGCTATAGATAAAAAATTGAAACCCAAGAGCGATTTCGGGATCAACCCAGGATCTGAACAAATTAGATTTACGGCAGAGCGGGATGGGTTGTTGAGTGTTTTCGAAAATTTGGGTGCCACCATTTTCACGAACGCCTGCGGACCTTGTATTGGCCAGTGGGATCGTAGCGATATGATGGGTGACGAGAAAAATACTATCGTTCACTCCTTTAACCGTAATTTTTCTAAGCGCGCCGACGGAAACCCGAATACCCACGCCTTTGTTGGCTCTCCAGAAATGGTGGCCGCAATCGCCATTTCGGGGCGATTGGATTTTGACCCGATGAACGACACCCTCATCAATGAGGACGGGGAAGAGGTAAGGTTAGACGAACCTCGTGGCATTGAACTGCCTCCCAAAGGTTTTGAAGTTGAAGATAATGGCTACCTAGCTCCCAAGGAAGATGGTAGCGACGTAGAGGTTAAAGTCGCGAAAGATAGCGAGCGGCTTCAATTGCTAAGCCCGTTCGAGCCTATTCGCGATGAAGAACTTCAAGGTGTTAAATTGCTTATCAAAGCCTTCGGCAAATGTACTACAGACCATATCTCAATGGCAGGTCCGTGGTTGCGCTACCGAGGTCACCTAGATAATATTGCAAACAATACCTTGATTGGTGCGGTGAACGCTTTCAATAAAAAGACCAACTTCGTAAAAAACCAACTCGATGGGGAATATGGGGGAGTGCCTGATGTGCAACGCCAGTACAAGGCCAAGGGGATAAAAACCATCGTTGTGGGAGACCATAATTATGGAGAAGGTTCCTCTAGGGAACACGCTGCAATGCAACCACGGCACCTTGGCGTAGCAGCTGTTTTGGTAAAGTCGTTTGCTCGCATTCACGAAACAAATTTGAAAAAACAAGGAATGCTAGCCCTTACGTTTGCGAATGAAGCCGATTACGACAAAATTCAAGAAGATGATACCTTCAATTTTGTAGATATTTCAGAATTTTCTGAAGGTAAACCACTCACCATTGAAGTAGTCCATGCCGATGGCAGTAAGGATACCATTAAAGCCAACCATACGTATAATGACGCACAAATTCGCTGGTATCGGGAAGGTTCGGCGCTTAATTTAATCAAGAAGCAAAATGCCTAACACGATCTCAAATTGATTGATAAAACCCTCCTATACCACATAGAGAGGGTTTTTTATATCTTATGAAATTTATTAAAAATAATTGGGCGAATATCCTGTTGATTATCATGTTGTCGCTGGTACTCATACCGAAAACGGGCACCCCTATAAAAGTATTTGTGCAGCGCATTCTAGCGATGAGTCCGGCTATTACAAAAACAGAAGAACGGAATATCGTAACAGAATACCAGTGGCCCTTACAGACATTGGAAGGTGATTGGAAGGACTTTTCAGAGTCTAAGGGTAGGGTGGTGCTGCTTAATTTTTGGGCAACGTGGTGTCCGCCGTGCATCGCTGAATTGCCTAGCTTACAGTCACTTTACGATCGTTTTGGTGAGCAAGTAGATTTCTACTTGGTCACCGCTGAGGCGCCCGAAAAAGTACGTCGGTTTCTTCAAAAAAAAGGGTATCACCTTCCAGTGTATGTACAGACGGTGCGAGCACCCCAAGGAATCGATGCAGAAGCTTTGCCTACCACATACCTTATTTCCAAAAACGGGAGTGTCGTAATTCGCGAAACGGGCGCGGCGCGATGGGACAGCCCTGAGGTACTAGAAATACTATCCTCACTACTGAATGATTAACCCTGTCGTTTCTTTTTTCTTTGGAACCTTTCGGTGCACCAAAACACCGTTAAGAGCATTCCCAAGTTATAAATGGTATCTTCCAGAGGAATGGTCCCTAGCCGGATGCCCATATTTTCTTCATTGTTATACCATACCACGGGAGTTTCGGTAAAAAACCCCGTTAGGGCACCGTTGACTAAAAAAAAGGGAATGAGAATGACAACATAGGTAGCCAAAAAGCGAGCCAATAAATTGCGGTCGCTATTATATACCAAGCCCAGTAATACCAATGCATAACTGAAGTTCACAAAGGTGTACCAGCGGTCATAGTAATACCAAAGGCCCAGGATCATAGCAGTTACCAAAGCGACATAGACCACGTTGGTAGTTCGCTTTCCGAGGCGAAAATTGGGGAACAGTACCAACAATGCATAATGGGTAAAAATACAGGCATAGGGAATGCAAACGAAGAATATCCATTCCTCTAAGGGCAAACCCAAAAAATAAGCGCCGGTTAGGTAAAAATTATTAAAACCCCAAAAACCAAAATGGGTAAACAGTATATCCCATGGTAAAAAAATAGCCATCATAACCAACAAGGCGGGAAAAAAATAGGGCCATCTTTTATAGAACCGCAGTCTGGGATGGAAACTGAAAAGAAAAGGAACCGAAAGCGACCCAATGTTCAGCCACAGGTAAAGGCTGTCCATACCTTACTTTTTAAAAAATTTAAGAGGTGGGAACAACATTCCGAAGCATTCGCCCTTATCCTTCCCTAAATGCTTATGGTGAATTTTATGGGCTCTACGAATACCCTTGGCGTACCAGTTGTTCGCATTTCGGAACATCTTGAAGCGTTGGTGGATAAAAATATCGTGGACAAAAAAATAAGTCACACCGTAAGCAAAAATACCGAGGCCAATGGGCAGGCCGGCCCAAAAGTCATAATACTGCCAAGATACAAAACAGCCTATGCTCACGGCAGCATAGAATATAAAAAATAAATCGTTTCGCTCCCACCAACTGCTATGGTCTTTGCGATGGTGGTCCTTGTGCAGGCTCCATAAAAAACCGTGCATGATATATTTATGCGTAAACCACGCCATAAATTCCATACTACAGAACGTGACTAGGAAAATCAATATCCAAAGAAATACATCCATAATCTTTCAAAAATTCAATTTATTAAGGTCGTGCCTTATCGTAATACTACAAAGATAGCAGTCCAGAGGTTAACGAACCAGCTTCAACTGGTATTTTACATAGCATCGGGTAAGCAAACCCACTTTTTCATAATTGGGTACGCGAATGCGTTTGTTCTTGATTTCAAGAGCAGGCGTTCGGTGCAATTTTTTGAGAAGGCGACGATAATAGCGGTAAGCCATATATACTCCAAATTTAGCCTCGGCCGGTAGCTGTAAAATTCCTTGGTAGCCCTGTTTAAAATCTTCTTCGATTTCGAGAATTATTTTTTCTTTTGAAGGTTCATCGAGGGCATTCAAATTCGTATTCGGAAAATAAGTACGGCTCAAACCTTCATAATCTTCCTTTAAATCGCGTAGAAAGTTCACTTTTTGGAAGGCCGAACCCAAATGCATTGCCGAGTCTTTTAGAACTTCATACTTTTTTATATCTCCCTTCACGAACACCTTAAGGCACATAAGTCCCACCACATCTGCCGATCCATAAATATATTCCCTGTATTCTGCCTGTGTGCTATATTCGGTTTTGCTCAAATCCTGTCGCATACTTTTCATGAACGAGTCGATGAGATGCCTATCGATACCATAGCGGTGTACGGTATGTTGAAAAGAATTTAAAATAGGATTAAGACTTATTTTTTCTGAAAGTGCGTACTCAAGGTCGGCTTCAAAACGGTCGAAAAGGGCTGCCTGCGGATACTGGTGAAACGAATCGACAATTTCATCGGCGAATCGCACAAATCCATATATATTATAGATGTCTTGCCTAATGGTAGGTGCCAACATCTTGGTGGCCAGCGAAAAGGAAGTGCTATAGGCATTGGTCACGGCCTTGCTGCAACTGCGCGATACGATGTCAAAAATTTCTTTCACGGTGGTAGTATTATTTTTCTTTTTCAATTAATCCTGCGGCCAATTTTCCTGAAATAAGCGATGGCGGCACTCCCGGCCCCGGGACGGTAAGCTGTCCCGTAAAGAACAGGCTCCCTACTTTCTTGCTTTTCAATTTTGGCCGTAAGAATGCTGTTTGCAGCAGTGTATTTGCCAATCCGTAGGCATTTCCTTTGTACGAATTGTAATCTGAAATAAAATCGTTGATACAAAACGATTCTTTAAATATAATAGAATTTTTTGCTTCCTGTTGCGTTAATTTCTCAAATCGGGTCATAATCTTATCGAAATATGCCTCTCGAAGTGCTGGCGTATCTTCTAGTCCAGGGGCCAAGGGGATAAGGAAAATGGCGGCTTCCTTTCCTTCGGGAGCTACGCTATCATCTGTTTTAGAGGGAAAGCTGGCATAAAAGAGCGGTTTTTCTGGCCACTGTGGCGCATCGTAAATTGCTTTCGCATGGGCCTCAAAATCGACATCGAAAAATAGCGTATGGTGTTCTACATTTTTAAGAGGTTTGTCAAAGCCCACATAAAACAGGAGGGATGATGGGGCAAAGGTTCGGTTGTTCCAATAAGCCTCAGAATATTGCCGGTAGCGTGGCTCCAATAAGGTTTCGGTATGGTGGTAATCGGCACCACTCAGTACAAAATCTGAAGGAACAAATTCACCGTTTACCTGCAACCCAATGGCATTGCCGCTCTCCACGACAATTTTTTCAACG
Organism: uncultured Flavobacteriaceae bacterium; assembly: GCA_964639255.1. Classification (GTDB taxonomy): domain Bacteria; phylum Bacteroidota; class Bacteroidia; order Flavobacteriales; family Flavobacteriaceae; genus NZQO01. The sequence goes on from CAZXDP010000003.1 coordinate 103,629, forward strand.
TTGCTCCCTGTGTGAATGGTCACTCCCAATTCTTCTGCCAAGGCAGCCATTCCCTCTATCACGGAGTACATCCCGTTTTTTGGATGGAACGTACCTAAACCGAAATCGGCATAATTCATAAAACTGTAAAAGGCGGGCGTGTTGGAAGGTTTGGCGCCTAGAAACAATACTGGAAATTCTAGAATTGAGACCAATCTTGGGTTGTTGAATTCCTTGCGCACCTCTTTGCTAATGGTGCTGAAGAACTGGCCAATTTTTTTCATCGTTACCGGTGTAACCAGTTCAAAAGGCGAAAGACCCGGGCGATACACCAAATCTTTAATGGCCACCTCGTAATTGTTTTGTGCCTCTGCAATGAACTTACGCAATTTTATCGAGCTTCCGGGTTCTTCGGCCTCGAATGTGGTGCATATTTTCTCAAGGGTATCCTCAATGGTAATAGCGTCTAATGGACCAAAATAAACCGAATACGCCGGATTGAGTTTTTCGACGGAATAAAAATCCTCGGGTTTTTTTCCAAAATCTGAAAAAAACCGTTCAAAAACATCCGGCATCCAGTACCAAGTGGGGCCCATGTCGAAGGTAAACCCATCACGCTTTAACTGCCGGGCCCTGCCGCCTATGGTGTTGTTTTTTTCAAAAAGGGATACCGTATGGCCCGCTTGTGCCAAATAACTGGCAGCGGCCAATGAGGAAAATCCCGAACCTATAATAGAGATGATGTGCTTCATTTGTTTAACGAAAGTAATAAAAAATTAAACAAAATAAAGCGATGGATATCAAAATTATGATTTCTTTAGAGGTTTAATTTCCTTTATGAGGTGCTGTAGCGAATCGATTACTTTTATATTGGGGGCTAATGCCTTTGTTTTCAGTTCTTGTGCCTGTTTGCCCAACAACCATATATCGCAAGCCTGTTTGCCGCAAATATCGTGGTGGTATTTTTCTAAGTACGTCTCTAGATCGTCCGGCTCTGGCCGAACCGTGAAATAGGAGAGGAAAATGATGGTATCGTGGTGGTTTCGAACGTGCTTAAGATTGTCCAGCGGAATATTCGCCCCAAGGTAGATTGTTTTGAAGCCTGCCCGTAACAACTCGTAATTCGCATAGAGAAGCCCAATTTCGTGAATTTCGCCATAGGGTAGATATAGCGTGAATACGATGGGAGAGGTATGCCCGTTATTTACTTGCATCTCCTCAATATTGAGTACTACTTTCTGCTTTATCAATTCTGAAATGAAGCGTTCGTGCGCTGGATCGATAGTTCCCGTTTGCCACAACATACCTATTTCATCCAATAAGGGAATAAATACCTCAAAGAAAACTTTCCGAAACGAATAGCTGTTAAGCAGATTGCCATAGGTGGAAGAGAAGAGCTTGTAGTCGAAATCGAACATAGCTTGCTTAAAAGCCTGTATCGCGTAATCTTCGCGTTTTAGCTGCGACTGCTCTTCGATGAGCTGTTTTATCTGGTGCTCCTCGAGTTCGGCGATTTTGGATATCTTATGGCCTTCATTGTACAAGAAGGTAACATTCAGCAGTTTTTTTAGGTTTAGCAGGTCGTATTTTCGAATGTTGGTATCCGTCCGGTCGGGTTCCAGCAAATTATACCGCTTCTCCCATATTCGAATGGTATGTGCCTTTACACCACTTAAATTTTCTAAATCCTTAATACTGAATTCAGTTTTTACCTGCATATGCGTTTCCGTAAAATTAATGGGTGAAAGTACAAAAAAAAATAGAACTGTTTAATATTTATTAATAAAATATGAACAAATTGTGAGAATTTGATTGGTATATTTTAAGGTTGCAGCGGGATGTGTTCGCCAATATCCATAAAAAAAACCACTGCGTTCTGCAGTGGTTTATGGTACCCGGGATGGGACTTGAACCCACACGCCCTAAGGACACATGGCCCTCAACCATGCCTGTCTACCAATTCCAGCACCCGGGTTTTTGGGTGCGGCAAATGTACCTAAAATTGCAAAAGTATCATAACCTTGATGCAAATTTTAATGGGGACAATACAACTAGACTTGTATCTTTGGCTAGCGGTCGAGCTTTTCAACTTGAAACTATGGCGAATACAAAGAAAATGGGATTGGTTCTGTCTGGTGGCGGTGTGAAGGGCGTCGCGCACATTGGTGTGCTCAAGGCCTTGGCAGAACATGGTATTTACCCCGATATCGTTTCAGGATCCAGTGCGGGCGCAGTTGTCGGGGCGCTTTATGCTTCGGGACGAACCGCCGATGAGATTTTCAGTATTTTTAAAGAGTCTTCCATATTTTCGTTTTCAAACTTTGCCTTCGGAAAACCGGGCATTATCGATTTGCTAAAATTCAAGAGACAGTTTCAGCGGTATTTCGACCACGATTTTTTTGAGGAACTGCAAAGGCCGCTATTTGTTGCTGCAACCGATTTGGTTAGGGGTAGGAATAAAATCTTCCAATCGGGACCGTTGGTAGACACCATTTTAGCCTCGTCTGCCTTTCCGCTGGTTTTTTCGCCATACGAAATAAAGGGCACGCTCTACGCCGATGGGGGCATTGTGAACAACTTTCCCGTGGAGCCTTTGCTGAAGCGTTGCGACTACATTCTGGGGGTGTACGTGAATCCGCTGAAGAAAATAGAACCTACAAAACTGTCCAACTCCTTTCGCGTTTCCGAGCGCGTCTATCAAATTGCCACCCGTTACTCTTCCTTATTAAAATTGGAACATTGTAATTTCGTCATTTTGCCCCAGCAGCTGGAACAGTTTGGTACCTTTGATATGAAAAGAGCCGATGCGATCTTCGATATTGGTTATCGCGAGGCACTAGAGGCGATGCCAGAAATTATTTCAGGTATGCGCGAAGCTGGCTGGGAAATGTCCATCCTCAAGGAATGAGGCAACATTTCTGGGCGGGATTTTTTAAAAATTTCTAGAACAACCCAGATGAAATAAAAAAAGCTCACCTTTTTCGGTAAGCTTTTTTTAAAATGTGACTTGGCTGGGGCTCGAACCCAGGACCCTCTCCTTAAAAGGGAGATGCTCTGCCAACTGAGCTACCAAGTCTGCCCTTGAATGCGGGTGCAAATATACTATCATTAATTCTATTTTTCAAAATGAAATTCGATTAAATTTGTGAATTTTATAAAACCCTGTGACAATCAGGGGAAATGATTAAAAATAGCATGGTAATTGTATTATTGGGGTATATGGGAAGCGGTAAATCTTCAGTGGGAAAAATGCTGGCAGAGCGCTTAAAGTGGCCCTTTATCGATTTGGACGCCTATATCGAGGCAAAGACAAAACTGTCCATCCCAGAACTTTTTGAGCAGCACGGCGAGATCTATTTTAGAAAGGTAGAGGCGCAGGCTCTTTTCGACGCCATTAACCAAGAAAATCCATCCGTCATCGCCACGGGCGGAGGCACGCCTTGCTATGGCCGTATTATGGAAAGGCTCATCGAAATGCATAGTGTGGCAACGGTTTACCTAAAGGCCGATATTGAATTGCTTACCCAAAGGCTGTTTCCGGAAAAGGGAAACCGCCCATTGATTGCACATCTTGAAACACAGGAAAGCCTTTCCGATTTTATAAGAAAGCATCTTTTCGAGCGAGCCTTTTACTATAATAAAGCCGCAGAGGTAGTTTCTGTGAGGGGGAAGAACGAGCGGGAAATTTCAGAGGAGATTGTAGCGCACTTATTCTAGCACCGCCCTATCGTGGTTTTCCTCAAATACAACCGATACATTTTCATTAAGGCTCGTAGAGAGCGAGATGCCTTTAAAATCTGCCTTAATGGGATATTTTTTATGGTTGCGGTCTACCAAAACCGCTGTCTTAAATTGTTTTAATGGCACTTCCAAAAAATGTTTTACGCCATAAATCAAAGTAGTACCAGAATGCAGTACATCGTCTACGAGCAATAGTGATTTGTTCTCGTAGTCTTTTGGTTTTAACGAGGTTTTTATAGGTTTTGTTGGATTTTTCTTATCGATAATCACTTCGCACAATGTGGCTTTTATTGGCGAAATGTCTTCTAATGCTGTCTTTAACCGCTCGGCCAGTTGATAGCCGTTTTGGCGAATGCCAGCAATCACAACTTCGATTTCAGAAACATTGGTCTCGTACACCTGCCAAGCAATGCGTCGTATCTTGTATTCAATTTCCCTTTGGGTAAGGATAATGGTCTCTTTTGCCATAGCCATGATTTTCTGTAAAGGTACTAATACCGAGTTTTAATCGTGTGGGGTATCTGTAAAATCCTCAAGATCCCGCCTGTCTTTTTTTGTTGGACGTCCGGTTCCTTTTTTTCGGTAATAATCTTGAGCGTACGAGAGCAACTCGTTTTTTTCATACTCTTCCTTGGGCGTCAAATCCTTTACATACATACCTACCAGTTTGGCGCCTACCCGGCTTGGGGGTAAATCCAAAATTTCCAGCCGGTGGTGTATCTGTTTCTTTCGTACTTCTAGGACATCGGTTGGGTATACCTCTCTGGAGGGCTTTACCGTTTCGCCTCCTATTTTTACGGCACCTTTTTTCACCTCCTTGGTAGCCAAGCTGCGAGTTTTAAAAAATCGCACGCACCATAAATATTTATCGATCCTCATACAATTACCTCAAATTCGGCGTTAATCATCTAAGCAAAAGTAGTGGAAAATTGTATCTTTGCCCATTCAAAAAAAAGACGATGAACAAGCTTATATATAGTATTTTGATAATGGCCGTGATGGCTGGCATCTTTGCCTCATGCAACAACGACGATGATGGTCTCCCAGATAACTTCATTCCTGCCCGAGATCGAGGTCCAGAGGCCGTCGTTTCTACCGAAAATATCGAAGAGTATTTAAGAACGCATTTTTATAATTACGAGGAATTCCAGAACCCGCCGTCCGATTTCGATTTTAGGATTACCTTCGATACCATCGCTGGAGAGAACGCCGATAAGATTCCGCTTATTGAACAGGTACGGTCCAAGACGGTGAAAGACCGAGTGACCGAAGGAGTTGAATATACGCTCTACTATCTAAACGCCTTAGAAGGTGGGGGGGAGCAACCAGATTTTCCTGATATTACCACAATAAGTTACGAGGGCCGCTATTTAGATAATGAGCTTTTCAGCGCCTCTGTTTCACCAGTGAAATTCGATTTAACGCAAGTGGTAAATGGCCTACAGGATGCCTTGGTGGAATTCAAAGGAGCGACTTCTGTCAGCTCAAATCCAGACGGAACAGTAAATTTTGAAAACTATGGTGTAGGTGCTGTTTTTATGCAATCTGGTCTGGGATATTATGTCAATCCTCCCCAAGGATCTAACATTCCCCTATACTCGGAATTAATCTTTACATTTCAGTTGTATGAAGTTGAAACAGGCGACCAAGACAACGACGGGGTGCCTTCTGTAGTGGAAGATGTAAATGGAAACAAGATTGAGGAAGATGACGACACCGACGGCGATGGAGCGGCGAATTATTTAGACCCCGATGACGATAACGATGGTAGGCCCACCCGTGATGAGATCGAAATCGATGCGCAGGGCAATATAACCTATCCCGATGTGGATAACGATGGGGTGCCCGATTATTTAGACCGCGACAGTTAATGCGCTGAAGATAGTATTAGGAAGTACAAAAAAACCCTGCAAATTGCAGGGCTTTTTTTTGATTCGGAACAAAAAAGGATTACTTGCGCGCAATCACTTTTTCTGCCGCTTTCACGATTGCATCGGCATTTAAACCATATTTTTCCATCAACTGCTCAGGAGTGCCTGATTCGCCGAAGGTATCTTGCGTAGCGATAAATTCTTGTGGAGTTGGGACATTTTCGGCTAATACACGGGCAACGCTTTCGCCAAGGCCACCGAGATAATTATGCTCTTCGGCCGTGACCACGCACCCTGTCTTTGTAACGCTATCTATAATCGCTTTATTGTCCAACGGCTTAATGGTGTGGATATTAATCACATCGGCGCTGATTCCTTTTTCAAAAAGCGCCTCTGCAGCTTGCAATGCTTCCCAAACGAGGTGTCCCGTCGCGATAATGGTTACATCATCACCTTCCTGTAGCTGAACGGCTTTGCCAATTTCGAAGGTTTGGTTCTCTGGGGTAAAGTTAGCTACCTTGGGGCGGCCAAAGCGAAGATACACCGGTCCCTCATAATCGGCGATGGCCAAGGTGGCGGCTTTGGTTTGGTTATAATCGCACGTATTTATTACGGTCATGCCGGGAAGCATTTTCATCAAACCAATGTCTTCCAATATTTGGTGGGTGGCCCCGTCTTCCCCCAGGGTGAGTCCAGCGTGCGAAGCACAAATTTTTACATTTTTTCCGCTATAAGCGATACTTTGCCGTATTTGGTCGTACACCCTTCCTGTAGAGAAATTCGCGAAGGTACCCGTAAACGGAATTTTTCCGCCAATGGTCATTCCCGCTGCAATTCCCATCATATTGGCCTCGGCGATACCCACCTGGAAAAAGCGATCGGGATGGTTGTCTTTAAAAGCGTCCATCTTGAGCGATCCGGTTAAATCGGCGCACAGCGCTACAACGTTATCGTGGGTTTTTCCAAGTTCGGTGAGGCCTGCTCCAAATCCGGAGCGGGTGTCTTTCTTACCTGTATCTGTATATTTTTTCATATAGTTGAGTTGCGGATGCGGTAATTTAAAGTTGAATGATCTAACAGCGAATTAATAGTCGCCCAAAGTCTCAGGGTTTTGCGCCAATGCGTTCTCCAATTGCTCATCATTGGGCGCCTTGCCGTGCCAAGCGTGGGTGTGCATCATAAAATCGACCCCATGGCCCATTACCGTATGCAGCAAAACGCACACGGGTTTTCCGTTGTCAGAGCGATTTTTGGCTGTGGTTAGCCCTTGTACTACCGCCTCGAGATTGTTGCCCTCTTCAATAGTCACTACGTCCCAGCCAAATGCTTCAAATTTTGCCTTTAGATTTCCCAACGGAAGGACCTGTTCGGTAGCACCATCAATCTGCTGTCCATTTAAATCTATCGTAACAATTAGGTTATCGACCTTATTGGCCGCCGCATACATAATAGCTTCCCAGTTTTGGCCTTCTTGTAACTCACCATCTCCACAAAGTGCGTACACCCTGTGGTTATCATTGTTCAATTTTTTGGTTTGGGCAGCGCCGATGGCCACTGAAATTCCCTGTCCCAACGATCCAGACGCCACGCGAATGCCCGGTAGTCCCTCGTGCGTAGTGGGATGCCCCTGCAAGCGGGAATCTATGTGCCGAAAGGTGCTCAGTTCCGAAACGGGAAAATAGCCCGATCGCGCTAAAACACTATAAAATACAGGCGATATGTGGCCGTTTGAAAGAAAAAAGAGATCCTCGCAAATGCCGTCCATATCGAAGGTGTCTTTGCGATCCATAAGCACTTGGTAGAGCGCTACAAAAAATTCGGTACAGCCCAACGAGCCTCCAGGATGCCCAGAGTCTACAGCGTGAACCTGTCGCAAGATGTCCCTACGAACTTGCACAGCTAAATCGTTTAATTCTGAATAATTTGGCATGAAAGGGTGTTTATTATTTTCAGTCGCAAAAATACGGTATTCTTAAGGCGATGCAAAACCATATAGTGTGCTTTTATCAACGAATTTCAGCAATTAGTTAACAGCACCGAAAGCCTTGGAGTAATTTTTGATTCTCTTATAGGGTTACACCCCTGAAACCCATAAATCATTCTATCTTTGCAGCGGCCCTTAGGCCTAAGTATTTAATTAGTACCAATACATGCAATTTTCCCTTCACGCAACCGATATTCAAAGCCAAGCCAGGGCGGGCACACTCGTACTCGATCATGGCGAGGTGCAGACCCCAATTTTTATGCCTGTAGGTACCATAGGAACCGTAAAAGGCGTGCACCAACGAGAGCTTACCGACGAGATTGATCCAGATATCATTTTGGGAAATACCTATCACTTGTACTTAAGGCCGCAAACCGCGATTTTGGAACAGGCCGGGGGTCTTCATAAATTTATGAATTGGAACCGAAATATTCTTACGGACAGTGGGGGCTATCAAGTCTATTCGCTCTCGGCCCGACGAAAAATTAAGGAAGAAGGGGTGAAATTTAAATCGCATATCGACGGGAGTTATCATTTCTTCACACCAGAGAACGTGATGGAAATACAGCGAAGCATCGGGGCAGATATCATCATGGCCTTTGATGAATGCACACCGTACCCGTGCGATTACAATTATGCGAAGCGCTCTATGCATATGACGCATCGCTGGTTGGACAGGTGTATCTCGCATCTTGATAAAATACCTCCAAAATACGGCTATAATCAAACGCTTTTCCCTATTGTACAAGGGAGCACCTACAAAGATTTGCGACGGCAATCGGCGGAATATATTGCTAATGCTGGGGCAGCTGGCAACGCCATCGGTGGTCTTTCGGTGGGCGAACCGGCCGAGGAGATGTACGAAATGACGGCAGTTGTGACCGAAATTCTTCCGAAAGAAAAACCGCGCTACTTGATGGGAGTGGGAACCCCTATCAATATTTTAGAGAATATCGCATTGGGTGTGGACATGTTCGATTGTGTTATGCCAACGCGCAATGGGCGCAACGGTATGCTATTTACGGCGCACGGTACCATCAATATTAAAAATAAGAAGTGGGAAGCAGATTTTTCGCCCATTGATGAAATGGCCATAACTTGGGTAGATACAGCTTATAGCAAGGCCTACTTGCGGCATTTATTTACCGTGAATGAGATGTTGGGGAGGCAAATTGCCACTATCCATAACTTGGGGTTTTACCTATGGTTGGTTCGCGAGGCCAGAAAGCATATCTTAGCGGGCGACTTCACCCAATGGAAAAATAAGATGGTGCAACAAATGGACAAACGTCTTTAGGAGCTTATGTTTAGCATTTTAGATCGCTACATACTGAAAAAATACCTGGGCACCTTCATCTTGCTGCTGTTGCTTTTTATACCTATTGGCATCACCGTAAACCTTGCCGAGAAGATCGATAAAATGCTGGAAAACGAAGTGCCTTTTATCGAGGTGGTGAAGTACTATCTGGATTTTACGGTTTATTTCGCGAATTTGTTGTTTCCACTGTTCCTGTTTCTTTCGGTGATCTGGTTTACCTCAAAGCTGGCCAATAATACCGAGGTCATCGCCTTTTTGAGCAGCGGGGTTTCATATTACCGCTTTTTACGTCCTTATATGATTGGCGCTACTATTGTTTGCCTTGGTGCGCTCATAATGGGAATGTACCTAGCCCCCATGGCGAGCAAGGGCTTTAATGAATTTAAGTACGAATATCTGAAAAAAGGCAAGCAGGACCGAAACCAGACGAACGTGTTTCGGCAGATTAACGATACCGACTACATTTATGTGAGTTATTTCAATGTGAAGGAAAAGGCGGGAAACAACTTTACCTTAGAGCATTTTGATGGCAATCGATTGGCATATAAAATTTCGGCCAATAGAATTCAATACAACGAAGCAGATAGCACCTATAGTTTGTTCAATTACGTTAAAAGAACCATTGGCGATCACAACGATGTGCTCGATGTTCGGCAACGTGTAGATACGACCTTCGCCTTCGAGCTCGAAGACCTCACCCCGGTAGAGTACATAGCAGAAACGCTCAATTTCACCGAGCTAAACGATTTTATTGAACGCGAGAAAAAAAGAGGCAGCTCTTATATAAATAGGTATGAGGTGGTGCAGTACAAGCGCTGGAGCCTTCCCGTTTCGGCCTATATTTTAACGGTGATAGCCGTGGCGGTTTCCTCTATGAAACGACGTGGCGGAATGGGCGTCAACCTGGCCATTGGCATCGGTATTGGGATGATTTATATTTTCTTTGATAAAATTTTCGGCACCATGGCAGAACAAAGCGATTTTTCGCCTTTTGTGGCCACGTGGTTCCCCAATATTGTGTTTGGTATTTTGGCCATTTATCTTTTGAAAAATGCGAAACGATAAAGCGCTCAACTACCTTCACCTTCATTTTATAGTGTTTATTTGGGGGTTTACAGCAGTGCTGGGAGCACTCATTTCCATAGATGCTATTCCCTTAGTGTGGTACCGAATGTTATTGGCTACCGGTTTTATCTTTTTATTTCTGAAATTTACAAAAGTCAATCTTTCTTTTTCGAAGAAAACGATAGCCGGCTTTTGTCATGCTGGACTCATTATAGCTCTACATTGGTTGGCTTTTTTCGGTGCCATTAAGGTGTCGAACGTGTCGGTTACCTTGGCCATTTTGTCTACCGGAGCCTTCTTTACCTCCTTATTGGAACCGCTATACTACAAGAGGAAGGTTATAGGGTATGAGGTGCTCTTTGGGCTTCTGGCTATGGTAGGCTTGTATATTATTTTCGCGGTGGAGACCGAGCACTTGTTGGGTATTGTATTGGCACTGTGCGCGTCGTTTCTAGGGGCACTGTTTTCTGTAATCAATGGGAAGTTTGCCATAAAATACAAGGCGAGCGCCATTTCGTTTTATGAACTTGGATTTGGAATGCTTTGCATTACGGTGTATTTGGCCTTTACCGGAAGTTTCACCTACGATTTTTTTATATTATCGGGTAACGATTGGCTGTTTCTATTTTTGCTGGCATCTGTATGTACGGCCTACGCCTTTATTGCCTCGGTACATGTAATGCGCTGGCTGAGTCCATATACAGTGATGCTCACCATCAACTTGGAGCCGGTGTATGGAATCGTGCTGGCGCTGTTGTTTTTGGGCGATTCAGAAAATATGAGTCCACAGTTTTATTACGGGGCAGGCATCATTCTACTTACCGTAATCGCCAATGGTATTATCAAAACGACGCGAGAAAGAAAAAAAAGGCGTTTGCCCCATAGCTAACAACAAAATTTTATCTTTGTACATTAAGCCAAAAACCACCTTTAGGAGTAATTATGGAATATCTAGATTTTGAACTGCCCATAAAAGAATTGCAGGAACAATACGAAAAGGCTTGCCAAATAGGAGAGGAGAGCGATGTAGATGTGACCAATACCTGCAAGCAAATTGAAAAAAAACTGAACGAAACCAAAAAGGAAATCTATAAAAACCTAACCCCGTGGCAGCGGGTGCAACTTTCTAGGCATCCCAACCGTCCTTATACCATGGATTATATTCGGGCCATCTGTGGCGATTCCTTCTTGGAATTGCACGGTGACCGCAGTTTTAAGGACGATAAGGCCATGGTAGGTGGACTCGGAAAGATTGGCGACCAGAGTTATATGTTCATAGGCCAGCAGAAGGGTTACAACACCAAAACCAGGCAGTACCGAAACTTCGGAATGGCGAATCCCGAAGGATATCGCAAGGCGTTGCGCCTTATGAAATCGGCTGAAAAGTTTAATGTCCCGGTGGTAACCTTTATAGACACCCCTGGTGCATATCCTGGATTAGAAGCCGAAGAGCGTGGGCAAGGGGAGGCCATTGCACGAAATATTCTTGAAATGACACGTCTTCAGGTGCCTATCATCGTTGTAATCATTGGCGAGGGTGCTAGTGGTGGTGCCTTAGGCATTGGCGTTGGCGATACCGTTTTAATGCTCGAAAATACTTGGTACTCGGTAATATCGCCAGAGAGCTGTTCATCAATACTCTGGCGCAGCTGGGAATACAAGGAACAGGCCGCAGAGGCATTGAAACTTACCGCTGCAGATATGAAAAAGCAAAAGCTTATCGATAAAATCGTTAAGGAACCGCTGGGCGGAGCGCATAGCGACCGCGAAAAAACTTTTAGCACGGTGGCCAATGCCATTGCCAAGGAATTCGAGGAGCTAAAAAAATTATCCCCAAAAGATTTAGTCGCCAAACGAATGGACAAGTATTCCAACATGGGCGTCTTTAAGGGATAATTGCAGCAATGGTTGGGCGTTGCGATTTGTACTTCGTTCGCATCGCTATTTTTCGTAACTTATTAACAGGATTTTCAAGTTTTCAACATTTGAAATGTTGAAGACCGGTGGACATCGTAACCAATTAAAAACGGTTACGTCTTAACATTTTATTTACATTCGCTCAATGGAAAAATTGAAAGCTCCCTCAAGTTATGCCACGCGCGCTTCCCAAGTAATTTCCTTGGAAAAAGGAAAATTGCCTCCGCAAGCTATTGATTTAGAGGAGGTTGTGCTAGGAGCGATGATGATCGACAAAAAGGGGGTCGATGAGGTAATAGATATCTTACACGCCGATGTTTTCTATAAAGAATCGCACCAGCATATTTTCGATGCCATCCATACCCTGTTCGAAAACAGCGAGCCAGTTGACTTATTAACCGTTTCTGCTCAGTTAAAGCGGGACGGAAAACTCGAGCGCATCGGTGGCGAATTTACCCTCGTGCAGCTCACCCAAAAAGTGTCCTCTTCGGCACATATCGAATTTCACGCTCGTATTATTTTGCAGAAGTTCATACAGCGCAGTCTGATAAAAATTTCCAACGAGATCATCGAAGATTCGTACGATGAGACCACCGACGTTTTTGACCTGCTGGACACGGCCGAATCAAAATTGTACGAGATTACACAGGGGAATATCAAACGGTCTTCAGAAACCGCACAGCAGCTAGTTATTCAAGCCAAGAAAAAAATTGAGGAAATTGCCAATAGGGAGGGGCTTTCGGGTATTCCCTCTGGTTTCGATAAAGTAGATAGGCTCACCTCCGGCTGGCAACCCAGCGATTTAATTATCATTGCAGCTCGTCCCGGTATGGGTAAAACAGCCCTTACCTTATCGATGGCGCGTAACATCGCGGTAGAACACAACATACCTGTTGCCTTTTTCTCGCTGGAAATGTCATCTGTACAGTTGATTACCCGTTTGATTTCTTCAGAAACGGGACTTTCTTCAGAAAAGCTTCGTACCGGTAACCTTGAGAAGCACGAATGGGAGCAACTAAACGTAAAGGTTAAAGGATTAGAGAAAGCACCGCTTTTTATCGATGATACACCGTCACTTTCTATTTTCGACTTGCGTGCTAAGGCGCGCCGCCTTTCATCGCAGCACGGTATCAAGTTGATAATGATTGACTATCTGCAGCTTATGACGGCAGGCGGTAGCCAGAAGGGTGGTAACCGTGAGCAGGAAATTTCTACCATATCCCGTAACCTGAAGGCCCTTGCCAAGGAGCTGAATGTGCCCGTTATAGCACTCTCGCAGTTATCGCGGGCGGTGGAAACTCGTGGGGGCAGCAAACGTCCTTTGTTGAGCGATCTTCGTGAGTCTGGTGCGATCGAACAGGATGCCGATATTGTTTCCTTTATCTATCGGCCAGAATATTATAAAATCGATGAATGGGACGATGAGGAGCGCACTCCAACAGAGGGACAGGCAGAATTTATCGTGGCAAAGCACCGTAACGGCGGTCTCGATGAAATTCGGCTTAAGTTTGTGGGGCACCTTGGGAAGTTTGAGAACCTGGAAACCTTTAACTACACCGGCGAATTTCATAGCAGCATGAACGATGCCGCCAACGACGATACTTTTAAAACCAGTCATTTCCCGTTGCCGGGAGAGGCCTTTGGCAGCTCTATGAACGATAACTTGTCGTCCGATGATGATGTGCCGTTTTAAGAGCTACAAAATGTGATAATAAAAAAACCGCGCCTATATGCGCGGTTTTTTTATTTTGGGAATAATTATATTAGAACATATAACCTACGCCAGCCGAAAATACCGAGTTGTGTACATCTTGGTTCTCTATCAATTGCGAGAATCCGTAAGTGTAACGCGCTTGAATTAAAAATCCGCTTTCGAATTTATATTCAAGGCCCGAGGTAAGCTGAAAGTCAAAATCTTCAACCGTATCGGTATCGAAATCACCATCATCATCGGCCGGTTCGAAGTCTATTTCTTCATCAATCTTAAAACCAAATTGTGGTCCGGCGTGTATGTTTAAGCCTTCAAAAAGGTAAATTTTCGCCAATAAGGGCACTTGTATATAGTTTACTTGAAATTCGGCATCGAGCTCATCTTCTTCTTCAGTAAAATCGAATCCCTGCCCAGAATAGAATACTTCGGTTTGCAGTGAAAATCGTTCTGAAATGGGCGCTTCTGCCACCAAACCGGCGTAAAAATTAGTGCGGTTGTCTGGACTATCAAACCCATCGCCGGTTACGGTGCTTAGGTTGAGTCCGCCCCGCGCGCCAAAGTCGAAGGAAAGAGATTCCGATTGTGCATTGGCGGTAATACCGGCTACTAATAGTGCGGCCGAAAATAATAAAGTTCTCATAATGCTTTTTTTTTAAGTTTAGCCCAAAAATAGAGCGGTTAGCAATCAATGAGCGTTAAGCCAATAATAAAATAGTGCTAAAATTCCGTTAGGAAAGTTAAAGGGGAACGGGCGGTATTTGGTGGAGAACTTATAGGGATGGAACCAATATGGAACGACTTTTGTCGTTATCTTTAAACGCGAAAACGAGTTTTGTGCGATATTGATGTGATACTATGCTACGATTTTTAACGCTTCTTCTTTTATGTACAATGACCCAGGTATCTTGGGCCTCCTACCTTTTAATTCCTATGGATGCAGAAAGCCAGCGGGAGCATTTAAAAGCCTACGGAATTACTTATTGGACACTAGAACGTAATGCGAAGGTAAAGTGGTTGCTCAACTATAGGGGAGGTTCTTTTTTGCTGCCAAATTCTGAAGAAATACAGAAGGAATGCCAGATAAGAGGTGTTTCGTTCGAGGTTATCTCAGACGCAAAGACCGAACAGATATTAGCCGAAATTGCGAGCCCCTCCCAAAATATGGAAGCCGTGGTGCTTGAGAAGGCGCCAAAAATTGCGGTGTATTCCCCAAAGGGCAACCAGCCTTGGGATGATGCCGTGACGATGGTGCTTACATATGCCGAAATTCCATACACTACCGTATATGATGAAGAGGTGCTCTCAGATCAATTATTGCTATACGATTGGCTGCATTTGCATCACGAGGACTTTACCGGTCAATATGGTAAATTCTACAGGGC
>CAZXDP010000004.1:0-95918 GCA_964639255.1 uncultured Flavobacteriaceae bacterium
GCCTGAATGCCACGGTAGACATGATGCTCAGGGCCACGGCCGAAGCCATGAAACAATATGCTCCACAAGATCCCGCAGCGCGGGAAATTAATGAGAGGTCTAAAGTAGATGTAGACAGTCAACAGGATTACAAACCCATGATAGATGCGAGCCTTATGATTTCGGCATTAAATGACGCCTTCGATCAATTGGACAATTTGGAGCAGGAGTTTGAGGATGCCGGACTTCAGAACGATATAGTAGAGGGTACGCTTATAGGACCGGGAATCTATGAGCGTTTGGAAATGTCGTTCGGGGCACTGCCCATGGCGGGCGCTTCTACCGCATTACAGGAGCAAGGGCTGGACAATATGCCACAAATGCTTCAGAACTTTGAAAATATGGGCTATGCCATTCCAGATGAGATAAAGAATATAGACATTCAGGCAAAATTAGCCGAAGCACAGGCTAAATTGAATTCCAAAGGATTTGATCTTGATATAAAGAAGCCGAACCTGTATTTTATGTCACACACCACCAGCCGAATTTATTTTGAAGGACGCGAGGCACCCAATGTTTGGATATATTTTCAAATTTCAAGTCCCGATGAATATGTGGATACCGGATTTATAAACGATGCCACTATTTTTGGAGGCGATACCCAACCGAACGATGGACAGGAACCTAATGAAACTGAAAAGGTGGTGATTTGGGTGGCACCAAATGGCAATGACGCCAATGTTAATTCGCACAGTTTTGAGGAGCCTTTAGCGACCTTACAGAAAGCCTTGGAAATAGCACATTCCAAACGACAGGAAAGAAATCCCGTAGAAATTATAATGAAGGATGGTATCTACGAGCAAAATGCCACCGTTGATTGGAGCGGCAGCCAACCACAAGATCTTGCCCCCCTTTCTATAGTTTCGGAAAATGTACACGGGGCAATTATTAAGGGGACGTTGCCCATAGAAGATGATGTAGTATTTGTAAAAGGTATAAGAAAGGACAATAACTGGAATGCCCCCTTGCCGCTGCATCCCAACCAACCGACTTATAATCCGGGCGGCAACCCAATAGAAAATCCACCGCCCGTTGTGAAAATCAACGGTCAACATTTGATTCACGTGCCACAAATACCCAATGTGGCCAAAGGGTTGTACACATTGGGGAGTACTATGGTCACCGTTGCGCCTCCAGAAGGTGTGGCAAACCCGAACGAAGCCACTGTTGAGGTAGGCATTTACCCGTATGCATTAAAAATTAAAGGAGGTGGTACCATTGCTGTACGAAATGTAAAACTTTCCGGTTATCCCTTGGCAAACGCCAACGGAACACCGGGAGTGGTCCACGACGGAAATGTTCAGGTAATGAACTGCAAATTTGAATAAGGTAATTTTTTGGGTTTTTCTAACAACGGGAGTCTTTTTAGTACAAGGCTCCCGTTGTAATTATTGTTTGCGCATATCACTTACTTGAAACCCTTCGGTGTTGAAAATGGCTTTGTCAAATTCATCGGAAAAATCTTCAATCTTCAAAGTGATTGTAGCATTTCTTTTTTTATCATTGATATATGTTTCCATCGCAAAGCCCTGTACGCCGCACCTAGAGAATCGATCTAAATCTTTTAAATCTTCGCCCACACCTACAAATTGGTAGGCCAAAACCGCTGTAAGGCTCAACGGAATCTCTGGCGCAATCCAAAGCGAGGCAGAAAAGTCGTCTTCCTCGCAACGTATCTCGTGGGAGGTATAACCCAGTATCTCTTTCGATTGATTGGTATAGTGCAATTGTGTTCGCGGGCCTGTACCATAGTCGCGCAGGGCGTAGTGCATCGCAGGCCATGATTGTTCATTCATTGGCAGTATGTAACCACCTTTTCGGCCGTTTTGTTCAAAAAGTCCTGTGATGGTACTGTCTCCCGGGTGAAAAATCAAACGCAAATCGGGCTGGTTGCCGCGGGCGTGTATAATGATAGCGGATTTCGCTTCGGCAAACGTATAGGAAATGGTATCGGTTCTGGTATTTCCATTTTGGTATTCCTGTGTCATAATGAAGTTGAAGCTTCCCGTAAATTGGGCATTCGTTGCTGTTATCGTAAACAAAACGGCGTAAAAGAGTATTTTTTTTAGCATTGTTTCTAGTTTTTAGTGTGTACGGATTTTTCAACTATAGCCATCCTTTCTTCATAGCTTTTGAAACCGCTTCTGCACGGGAATTTACGTGCAGCTTTTTATAAATGTTCTTTATATGGGCCTTCACGGTATTGGCCGATACGAAAAGATCTTCGGCAATTTGTTTGTTATTGGTGCCGTTGCTCAGCTTTTCGAGCACTTCCATTTCGCGTTCGCTCAATGTGCTTTGTGGGTTGGGAATGAACGAAAGTATTACCTGACGCGCAATGCTGGGGCTCATAGGTGCGCCACCCTCCACAACCTCTGAAATTCCCCTTAGCAGGAATTTTGGGTTGCTTCCCTTTACCAAATAGCCCACCGCGCCGCTTCGAAGCGCCGCAAACACCAAAGGCGATTCATCGTGAACAGTAAGCATGACGATATTGAGTTCGGGCTGGAGTTTTTTGAGCTTCGGGATGGCCTCGATGCCATTCATCCCGGGTAAATCTATATCTAGCAAAAGCACGTCTGGGTGGTGCTCCTTTAGATTTTCCAAGGCGGCTTCGGCTGAAAAGAACGTGCCGGTGACCGAAAATCCCTCGGCATTGTCCAGCACCTGTTGCAACGATTTCAAGATTAGGGCATCATCTTCAACAATACAAATTTTTATGGAAGTCTGTGCTATCATGTACTATCTAAAGATACTAAAAATCAATGCGTTATCAATTACCCAGTCGGGTAGTTTCCAGCGTAAGCAGGAGCTTGGTGCCGCCGTTTACCTCAGAATAGATTTGAAGCGCCCCGCCCGATGCATCGGCACGTTCCTGCATATTGTTCATTCCATTTCCAGTGTTTGCCTGCAATGGGTCGAAGCCATTTCCGTTATCTTTCAGAATTATCGTAAGCCGGCCCGTTTTGAACTCAATGATAAAATCTACCGCAGTGGGTTGTGCGTGTTTTACACAGTTATTGAGCGCTTCTTTTAAAATGAGCAGCAAATGCCTACGCTCTGCCATGTTCAGTTCTAATTCCTTTAAATTTTGGGAAATGTGCTGCGACCGAAATTGGATACTGGCATATTCGCAAAAATTGCCGGCAAATTCAGCAAAACGGGTAAGCGTATCGTATGCGTTGTCTTTCGTTGGATCTAGCGTCCAGATAAAATCGCGCATGCCGTTGTTGAGGTCTTGCAGGTTGGTGTCAATTTGCGCCAAATAATCCTGCATTTCTTCATTTTCCTTTGAATGGAGTTTGGCGAGTTCCGTAATCAGCGCGATTCGGGTAATTCTAGTGCCTGCCTCATCGTGAAAATCGCGCGAGCTTCGTTTCCTGAAGATTTCACGTTCCTGCGCGCGTGCCAATTCCAGCCTGCGTTCCTGTTGCAAACGCAGTTTCATAAACAGGTAAATGGTGCTGCCAATAACCACGGCAAACAGCAAATAGGCCCACCAAGTGCGCCACCAGGGCGGGAGCACTTCTATGGTAAGCTGCCGGGTATCGCTCCACAAACCATCGTTGTTTGCCGCCCTGGCCAAAAGTGTGTAGCTGCCTGGGTCTAAATTGGTATAGGTAATTTCAGGATTGCTGGTGGTGGTCCAATCGGCATCGAAGCCCTCCAGCTTGTAGGCATACTGGGTTTCCACCGGAAGGGTAAAATTGATGGCATCTATGCGTACTGAAAAAACCTTGTCCTTAGGATTAAGTGTGACGGTATTCAAAAACGCAATGTCTTTTTCTATAGTGGTTTCATTCTTACCGGAATTGCCGATTGGCACGGGTCGGTTCCAGATTTTTGCATGGGTGAAAGATACCCTTGGGGCACAGGTGTTTTTCTTGAAATTTCGGGGCTTGAACCGAACGACCCCGCTGATACCGCCAAAATAAATTATGCTGTCTCGATCCAAGATGCCCGCATTTCGGTTGAATTCCCTATTCTTGGCACCGGCGATGTATTTATACGAAGTTGCTTTTTCCGAAGAAATATTGAGCAGCGAGAGCCCGTTGCCTGTGCTCGCCCAAAAAGTAGTATCGCTCACAGGAATGAGCTTGTTTATGGAATTGTCTGAAAGTCCATTGCCTTCGTTAAAATGTACCGATTTGAGAGTACCTTCCTTGAACAGGACATTTCGATCTCTATAAAAAAAGGCTCCCTCATTGGTGTTGAAAAAAATGCTACCCTTGTGGAGTAAGGTGCTATGTGTTGCGATTTTCGTAAACGGATGGTTCGCCCTGAACCTGCGCACTACCGAATCATTCTTGTCGAGCTGGATAATGCCAAAGCCCGTCCCGGAATTGGTGGTCCAAACGGCTTTGGTCCCTTCAAGGCTTACATCGATCACAAAATCTGAACTTATTAGGGTTGGGTCTTGGTTTTCGTTGAGAAACTGGACAAACTTTCCATCCTTTTCCACCTTTATAACGCCTTTTCCGTGCGTGGGCAGCCAAAGATTTCCTTTTGCGTCTCTTCTAAAATTGTAGATATAAGGCGTGGGCAGTTTATTTTCAGATATCTGACCAATGGGAAGGGGAGTCATTGTATAGTCATATTTTTCCCTATCTGGCCAATTTACAACAACTGGCCTGGCGCCGGTGGCGATGTAAATTTTTCCTTCTGCATCTTCCCCAATCCCGTAAACGGTTGGGTGGGGCAGTTGGTTGGGTGCATTGCCCGCGGGGATGTGGTGAAAAAGTTCTTCGCCTTTTTTTTGCTGAAGCACGGTTATGCCGTTTTCCGCATTGCCGAACCAAATCGCCCCTTGGCTATCCTGAAAAATAGCTGTAGTGTTGTTTGCCGCCAGCCCTTTAGTTTTGTCCTTGGTGGCGGTGAGCATTTCGAATTGGTTCAAGTATGGGTCGTATACGTCCAACCCGTAATTGCTGCCCAGCCAAATGCGGTTTGCCCTGTCCACCAGCAAGTGGGTAACATCGTTTGCTGATATGGAGAGCGCGTCGCCCGCGCGTTGCCTAATGTCGGAATAGGTTTTTTTATGGCGGTTATAGCGTACAATACCTTCGTGCGAGGCGAACCAGAGTGTACCCTGTGGATATTCAATAATATCGTAAACGGTTTCGGAAGGGATGCCTGTTTCGCCCACAGGTAATTGTTCGAAGGTGGGCTGGGTGGGGTTTCCCTTCAGTTTAACCACGCCCGAATTGGCCATGGCCAGCCAATAGGTGCCTTCGGTATCTTTGTAGATTTTCTCAACTCCATTGCCCTTGTCTGGGAGGCCGTCCTTTTTGCTTACCAATCGGAACGTTTCGGTTTCAATATTGAAAAAAACGAGCCCGTCGTGGGTGGCTAGCATCAATTCGCCATAATCCAGTTTTACGATATCACGGATGGAGTAGATATCTGGGATGTTCTTGGTTTCCGGCGTGTGCCACCAGCCCTTCACTTCGCCGGTTTCCAAATGGATGCGGGAGAGCCCTGCGTTGGAACCTACGTACATATAGGGAAAATCCTCAAATAAAGTTTTGCTCATCGTCCCGGCCAAACAGCTTTCGCAATCGCCTACTTCAGAATAATTTGTGAATGTTTTTGTTCGGGGGTCGTACTTGGAAACTCCTCTTCGCGTACCTGCCCAAATATTTCCATAGCTATCCTCGGCAATGGCATAAACCGATTGGTGCGAAAGACTAGTTTTTGAAGAATCTGATGAAGGAAGGAACACCTCAAACCGGTGCCCGTTGAACTTGTTGAGGCCCTTTGCAGTACCGATCCACAGGTAGCCGCGGCTATCCTGAAAAATGGCTTCTATCTTGGATTGTGACAGTCCGTCGTCCACCCCGTAATGTTGAAACTGAAAATGCTGAGATTGGGGAGCGCAAACTTCTACCATCAATAGGAATACTAGTGAAGCAATAACTTTCCCCATATAGTTAATTGATTTTGAATTTATTAAAGCTACGAAAATAGCTTCAACCCACCCAAATTTCATGTTGAAACTAAAAATAAGAGGATGCCGCTTGGGAAACAATTACCCGTTCGGGTAGTTGTTTTTCTGGAAGGATAAAAAAATCCCCTTCGGAAATTTCCGAAGGGGATTCACTACTATTTATATTTACGTACTACCTATCGATACTGCCCATAACCTTCTGTGCGAAGGCATTGGCCGCATCGCGCTCTGGCATTCCGTCCTCGATCATTTGGTGCACTTCCACCGCGCCGCAAAGGTTGGTGATGAGTTCGCCCACCACGTCGAGCTCTTCGTCTGTAATCCTATTGTATTCGCTGAACGACTCAAGCACCTCGATACAATTTTGCAACTGTGCCGTCGTGTTGTTTCTATGTAAGTGCTTAATTACTGGCAACTTCATCTATCAACTCTTTTAAGGGCTCCATCTTGTTGGTCTGTACCTGGTTCACGAATTTTCCATCCTTGAAGCTGGCAAAAGTGGGCAGGTTGTCCACCGTGGCCATCTTGCGACTTTCGGGATTCTTTTCGGCATCGATCATCACAAATTTGAATCCTTCCGTTTCTGAAGCGAGTTTCTTGAACTTTGGCTTCATCAATCGGCAGTTGCCGCACCAAGATGCTGAATACTGAACGATGACGTTCTGTTCTTCAGCAACATACTCCTGGAGACTGTCTTCTTTCAGTTCTATAAACATCGGTTCTTAATTTTGCAGGTATGTGGCTACGCCTTCGCGAGTAGCTTCCATCGCCAATTTGCCTTCTTCCCAGTTGGCCGGGCATACCTCACCTTTCCTTTGTACGTGGGTGTAGGCATCGATTAAGCGAAGGTATTCCTTCACGTTGCGGCCCAAGGGCATATCGTTTACACTTTCGTGGAATATCTTACCTTCTTCATCAATAAGATACGTAGCACGATACGTCACATTGCTTCCCTGTAGCAGGTATAAATCTTGGTCCTCGTCGTATTTTTCGGCACTAATGTCCAAAATGCCCAAGGCGTTCGCCAGGTTGCGGTTGGTGTCGGCCAATAGGGGGTAGGTAACACCTTCAATACCACCATTGTCTTTTGGAGTATTTAACCACGCGAAATGCACTTCCGGCGTATCGCAAGACGCGCCTATAACCATGGTATTCTTATCTTCAAATTGCTTTAGCGCTTCTTGGAACGAATGAATTTCGGTAGGACATACAAAAGTAAAATCCTTTGGGTACCAAAATAATAGCACTTTTTTGTTGTTTTTCTTCGCTTCTTCAAGTACGTTAATGGACAGAGTTTCTCCCATCTCATCCATTGCGTCTACTGTAATGTTTGGAAATTGTTTTCCTACTAATGACATATGTTTTATTTTAAAGGATTACTATTTGTTTGATGCCGCAAAAATACCTTAATTGTGGAGCTTTGTAAACAAACGAAAACTGTAAATTTTTATATGATAATAGGAAATCTCGATAATCCGAAAGGTATTCAAAAGGATATCTTTATAATACGTTGGAGCGCTGTATTTTAGCTATGCCTTGGGGGTGGAAAGTTCACGAATCTTTATTCTGAAAGCTGCGAACAAAAGAGTCATGAACGGACTCAACCAATTGAAAATAGCATACATAAAGAACTGCCCCACGCCCACACCCAGCACACCCGAATGGTATGCCCCGCAGGTATTCCAAGGAATGAGCACCGAAGTTACCGTACCGCTATCTTCTAGGGTACGAGAGAGGTTCTCGGGCGCAAGACCCTTGTCTCGATAAGCCTTCGCGTACATCTTACCTGGTACCACAATGGCGAGGTATTGGTCTGAAGCGGTAACATTAAGCGCCAAACAACTTGCCACGGTACTGGCAAATAAACCGAAGGTAGTGTGAAATAACCTAAGCAACGATTTACTAATAGTGGCTAGCGCCCCAATAGCGTCCATAACGCCCCCGAAAACCATTGCACAGATTATGAGCCAAATAGTCCCGAGCATCCCATACATACCTCCCGCCGAAAACAGGTCGCTTAAAGCTTCATTGTCTGTAGCCACCGAGGTATCTACCGTTATGGCATTCATAATGCCTTTATAGCCAGTTAGAAAATCGAGCTTTTCGCCGCCGCCAATTTGTGTTACGATTTCTGGTTGAAATAGAAGTGCCGCCAACCCTCCCAAAAGCGTACCAGCGAGCAGGGCGATAAGGGGTGGCGTTTTGCGTACAATCATTAAAATTACGAGTATGGGGACCACAAATAGCCAAGGACTTATGGTAAAGGAGGCTTCAATGGACGTTAGGATGCCCTCGGTATCGGCAACTCCATCGGTTTCCAAACCCAATCCTATTATAACGAACACGATAAGGGTAATCACTATGGTGGGTACGGTGGTGAAGGTCATATACCTAATATGCGTGAACAAATCGGTGCCGGCCATAGCAGGGGCAAGGTTGGTGGTATCGCTTAAGGGCGATAGCTTATCACCAAAGTAAGCCCCCGAAAGAATGGCTCCTGCGGTCATTCCCAAAGAAATTCCCAACGCCTCGGCAATTCCCACAAGGGCGATCCCTACCGTGGCAGAGGTAGTCCAACTGCTACCAGTGGCCACCGAAATAATGGCACAGATAATAACACAGGATGCCAAGAAAATTGTTGGATTGAGCACTTGCATTCCATAGTAGATCATAGTTGGGATAATGCCGCTTACCATCCAGGTTCCGGCCAGGGCACCGACCATTAATAGAATTAGCAGCGCGCCCGTCGTGCTCTTGACATTTTCGGCTACTTCATCGATCATCTCTTCAAAGCGAACTTTGTTGAAAATACCAACAATGGCAGCTACAGCGGCACCCAGTAAAAGTATAAATTGGTTGCTGCCACTCAACGCATCGTCGCCAAATGCAAAAAATACATTGTAAAAGAGCATAGCCACCAAAGCGAAGACTGGGATAAGTGCTTCCCAAATGCTAAGTTCTCTATTTTCTATAATGTTTTCATCCTTTGGAGTCTTGGGGTCTAAATCTTGGCGTTGCATCAGGAGGTTTTGTTTTCGGTTTGTAATGTTACGATTTTGTTAATTGCTATGCAAACCAAAAAAAAAGCAGGTTGTCCGTGACACCTGCTTCTTTTCAATTCAAAAAAAAATTATTTTTAGAACACGCCCACTTCCTCCATACAGTCCTTCATCATTCGGTAGGTGCGCTCAATATCATTATCCAAGCCAATGCTGAAACGAATCAAACCATCGCTCAGTCCCATTTCTTTTTGCTCTTCCTCAGGAATTTCAGAAGAGGTGGAGCTGCCAGGAGCGCTGAAAAGCGTCTTGTAAAAACCGAGGCTCACGGCGAGGTATCCCAGATTTTTGTTTTGCATTAATTCCATAAGCTCATTGGCCTTATCGAGACTGCCAACATCCACGGTGAGCATTCCACCGAAGCCATATTCTTCGTTCATCATTCGCTTGAAAAGCTCGTGGCTTGGGTGCGATTTTAACCCCGGATAAACGGTTTTCAGCCCGTCGGCCTCAAATTTTTCGGCCAAGAACAGTGCGTTTTTGCTGTGCTGCTTCACCCGTATGTGAAGCGTTCGCAGGTTTTTTAAAATAGATGCCGCCCGCAAACTGTCCATCGATGCGCCCAAGAGCATACTGGCCCCATCATTCACGTTACGCAATTCATTTATAAATTCTTTGGTGCCGCACATAACGCCACCCATCGTATCGCTACTGCCATTTATGAACTTGGTTAAGCTGTGCAGCACCACATCGGCGCCCAGCTTGGCCGGAGAAATGGATAATGGCGAAAACGTATTGTCTACGAGCAATTTTAGGTTGTGTTTTTTCGCAATTTTCGAAAGCGCTTCAATATCGGCCACTTCCAAAAGCGGATTGCTAACACTTTCGCAATACAAAACTTTTGTTTCTGAAGTAATGGCAGCTTCCACTTTTTCCAAATCGGTTATATCCACAAACGAAGTTTGTATGTTCAGGCGTGGGGCAAAGTTCTTCAGAAAAGCATAGGTTCCACCATAAATCGTTCGGCTGGAAACAATATGTTCTCCGGCTTGGCATAACTGAAGCAGCGCGGGTACTATGGCGCCCATTCCCGTAGCAGCGACATTGGCAGTTTCGGTACCCTCCATCGCAGCTAGCGCTTCTCCCAGATAGAGGTTGCTGGGCGAGGAATGGCGGGAATAGAGGTAGCAGCCGTCGGCATTTCCTTCAAACGTATCGAACATGGTCTTTGCCGATAGGAAGGTGTAGGTGGAAGAATCGGATATGGAGGGATTCACGCCTCCAAATTCCCCAAAATACTGAAGGTCTTGAATCTTGTCGGCAGGTTTAAAGCTCATAGATAGTGGATTTTCATTTTTTTCAAATGTACCGACATTTAGATTTAATTTCAATACAAATATGATTTGACTGAATATTAATCCGTATAAAGATTTTAATCGAGAAAATAATTTTAAACTTTACTCTATTTGATTTAATTTTCAGAAAAATTTCCACAATGAAGTTAGATGAAACCGACATTAGGTTGTTGGAGTTATTGCAGCAAGATGCCAAGCAAACCAACAAGCAACTTTCGCTGCAATTAGATCTCTCGGTCACTGCTGTTTTTGAGCGAATCAAAAAATTGGAACGTGAGGGAGTGATAAACGGTTATGTAGCCTTACTCAACAAAGAGCACGTTTACAGAAGCTTCACGGTTTTTTGTCACATAAAATTGGTGCAGCACTCGCAAGAATACCTCACTAAATTTGAGAAGGAGGTGGCTCAGCTTCCCGAAGTGCTAGAATGCTTTCACGTGAGCGGCGATTATGACTATTTGCTGAAAGTCGTTGTGCGTGATATCAAGCAATTTCGCTCCTTTATGGTTAATAAGCTTACCACGTTGAAGCACATTGGGAGCACACAAAGCTCCTTCAGCATAAGCGAGGTGAAAAATACTACGCAACTGGCGCTGCGGTAAACTTAGGTGTTGCTAAACTTTTAAACTACAAACTTGCTTTGTACCTTTGCCACCTCATTTCAAAATAACAGTTACATGTCAAAATACGATGTTGCCGTAATAGGTTCGGGTCCTGGGGGCTACGTAGCCGCCATTCGGTGTGCCCAATTGGGTATGAAGACCGCGATCATCGAGAAATATGCCACCTTGGGAGGCACCTGTCTAAATGTAGGTTGCATACCCAGCAAGGCACTATTGGATTCTTCGCACCATTATGAAGATGCTATGAAGCACTTTGAAGAGCACGGAATCGAGATCCCTGGCGATATTAAATTGAATTTTAAGAAAATGATCGATCGTAAGGCTTCGGTGGTCGAGCAAAATACCAAGGGAATTGAATTCCTAATGGATAAAAACAGCATTGATGTGCTGCACGGTATAGGGTCTTTTAAAGATAAGACCCATATCGTGATTTCTTCTGAAGGAAATGAAGACCAGACCATTGAAGCTAAGAACATCATCATTGCCACTGGCAGTAAGCCAGCCACTTTGCCGTTCATCGGAATCGACAAGGAGCGTATTATTACCTCAACCGAGGCGCTTTCATTAAAGGAGGTGCCTAAACATATGATTGTCATTGGAGGCGGTGTTATAGGGCTTGAATTGGGACAAGTATACCGAAGGCTGGGAGCCGAGGTTTCTGTCGTGGAATATATGGATCGTATTATCCCCACTATGGATGCTGCTCAAAGCAAGGAATTGACGAAAGTAATGAAAAAGCAGGGCGTGAAATTTTACGTCTCGCATAAAGTTTCTAAAGTTGAACGACAGAAGGATGAGGTGACCATCACCGCGACCGATAGAAAAGACAAGGAAGTAACCTTAACGGGCGACTACTGCTTGGTATCGGTTGGTCGTAGACCTTTTACCGAGGGACTTAAAGCTGAAAATGCAGGAGTGAAGGTAAATGAGCGCGGTCAAATCGAGGTGAACGAACATTTGCAGACCAATATCGACACGATTTACGCGATTGGCGATGTGGTGCGCGGAGCGATGCTCGCCCATAAAGCGGAAGAAGAAGGTGTTTTTGTGGCCGAAACCATCGCAGGTCAAAAACCCCATATGGACTATAACCTTATTCCAGGGGTCGTTTATACCTGGCCTGAAGTTGCTTCTGTTGGTAAGACAGAAGAGCAACTAAAACAGGCCAATGTCACATATAAAACGGGTCAATTTTTAATGCGCGCCCTGGGCCGCAGCCGAGCCAGTGGAGATATTGATGGATTCGTGAAAATTTTGGCCGACGAGAAAACCGACGAAGTGCTCGGTGTTCATATTGTAGGAGCTCGTGCTGCCGATTTGATCGCAGAGGCCGTCACTGCTATGGAATTTAGGGCGAGTGCCGAAGATATCGCACGTATGAGCCATGCCCACCCCACTTATGCCGAGGCAATAAAAGAAGCTGCCCTTGCCGCTACCGACAATCGTGCGCTGCATAGCTAAACAAATAGGATATATATAAAAAAGCCGGCAATCGCCGGCTTTTCCCGTTTATAATGACAGTTTCTTAAAAGTCAATTACCGAAAAGCTAAATTCAATATCTATATCATCTTTCGTGGTAGTACCGTTATCGCTATCACCCACGTTTATAGAAAAACCATTTACAGTTCGGTTGTAATAGGTAATTCCCGGATCATCATAAGTATTGACAGAACCGTTGCAATTGCCACCACAATCTATCGTACTTAAATTTATAACGTAATTAGCAGTACTTCTTGGATTTGTAAATACAACATTGTAATCTCCTTCATCTACCCGATTCACTGTTGCACCAAATATTTTCAATGCGGTTCCATTTCCCTGCACCACACCTGCGGCTATTATTTGCGGTCCTACAGCGGTATTGGTGAGCACTCCGTTCGCATCGCTATATACCGCGCCGCTCGTCAATGATCTAGAGCGTATAGCACCAGTTGCATCAATATCTTGTGTAGGGGCATCGGTGCCAACACCAATTCGGCCTGTACCAGTAATTACCACATCTTTTGAGGTGATCGCATCACCATCGTAGTATAGCACCCATCGGTTCGCTGCATTTCCCAGGTTGTTTTGATAAAAACCATAATAGCTGTTTACAACACCTTGGGGCGATTCTAAAAATACACCATCAAATCTATTAATGGTACCTGTGCCACCAGCTACATCAAAATTGTTCCATAACAGCCTAAAATTTTGGAGACCCCCACCAGATCTTAAATTTAAAGTGGAATAGAAAGAGCGTGCAACGGTACTGCTTGCGTTACCTGAGGCCCCCTGTATGCGAAATTCATTCTGAACCCCGATAATTTCGTTTAGAGCTTGGCTATTAATACCCCAAAGCCTATTTCGTTGTGCTCGCAAAGTTCCAGTTAGGGAAGAGCTCGTACGCACATAATTTTGGTTGTCAATTCCAGTGATAGCATTCGCGGTGACAGCTTGAGAGGCATTGCCGTCTATACCTAAATCAGTATTTTGGCTAATACCCGTTAAATTACCGGCGGTTGTGGCACGCAGGGTAATATCACCGGCGGCATTGGTCAAATTGAGTCCACTTTGAATGCCGAAGGTAAATCGCCTTATATTATTGGTTCTAATTACCAAAGGCTGTGCGTCGCGAGTTCCCAGAAAATTGTTTGTGCCGCCATCGGTGCCTGTATTTCCAGTTGTAGACCAATATTCCAAACTGCCTGAATTCACTAGTCGTGTCCAATTAGTGCCATTCCAGTAATAATATCCGGGATTTAAACTTGGATTGGAGGTGGTATTATACACTAGTAAACTTATTGTAGGTGAGGGTATAGTACTCACGTCGAAAAGTCCTGTTAGCGCCACCCTTGGCACCAGCATACCCCGGTTTGTTGCGGAAACATCCAGTATGCTCGAGGGGTCTGGCGTTGTGGTGTTGATTCCAACCTGTGAATAGATTGTATGGAGCGTAATAAGGAAAAAAAGAAGAAAATTAACGAAATTGGGAAGTAGTCTCATAAAAAATGCGTGGAATTTTAGGTCAAATTTAGCTATTCGATAAAAATTTGCATAACATATACGTTTCAATTGAATGGTTGGTTTTTTGGTTTTCGATGAAATATATTATAGCGTCGCCGAAACACGTATTTGAAACTCATTTTAAGAAAAAAATAACGGGCCTATTTTTCGTTGTTAAGAAGTACGCAAAAAACTTTTATCTAAGAAAACGAAATTAGAACCTGATTTGAACTGTGGTAAAGGCTTTTTAAAACTCAATACGGCTAACATCTCCCAAATTGATATATTTGAGGTATGAAAAAAGTACTTCTTTTCGCTGGTAGCAATAGCAGCGCTTCCATCAATCACAAATTGGTATCGTTCGTTGCCGGAATATTATCCACGCACAATACAAACCTAATTAGGCTAACCGATTATGCCTTGCCAATGTATGGAGAGGATTTAGAGCGGGAAGCGGGCTTTGGCGCGAACCTACACGCCCTCTATCACGAAATTAAGGGTGCCGATGCCCTGGTAATTTCGGTGAACGAACATAACGGTACAGTTTCTGCCTTTTTTAAAAATACCCTCGATTGGCTCTCACGGTTAGATCGATCCTTTCTCGAGGGGAAACCCATCTTGCTAATGAGCACTTCGCGCGGAAAGAGGGGCGCATCCTCCGCCCTTCAGTATGCGGAAGGTATTTTGCCTCGGTTTGGTGGGAAAGTGCTCAACAGTTTTTCTCTGCCCAATTACAGCGAAAATTTTTCAGAAGAAAAAAATAGAGTAGTAAACGAAACTATGTTTTTGGGAATGATGGATGTGCTCCAAAATTTTTCGCACCAAATCGAATTATGAGGCGAAGCACCAAAACGTTTGCCTGCTCCTTAACACAGGATGATAAAAAAAGATTGCTGTTGTGGGCCCAGCAGTTCCAAGAAGTGGTGTGGCTAGACAGTAACGACTATGCCCAAGATTTTCAAGAATTTCGGGCAATTTTGGCGGTAGAGGCTGCCACCGCGCTTAAATGCGATTCCGTAGGTGCTTTCGATGCGCTTTCGGAATATCAGCAAACTAGCAATGATTGGCTTTTCGGCTATCTTACCTACGACCTGAAAAACGATATTGAAAAACTTTCTAGCAATAATATAGACAAGCTCCTATTTACAGACTTATATTTTTTCCAGCCGAAGCGCGTATTTCTTTTTTCTGAAGATAAGGTAACAATGCAGTATCTCACAGCTATTGAAGATGAGATGGAAACAGATTGGAAGGCTATTACATCATTTGTCTTACCGAGAGACGAACCTCGCTCACAGCATTCTTCTTCCATAAAGGCGCGCACACCAAAAAAGGCGTATCTGGAAAAGGCCAACCGAATGTTATGGCATATTGAGCGCGGTGATATTTATGAAGCGAACCTATGCCAGGAATTCTACGCCGAGCCTGTTCGTTTAAATCCCGTAGAAGTTTACACGCACCTCAACGAGATTTCCCAAACGCCCTTTGCGTGTTTTTTAAAGCTAGAACATTATTTTGCGCTTTCTGCCTCTCCAGAGCGGTACATACAAAAGAGGGGTGCTGTAATACAGTCGCAACCCATCAAGGGCACTTCAAAACGGTATCGCGATGCCGTACAGGATGCTAAGTCGTTGCGCGCGCTTGAAGCCAATCCCAAGGAACGCAGCGAGAATATAATGATTACCGATTTGGTGCGCAACGATCTTTCGCGCATCGCGAAAAAAGGCAGCGTTAAAGTTACAGAATTGTGCAAGAGCTACACGTTTCGACAGGTGCATCAATTAATTTCTACCATTCAATGCGAAGTGCGAAATGATATTCCACCAGTAAGAGTGTTGAAGGAGACATTCCCAATGGGAAGCATGACGGGGGCGCCTAAGATTTCGGCAATGGAAATCATTGAACAGCTTGAAGATGCAAAACGTGGTTTGTATAGTGGTGCCATTGGATATTTTACCCCTTCTGGCGATTTTGATTTCAATGTGGTGATACGTAGTATCTTGTACAATGCCCAAAATGGCTACGTGAGCTTTTCAGTGGGCGGGGCTATTACCGCAGCTAGCATACCGCAACAGGAATATGACGAATGTTTGGTGAAGGCAGCAGCCTTGCGCGAAGTGTTGGAAAGGCGCTAAAATATCGGTTAAAAAAACTATAAATGTAAATTATAGGTTTAAAAGCATATAAATTGTATTTATAGGTAAAAAAGCCTATATTTGTTTAATTATAGTTACGAACCATATGGATTATTCCGTAATATCTGGCGATATTGTGGCCTCCACAGAATTACAGGGAGCCGATAAAAATCTGTTGCGCACATCCCTTTCGCAATTGCTGGAGGAGTTGCGCACACATTATGATTGCTATGGCCGTTTGGTAAAGGGCGATTATATAGAGTGTGTTCCCCGACGAGCTGCTGATGGACTCCGGATAGCTTTGGCCATAAAAAGTTTCGTAAAAACCATACCCATAGCCGAAAAAAATTATACCAAGGGAAAAAGCAAGGTAAAATTGTTCAAAACCTACGGCATTCGGTTGGCGATAGGGTACGGCACCCTAAGGCAATTTGATGCTGAAGAGGGC
Source organism: uncultured Flavobacteriaceae bacterium (assembly GCA_964639255.1). GTDB lineage: Bacteria > Bacteroidota > Bacteroidia > Flavobacteriales > Flavobacteriaceae > NZQO01. Next base: position 16,530 of record CAZXDP010000004.1, read on the forward strand.
GTTATCGATGGGGCGGCTATTTATTTTTCGGGCCGGGCCATTAACGGTAAGAATACACACAATAAAGAACGGGTCGTTGTAAAGAACACCCTGTTTTTTGCTTCAGAAAATATAGAATACAACAGGCAGTTTGGAGCAATATTAGCCTTATTGGATGTATTGTTCGCTAAGGCTACCGCGAGGCAATGCGAAGTTGTTTACTATAAGTTGATGGGGTGGACCGAGGAGACGATTTCCGAGAAACTTGGTATAAACCAATCGGTGGTCAACCAACATTCTACTAGCGTAGGCTGGAACGCTATCGAGAACGCCGTGGATGTATACGCCGAAACTTTTTCAAACTAAAGACAATGGATGTGCAACTCTTTATACTTTATCAGCTATTGGCGCACGTTCTAGCCGATTTCTTTCTGCAAAATCAGAAAATGGCCTACCAAAAAGGAGAACTCGGTTTTCGAAGTCCGTTGCTCCTATGGCATGTGCTCATCGTATTTTTATTGTCTTGGGTGTTATCCTTGCAATGGACATTTTTTTACGGTGCCTTGATAATTACAGTGGGCCACTATCTTATTGACGGAACGAAAAAGTACATAGCCTCCAATCGACACCTAGGACCCTATTCTTTTTTTATAGACCAATTTTTGCATCTCGTCGTAGTGGTCGCGGTTTCCCTTGTATTCTGGCAAAAAGGATTGCTGCAACCCCTTTGGGTACCGCCCTTATCGGCTACCGCGGTTATGGCTTTGCTCGCCTATTTGCTGTGCTTACGTCCGGCGAATTTCTTTATTCAGGAAGTGTTTTCTGCTAGTAATATTGTAGTGACGCTCGATACCGAATTGCCCAATGCCGGTAAAATGATTGGTATCTTAGAGCGGTTGTTAACCCTTACATTCATCATTACCAATCATTATGAAGCAGTAGGCTTTTTGATTGCGGCCAAGTCGATTCTGCGGTATCGAAATGACGATACCCTAAAAACCGAATATGTTTTAATTGGTACCATGCTCAGCTTCGGAATTGCCGTGGGCCTTGGTATCATTGTAACCGCTATTTAATGTTGATAGAAAATTTTAAAGAACATCTTTCGAAAAATTTTCCCTTTGTAAGCGGAAAAAAGCTGCTTATCGCTTGCAGCGGCGGATTAGATAGCGTAACCTTAGCGCATCTCGTACACTTATGTGGCTACGAGTATGCCCTTGCCCACTGTAATTTCAAGCTTCGCGAGGGGGAAAGCGATGAGGACGAGCGTTTTGTGGAAGACCTGTCAAAAAAATACGACGTCCCATTTTTCTCGCAAACGTTCGACACTGTTAACGTCGCTAAGGAGAATAAGCTTTCTATCCAGATGGCTGCCCGCGAACTGCGCTATGCGTGGTTTGAGGAAATTCGAAGCAGTTTTGGTTACGATTATATTCTTACAGCCCACCATCGCAACGATGATTTTGAAACATTTTTAATCAATTTATCTCGGGGCACGGGCATTCGTGGTCTTACCGGCATTCCTGAGAGATTGGGGTTCGTACTTAGGCCCTTATTGGCATTTACGAGAGATCAACTGCTCGATTTTTCAAAGAAGAAGAAACTGTACTGGCGGGAAGATAGTAGCAACGCAAAAAAGGAGTATCTACGCAACGCGTTGCGCCATAATGTCATCCCAGACTTTATAAAAGCCCATCCCAAAGTGCTATCGGGGTTTAGTAATACGGTAGAGCATCTAAAAGATAGCCAAGCGCTCATAGAAGATTATATGGCGCTTGTCTATAATCTGGCGGTTACCGAAAATTTCAATGGCTATAGTATTCATATTGAAAAGCTTCAGCAATTGCCGAATACGAAGGCGCTGTTATACGAAATGCTTCATCCGTTCAACTTTACCGCTTGGAATGATATTTACGATTTGCTCACCGCCCAACCGGGAAAGTCGGTTTTCTCTCCAACACACCGGCTCACTAAGGATAGGGGAGTCCTTCTGTTAACGACAAAAGATTCAGATGGCGAAATTCTCCCGGTAACAATATCGAAAGATATTAAAGAAGTCCAGACCCCAATTCACCTCGTTTTTGAGGAGGTTTCCTCTATTGACGTCATCAATAACAAGGTATGCCACGTGGCTCGGGAAAAGCTCACCTATCCTTTATTGCTGCGCAAATGGAGAGAGGGCGATTTCTTTTATCCTTTTGGTATGAAAGGAAAAAAGAAATTGAGTAAATTTTTCAAAGATGAAAAGGTATCTTTGGTGGCTAAAGCGAACATCTACGTGCTCTGCAGCAACGATAAGATTGTTTGGGTAGTGGGATTTCGTATGGACGATCGCTTTAAAGTAGATAGCGAAACCCAGGACATACTTAAAATTAGCTATTTAGATTGATTATGAGGAAGATTTTTTTAATGCTTTTGCTCTGTACCGTGGGCGTCGCTCACGCACAGGGAATTCTAGATCCCGTATCGTGGAACGTAACGGTTGCCGAAAACAATGACGATACCCATACCATAACTATGGTGGCGACCATCGATGACGGTTGGCACCTCTATAGCCAAGAACAGTTTGGTGAAGAGTTTTTAGGTCCAATTCCCACCGAATTTACGTTTAATGCCTCTCCGTCTACCTTCCAATTAATAGGAGAAACAAAGGAACCCGCCATAGCGCCGGTATACGATCCAGTGTTCGACCTCGACGTTGTTTTTTTTGAAGATACCGCTACCTTCACCCAAACAATTCAAGTTAAAAAACCCGATAATCTAATTCTGAAAGTAGAAATTTATTATTCGGTATGCGACGATCAACAATGCCTACCGCCCGATACCAAAACTTTCGAACTCCCTTTGGGAACGGGTACTGCTACCATTGCCAATGCAGAAATCACCGAAGACGATCTTCAGAAAACTGCGGCCTTGCAATTGGATATAAAAGGGGGCGAAAACATAACGTCGACCACTGAAGATTCTGAAAAAGGCTATCTTACAATTTTCTTGCTCGGCTTTGTGGGTGGCTTAATAGCATTGCTTACGCCCTGTGTATTCCCCATGATTCCCCTAACGGTCTCGTTTTTTACCAAAAGTTCCAAGAACAGAAGGACCGGTTTGAAGAATGCAATTTTATATGGATTGTTCATTTTTGCAATCTATGTGCTGTTAAGCCTTCCGTTTCACTTGCTCGATACGGTAGACCCCGAAATATTGAACAATATTTCCACCAACGTAACCTTGAATATTCTGTTCTTCATTATCTTCATTGTATTTGCTTTTTCGTTTTTTGGATATTATGAAATCACATTACCGAGCTCGTGGAGCTCTAAGATGGATGATAAGGCCACGTCACTTGGCGGAGCCATAGGGATTTTCTTTATGGCACTTACGCTAGCCATAGTATCATTCTCCTGTACAGGACCCATTTTGGGATCGTTATTGGGAGGTTCCCTTACCAGCGACGGCGGTGCCATGCAATTATCGATGGGGATGGCTGGGTTCGGGTTGGCCTTGGCCCTTCCATTTGCGTTATTTGCGTTGTTTCCTAATTGGCTCAATTCGCTTCCCAAGAGCGGCGGTTGGTTAAACACCGTTAAGGTGGTTTTGGGTTTTGCTGAATTGGCTCTCGCCTTCAAATTTTTGAGCAATGCCGATTTGGTAGAACATTGGGGTATTTTAAAGCGCGAAATATTTATTGCCATTTGGATACTCTGCGCTTTGGGGCTGGCACTGTACCTGTTTGGGGTCATTCGCTTTCCGCATGATGGACCCAGGAAAAAACGCGTACCTATGGGGAATCTAATAGTAGGATCATTGAGCGCCGCATTTGTGCTGTACTTAATTCCGGGGTTAACCAATTCCAGCTATGCAAACCTTAAACTGTTAAGCGGATTTCCACCACCATTGTTTTACAGTGTTTACGACAAGGAGTCGGAAGCTCCCTTGGGCTTGGAGGTGTACAAAGATTTCGATGAGGGACTAGCAATCGCCAAGGCAAAGAATAAACCCATAATGATAGACTTTACAGGATGGGCATGCGTAAACTGCCGTAAAATGGAAGAACAGGTTTGGAGCCAAAACGAAATTTTTGAAACCATTCAAAATGATTTTGTCCTTATTTCCCTGTATGTGGACGATAGGAAACTGCTTCCGGAAACTGCACAATTTACGTATTTGAAATCGAACGGCAACACCAAGGAAATTGAAACTATTGGCGATAAATGGGCCACGTTCCAAACGATCAATTTTCGGAACAACTCCCAGCCATATTATGTGCTGCTTTCACCGAATTTGGAATTGCTGAATACGCCCATTGGGTATACTCCAGACGCTGATGAATATTATCAATGGCTTCAGGAAGGCTTAGAGCAATACCGCAATAAGTAGTCTTAAAAACCTTCGAAATAGGTGTAAAATAAAGAAATCCGGTTTTAGACCGGATTTCTTATAACAAACCTAACTTAGTAAATTTAAAAGTTTTAGATTCAACTTTTTCGTATCTTCTTTATTTTCTATCCCCACAAAAAATAAATTCGATACAATTGATTCACTAATTCATATTTCAAATATAGAATGATTCTTCGCGTTACACCATACGTACATACACGTATTTTATAGCGTGGAGACTGGTTGATATTGTTTTTTGAATCAGAACCTTCCATAGTTGCGGGAATACCAATTATACATTAGTTTTACCTAAATGAATACAGACATAAAGAAAATTGGGGTTTTAACCAGTGGTGGGGACTCACCGGGAATGAACGCCGCCATACGGGCGGTGGTGCGATGTTGTACTTACCACGAGATTGAATGCATAGGTATTTATCGTGGTCTTCAGGGATTGATCGAGGACGATATGAAGCCTCTGGGGCCGCGTTCGGTTAAAAATATCATTAACCGAGGCGGCACCTTTTTGAAATCGGCCCGTTCAAAGGAATTTAGAACGAAGGAGGGACGCCAAAAAGCATACGATAACTTAAAGAAAAATGACATCGATGCGCTCATCGTAATTGGCGGTGATGGTACCTTTAAAGGTGCTTCCGTTTTCAACGAAGAATTTCAGTTTCCTATCATTGGTCTGCCTGGAACAATCGACAATGATATTAACGGCACCGACTTTACCATTGGTTATGATACGGCCCTAAACACCGTAGTTGAGGCTATCGATAAGATTCGCGATACCGCCAATTCGCATAACAGGTTATTTCTCGTGGAAGTAATGGGCCGGGATGCGGGCGATATCGCCCTGAATGCAGGCATTGGTGCTGGAGCAGAGGAAATTTTGATTCCCGAGGAAAATCTGGGCCATGACCGCCTGTTGGAATCCTTAAAACGCAGCAAACAGTCGGGTAAAACATCCAGTATAATCGTCGTTTCCGAAGGCGATCAAATAGGTAAGAATATTTTCAGTCTGGCCGAATTTATAGAGAACAACCTTTCGGGCTACGAAGTACGCGTTACCGTCTTGGGGCACATTCAGCGGGGGGGCGCACCTAGCTGCTATGACCGTGTGCTGGCTAGTAGACTGGGCGTGAGCGCGGTAGATGCGCTCATAGCGGGCGAGTACGACAAAATGATAGGCATTTTGCACAACAAGATTACCTCGGTATCTTTTGCTGAAGCTATTAAGGGAACAAATAAATTGGACTTAGAACTGCTGCGAGTAGCAGATATAACGTCGCTTTAAAAATAAATATATGAGCATTAAAATAGGCATTAATGGTTTTGGACGCATTGGTAGATTGGCATTCCGAATTGCATCACAAAACCCAGAGGTTGAAGTGGTGGCTGTAAACGATTTATTGGAACTCGACCATTTGGCGTATCTCCTTGAATTCGATTCGGTTCACGGCAGATTTCCCGGAACGGTAGCCACGAAAAATGGCGCCCTGCTGGTAGACGGCAAATCAATTCGGGTTTCTTCTGAAAAAGATCCAAAAAACTTAAGATGGAACGAGGTAGGAGCACAGATTGTTATTGATGCCACCGGCGTTTTCAAGGATAAGGAGTCGGCCTCGGCGCATCTCGAGGCAGGTGCAAAGCGAGTTATTATTTCAGCACCCTCCAAAACGGCACCTATGTTCGTAATGGGTGTTAACCATACCGAAGTCGATCCAAAAGATGCAGTCATTTCCAACGCCTCCTGTACGACCAACTGCTTGGCGCCCTTGGCTAAGATAATCCACGATGAATTTGGAATTGCCGAAGCACTTATGACAACCATTCACTCGGTTACGGCATCACAGTTTACGGTAGATCAACCTTCAAAAAAGAACTATCGTTTGGGGCGTAGCGCCCTTCAAAATATCATTCCCACCACTACGGGTGCCGCGGTTGCAGTAACTAAGGTAATCCCTGCCCTGAAGGGAAAATTAACCGGTATGGCCTTTCGGGTGCCAACGGCCGACGTTTCTGTGGTAGACCTCACCCTGCGCACCGAAAAACCAACTTCGTACGAGGCGATAAAAACGTTGGTAAAAAGCGCTTCAGAAGGAGCTTATAAAGGGATAGTAGCGTATACCGAAAAAGAAGTTGTTTCCCAAGATTTCGTCTCAAACCCACATACCTGTATTTTTGATGCCCAAGCGGGTATAGAACTCAATGCCAACTTCTTTAAATTAGTGGCTTGGTACGATAACGAGTACGCCTATTCTGCCAAACTCATAGATATGTCGGTGTACCTTGCCAAACAATAATATGGTACTCATAGCAGACGGCGGTTCCACAAAATGCGATTGGGCTGTTCTCGATACAGCGGGAAATACCGTGCTTTCCACGCAAACGGCGGGGCTTAATCCTGCCATACTAACAAAAGCGGAATTGCTTGCGCGATTGCAAGCCAACTCTGAACTACAGAAACTATCCAATCATGTGTCGAACGTTTATTTCTACGGTGCGGGTTGCGGTACTGAACATGCGAAACAACTTTTAACTGAAGTTTTTGAAAACTTTTTTGCAGAGGCAGCAGCGTTTATAAAAGAAGATCTTACCGCCGCAGTGTATGCTGTAACCGATTCACCAGGCATTGTCTGTATTTTGGGAACCGGAAGCAACAGCTGCTATTTCGACGGAAGCACCATCCATCCCGGTCCGCCATCCTTGGGGTATATCATCATGGATGAAGGAAGCGGAAATTACTTTGGCAAAAAGCTGTTGGCAGATTATTTTTACAAACGTATGCCGCGATCCATTTCCGAAGATTTTCAAACGCAATATGATCTCTCTCCCAATACCATTAAACAACAACTCTATAAAGAACCACACCCCAATGCCTATTTGGCAACTTTAGGGGCATATGCATTGTCGCAAAGTGAAAACGCCTATTTTCGCGCTATGATAGAAGACGGATTTAATGAATTTATCAATCACCACGTATTGTGCTTTGAGGAGGCGAAAAGAGTGCCAGTGCATTGTGTCGGTTCGGTAGCGCAGCTATCCAAACCCATATGGCTCGAATGTCTTTGCAGCCATTCGTTGCAACCCGGTACCGTGGTACAGCGCCCCATTGAAGGTCTGATTAACTATCACAAACGAAAACTCACTGAATGAAACTACCGGCGATACAACCTACCGGAACACCAGCCTGGAAGCAACTTCAAAAACATTATTTGGAGATGCAGCACGTACATATGCGCGATCTTTTTTCCGAAAACCCGACACGGGGCGAGCGATTTTCATTGGCCTGGAACGACTTTTTCCTTGATTATTCAAAAAACCGAATTACCGAAAAGACGCTCAAACTGCTGGTAGACCTTGCTCGACAAACTGAACTCGACAAAGCCATCTCGCTACAGTTTGAGGGGGCGACCATCAATGAAACAGAAAACCGGGCGGCGCTCCATACCGCCCTGCGCGACGTGAAGTATCCCCGGCCAGAGGTTAGCGATGCCTTGGCTAAAATGGAACAATTTTCCGAAGAGATCATTTCCGGAGAATATAAAGGTGTTACGGGCAAGGCTATCGATACTATCGTAAACATAGGCATAGGCGGTAGCGACCTTGGGCCCAAGTTGGTGGTCGACGCGCTTCGGTATTATCGAAATCACATCAAGGTAAAGTATCTCTCCAATGTCGATGGCGATCATGGGGCATCCATATTGCGTGAAATCGATCCTGAAACAACAGTATTTATTGTAGTATCGAAAAGCTTTGGAACGCAGGAAACCCTTGCCAACGCTTCGTTGGCGAAGCAATGGATTTCCCAAAAATTAGGCGCCGAGGCAGTGAAAAAGCATTTTGCTGCAGTTTCGGCCAATCCAGAAGCTGTTGTGTCGTTTGGTATAGACGAGGAGAACCAGTTCCCAATATGGGAATGGGTGGGCGGCAGATTTTCCCTTTGGAGCGCTGTAGGACTTAGTGCATGCTGCGCTATTGGTTTCAGCAATTTTAAAGCCCTTTTACAAGGAGCGCACGAAATGGATCTGCACTTCAAGGAGGCAGCGTTTGAAGAGAATATGCCTGTGCTATTGGCCCTAATTTCCATATGGTATGTGAATTTCTTTAAATGTGCTACCGAGGTGGTAATCCCGTATTCACAAGACCTGAAGACGTTAGTTCCGTACCTACAACAAGTGGCTATGGAGAGCAATGGAAAGCACGTAGACCGCAATGGCGAACAAGTACAGTACCCAACGTGTCCCGTGGTGTGGGGAAATGTTGGCACTAATGCCCAGCACGCCTTCTTTCAATTATTGCATCAAGGCACCCATATGGTTCCGGCAGATTTCATTTTATTTAAAAATTCATTAGAGGGAAATAGCGAAGCCCACGCTATATTATCGGCAAACTGCCTCGCACAGAGTCAGGCGTTGATGATGGGTGCCAAGGCAACTCGAGCACGTGATCTTTACAGGCATTTTGAAGGCAATAAACCATCAAATTCGGTATTGGTTCACAAGCTTACCCCCAGGAATTTAGGAAGCTTACTGGCCTTGTACGAACATAAGTATTTTGTACAGGGAATCATTTGGAACATTTTCAGTTTCGACCAATGGGGTGTAGAATTGGGGAAAAAAATAGCCAAGGAAATTCTAGATCAAATTAAAGGCATTACGCCTGCAAATGACACCAGCTATTCCGGATATCTTCAACAACAACTAAAAAAATGATTTTTCTTAAATCTATCTTAAAAAAATTTGTACCGTATGCCTTTAATTTGATATTTTTAGCCAAATTATTAATAAAAAATAGTATGATGAAGAAAAGTACCTTTGTATCTGCTAGTTTCATTCTATTTGCCTCCCTTACCATGTTGGGGCAAACAGCGGAACAACGATCGAACATAACCAGTGGTTACGATTTGCAGAAATTGGAGAATTTAGAAGTAGAATTTGCCCAGAAATTTGCCGCGGAGAAAGCAGAAGCTTTACAAATGGCAGCAATTAAGGGATGGCCTGAATTTAAAACTTTAACGAATGGAGGATTTGCCGAATTAGTAGGCGTTTTCGAATCGGGTGAACCTATCTATTACGCTACCGAGAATCGCGAAGGAGCCATAACAACCCGTACCGATAGAGTGCACACCGGCGGAGGCGCAGGTTTGAATCTGAACGGAGAGAATATGCAAGCTGGAGTGTGGGATGGTGGCCGTGTACGTAACTCTCACGATTTGTTGGAAAATCGAGTTACGCAAATAGATAATCCATCTGGCTTCAGCAGCCATGCTACCCACGTTTCGGGGACTATGATTGGTACAGGCACAGTTCAAGGTGGTGCTGCAAAAGGAATGGCACCAGAAGCAGAACTTATTGCCTACGATTTTAGCAATGATGAATCTGAAATGGCAAGTGCCGCTGGCACGGGGCTATTAATTTCAAACCATTCCTACGGTATTCCTGCAGATGACGTACCTTTGTGGTATGTAGGATATTACGACAGCAATGCTCGCGATCTAGACCTTATAACGTACAGTGCTCCTTTTTATCTGCCAGTTTGCTCTGCAGGAAATGACAGAACTTCTGGTGCAAATCCGGGCGATGGTGGATATGATTATTTAACGGATAAGAGTGTTTCTAAGAATTCAATTGTTTGTGCGGCGGTTTTTGAAGTGCTTAACTATACCGGTCCCAACAGCGTGAACATGTCTTCCTTCAGCAGTTGGGGGCCCACTGACGATGGTCGTATTAAACCAGATCTTTCAGCTAAAGGAGTAAATATGCTCTCTTCGACTGCGAATTCAAATTCATCTTACGGTAATTTTAGCGGCACCTCAATGGCTACGCCCAATATTTCTGGAAGTTTAATTCTATTGCAACAACATTATAGTGAACTTAATGGGGGAGATTTTATGCTCGCCTCTACCTTGCGCGCCTTGGCTTTGCATACGGCAGATGAAGCAGGTAATGCACCAGGACCCGATTACCGATTTGGATGGGGATTGATGAACACCGAACGTGCCGCAGGAGTTATTACAGATAATGGTACTAATTCTTTGATCATTGAAGAAACGTTGGTAGAAGGAGATGTGTATACATTTTCTGTTCAGGCAGATGGTGTAGGCGATTTAATGGCCTCTATTGCTTGGACGGACCCTGCCGGAACGGTTGCTCCTGGAGGAGTGGTGGACCGCTTTGCTCCAGCACTAGTTAATGATCTTGATATTCGTATTTCTACTGATGGAGGAACAACTTTCTTGCCTTGGGTGCTCGATGTGGCTAGTCCTTCTGCTGCGGCGACTAATGGAGATAACCTTGTCGACAATTTTGAGAAAATTGAAATAGCTGGTGCTTCTGGTGAATACATTATAACTGTATCGCACAAAGGCTCCATAACGAATTCAAGCCAAGTATTTTCCTTAATTGTGACAGGTATCGACCGTGAAGATTTTGCCGTAACTAGCCACGATGGATTAGAAAAGGCTTGCGAAGGTACCGCCTCCCAAGATTTTGAAATCGATGTGGACTTTAACGATGGTTTTAGTGAAACGGTCAACTTTACCGTTGCCGATGTACCGAGTGGAGCTTCAGCAACTATCTCACCTACATCATTAAATAATGATGGCACATTGACGCTTTCTGTTACGAACATCTCCAATTTGGTACCAGGGGAATATCCAATTAAGGTTACAGGTACGGGAACTTCGCAAACAGTGAATGTATACGTAGTGCTACGCATAGAAGAAGATAATTTGGAAGCGATCGCATTGCTTTCGCCCGAAGATGGAGAAGTAGACCTACCTACGGTCGCGGTCAATTTCGATTGGGAAGCAGGTCCAGAAACGGTATCAACTTACGACTTCGAGTTGGCTACAGATGATACTTTCTCAACCATCATCAGTTCGCAGTCAGTGACAGAAAACATGACCAATGTTACGAATTTAGATTTCGATACTGAGTATTTTTGGAGGGTAAGAGCAAATAATGATTGTTCAACTGCTCCTTGGTCTACAACATTTAGCTTTACTACGGAAATCGAGTTGGGAATAAACGAAAACCGCATCGATGGTTTGGTGGTATACCCCAACCCAGCCAATAATTTGTTGAACGTAGATGCCAATGAGGCTATTACCTCAATTGAAGTAATGAACGTTCTAGGGCAAACCTTGATAAATCACTCAATGGAATCTGGAACATCTGCCAAAGTAGATCTTTCGGCCTTGAGCACAGGTAATTATTTTGTTCGCGTTACTGCTGGTGATAACAGCACAGTGATGCAAATTGTAAAGAAGTAACCTTACTGCATACTATGAAAAACCTTCGCCGCGAGGCGAAGGTTTTTTATTTTTAGCCAATTCAAACTCATTTCGATCAATTACCCTGTATCTAGTTAGCGTGGCGGTTATCCAACTCATCAGCTTTTATTTCTCCGGCATTTTGCATATAACAACCTATATAGGTTTCATTTTTACTTTGCCCTACAGTTTATGATACTGTCGCTAGGGAAAGAAATATGAAGATAGGTGTAGCCATAGCAGACGACGAGGAATTGTTCAAGATCGGGATAGCATACATTCTATCCAGAGACCCCGACATACAGATTGTCTTTGAAGCCATCAATGTAGGGCCCTAGAAATGTTCAGGGCACTTCAGACACCCAGCCAGATAGTATTGTGATGCACGTTAAATACTGGAGCTGTATGGGTAGAGCCCTCGAGGCAGGTTCGAGATAACTATCCCGAAAATTAGGATTGTTGTGTTGATTAATTACAACAAAACCATTTCTTAGAAATGGGATCAAGGTTGGCGCATGAGCATATCTGGTAAAGAAATGGCCTCCAATAAAGGTGGTACATTTTAAGAAACAGGTTTTTTATAACAGATTCTATTACGATGAATAGGCAATACAAGTGCTGAACGCTCGCCGCACAGAACGGGATACGACGCCTATGACGGTTTTTGATACGAACTTTCTAACCAAACGGTAGCAGCAAGTACTTGAGCTAATCTGCCAGGAGTTTACCACTCCCAGAATTGGGACAAAGTTTTTATTAGTCTGCGAAAGGTGGAGGTGCATCGTAAAATTTACTGGAAAAGGCAGGCGTTAAAAAAGTGTCCGGACTCGTTATCTTCGCGATCAACACCCATCTAATACCGCCTACCACGAAGTAAAGGTGTAATGGCTTCGGTGGCTGGTTGCGCGTTAGGGAAACTGTTTTTATCGTTACCTTTTAAAAAATTTCAGTATCTTCCCAACACTATTTGCTCCCCTTCTTCAAAATGAATATCCATGCTTACTAAAGTATACGGGAGTGCCGTGTTTGGAGTAGACGCCTGCACTATTACGGTAGAGGTCAATACTGATAGCGGTATAGGCTACCACTTGGTAGGCCTACCAGATAATGCCATTCGCGAAAGCAACTATCGCATTGCGGCAGCTCTTCAGAACAATGGCTACAAAATACCGGGAAAGAAAATCATCCTCAATATGTCACCGGCCGATATGCGAAAGGAGGGAAGCGCCTACGATCTTACTCTAGCGATGGGCATTTTGGTATCGACGGGGCAGATTACCGAAAAAAACGACCTATCGAAATACATCATTATGGGTGAGCTGTCGTTAGATGGAACACTGCAGCCCATTCGTGGGGCGCTTCCCATCGCCATAAACGCGCTAGCCGAAGGGTTTACAGGCTTTATTCTTCCAGAGCAAAATGCCAAGGAGGCGGCCATAGTAGAAGGATTGGAAGTCTATGGAGTGGGGAATATAAAGCAGGTAATCGATTTCTTTCATGAAGATATCCCCATTACTCCCACCAAGGTAGACATGGAAGCTGAATTTTATGAGAACTTGCAAAATCCCGAATTCGATTTTGCAGATGTAAAAGGTCAGGAAAGTATTAAAAGATGTATGGAAATAGCGGCGGCCGGTGGACACAATATTATTTTAATAGGCCCCCCGGGTAGCGGGAAAACCATGCTAGCCAAGAGATTGCCCTCCATCCTGCCGCCTCTTACCCTCAACGAGGCGCTGGAAACCACAAAAATACACAGCGTGGCGGGACGCACGATGGACAAAGGCGGCATTATGACCTCGCGTCCCTTTCGATCGCCGCACCATACCATAAGCGATGTAGCCCTTGTGGGCGGCGGACAATATCCGCAGCCCGGTGAGATTTCGCTCGCGCATAACGGCGTTTTATTCTTGGACGAACTTCCTGAATTCAAACGCAGTGTGTTAGAGGTTATGAGACAACCGTTGGAGGATCGTGATGTAACCATTTCCAGAGCGAAGTTTACGGTTACCTATCCCTCGAGCTTCATGCTTGTGGCAAGCATGAATCCAAGTCCGGGTGGGTATTTCAACGATCCCGATGCACCGGTTACCTCATCGCCGGCCGAAATGCAGCGCTACCTAAGCAAGATATCGGGCCCGTTGCTCGACCGAATCGATATTCATATAGAAGTGACTCCAGTGCCATTCGATAAATTGAGCGATGATCGCAGGGGCGAACCCAGTGTTACCATACGGGAGCGGGTCACCAAAGCGAGAAATATTCAGGCCCAGCGTTTTTCAGAATATAATTCAATACATTATAATGCCCAAATGGGGGTAAAGCAAATACGAACTTACTGCAAGCTTGACGAAGCCTCTTTACAATTGCTGAAAACCGCAATGGAACGATTGAACCTATCGGCTCGGGCCTACGATCGTATACTGAAAGTTTCGCGCACCATTGCAGATCTCGAGGGATCTGAAACGATTTCAGGAAATCATATTTCCGAAGCCATACAATACCGCAGCCTAGACCGAGATGGCTGGTTGGGATAACCACAAGGTCCTTGTAACAAATATTCAGATAGAGCGACATAAATACAGGATATCTCGGCCTTGGCCAGCTCATTTTAACGTTTCATTAAGAAAGCTGAGCCGCGTAGGACGTATCTTTGAACTTCTTAAAAATCAACAATTAAAACAAATGAAATCCATTCGCAATCTTTCCGTGCTGGCCTTTTTTATTTCGGCTACTGTTTTGGTTTCCTGCAAGGATGCCTCTACTACCGAAACTAACAGTGAAGAGACCAGTTTTTCAATCGATTATCAAAAGTACGAGCTAGAAAATGGCTTGGACGTGGTACTTCACCAAGACAAAAGCGACCCTATCGTATCGGTGGCCATTCAATATGGCGTTGGCTCCAACCGTGAGAAAACGGGGCGCACTGGGTTTGCCCACCTTTTTGAGCATATGTTGTTCCAGGAATCTGAAAATGTGGGACAGGACGAGTTTTTCAAGAAAATACAAGATGCCGGTGGTACTCTTAATGGTGGTACCTGGAAAGACGGAACCATCTATTACGAGGTAGTGCCCAACAACGCCTTGGAAAAAATCCTTTGGTTGGAAAGCGACCGTATGGGCTTTTTCATTAATACGGTTACCGAGTCGGCTTTCTACAACCAGCAGGAGGTGGTTCAAAATGAAAAGCGCCAGCGGGTAGACAATAATCCTTATGGGCACGTAAATTATGTGCTGGATAGAAATCTATATCCCGAAGGCCATCCTTACAGCTGGCAGGTTATCGGTGAGCTGGAAGATCTAAAAAACGCGACCGTGGGAGATGTTCGAGAGTTCTACGACAAATTCTATGGCCCTAATAACGCTACTTTGGTAGTCGCCGGCGATTTTGATGAGGCAGAAACAAAGCAGCTTATTGAAAAATACTTCGGCGAAATTAAAAAGCGCCAAGAGGTGGCCGATTTAGAGCCCCAGCCTATTACAATTTCTGAAACAAAACGTTTGTACCACGAAGACAACTTCGCTACGGCGCCCCGATTGGATATGGTATGGCCTACACTTGAGCAGTATACTGAAGATGCTTACGCGTTAGATTTCCTTGCCGAGATCTTGGCCGATGGTAAAAAAGCACCTTTATATAAAGTTTTGGTGAAGGATAAGAATCTTACCGCGCGTACTACCGCTTACCATAATGCCCAAGAACTTGCTGGTGAATTCCATATTATTATTACCGCCAATGAAGGGGAAAACCTAAACGCTGTTGAGGCAGGTATCAATGAGGCCTTTGCCCTGTTCGAAAAAGAAGGAGTAACAGACCGTGATATTGAGCGTATCAAGGCAGGTCTGGAAACCGATTTTTACAACGGCATTAGCAGTGTGCTTGGCAAATCGTTCCAATTGGCTCAATATAATGTATTCGCAGGCGATCCTGGCTTTATTGAGCAAGATATCCAAAACATTAAAAAGGTGACCAAGGAAGATGTAATGCGCGTGTACGAGAAGTATATAAAGAACAAACCTTTTGTAATGACAAGCTTCGTTCCGAAGGGGCAAACGCAGCTCATCGCAGATAATTCGCAACAAGCAGAGGTTGTAGAAGAAGAAATTACAGAGAATGTTGAAAAAACAGTAATCGATTCAAAGGAAGAGGTTGCCAAAACACCATCCAATTTCGACCGTTCCGTGGAACCAGCAGAGGGCCCAGCGCCTAAGCTAAACCTACCAGATGTGTGGACAGCTCAATTGGACAATGGTTTGGAAGTATATGGCATCGAACAAAATGAAATTCCAACGGTTAATTTTAGCTTGACTATTGAAGGCGGACACTTGCTGGATAATATGGACAAAAATGGTGTCGCAAATCTTATGAGCGATATTCTTATGGAAGGTACCGCTAACAAAACCCCAGAACAATTGGAGGAGGAAATCGATTTGCTGGGCGCCTCCATCAATATGTACACCACGCGCGAGTCTATCGTAATTCGCGGTAACACGCTTACGCGTAATTTCGACAAAACGATGGACCTCATAGAGGAAATTTTGCTCGAGCCACGTTGGGACGAAGAGGAATTTGCGCGTATTAAAACAAAGACTATAAACGATATTAAACGGTCTGAGTCGAATCCCAATTACGTGGCCAACAAAGTCTACGATAAGCTCTTGTATGGGGAAGACCATATTTTCAGTCAGCCAACCAGTGGCACCGTAGAAAGCGTTGAGGCAATCACCATGGCAGATCTCAAAGAATATTATACCAATTATTTTTCTCCATCCATAAGCGATTTTCACGTAGTGGGTGCGATCGATAAGGAAAAAACCCTACAGCACTTAAACGGTCTAGCCGAGCGCTGGGAGGCTAAAGAGGTGATTTTGCCAGAATATGAAATACCAGAAGCGCGCGATAAGGCGTCGCTCTACTTCGTAGATATTCCAGACGCAAAGCAGTCGGTAATCAACATCGGCTACATCGCCTTGCCGCGAACCGATGCCGATTTTTATCCTGCGGAAGTGATGAATTACAAGTTGGGAGGTTCCTTCAGCGGAAATGTAAACCTTACCCTTCGCGAAGAGAAAGGCTATACTTACGGCGCAAGGAGCGGTTTTAGCGGCAGTAAAATTCCAGGTACATTTACAGCTTCGTCGAGTGTCCGAACCAATACTACAGGAGAGTCTGTGCAGATTTTCAAAGATGAAATCTCAAAATACAAACAAGGTATTTCGCCAGAAGACCTTGAATTCACCAAGAATGCCTTGATCAAATCGAACGCACGCCGTTTCGAGACCCAGTTTTCGCTATTGGGTATGTTGCAGGAAATGAGCAGCTATGATCTTCCTGAAAATTACATTGAAAATGAAGAGTCTGTAATTCGAAATATGACCTTGGAGCAGCATAGGGAACTTGCGAACAAATACCTGGACGAAAGCAAAATGGCTTATTTGGTAGTAGGTGATGCCGCTACGCAATTCGCTCAGTTTAAAGATATGGGCTTCGATGAGGTGAAGCTTATCAATAAAGAAGGTGAGGAGGTAAAGCTCGAGGATGTAAAAATGTAACTGTAATAAACTATCCAAAAAAGGCTGCCAATAGGCGGCCTTTTTTTATCCCTTTACATTCTTTAATAAATAGGCCTCCAACTTTTTATCTTCGGAGGTGTGCAACACCGATATATCGCCCGTACTCTCAAGAACGACCGCTTTTACTTCAGAGAGTTCAATAACGTTTGCTTCACGCAATTTTCCAATCAAATCACTTTCGCTAACATTTGCTCGTGCAAGGTTTTCGAATAAAATTTCCCCGTCTCGCATTAGCAATAAAGGGTTATTGGTTAGCAAATTCTGTATGGACTTTGATTTTCGTATCATAAAAGAAAACAGAAATTGGAAGGCAACAATTCCGGCCATAGCCACGGCTCCTTTTAAGAGCGATTGGTCTGCATTCATAATAACCGATGCCAAAATGGTTCCTAGCGCAATGGTAGAGGCGAAATCGAAACTCGTCATTTTGGCAAACGTTCGTAGCCCTGCGATTCGGGTGATCGTGATAATAATGGTGAAAATCCCTACAATGGATACTACCGATTTCAATAATATACTTGCGGTTGCTATAAGCCAATCTTCCATAATGTTTTATTTAAAGTTAGTATTCAAAAGGTACGATGAAAGCATTTTCCAAATACTAGGCTTAACATAAGTTTAAAGCCGAAAGAATTGTATTTTCGTTACTTCCGAAATTTATCGTGTACTCATCTTGAAAAACATTTTCAAAAATATAGGTCCGGGAACCTTGGTGGCGGCTGCCTTTATTGGTCCGGGGACCGTTACGGTGTGTACTTTGGCGGGAGTTAAATTTGGTTTTACCTTGCTTTGGGCCATGGTATTATCCATTATCGCGACAATTGTATTACAGGAAATGGCGGCGCGTTTGGGATTGGTTACTCAAAAGGACCTTGCCGCAGTGGTAAAGCAAGAAATTCGGCAGCCTTTAGCCCGCTGGATAGCCCTGGGGCTTATGGTTTCGGCGATTTTGGTGGGAAATGCCGCCTATGAGGCTGGGAACCTCAGCGGCGCGGTGCTGGGCTTGGAGGCACTAATACCACAACGCACAATGGAAACCTTTCCATTTGCTAAGTTGGGGAGTTTTGTTGTGGGCGGAATTTCCTTTTTGTTATTGTACATAGGTAATTATAAAATTTTAGAGCGCGTGCTGGTGGCGCTTGTGCTCCTTATGAGCATGGCATTTTTGGTAACAGCCTTTCTAACAAATCCTAACTGGGGGGCTGTGCTACAATCCGTTGTTGTGCCCACCGTACCAGAGAATGGATGGATATCGATCATAGCCCTTGTGGGAACCACTGTAGTACCGTACAACCTGTTTTTACATGCCTCACTAGTGATGGAAAAATGGAACGGTAAAGCGTATTTAGGCGCTGCCCGAACAGATTTGTACATCTCGGTGATCTTGGGCGGTTTGGTTTCTATGGCAATAATTGTATGCGGCGCGGCGATACAAGCTTCCGAAGTTAGCACCGCCGCCGATATGGCCCAAGGGCTTGCACCGCTCTTCGGAAATTTAGCTGCCTATTTTCTCGGCATTGGCTTGTTTGCCGCGGGTATTACTTCAGCAATTACAGCGCCATTGGCCGCTGCATATGTGGCCCGTGGATGCTTTGGGTGGAGCGACACGCTGCGCGATACGAAGTTTCGGGCGGTTTGGATGGCCATTTTGGCCTTGGGCGTATTATTCGCCTCATTAGGCTTTAAACCGATAGATATCATACAATTTGCGCAGGTAGCCAATGGGCTGCTTCTTCCTATTATCGCCGTATTCTTGTTATGGTCAGTCAATAGAACGCATTTACTGGGGAAATATAAAAACAATTGGTTGCAAAATGTCCTGGGCATCTTGATTACCGCCCTCGCTTTTCTATTGGGAATGAGAAGCCTTTGGAATGTTTTTTCGTAACTTTTGCAGAATGCAACCATCTGTACAAACCGTTACGATAGATATCAATGCAGATCTTGGCGAGGGGAGCGGCCTTGACGCACTGCTGATGCCAATGATATCCTCTTGCAATATTGCCTGCGGAGGGCACTATGGGAATGAGGTAACCATGCGGAACACCATTCAATTGGCCCGAGCGCACGGCGTGAAAATAGGGGCCCATCCATCGTTTCCGGACACCGATAATTTTGGAAGAAAGCGGCTTACTTTGACCAAAACGGAACTCACAGAAACCATCTTCCATCAATTATTGCATTTCTTTCTAGTTGCAGAAGTAGAAAGCATGCCTGTTCATCACGTTAAACTGCACGGCGCACTTTATAACTATGCAGCTAACGATGCCCCTACGGCCGATGCGGTCGTAGAAGCGATCCTTGCTACCAAAATTCGCCCCAGACTTTATCTGCCTTACGGTTCGGTATTGCATCGAAAAGCCGAAAACTTGTTGCCCTTAGTATTTGAAGCTTTCCTGGACCGCCGCTATACCGCAGCCGGAACTTTGGTGCCCAGGGACCAACCCGGGGCCCTCATCGATTCGGCGGAGGTTATGTGGAGGCAGTTTAGGCAAATGGCTCTGGAGAAAACGGTTACCACCATCGATGGGACCACAATACCCATTAAGGCCTCCACCTTCTGCATACACGGTGACAATCCCCACTCGGTACCGATGTTGTCTTACCTGCATCAGCAACTAGCTGGTACACCAATACAGTTAGATCAATGAAATCGCCCGCCATCAAACTATTTGGATTGCATGCTTTATTGATAGAATGGCCGTCTGAAATTTCCGAAGCCATTCACCGTAACGTATTGGAAACCTCTTTGTTTCTTCAGAATGAATTTTCTGAAATGATCATCGATATCGTGCCTGCCTACTGCTCTCTTGCCATTTATTTGAAGCATTCGATCTCTGCTGAACATTTCATGGACTTGGTAGCACCCCGATTGAACGGCGCTACGGAGCAGCCTGGGGAACGTCGGCATCAATTTACCCTTCCGGTTTGCTATGGAAATACATTTGGTCCAGATTTAAATGAGCTTGCAGAAAGCAAGGGTTTAACCAAGAGCGAAGTAGTTCGGCTGCACTCCAATAAAACGTACCGTGTTACATTTATTGGCTTTTTGCCAGGATTCCCCTATTTAATGGGGCTAGATTCCAGGCTGCATATGCCGAGGAAGCCTAGTCCACGATCTCTCGTGCCACAAGGATCGGTAGGGATAGCAGGTGGCCAAACGGGTGTCTATCCATCGGCCTCTCCAGGGGGTTGGAACCTCATTGGCCGAACCCCCGTGCCTTTGTTTTCGGTTGGTTGGAATAGGCCAGCCCTGTTCCACCCTGGCGATACGGTTATTTTTGAGGAGATTTCAGAAACCGAATTCGATGCTATTGAAAAGGCGATTAAAAACAATTCATTCAGCATAAAAAAGCAAAAGCAATATGGTTGAGGTGCTCAATGCTGGACTCTATACGAGTATTCAAGATACCGGTCGCTTCGGCTACCGAGCTTCTGGTGTTCCGGTAAGTGGGAGCATGGATTCCATATCGCATCATTTCGCCAATATGTTGCTGAACAATAGGAGGGATGCCGCGGTGATAGAATTTACCTGGCCAGCACCGAAGTTTCGATTTACTCAAGCGACTCGAATTGTGGTGGCAGGGGCTACCGTTACGTGCCTAATAAATGGTGAAGAGCGCCCCTTAACCACTTCTTTGGATGTAGTCCAGGGAGATGAACTCTCGTTCCAGCCCGCGAGCAGAGGCGTATGGAGTTACATTGCAGTTTTGGGGGGATGGCAAACCGAGAGGATCTTAGAAAGCAGAAGTCAATATTTAGGGATCACCCCAGCGCAAAAGCTGGTAAAGGGAGACCAACTATCGATTTTGAGCAAGGTAGTTGAGCCCAGTCAATACCGAACCAAAATTGCGGTGGATGCTGCGCATCTTGAGAATAGAACAATCTTATGCGGAAAAGGGCCCGAATGGCACCTTGTTAAGGACGCCGACCAGAAAAAATACAGCGCAATGCCCTTTCGCGTTTCTTCCCGAAGCAATAGGATGGCATACCTATTGGAAGGCGGACATATATCTCTTCCTGAAATTATCTCGGCACCAGTACAGCCTGGCACAGTACAGATAACCCCTTCCGGTAATTGTATCGTACTTATGCGCGATGCCCAAACTACGGGCGGCTACGCGAGGATAGGCCAACTCCCTGAAGAAAGTATTTCTCAGTTGGCGCAAAAAAGGGCGGGCGAAGAGATAATTTTACAAATGCGAAAAAGCTAGGTTAGGCTGAAGACTGGTTGCGAAATCTCCACAAACCAATACCAAAATTGATGAGTTCGAAAATCTGTTTTTTGGGATAGTGACCGCCAAGTGTAAGGAGCATTTTTTGAAAGTGTAGGTCGAATTCCTCTCGACAGATAGATTTAAAAACCAATTCCCAGAATAATGTCTTGTACGTTGGATTTCTTAATACTACTGGAATGGTTAAAGAGGCAGAAAATACGTTTTTAGGTGCGTCTAAAAATAAATAATAAAATTCTGTAAGTAACTTATTGTCAGTATTTAATGTAATGTTATGTAAAGTATTTATATCATTTCTTGCACCGTGCAGCTGCAATAGGAGATCATAGAGATATGCAGCATTGGTAGGGGCTAATGTACTGTTTTTTATCCTGAATTTTTCCTTTTGTTTTTCGGTACACAAGGCGAGCAACTTCAACACGCTCTGGTTTTTGAATTTTTCAGCGGGAGCTGAGGAATAATGCTCCGGCGATTTCGGTGAAGGGTTCTCCATACGGGAACTTTTGATACTCTCGATTTTCATAGATACGCTATGTTCTTCATTGATGTCGATGTTCTAAAGGTACGCAGCGCTAATCGTTCAAGGTGTGGTGGTTCAACGGTAAATAACAGGGAAAAACGTGAAGGATGCTCAGGGTTTTTCCTGCTCCCAAAAGGGGAAAAACCCTGTATTCGGAAAGGGATTTTTCCTGTTTTTGAAGCTACCTCCTCTAAACACTGTCGAATTTGCTTATTTTAGGGGCTTACTAACAGAACCAAAAAACATTTCAATTATGGGTAAACCCGCCAATTGCATTTCAGTAGCTACCGCAAAACAACTTCAGAAAAACTGGAACGATACCCGTGCCAGGGAGATTGACCAGGCGCAGGGTAGCCAAGATACCTTCGAATTTACCTTTGATATAGATGAATTGCAGGAGTATATTGATTATGTAAAGGAAGAGGCTAAAAAGCAGCAATTGGGTTCGGTGGGGCTCCGATTGTTCTTTGCCGCCTATGACGATTCCAAAAGTAAGAAGGCTACTATCTTTCTGTGCCCCTCTGCTTCCAATGACGCGAATTCCAACAACCTATACAGCATTGATCCCTTTAACAACAACACGGGAGGCTGGCCTCCCAAGCGGTATGAATAAAGAATCGCTTCATGGAAGATTTTCTCGCCTTTAGTATTCCAGTATACCTTCTGGAAATGGTCGCCGCCTTAACAGGTTTGTATTATATTCGGCTTAATCCGCACGATAAAGCGGCACGTATTTTTGTCGTGTTCCTCTGCATTACCGTCATCGTAGAGTGGGTGGGCGTATACGCCGTTTTGGGTTATTTTTCGGGATATGAATATTTTGGTTTTATAGAGGGTACGCCTTTCGAGAAAAACTATTGGTGGTACAACCTCTATAACATCGCGAGCTTTGTGCTCTATGCCGAATATTTCAGGCGGCAGCTATATAACAAAGTACTACGACATGTGGTACTGTTTGCGATGATTTTGTTCGGGGGTATTGAAATAGTGAACCTAGTCGTACATCCTGAAATGTTTTTCAACAACTACTCGGCCTTTGCCAGTATTGCCGGTACCATTCTCGTGCTTGCCTCGATTTCGCTGTACTACTATCAATTAATGACGAACGACGATATCTTGCAATTTAAGCGTTTATTGCCCTTCTATGTTTCGGTAGGCGCCATAATCCTGCATATTACCCATACGCCCCTTTTTATTTATAGCAAGTACTTCAGTACCACGCACGGTAAAGAATTTGTGGAAATGTACCGCTCCTTGATGTTTTTAACCAACGTAATGGTATATTTGATTTTCTCAATTGGATTTATGGTATGTCTAAGGAAGAAAGGCTCCTCATCTTATATTTTATAATGGTCCTGGTCTTCTTGACGACCGTTTTCATAATCTTTTTCATTTCCTTTCAACGTCGGAAAAATAAACTTCTGCTAAGGCAAATCGAGCAACAAAGGGCTTTTGAAGAGGAAATATCAAAGTCGAAGCTGGAAATTCAGGAACAAACATTAAAAAGCATTGCCTGGGAACTTCACGATAACGTAGGTCAATTGCTTTCGGTGGCAAATCTACAGTTGAACCTCTTGCTGCGTTCTGTTCCCCAGACACATGTAGATCAGTTAACCGAAACAAAGAAGGTAATAGGTGAAACGGTCCAGGAAGTACGGTCACTTTCCAAAACCCTCAACAACGACGTAGTGCTAAAAAACGGCCTATTGGTGAGCCTTCAAGTGGAAATGGAGCGCTATAATAGGTTGAAGTTTCTCCGCGCTAGCCTAGAGCACAAGGGAAATGCAATCGCACTTCGTAATTCAGACGAAATTATCATTTTCCGAATTCTGCAGGAATTCTTCTCCAACGTTCTGAAACACGCCAAGGCTAAGAATTTATTTGTATTTTTAAACTATCAGGACACGCAGTTGGAGGTAACGGCATACGACGACGGTATAGGCTTCGATACGTCGCTGCGAAACCAAAATTCTGGAATGAGTACCATGGCGAGTCGGGCGCAGTTGTTAAATGCCTTGTTTTCCATCTCGTCCACTCCCGGCAACGGAACCAAACTAAACCTAACATATCCCTACCAATGCCCAAACAAAAACCGTACAGCCTCGTAATTGTAGACGACCATAGCCTACTTGCGGGATCGTTAGAGCAGCTTATCAACTCGTTCGAAAATTTTAAAGTGCTGTACCACGCAGCCAATGGTGCCGAGCTTCAGGAAAAACTGGCCGAGGGCAATAACGTGCCCGATATTATGCTGCTCGATGTCAATATGCCTGTAATGAACGGCTATGAGACATTGACTTGGCTTAGCGAGGTGCATCCAAATATAAAAGTGCTCATACTTTCGATGGATGATGATGAGGCCGTAATACTCAAGATGCTAAGGCGCGGCGCGAAAGGGTATCTGCTGAAGGACATCCATCCAGACAAATTGGAGGAGGCTCTTGAGGAGGTTATGGAAAACGGCTATTACCATTCCGAAAAGGTAGCCAAGACCTTACTGCAGTCCCTACAGCCCAATCATCATACCGAAGAATATGATTTTAAGGAAAATGAAATTAGGTTTATGCAGCTCGCAGCCACCGAAATGACTTACAAGGAAATTGCCAAGGAAATGAGTTTAAGTCCCAAGACCATCGATGGGTATAGGCAGGAGCTTTTCGATAGGCTTAATGTTCGAAATCGTATAGGCTTGGTCATTTTTGCCCTTAAGCACAACTTAATCGAAATCTAGACGCAAGCATCCCATAAGACATCGCTGGGTGGCGGTGCCACAATGGTGAGCTGTTCTTTTTTCACAGGATGCACCAAGCTTAACTCCCTGGCGTGCAAATGGATGCTAGCATCGCTATTGCTACGCTCGAAACCGTATTTTAGATCCCCTTTTATAGGTGACCCAATGGCAGCCAACTGACTTCTTATTTGATGGTGCCGTCCCGTTTCCAAAGAAATTTCCAACAAGAAATGAGTATTGAGTTCTTTAAGCAGGGTATAAGTTAAAATCCCTTTTTTGCTGTTGGGCACTTCCTTGTCGTGCGCATAGGATTTATTTTGCTTCGGGTTTCGCAAAAGAAAATGTACCAAAGTATCTGTTCGTTTAGGAGGCGCATTCTTCACAAGGGCCCAATAGGTTTTTTCCGTATCGCGCTGGGCAAACATTTTATTGAGCCGTGACAGTGCTTTGGAGGTTTTCGCAAAAAGAACGATACCACTGGTAGGACGGTCTAAACGATGTACCACGCCCAGATAGACAGCTCCTGGCTTGTTGTATTTTTCGGCAATGTAGGTCTTTACTACTTCGGAAAGAGGGGTGTCACCCGTTTTATCGCCCTGTACAATATCGCCAGGTCGTTTGTTCACAACAATAAGGTGGTTGTCTTCATACAGTACCTTCAGGTTGTCCTTGGTACTCGTAATTTTGGTATGGTTTTCTTCGGAAGCGATGGCACTAAAATTAATACTGTTCTTTATCATTGGGAAAATCGCCGCTCTTAACATCTTCGCTATACTTCCGAAAGGCACCCGTCATTTCTACATAGAGATCTAGATACCTGCGCAAGAACCTAGGGTTGAACTCGTGCGTCATCCCCACCATATCGTGAGTTACCAGCACCTGGCCATCGACTCCATTGCCCGCACCAATGCCAATAATAGGGATCGTTAGCTCCTTGGCCACTTCTTCTGCGAGCGAGGCTGGAACTTTTTCAAGTACTATGGCGAAACATCCAATTTTTTCGAGAAGCTTGGCGTCATTCTTCAATTTTTCTGCCTCTTCATCTTCCTTAGCCCTCACGGTGTAGGTACCAAATTTATAGATAGATTGCGGGGTGAGGCCCAAATGGCCCATCACGGGTATGCCAGCGTTCAAAATTCGCTTTACCGACTCCTTGATTTCCTTTCCACCTTCCAATTTTACCGCGTGGCCGCCGCTTTCTTTCATAATACGTATGGCAGATCGCAAAGCCTCCTTGGGATCGCTCTGGTAGCTTCCGAAGGGAATGTCCACTACCACCAGGCTCCGTTCTATGGCACGCACGACCGAGGTAGCGTGATAAATCATCTGGTCGAGCGTGATGGGCAGTGTGGTTTCGTGGCCCGCCATTACATTGGAAGCCGAATCGCCCACCAAAATTACATCTATCCCAGCGCCATCCACGATTTTCGCCATGGTATAATCGTAAGCGGTGAGCATGGAAATTTTCTCACCCTTTTTTTTCATATCTACCAGCGTTTTTGTGGTAATGCGCTTGTATTCTCTTTTTGCGACCGACATAGTGTTCTCTGTAACGAATTAAGTCGTAAAAATACTAATTTTGAAGTTGAAACCCGTAACTATAGCCTTATGAAGCATATTCTTTTCGTTGTCTGTCTTGCCCTATCGTTTTTTAGTAACGCACAGCAGTCTTTTTCCGAAGCCGATGCGAAACATCTTATTGACACCTTTTTTGAAGGTTTTCACAAGGGCGACACCTTGTTGATGCAATCTACCCTGTCGAGCGATGCCGTTCTTCAAACGGCTATGACGGATACTGAGGGAGCTCCAACACTTACCATGGGCCCAGCCCAGAAGTTGGTGGAAGCCGTATCACAGCGACCTGCGAGTCAACGCTGGGAAGAACGTTTATTAGGGCACACCGTTCATATAGACGGCAACCTAGCCCACGTGTGGACCCCTTACGAATTTTGGCTCAATGGAAATTTTAGCCACTGCGGCGCCAATGCCTTTACTTTGGCCAAGCTAGCGCAGGGGTGGAAGATCATCCATATTATCGATTCCCGCAGAACGTTAGATTGTCGATAGGTGAACTAGCAATCGCTAATATTTACTTGTACAGCCAAACCGCCCTCGCTAGTTTCCTTATACTTCGAAGTCATATCTTTGGCAGTCTCCCACATAGTTGCAATTACTTTGTCTAAGGGGACCTTGGCCTTGGTAGGGTCACTGTCCAACGCCATCTCGCAAGCATTTATTGCCTTGATGGCTCCCATGGCGTTGCGCTCTATACAGGGTATCTGTACCAGACCGGCTATAGGATCGCAGGTAAGGCCCAGATGGTGTTCCATGGAAATTTCTGAAGCCATTAAGCACTGCTCTGGGGTACCGCCCATCAATTCGGTAAGGGCGCCAGCGGCCATGGCCGATGAAACCCCGATTTCGGCTTGGCAACCGCCCATGGCGGCACTAATGGTAGCGCCTTTCTTGAACAGGCTTCCAATTTCACCGGCGGTTAATAGAAATCGTTTGATATCTTCAAAATTTGCATCGTGGTTCTCTATTACGATATAGTACATAAGCACTGCGGGAATTACCCCCGCGCTGCCATTTGTAGGAGCGGTTACCACCCGCCCTAGGGAAGCATTTACCTCGTTCACTGCTAGGGCAAAGCACGACACCCATTTTAAGATTTGCCGAAATTTTACCTCGGTATTGCGTATGGCTCTTATCCACTCGGTAGGCGAAGTGTACGAAGCCATACCGATTAAGTTTTTGTGCATTTCAAATGCTCGGCGCTGTACCTTGAGGCCTCCGGGCAAGATCCCTTGGGTATGGCAGCCGGTATACATACTGTCCAACATAACCTCCCAAATGGCTTGTAATCCCTTATCAATTTCCGCCTCTGGTCGTAAGGATTTTTCATTCTCCAACACGAGTTGGCTTATGGACTTGTTTTCAGCTTTGCAATACGAAAGCAGTTCGGTAGCCTTTTCCACGGGAAAGGGGAAATTTGAGAACTTTTCCAATTTCTTGAGCTTTCGCTTACGCTCTTTTTGCACTACGAACCCCCCGCCTATGGAGTAATAAGTATCTGATGTTTTTTTGCCGTTCTTAAGCATAGCGGTAAAAGTCATCCCGTTGGGATGGAACTCCAGAAATTTCCGGTTGAATTTGATGTCTTCCGTTGGAACAAAAGGAACTTTCTTCTCGAAATTAAGGGTTAGAATATTTTCTGAAGCAATTTTCGCAATGGCTCTATCTATCTCTTCAATAGGGAAGGTTACGGGGTCGGTGCCCAGCAGGCCCATCATCACGGCAATATCTGTGGCGTGTCCTTTGCCGGTAAGGGAAAGGGAGCCATAGAGGTTAACCGATACGCGCTCTACCAGGTCGAAATTTCCAGTGTTTTTCAGCTTTTCAATCCATCTAGCGGCAGCGCGCCATGGGCCAAGGGTATGGGAGCTGGAAGGCCCAACACCTATTTTCAACATATCGAATACACTGATGCTTTCCATATACAATTATTGATGTGCAAATATACGGGTATGTTCGTTGAGTTTTATAGATGTGCCCTAAAAGAAGTTAGCGCCTACGGTTGGGCAACAGTGGGGGCGGTTCGCCGGTAAAGGGGTTCCACCGGCTTATGCTCTTGGCGCCCATGCCCGCCGCCCGTATCACGGCACGGTCGCCGTAACGCTCGCGCATCTTATCCATGGCGTGGTAGAGATTTATTATTTTCTCATTATCGTCAAAAAGGTCTATTTGCTGCCCGCCCTCTACCAAATGGCTAAAGCGCACCCCTACCAGGCGAACAAGCAAGCGTCTTTGGTATAGGTTTTTATACAGCTCCATGACCACGGGAAGTATTTTATGGTCTGCTGAACTGTAGGGTATTCGTTTTTGTTGGGTATAGGTTTGAAAATCTGAATACCGTATTTTAAAAGTAACACAGGCGGTTAGCTTGTTGCCACGGCGCAATTGGTAGATGAGATTTTCGGCCATGGCAATGATAATGCTTTCCAGTTTTTTTACATCGGTAGTGTCTTTATCGAAAGTACGTTCGGTAGAGATCGATTTCCGCTCGGTGTATTGTACCACGGGAGAAGGGTCTATTCCATTGGCCTTGCGCCAAATTACCTGTCCGTTCTTTCCGAATACTTTGGCCATCATCTGTTCGGGCATTTCCTGTATGGTCTTTATTTGCCGAATGCCCAAGTCGCAGAGCGAACGGTACGTAACTTCCCCTACCATAGGGATTTTACGTACCGAGAGCGGGGATAGGAACGGTTTTTCGGTGCCCTTTTCCACGTGTTTCTGGTTATTGGGCTTCGCTTCTCCCGTGGCAATTTTGGAAACGGTTTTATTGATAGAGAGCCCAAACGAAATGGGCAGCCCGGTTTCCTTCATAATGCGCGTGCGCAACTCGGTGGCGAGTTTATGGCATCCAAAGAACTTGTCCATACCGGTGAGGTCTATATAAAATTCGTCCACCGAGGTTTTTTCGTACAGTGGAACGTGCTCTTTAATAACATCGGTAACCATGTCTGAAAATTTGCTGTAAATACCGGCATTGCCCCGTACCACAACAGCTTCGGGGCACAGCTGCTTGGCCAAGCGCATGGGCATGGCCGAGTAAATGCCAAAGGCGCGTGCCTCATAACTGCAAGAGGCCACCACGCCACGGTCACTGGTGCCACCAATAAGTACGGGCTTGCCTACCAGTTTGCTGTCGAGCAAGCGTTCGCACGACACAAAGAATGTGTCGAGGTCCATGTGCACGATATGTCTTTCAAGAGGGTTCAATTCGCGTATTGCTTTTTCTTGGATTTCGGTTGAAGTTCTTTACAGGGTTTGCCTTTAACAGCGCGTCGCTATAGCGGGGATCCTCGACGATAGGAAGGAGTTCCATATATGATACTTCTATGCTGATACAATCGAACTCCTCGACCACAGTTCCCGTAACACGGTATATGCCCGTCCCGCGAAAACGGTATTGTTGCGCCACGGGCGGAAAATGGACCGTATCGATAAAATCGCCGTCGCGATCTAGGAAGTTTCCAAAATACATTTCTTTTCCTTGCGAAGTTCGGGTGCGTTTTACGGTAATGAGATAGCCCTCTATGGTCACTGTTTTTCCAATATATTGGGCTAGGTGCGAAGCCCTTAGTTTATTTTCAGAAGGTGTTTTTAGCAACAAGAAAGGGTTGCACAGTGGGTAGCCAAGCAGTTCCATCTCGTCGAAGGCATCTTCCAGTTGCGTGTTTGGAAGATGGGGAATATTGAAGCGTACCTTCTCTGCCTGGAACAAAGTGCATACTTCCTCCTGCGCTACTATTTTATGCACTTTTAGATGAGCTTCCCACAGCAGCTCCCGCTTATTTTGTCCCGTAAATCGAAAAGCGTTTATTTTAATGAGAATATTGATTTGCTCTAGGGAAATGGGTACTCTGTCTATAAAATCGTCCAAGCTCGCATAGGGACCGTTTTTTTTTCGCTGTCCCACTATTTTTTGGATAACGCGCTCTTCTAGGGCGTGCAAGAAAGCAAAACCGATATAGATGGAAGTGCCGAAAATAACCGCTAGTGCCTCGCTGCGATTAATGCAAGGGGGCAAGATGGCGGCACCGTGCATACGCGCCTCGTGCACATACAATTCTGTACGGTAAAACCCACCACCGTTGTTAATGGTGGCGACCATATATTCCAACGGATAATAGGCTTTGAGAAAAAGGCTTTGGTAACTTTCCACGGCATATGAAGCCGAATGGCCCTTGGCAAAGGCATAGCCGGCAAAGCTTTCTATTTGCCGCCATACCTCGGCAGTAAATGCTTCAGACTTGCCATCGCTTCGGCAGTTGTCGAAAAACTTGTCCTTTACCTTATTGAACTCTTCGCGTGAGCGGAATTTGCCCGACATGCCCCGCCGAAGCATATCGGCCTCGCCCAAGGTAAGTCCGCCAAAATGATGCGCCACTTTTATAACATCTTCTTGATACACCATAACACCATACGTTTCGGGCATGATGCCCAATAAAACGGGGTGTGCCTCTTTGCGTTTTTCTGGGTGGCGGTAGCGCAAGATGTATTCGCGCATCATGCCGCTTTTGGCAACTCCCGGCCGTATAACAGAGCTGGCTGCGACCAACCCCAGATAATCGGCTACCTGCAATTTTCGCATGAGCATGCGCATGGCAGGCGACTCTACGTAAAAGCATCCTATTGCCTTGGCATTTCTAAGCAAGTGCTTGATGCGCTCATCTTTTTTGAAGCGGGCAATATCATGGATATCAATAGACGGATGCTGCGGATGGTTTCGCTGGGCGATAGCCACGGCATCTTTTATCTTTCCTAGCCCCCGTTGGCTAAGGATATCGAATTTGTACAGCCCAATATCCTCTGCCACGACCATATCAAACTGTGTAGTGGGAAACCCCTTGGGAGGCATAAAGGTAGCGGTATAGGAATGTATGGGCTTTTCAGAAATGAGGATGCCCCCAGCATGGATGCCCAGGTAATTGGGAAATCCCTGAATGCGCTTGCTATAGGTAAGCACTAATTGCGATAGCTTGTCTAGCGCGGTAACAGTGGTAGTGCCATTGCAAAGCACGTCTATCTCCTCTTTGGGCAGTCCAAAAACCTTGCCCAGCTCTCGCACGGCCGCCTTGTACTTAAATGTATTGTATACGGTAATGAGGGCAGTATGCTTAAAGGTTTTGAAAATATATTCTGTTACATCATCACGGTCTTGCCACGAGAAATCGATATCAAAATCGGGCGGATTGGCCCGGAATAGGTTGATAAAGCGTTCAAAATACAGGTCGAGCTCTACCGGGTCCACGTCGGTAATTCGCAACAGGTAGGCCACGATGCTATTGGCACCGCTGCCACGCCCTACATAGAAATACCCTTTGCTGCGGGCGTATTTCAGTATTTTCCAATTAATGAGGAAATAAGACACAAACCGTTGGGTCCTTATAATTTCCAGTTCTTTTTCAATGCGAAGCAGCACCCGCTCGCCGGGCCGTTTGTACCGGTAAGGCAATCCTGCATAGGTAAGCTTGCGCAGCAAGCGGTAGTCTAATGCTTCATTAGCGGTGTAGCAACGCTGATTGTTGGGCGTTTTCTTTGAAAAATCGAAAGCAACCGTGCAGGCAGCTAACAGTGCTTGGGCGTTTTCAAGCAGAAAGGGAAATTCCACGCAGGCTTTTTCCAGCATTGGGGCAGATATTAAAGTATCTGCTTCGCTAGCCTGTTCGGTAAGGGGCAGCTTGCTCAATAGGGTGTTGTTCGCAATGGCGCGAAGCAATCGGTGTGTATTGAAATCGCGTTTGTGCTGAAATGTAACTGTATGCAATAGCACCAAAGCTTCCGGACGGTCTTTCCAGGGGGAAAACTTCAGTTTGTTGAGGTCGCCTATACGCACGCCCAGCCGCTCGTGGGGCTCCAAGTGGGTGCCGGTAAAGCTCGCAAAGGGGTAGATAACAAAGGTGTGGGGCAGGACAGCGGCCCGAGATGGAATGTTTTTTTTGTCAGCCTCCAAAAAGGAAGAAAGGTAGCTGTTTATGTGCCGAAACCCCTCATTGTTTTTCGCGAGCATGATAAACTGCTGCTGGGCCCCATTCCTAAAATCGACTCCCAATACGGGATGTATCTCTTTTTTCTGTGCCAGTCGCATAAAATCCATACAGGCCGAGGTGCTGTTTATATCGGTAAGAGCCATGCACTTCAATTGGCACTTTTGCGCCAATTCTACCAATTGTCGCGGTTTTAGGGTGCCATATCGCAAGCTGTAATAGGTATGCGCGTTCAGTATCATTTTAGTATTTGGATATTTTCCAAAATTATGGAATATAACCAATATTTAAAAAGAAAGTTGTGAACACTTCCGAAGAAAAAGAAAGCGCAACCGCGTACATTAAGTACGGCCACTAAAATGAAGCGGATTTTTG
This sequence comes from uncultured Flavobacteriaceae bacterium, assembly GCA_964639255.1. Taxonomy (GTDB): domain Bacteria; phylum Bacteroidota; class Bacteroidia; order Flavobacteriales; family Flavobacteriaceae; genus NZQO01. The sequence continues at coordinate 49,156 of CAZXDP010000004.1, forward strand.
TCCACATGGGAATAACTTAACCTGCTCTTGCCGCAGTTTTTAGTATTTTAGCCAAAAGAATTCGCGCTATGATTTCCAAAAAACAATTTAATAAGGAAATAGATATCATAATCGCCAATGCCATACGGGAGGATGTGGGCGAGGGCGATTACAGCTCGCTCGCTTGTATTCCCGAGGAAGCTACCGGCACGGCCAAATTGTTGGTGAAGCAGGAGGGCATCATTGCCGGGGTAGAATTTGCGCGGCAGGTGTTCGAGTATGTAGACCACGGCCTAACGCTAGATGTAAAGATTAAGGATGGGCAAAAGGTAGCACCCGGCGATATTTGCTTTTACGTTTCGGGCGCCTCGCAATCCATATTGAAATCGGAACGACTGGTGCTCAATGCAATGCAGCGTATGAGTGCCATAGCGACCAAGACCAACGAATATGTGCGACTGCTCAAAGGGACCAAAACCAAGATATTGGATACCCGAAAAACCACTCCAGGAATTAGAGCCCTGGAAAAGTGGGCGGTGAAAATTGGCGGCGGCGAGAACCACCGCTTTGCATTGTACGATATGATTATGCTGAAGGACAACCACATCGATTTTTGTGGCGGCATCACTAAGGCCATTCAGAAAACACAATCATATTTGCGCAACCACAACCTCAATTTGAAAATTATCGTAGAGGCAAGAAACCTCGGCGAAATTGAGGAAATTCTAAAAAATGAAGGGGTGTACCGAATTCTAATTGACAATTTCAACTATGAAGACACCAAAAAAGCGGTGGCCATGATAGGCGATCGTTGCCTTACAGAATCGAGTGGAGGCATAACCTTGGAAACCGCAAGAAAATATGCTGAATGCGGTGTCGATTATATCTCTAGCGGCGCACTCACACATTCGGTGTACAATTTGGACCTGAGCCTAAAAGCAGTTTAATGGCCGTTAGTGAGCAAGAACAGAAAAAAGGCGCCGAGTCTTGGCCCGTGATTGGGAAACTGGTAACCTTTAGCAAAAGGGTGAAAATACCGGGCGCAGAAGGACTTACACTGTACAACTTAATGGACATTTATGGTACGGGGATTATTCAAGGTACCTTTACCTCGAGAGCAGGTTCCATTGCGTTTAGCTTTTTTGTGGCCATTTTTCCGTTTCTGCTGTTTATCCTCAATTTAATTCCCATGGTGCCCATTGAAGGGTTCCAAACCCGGTTCCTTGTATTTATCGAAGGACTTTTGCCCCCGCAAACAACAGATTTTTTCTATCCCGTTATTGCAGACATCGCGGTGAACCCGCGCGGCGGACTCCTTTCTTTCTCTTTTCTATTATCACTTTTCTTGGCAGCCAATGGGGTGAGCGCTATTTTCACGGGTTTCGAGTATTCGTATCACGTAACGATAAACCGAACATTTCTACGACAATATCTGGTAGCTGTGGTGGTCTCTATTTTCTTGGCACTGTTGTTGTTAATTACAGTAGGGGTCATCGTGTATGGCGAATACCTAATAAACGATTTAACCGGCAGGGCGTACATTCAAAATAACGTTTTCTGGATATCGGCCCTGCAAATCACGGTCTTTGTAGTAATGATCTACATCATCATCGCCACCTTGTACTATTTTGGTACGAAGGAAGGAAAAGAATCCAGGTTCTTTTCGGTAGGCGCGCTAATTACCACAATGTTGTTTATGGTAACTACCTATTTGTTCGGTATTTACATAAACAACTTCTCAACCTACAATGAGTTATATGGTTCTATTGGTGCACTATTGATAATGATGTTTTATATTTGGATAAATTCTAATTTGCTCTTGTTGGGTTTTGAACTGAACATTTCCCTACAACGGCTGCGTGATAAATCGGATAAATAACAAACACTAATTTTAAAAACCTATGAAAAAAGCAGTATTTACCTTGTTCTTAATGGCTATTTCAATAACGACTCTCAGCGCCCAGAGCGTCTTCGGAAAATGGAAAACGATAGACGATGAGACCGGCGAGGCCAAATCTATCGTGGAGATTTTTGAGAAAAATGGGAAAGTATACGGGAAGGTGGTGGAAATCCTCAATAAAAACCGTCAAGATGCCAAATGTGTCGATTGCCCTGGAGATGACGCTGGAAAGCCAGTTTTAGGCCTTACCATTATTAAAGGACTTGAAAAGGATGGTGATGAGTATAACGATGGTCAAATTTTAGATCCTAATAATGGAAAGCTCTACAAATGCTATATAGAATTGGAAAGTAAGGACAAGTTAAAGGTACGCGGATACATAGGGTTCTCTCTATTGGGCCGCACTCAGTACTGGTACAGAGTAGATTAATCTATTGTTCATAAATTAATCGAAAGGCCGTTCGCTATTTGAATGGCCTTTTTTATTTTTAAAATGTGGACGCTCGTAGCATTATCAGCACTTTAAATTAGCTGCGTATCGCCACGGCCATGTGACTTGAACCTAGCTATTTTTCGCCTTGTACTTTATAGACGTAATCCTTCCCATACCGCTCAAACAAACTTTTACCTACAGTGTAACCGCTGAGGAGGCTTCCATACTTGAGCCTGGCATGCGCGTAGCGGTTCCCTTTGGGAAGACAAAGATTTATACAGGGCTTGTGCAAACATTGCATCAAAAAGCCCCCGAAGGCTACGAGGCTAAATCCATTGACCAAATATTGGATGAGCGCCCCATCATCACCCCAATTCAGTTAATGCATTGGCAGTGGATGGCCACCTATTATATGTGCACGTTGGGAGAGGTGGTAAAGGCAGCGCTTCCAAGCGCCTTTCTGCTTGAAAGCGAAACAGTGGTTACGCTAAACCAAGCAACGAGGGTAGATGAGGAAACCCTAGCCGACGATGAATTTTTGGTTTTCGAAGCCCTAAAGCACCAATCTTCTCTACATATCAATGATGTTCGATCGATTTTAAATCGGAAAAATGTCGTCAAGATTATCAATCAGTTACTGGATAAGAATATTATAGCTGTACAGGAAGAGGTGTACGAACAGTATACCCCCAAAATGAAGCGCTTTGTTAAGCTCACGGCTACATACCGAGAAGAGGCGCAACTGCGCTCGCTGTTAGATTCATTAAGCAATGCCCCCAAGCAGCGAGAAGTACTTATGAATCTATTCATGCTCACGGCTGGCAAAAAAAAACAGGTGCTGGCTAAGACGCTACAGGAAAAGAGCCAAGCATCTTCCTCTGTACTGAAATCGTTAGTAGATAAAGGAATATTAGAAGAAATACATTTGCAGCGCGATCGCGTTCAATATTTTGGAGGGGAAGGTGAGGAGACAAAAACGCTCAATGCTGCGCAACAAAAGGCCCTAACCGAAATAAAGGAGCGTTTCGAAACCCAAGATGTAGTGCTGCTCTATGGCGTTACCTCCAGTGGGAAAACCGAAATCTACGTCGAGCTCATTTCAGAAATGATACAAACTGGGCGCCAAGTGCTGTACATGCTTCCCGAAATTGCGCTTACCACCCAACTTATAAAGCGACTGCAGCACTATTTTGGGGAACGGGTATCGGTGTTCCATTCCAAGTACTCGATAAATGAGCGAGTAGAGGTGTGGAATAATGTTCTGGACAATAAACCGAAGGCTCAAATTGTGATCGGGGCTCGCTCATCGTTATTCCTTCCGTTTCAAAACCTGGGTCTCATCCTTGTAGACGAGGAGCACGAGCCATCTTTTAAGCAATACAATCCCGCGCCACGCTACCACGCAAGGGATAGTGCCGTTGTGTTGGGCCATTTGCATGCCGCCAAGGTGCTTATGGGCTCTGCCACTCCTTCCTTGGAGAGCTATTACAACGCGAAAAATGATAAATATGGATTGGTAACGCTGAAGACACGCTTCGGAAATGTATTGTTGCCCGAGATTGAGCTCGTGGATATCAAAGAGAAGCACCGGAAGAAAAAAATGACCGGCCACTTTAGCGATCGGTTGCTCGAAGAAATGGAAACAACCCTCTCGCAGGGTGAGCAAGTGATATTATTTCAGAATAGAAGGGGCTATTCGCCCGTTGTGGAATGCCTTACTTGTGGAGTGTCCCCGCAATGCCCCAACTGCGATGTGAGCCTTACCTACCATCAGTATAAAGACCAATTGCGCTGTCATTATTGTGGGTACCATATGGCCATGCAACTTTCGTGCGTTGCCTGCGGAAGCGAAACGCTGGATACCAAGGGTTTAGGCACCGAACAGGTAGAAACCGAGTTGAAGGCTCTTTTCCCGGAGCATACTGTGGCCCGTATGGACCAGGATACCACTCGCGGAAAGCACGCATACGGAAAGTTGATAGAAAAACTGGAAGAAGGGGAAATACATATTTTAGTGGGTACGCAAATGTTGGCCAAAGGTCTCGATTTCAGGAATATTGGATTGGTAGGTGTTATGAATGCCGATAATCTGCTTAATTTCCCAGATTTTAGGGCCCACGAGCGAAGTTTCCAACTACTGCAGCAAGTCGCCGGTCGGGCAGGACGTACCCAGAAGAGAGGTAAAGTGCTTATACAAACGTACAATCCTTACCATCAAATTTTGCAGCAGGTAAGCGTGAACGATTATGAATCTATGTACAAGCAACAGACCGATGAGCGCTACCAATATAAATATCCTCCTTTTTATAGAACCATCCGGATTACTTTCAAGGATCGCAACTTCGAAAAAATGAACCAGGCCGCTCGTTGGTTTTCCCAGGCATTGGAGCAAAAATTAAAGGAGCACGTACTCGGCCCTGAGCCGCCGCCGGTGGGACGCATTCGAAATCTCTTCATCACCAATGTGCTCGTTAAAATACCAAAAGAGCATTCCTTGGGCAAAACAAAAAATTACATCAATAGGGTATGGCGCAGTTTTAACGCCATAAAAGAATTTTCGAGTGTTCGGGTTACAATAGATGTAGACAACTACTAGTTTCTCATGGAAGCCGTAAGGGCCTCCACCAGATCAGACTTGCGGTTTCGGCTAAGGGGAAGTTGTTCTTTGTCAAGTTCGATGACCTTGCTATTGTACCGCTCTACCTTTTCCAAATTTACAATGTACGATTTGTGGATGCGTAAAAACCGGTCGCTTGGCAATAACGATTCAAACGCTTTCATTGTAGACAGCACCACGAGCGCATCGTGCTCTGTAACCAGCTTCACGTAATCGCCCAAGGCCTCGATGTAACGCAGCTCATTTAGAAAAACCTTGCGTTTTTTGAGGTTGCTTTTTACGAAAATGAAATCCTCTTCATCAAAGCCTTCATCATTCTTAAGTTTGTAATTGGTAATCGCCTTGTGCACCGCGTTGAGAAAGCGCTCTTTCGAAATGGGCTTTCGAAGGTAATCGATAGCGTCATAATCGAATGCCTTGAAGGCGTATTTGGTCTTTCCGGTAACAAAAATAATCTGCGGCTTGTGGGTAAGATCATCCAAAAGATCGAATCCAGATAGTATGGGCATTTCTATATCGAGAAAGATCAAATCAATCTCGGTAGTCGCAAGCCCCATCTTCGCTTCAATGGCATTGTTGTATTCTGCCACGAGGTTTAAGGACGGATGGTTTTCAATAAGCTTGACGATGGAAAGTCGCTGCAGGGTAGAATCGTCTACGATAGCACATTTAAGAATTGGCTTGTCCACTGGATAGTTAATTTGGTTATAGCAATGATATGGAAAAAATCGATGAACTGCAAGTAATTTTAACGTTTATCGGAAAAAATACCGTTTAATCTGTTTCGGTAAGAAAAAACTGCCAAATTATGCGGCTGTAAATCTTCGGTAAACATAGTTTGAAATTATATATAATTATAGTATTTTTGCACGCTCTTGGCAGAGAGCCAATAGTGTAAACAATAACCATTTAATCGATTTTTTATGAATCATTATGAAACTGTTTTCATCTTAAATCCCGTTTTATCTGATGAGCAGATAAAGGAAACAGTTAAGAAATACGAAGATATTCTTGTTTCTAAAGGTGCTAAGATGATATCAAAGGAAGATTGGGGGCTTAAAAAACTGGCCTACGCGATCCAACACAAGAAAAGTGGTTTCTACCACCTGTTCGAGTACACCGTAGACGGTGATGCCATCAATGCCCTAGAAGTAGAATTCCGTAGAGATGAGCGTATCATGCGCTACCTTACCGTAAAGCTTGATAAGCACGCAATTGCTTGGGCAGAGAAGAGACGTAACCGTAACAAAAAACAAAAAGCAAACGCATAAGCTATGGCAACTTTACAACAACAAGCAAAAGGAAAGAAAGACGGAGAGATTCGATATCTGACTCCGCTTAACATAGAGACCAGCAAAACAAAAAAGTATTGCCGTTTCAAGCGATCTGGTATCAAGTATATCGATTACAAAGATCCAGACTTTTTGGCAAGCTTCGTAAACGAACAAGGTAAGCTATTGCCGCGCAGGCTAACTGGGACCTCCCTAAAATTCCAGCGCAAAGTGGCAGTAGCCGTAAAAAGAGCACGCCACTTGGCCCTTATGCCTTACGTAACCGATTTATACAAATAAAAAGCAGATAGGAATATGGAACTTATATTGAAAAACGACGTAGAGAACCTTGGGTTTACAGATGACGTGGTTACTGTAAAGAACGGTTATGGTAGAAACTACCTAATTCCCCAAGGACTTGCTATTTTGGCAACTCCTTCTGCTAAAAAGGCGTTAAACGAAAAATTGAAGCAACAGGCGTACAAAGACCGAAAGGTAGTTGAAGATGCCAAGGAGCAAGCCGCGAAACTGAACAACATCCTTGAGCTTAAGATTTCTGCCAAAACCGGCGAAGCCGATAAGCTTTTCGGGTCGGTTACCGATGCCGACTTGGCCGAGGCCCTTGAGAAGGAAGGCGTTTCTATAGACAAAAAGTACATCTCTATTGCCGGGGGCACTATTAAGCGCACCGGGCAGTACGAAGCTACCATTCGCTTCCACCGCGAAGTTATAGAGAGCTTCACTTTCGATGTGGTAGCCGAAAACAATTAATAGCAATACCAAATAATACAGTAAACCTTCCCCAGCATACGGGGAGGGTTTTCTTTTTTTACTGAAGTATGAAATACGCAAGACTTACCAAACAACAATTTGAAGAACTGCACCAAGAGTTTATTACCTTTTTGGCGACACAGTCAATCACCGCCCATGAGTGGGAAGACATCAAAACCAACAAGCCAGAGGTAGCCGAGGAAGAATTGGATGTTTTTAGCGATTTGGTGTGGGAAGGTGTTTTGCAAAAAGCAAACTACCTCGAGAATTTAGCGCCCCAGCATATGTTTTTGTTCAAGATTGGAACCACGCAAATGAAGTTGATAGGTGTGAAGATTCTCGATGATACCAAAGATATTACCACTACCGAGGGATATGCTTGGCTACAACAAAATTTTGCGGGAGATCAGGTGGAGTTCTACACGGCTTCCAAAGATTTTTCAGCAGATAAGCACGCAGATATCTTCAAGTTGGTACAGCAGGGAGCGGTCATCACCAAGGGAGAGTTGTATCAATTTTTTGAAAACATTCTAAATTCTAAGTCGAACAACACATAATGTGCCGTTAGGCAACTTGCCGCACGATAAAGAAACCGTCGTTGCCTTGTTTTTGATACAGCGGCATGAAGATATGGGCGTCCCACCTGCTAATAATGGGCTCCCCGTTATGATGGGCTAACAATGCTCCTTTTTCTATGGGCTGAAAGTTCTCGTATCCCGGCTCCATATGGAAGGTATCCTTGGGCTGCAAGCCGTGCCGATAAACAATCTCAAATGTTTTTTGTGTCGTCTTACCTTTCAGGTACGATACCGATTGGAGTGGTTGTGAAAGCTCTTCGGAATTCAGTTGGCACGCTTCCATAAGCGCCATCCACTGTATTGCCTTTTGGTGTTCTACCGCCTCCTCGGCGTCGTGCTGTCCCGCTTCAAAAACGAATCCTGTTAATCCTTTTCGGCTAAAATAATCGTCGATGGTACCCGAAACGATATCGGAGAAGCCACGAATAATATAAAGCGGAAAACGATGCGCCCAAGTGTCGTTACCGCCCTTATCCTGCACTGAAATATAGGGAATGCTCGCCGAGGATGTGGTATGGCAATCTAAGAAATATCGCTGGGGAAATTTTTTCTCGTCATACTGTTGCAACACTTTAATAATGTTGAACATTTCCTTTTTTTCGTGGCTGTTCTTTAGCTTTTGGGAAATATGCTCCTCTTTCCAAGTACGGTTTAAATCTTCGTCTATAAATCGCACACCTCGCTTGAGTCCTTCTTTATTGCCCGCGACCCCAACCACTGTTCCCTGTATGGTGGGCCTGCTCTGTTCTAGTTCCGCAAATATTTCCCTAAGCGCAACGAAGCCACTGGGTTCATTACCGTGAACGCCCACGGTTATAAATAATAGTGGGCCTGGCAATCCGCTACTATATTCACCAATTATCCTATTTACTTCCATGATTTATCGCATTAATCCATTGTCGCTAATTCTCGGTTGGAAAGTCCGTCACGGTAATAGCTTTTGTATTCCATCTTCCGCTCAATGGCTTTAATAACTGTTTCGCTGAAGTTGGGATAGCCAATTTCCTCGCAGTAATCGAGACCGCCGGGACTTAATACGTTAATTTCAATTAGTTTGTCTTTAACAATATCGAGACCCACGAAAAACAATCCGTCCCTGATTAATTTGGGTGCGGTAACATCGACGATGCGTTGCATTTCTGGGGTTAGTTTTGCTTTTTCTGCTTTGGCCCCGAGCGCCAGATTGCTTCGGAATTCGCCCTTGTCGTTATTCACTCTTCGAATTACGGCCTGTTCGCCATCTTCTTCAAGTATTTTTCCGTTCATTAATATAACCCTTACATCGCCTTTTGAAACCTCTGGCAGAAATTCCTGTGCGATTATATATCCGTCATTGCTAATGGTTTCCACTATTTGATTGAAATTTTTCTTGTCCTCGTCAATGAGGTACACGTTTTGACCTCCCGATCCTTCCAAGGGCTTGAGTACCATCTTTTTACCTACCTGCTCCCAAAATTTAAGTAAATCTTCCTTGTTACGCGTAATGAGGCTGTCTGGTTTAATTAGGGCGGGCAATTCTTCAAAATATAATTTATCGATAAAAGCGTGCGACATGGCAAAGGCGTCGTTCAATACCAATACACCCGATTGTTGTATCATTCTGGCAAAGGCAATGCCGCTATGTTCGGCCCATTGGCGATCTTCGGCCTCCTCTGTAGGATTGTTTCGAAGAAACAGTACGTCCATATCTGCACTGCTTATCACAGTGCTTTTTAGCGAGCCATCTTGCACTCGCTCCCAGAACTTGGAGATACTTCGCGACTTAGGCTGGGCGGGTACTTTTTTGCAACGCAGGTGTATGGGCTTGTCGTGGTGAAAGATAAAATCTCCCACACTCATCACGTAAAGGTCGTGCCCACGCTCGTGAGCCTTTTTCATAAGTACTACCGATGTACCGATGGCCTCGGTGCCAATTTCGCTAATGACGAAACAAATTTTCATATGGTTGCTAATTTTGAAAGGGGCATCCCTTGGTTAAGTGAATGAATTTTTTGCGAAATTTCGCCGTTGGTCAAATATCTGGGCTTTAAACGCGGCGGTTTCAATAAACCCCTACTGGTAAGATCTTCCATTACGGGTACGTGTCGCAGCGCAAACTTACCCGCGAGCAATGGTTGCAGGGCGCCACCGTCTGCCAAGTAATCGCGCAACGCTACCAGGCCCTTTAGATAGATAACATCCTTCAAAAATCCGCCACCCTGAAACATTCGGGAGGTAATGTTAAAAGCTCTGTCCTTGCTAAAATCGTAATGGGAGTAAAGCAGTTGGAACATCTCCTGAAAATTAGCTCCAGAGAGCAATGCGTCTCCAGCCACTACACGTCCCGCTAACAGGCGCAACCGATTGCCAGAAAGTCCGCCTATGAGGTACTCTGCCAGTACGGCCAAGCCTTCCTGCAGCGAATCGTAATCTGCTAAACCCACCGAAAGTTGACTTAAGGGTTGTTGCCTTCCGTTGTAATAAGTAAGGGCATGCGTACCAATTTCATGCTGGATTAAAGCTTCGGCCTCATTTTCGGTTAGCGTGTAGTCTGAAGGCAGGTAAAGCTCTCCTTGTGATACCATCATCACATTCACGTCGTCCCGAATATGCACTGCGCATTTAAAATTTGCGTCCTGTTCCTTTAAAAATTCAAACTCACGCTTAGCAAGTTCCTTAAATTCGTGGCAATCTAATTCTTTCCGTTGCTTTTGGCTGTAATCTTCATCGATATCGCTTAAAATATCTTTAGCGGCCTTTAGAACTTCTTGGTCCATTCCCTTATAAAGTCGAACGCTGCTGTAGAAAAAGTTCTTGGAACCTCTTTCCTTAAGCATGGTTAGCTGTTGGTCTATTTCCTCCCGCTTTTCATCAAAAAGGTAGGATAGGGCTGGATCGTCAATTTCGTCAATACGAAGATTGTACAATTTCCGCTTTAAGATATCTGGATCTACGGGCAATAAGCGATAGTGGTAGGACTCAACTTCAGAAAATTCGCTTGCAAAAAAGGTAGCGCGTATGGATTGAATATTCACAGGGGCCACCAGCAATAGAAATTGATAGTGCGATTCAATGTCGGTAAGTTGCCGGTCGATCTTAAATACCTCGGAATGGATTTCCCGTTTGCCCAAGGCGTGGTAGCTGGCAAGTTTTGAGGTAGTCTGTACCCTCACGAATTCGAAAATCGCCTTTTGTAGCGCCTTGGTAAATTGGTCGCGAAACTGCCGAAAATACACGGGGAACACCTTGCCCTTTCCATCTCGGTAAACGGGCGGAATCTCTATGCCAATTAACGTTCCACCGCATTTTTTAATCTCTGGAATATCAAGCAGGGGGATTACTTCAGCTTGTTGCCGCTGCTTTGTTTGTTCGACCTTAGCCGTGAGCTCCACATCATACCGACGGCTCTTAATTTGGCATAACGAATCTTTCAGTACATCGAGCGATACCGGCAACTTATGGGCGGGACCCCTAACCACAAACGTATTGCTTGCCTCGGGACCGCTATAAACTTCGATAATGAAATATGAACCGAACCTGTCTGCCATAAGCTGCGTAATCTTGTACAATAGCTCTTTGAAAAAAGGTATATTTTCCTCCCCAATGATAAGATAGGAGGCACCGCTACGCGCCAAGCGGAGCGTTCCCGTATCCTTTTGTTTTTTTCGGTATACGAGCAAGGCAGGGACATCGTGCTCAACGAATAGAAAGCCATCGTGTGGCAGGGGGCATACTGTCCTGTCACCTTGGCCCAACTGGCTTAAGATGGGCTCGATACGCTTTGAGTTTTCGGTAAGCGTTTCAGTAGAATCCATAATTTTTGGTTGCAATGGGCAATAGGTTTTACTTAAAAAAGAAGATAAAAAAACGCCCCGTGGAATACGGGGCGTTTAATGTTTATTTAACGCTAAATTGGCAAGGCACCTTCTGAAATGTTAAAATAACTTGGCCAACATTATTTTTGGTAGGCATCACTATGTACTTTCGCCACGGCTCTCCCGCTGGGATCGTTCATATTCCTGAAACTTTCGTCCCACTCTAGGGCTACCGGACTGCTACAGGCAACACTTGGTAACGAGGGCACGCTCAGCGCTGCCGTATCGCTGGGAAAATGCTCTTCGAAAATACTTCGATAGTAAAATTCCTCCTTGCTGCTAGGAGTTTGTATGGGAAAACGATATTGGGCATTGGCCATCTGCTCATCACTAACCTTTTCGTTAACCATTTCCTTAAGCGTATCGATCCAACTGTAACCCACGCCGTCGCTAAATTGTTCTTTTTGTCTCCAGGCAACACTTTCGGGCAGCATATCCTCGAAGGCCTTCCGAAGCACCCATTTTTCCATGCGCTCGCCGTTAATCATTTTGTCGTTCGGGTTGATGCGCATGGCCACATCCATAAATTCCTTATCCAAAAACGGAACCCGCCCCTCGATGCCCCAAGCCGCCAAGCTCTTGTTGGCTCTAAGGCAGTCATACTGGTGGAGCTTGTCGAGTTTTCGTACGGTTTCCTTATGAAATTCTTCAGCATTGGGCGCCTTATGGAAGTAAAGGTAACCGCCAAAAATTTCATCGCTGCCCTCGCCGCTCAACACCATTTTTATGCCCATTGCCTTTATGGCCCGTGCCATAAGGTACATTGGGGTCGATGCCCGTATGGTGGTAATATCGTAGGTTTCCAGATGGTAAATTACGTCCCTAATGGCATCGATGCCTTCTTGAATGGTGAATTTTATCTCGTGATGTACCGTACCCAGATGATCGGCCACCTTTTGTGCCGCGGCCAAATCGGGGCTTCCCTCTAGCCCAATAGCGAAGGAGTGAAGCCGTGGATACCACGCATGTTCTGTATCGCCGCTTTCTATTCGCTTTTCGGCATATTTTTTGGCAACGGCTGAAGTGATCGAACTGTCCAAACCGCCACTTAGGAGCACGCCGTAAGGTACATCGCTCATAAGCTGACGGTGCACTGCCGCATCGAGTGCATCCCGTAGTTTCTTTATGGAGGTTTCATTATCCTTTACGTGCTCATAATCCATCCAATCGCGGGTCCACCAACGTTGCAGCGTTCCCTGTTTGCTGTACAAATAATGGCCAGGAGGGAATAATTCAATCTTGGTACAAATACCTTCGAGGGCTTTTAGTTCTGAAGCAACGTAGAACGTTCCGTTTTTGTCCCATCCCATATACAGCGGGATAATCCCCATATGGTCCCGTGCGATTAAGTAGGCATCATTTTCCACATCATATAAGGCAAATCCGAAGATCCCGTTGAGCTCATCGAGAAAATCTGGACCCTTCTCTTGGAATAGGGGCAGGATCACTTCACAATCGGATTGTGTTTGAAAGGCATAGCGGCCCTTAAACTGTTTCCGCAATTCGCGGTGGTTATAGATTTCGCCGTTGGCGGCAAGCACTAAATTACGATCTTCTGAAAAAAGGGGCTGTTTCCCGGATGTAGGATCTACGATAGCTAGGCGTTCGTGAGCTAGAATGGCTCGGTCGTTGGCAAAGATCCCGCTCCAGTCTGGACCGCGATGCCGCACACATTTGGCCATAGATAAAACTTGAAGCCTCAATGCCTCTGTTGGTTCCTTAAGCTGAAAAGCACATACAATTCCACACATATTCGTATTATTTTATTGGTTAGTAGTTCGTTTCTAATTGTTTGGATTCCTAATGGGATTGGCCCAAAAACAAAAAGCCCGTCAAGTTTCAAAAACCTGACGGGCCCTATATCGCGACAAGTTTTTGCTACGGCAACGGGTTATTATTATTGTTATTATTTAATGCAAAACGTACCATAAACTTGTTTTTTTTATTTGTTGGATGTGTAAATATTCAGTAAAAAAAATAAGGTTTCCAAATATTTTCAGAAAAAAATTAAAAAAATGTCAGAAAATAGCTCGCTTACTTGACATAACAATGAAATTATTGGGTAAATAAAATGACCTCAACGGGCAGCGTATTTTCATCAATGCGTACACCATTTACGTCGTAATAGGCTTGCCGAACCAAGGCCCGGTCCCTTACCCGAACTTCATAAATTTCTCGCTTTGGAGAGTAAACCGTTAGAAAGTTGGCGTGGTCGACCTCGTAATCCTTATAATCGTATTGTACTTTTAACCGTACCGTCTCTGGGATATTTTCTGGAGGCATATATTGGCTTTGGAAGATAAGTTCGCCAGTAGGCAGGTAGGAAGCTGAAAAACCAGCCCGCCCATCACGCCTAAAGCTCGATATGTATCGTACGGCGTCTTCTTCATTCGCATCGAAACCTTCTTGCTTTTGCCATTCGGTAACAATGGCATTTGGAAAGAAATAGATCTGGTTATCCAATACCGCTTGGGGGACTTCAGCTTCGGGAATCGTGGGCCGCTCTATGGGTATATCTTGTGCCCAACCAAAAAAAGAGATAAGGGCTGCACAAAAGAAGGTGTATAGGTATTTCATAGCTTGCTCTGTTATCGTTTTCTGAAGAAGATACGCAGTCTTGCCTTACTTCGCCAACACTTTATGAGTATCTTAACGCCGCAGATACAAGCCAATAAACACTATAATCTCGCTTTCATTGTTCTGTTCTTTATATGAAAACGAATATCTTGGAGGGAAGAGTGGCCCGCTCGAGCAAGTTTCCGTTCATATCGAAATAGATGTATTTCAACAGTCCGTCGCTATTCAAACGCACGCGATACAGCTGTCGTTTGGGATTTTCAAGGTCGATTAGCTCGGCCGATTTGATTACGGAACCATTGAGTTTCCTTCCGGCGTTTTCCTGAATGCCGGCGGGTAGATCGTCACTGCTCACGTACAACGAATAGGCGAGAAGGGTACCATCTGCCGAAAAATAGGCATAGTTTCCCGGCCGTCCGCCACGTTTAAACGAGGCCATATAGTAGGTAGTATCATCTTCAATATCCTGTTGGAGCGAGTGGTATTTCCAACCGGTTACAAATCCATCTGGGAATTGCCATTGTTGGGCCTGCTGCACCGTTTCTGGAACTGCGGCTTCATTAATTGCCACCCGAACAATATCGCTGTATTGTCCAACAGCAACGAGCGTTATCAAGAAACAACTTGCGAGTAATGCGTTACGGAGTCTCATGGTTTTTTTATTAAAAATACCACGAAAGCTTGAGGGGTGCATTACCCAACGACCATATTAACGAATTATTAATTTTATGGAATCTATAAATAAAGCTTATAGATATTAGTATAACGATGGGAAATCTGAAGGCCTTGCCTCGTTCATGATCGCATACACTTTTTCGAATACATCTTCTACCGACGGTTTTGAAAAATAATCTCCATCGGTGCCGTAGGCTGGCCTATGGGCCTTCGCCGTAAGTGTTTCGGGCTTGCTGTCCAAATAACGATATCCCTGCTGTTCGTTGAGGATGTGTTCTAAAATATAAGCTGAAGCCCCGCCTGGAACATCTTCATCTATTACGAGAAGTCGATTGGTTTTAGCCACACTCTTTACCATATCGTGGGCAAGATCTAAGGGCAGTAGTGATTGAACGTCAATAATTTCAGCATCGATACTTACTTGCTGAAGTTCCTGTGCGGCCTCCTCAACAATGCGCAGCGTGCTTCCGTAGGAAACCAAGGTGATATCCTTTCCATCCCTTACCGTTTCAACAACGCCTATGGGCGTCTTAAATTCCCCAAGATTGCTTGGCATTTTTTCCTTTAGGCGATATCCATTAAGGCATTCCACAATGAGTGCCGGTTCGTCGGTTTCCAATAAAGTATTGTAGAATCCAGCGGCCTTCGTCATATTTCGTGGTACCAAAATGTACATACCACGCAGCAGGTGCACTAGGCCGCCCATTTGGGAGCCACTGTGCCAAATACCTTCCAAACGATGCCCGCGCGTTCTAACAATCAACGGCGCTTTTTGTCTTCCCTTGGTTCGGTAGCGCAGTGTCACCAGGTCATCGCTCATAATTTGAAGACAATAAAGAATATAGTCAAGATATTGAATCTCGGCAATAGGACGTAAGCCGCGCATGGCCATGCCAATGCCCTGTCCCAAAATCGTCGCTTCACGAATACCCGCATCGGCAACGCGCAGCTCGCCGTATTTTTCCTGTAAGCCTTCAAGACCCTGGTTCACATCCCCAATTTCCCCGCTATCTTCTCCAAAGATCAATGTCTCAGGGTATTTGTTGAAAATGGCATCAAAATTATCACGTAGTACTACGCGACCGTCTACTTCCTCTGGTGTATCGGGATAGGCCGGTTTCACTTCGGCTACTGTAGTGGCGTTGGTATCTGCTTCGGAATAGAGATGCGACGAATATTTGGGCTGGATGGTATCGTAATAATCGTTTATCCATTGAATCACCGCTCGCTTTTCCGAAGAATTTTCGGAAACAACGAAACGAAGGGCTTTTCGCATAGCGGCCAAAATGGTGCGTCGCAACGGTTCCTTTTCCGACGCCAATTCATTTTTCGTTTTTTCTAAAAATGCCTGGTTGTTACTGCTTTTGGCAAGTTTTTCTAACAGGGAAACGGCTTGTTGCTGTTCTTGTTTTTGAGGCTCTAAAAAGGCATTCCAAGCGGCCTTCTTGGCATCTCGAACCTCTTTCTTGATCGCTTTTTCCATCTCCTCGAGCGTTTCCTCTGTGGCAATATTGTTGGCGATCATCCACTCACGGAGCTTAAGATTGCAATCGTGCTGTGCTTCCCACTCTAAGCGTTCCTTGCTCTTATACCGTTCGTGGGAGCCACTGGTAGAATGTCCTTGCGGCTGCGTTAGCTCTTGCACGTGTATGAGCACGGGTACGTGTTCCTCTCGGGCAATTTGGCCTGCCTTTTGGTAGGCTTCCACCAATTCGGGGTAGTCCCAACCTTTTGCGCGTATAATTTCGAATCCGGGTTCGTCATCATTGCGTTGGAACCCTTTCAAAATTTCTGAAATGTTTTCTTTGGTGGTTTGGTGGCGGGCGTGTACTGAAATTCCATATTCATCGTCCCAAACACTCATCACCATAGGCACTTGCAATACCCCGGCAGCATTTATGGTTTCCCAAAACAGTCCTTCGCTGGTACTGGCGTTACCAATAGTGCCCCAGGCAACCTCGTTTCCGTTTCTAGAAAACTGTTTTTTGTCTTCTAATCCCTTAACGTTTCTAAATATCTTCGAAGCTTGCGCAAGTCCCAGGAGCCTAGGCATTTGTCCAGCAGTGGGAGATATATCGGCACTGCTATTTTTTTGCTCGGTCAGTGTTTTCCAGCTGCCGTCATCGTTGAGGCTATGGGTGGCAAAATGCCCTCCCATTTGGCGCCCCGCACTCATAGGATCTGCTTCTAGATCGGTATGGGCATATAGACCTGCAAAAAATTGCTGGATAGTTAATTTTCCAATAGCCATCATAAAGGTCTGGTCGCGGTAGTAACCGCTTCTCCAGTCGCCATTTTGAAAGGCTTTAGCCCACGCCAACTGTGGAACTTCCTTCCCGTCGCCGAAAATCCCAAATTTGGCCTTCCCCGTTAATACCTCACGCCTTCCCAGCAAACTGCATTCGCGACTGGTTACAGCGATTTTGTAATCGTTGAGTACAGCGGCCTTAAAGTCGTCGAAAGATAGGTCTTGCTTGGTTTCAGGGTTAGTTTGCATAATCGTCAAATTTTCGGATTACAAAAGTAGCGAAAACAAGGGTGTTTTACAATTGTCCCTATTGGGGAAATGGCGAAAATGTGAAAATAGCGCCTTACCTGGAATGCATTTTTAGGGGAAATATACAAGCATTGGCAAATAACAATTTGAAGGGAGCACTATGTAAGAAAAAATAGAACTCGTTTGGCCATCGTTAACTACCTATCATTTCTTGTCCCAAGGATGCGGTTCGGAGAAGGATGGTGCCAATTTAAACACTAGTTAATGTGTACTAAGAATACGCCAATAGCTTTTCAATTTAATACCATTTACGTGTAAAAAGGCTTAAAAGGGTTTTAGGGCTTAAGGTAACAATAAAGCGAATGCGCTGGTCGTAGTTGGGTAGCCCGGGCTCAAAACCCAAGTTGGAATATACAGGAAAGTAGAGCTCAAAATAGTCGGCCACCAAGCTCAGCCGCACCCCGCTATCGTAAACGCATTCTACGCCCTGGTTTTTATTGTGTACCAGACCGATATCGCCATAGGCATAAATCCATTTCCAGATATTGGTGCTGGCGTTCGCGGTAGTAAGCCAACTGTTTGAAAACGCAGGCTCCAATTGAGACTTGAATCCTCCTTCCGCAATGATCAATTGTTGGCTGAACAGCCCTGTGTCCTCACTTCTTCCGTAGTAGTTGTAATCGAATAGATAATCGGTTGGACGGTCTAACGCAAAGCTGAAGAAATCCTCGTTGAGGCCGGTGTCATTAAATAGAAAGGCCCCTGCAAAAAAGCGTAGATTTATCTGCCTGTTGTTCAAAAAGAGCTTGCGGTATTCAAATTCCAACGAAACCTTACTGAATTTCGATGAGATTTGGTAATCTACCACACCTCTGTAGAAATTAATGAGATTAGGATTTGAATACACATATTGAAAATTGAAAACGCTGTAATTAGGATCTTGATCAGGATCGTTCGGATTTTCATCACGTGCCACATTTACGCTGCGTAAATTGATAAACTGCTTCTCGTTATCGCGCAGGTCGTCATTGTTTCTGAAGGCAAACGTCATAAAAGGCGTAAAGCGTCTGTAAAACAAATCTCGATCGTACGAAAAATAGTTCCCCGAAAATCCGTACCGCATCGAATACAAATCGCCTTTGTCCAATAATTGGGTGTAGACAATACTGCCGCTGCCTACAATAGTCTTCGAACGGAAGCCGTACTGCGGTTCGAGTTTGTAATGAATACCTTTGGGAAGTACCGTTTTGTTGTACAATTTGGGTCCTACTGTAAAGCCATCGTACAGGTTAAACTCAAAAATGGGCATAAAGAACAGCTGGTTGTAGTCTGGGTCCTCTACATCTTGGAACAGCCGGAATTGTATAGGCCTGTTCAACAAGCCTTTTAGATTCTTGTAATTATTCCTTCGGTTGAATTCGGTAATGATGCCCTCCTTGTTCAAAACCAGTTTATCAATATTTTGGGAGGGTATGGTAACGGTTGCCGTCGTATCGAAAGGGGGCACCCAGGTTTTCAATACAGTGCTATCGCTCGCCATTCCGTACAGTGAAACGGGCATGCGATTGTACTTTTTGTTTTTAATGGTTACTTCAAGTGAATCGCCTTGACGCTTTACTTTCTTTATTTTGAAATCTATTGTCTTTCTAGAACCTACATAATTTTCAAAAAACCAGTCTACAGGTTTTTGGGAATGTTTTTCCAGCAATTCTCGAAAATCTTTAGAAGAGGAAAGCTTCAATACGTGCGTATCATAAAATTCTTCAATTGTCTTTGCCAAAACTTCGCTGCCCAAATAATCCTCAAGATACTGAAGTCCTTTACCGCCATAGTAGTCGCTCGCGATACTCTCATTGAATTTCACCAGCGAATCGCGCGGTGTAGTCAAGGATTGGTGCAGGTTATTGCGTGCCATATTGAGGTAGAGCAGCGGATATTGATCGTTGAACTCCAAATCGGCCGCGTGTGCCCACCGAATTACCCAAAAATTACTGAGATTGCCAATGATTTTCATCTTAGGGTAGTAAGTGTCCACATATTCCATCATTAAATGGATTTGTAGCGCTCCAATTAGCCAATGATCGTTCCGCTTATGCAGCGGCAGGGTTGTTTCAATATAGGCACGCGTCATAGTTTTGAGCTGTTCCATATCGTACTCGAAGCCATCGGGAAACGGACTAATAAAATCGGGTAGCTGGTTGAGCCCATATACGGGGCTGTTGCGGTAGTCTGCATCACTTATAAGCAGTTTCTCAAAAGGGTATTGGCCCAATTGATCCCCCAGAAAATGGGCGATTCGGTCTACGACCAATGCTCGAATGGGCGGGGTAACCTTTTCATCTCGTAAGTTGGTGACCACGTTCACCTTATCGGTAACAATGGTTTCGAAGGTGGGTAACAGTTCAAGGTAGAGCGGCACTTCCGTACGGTTGTCGCCTTCCAATAGGGTAGTGGTGAATCCGTTTTCTGTTGTTTCCGAAGAAACATTTAAAGCCGATGCGAGCGAGTAGACCTCGGGTACCGTTAATGTAATGGTAAAATCCATGGGTGGCGCATACAGGTCGTCTGTATTCTTATTGCTATAGGCGTGCCACGACCCATCATAGACTGCAGGGGAAAGATACCAATACCGAAGGCGGTACTCCCCACTGTCGGTAACGCCAAAGCGGGTAAACTTTGCGTCGGGTACTTTCACATTGTAAGAAAAATTAAGCGATTTCGACTCGTTTGGATAGAGCGGTACTTCCAATGGAATTTCCAAGATGTCTACGGCGTTACCGCGGCCCCATAGCAGCGTTCTGCCATTGGCATCGGTAACCGATAGCATCTCGGTACGGCCTCGGTCTTCCTTCTTCTCGAAATGAAAGGAACTCTCAAAATTTTCCGCAAAACGCCTTGCCAAGGGCGATGTCTTGTTCGAGAAACTATTGGCCCAGTCGTTGAAATAGAGTACCCGCAACGTATCGTTAGAGGTGTTCTTAAAAACCACCTCCTGCCGTATGGAAAGCGTTTTGGTTTGCGGGTGCAATTGCGCTTCTATGCGCACCTCGTGCTGCGCCAGGCCCATCCAGGTTGCGCAACACAAAAGTAAGAGTATGGCGTAGGGGCGCTTCAAGAACGTTTCAAAAATTTAAGGGGCTTAGCCTGTGGCACACTGGTAATGATGTAGTACAAGCCATCGGCCAAAGCTGAGACGGGAATAGTATGTTTAGAGCCTGTAAGGACGTCGATGTCCATAATGCGTTGTCCCAAGACATTGTAGATAGCCGCATTCATAGGTAATGGTGCGCTAGGCGAGATTGACAGGGTAAGGGTATGGGAAACCATTGTACTTTCTAATTGCAAGGGTTGCGAGGGTACCTCAAAATTTGTTCCACTTAAGGAAATATCGCGGTTCGTTTGTAATTCCATCACTACGGGTAGGTGGTCGCTCATAGCATACAAATCGTTTCTAAGCACTTCGGAAAAAGGCCCTGTGCAACTGGGATCGTTTACACTTTTATTGAAACAGTTTCCGTTGTTCCCGAAGGCTCGATAGCTGTTTTCAACATACTGCAACGTTGGGTTGGTCACCATATTTTCTGAAATGAGAATAAAATCGAATCGATCGTCCATACCACCGCCAGCACCAGCACCGAAGGGCCCCGAGCTCGTGCGCGTACTTTGGGTGTGGATGTCCTGAAAATTCATATTATTGTTCCAGGCGCCCGGAGTATCAATTGGGTCTCGCAATGGTATCGTGTTGGTACCATCGAGCAATTCTTGATAGGCCGGTTCGGTAGAAGTGTACAGATTCAAATCGCCCGCGAAAATAACAAACGAACTTGGGTCTAATGTTTCGAGAACCTCCACGAATTCCTGCACCATTTCGAACCTTAGGTTTACGTTAGCTCCACCTTGGCTCGATTTCAAATGGCTTACAAATATTTCCATAATAACAGGTTCGGTTTGCGTATCTTGGGTAAGAAGCCGCAACGTATAGCGATTAATATCACGCACTGAAGTTTGTATTACTTGATTGTTTTCCAGGGAGAAGAGCGAGGAGCGGAAATAAATCATCTGCTGCAACTCACTGCTACCAGATTGGTTGGCAATAAAGGGCGCACGCTCATAAAAAACGCCCTCATCGTTGAGTGAAGCGTCTAAAATCACATCGGCCCCTTCTTCATTTTGAAGTTCGCAAACCATAAAGATATCCGGTTGGTAAACGTCTAGAATGTTCTTTAGAATCACCTCACGATTGGATGGGAAAGCCTCGGGAAAATCGAGGACATTGTAAAACATTGTTTTGATGGTTTCCTGCGCTGTCGAGGTCAGCGATAGCAACAGCATCAATAGAGCAATGGCACTTTTCATAAAGTTGGGGATATGTTGGGGCATTGCTTTAAAAGTTGGGACTCAGGTTATATTCGTCGTAGAAACTGTTCAGTATTTCCAGAACTTCATCTTCGGTATCTACTAAATGCACGAGATCAAGATCTTCAGGGCTTACGTTATTATTTGCCTCTAGAAGGGTAGTTTTAATCCATTGAAAAAGTCCCTGCCAAAATTCAGTGCCAACCAAGATGAGTGGGAACTTGTCGATTTTATGTGTTTGAATAAGGGTAAGCGCTTCGAAAAATTCGTCCAAAGTCCCAAATCCGCCAGGCATCACCACAAACCCTTGGGAATACTTCACGAACATGACTTTCCGCACGAAAAAATAATCGAAATCGATACTCTTGTCACTATCGATGTAGGGATTGTCATGCTGCTCGAAAGGTAAGGTTATGTTTAGCCCGACCGAAGTTCCTCCGGCCAAATGGGCACCCTTGTTACCTGCTTCCATAATGCCCGGCCCACCGCCGGTAATAACGCCATAACCATTCTCGGTAATTTTTTTGCTAATACGCTCGGCCAACTTATAGTATTCGTGGTCGGGTTTTGTACGTGCCGAACCAAAAATGGAAACACACGGTCCAATTCGGCTCATTTTTTCATATCCATTAACGAACTCGCCCATAATCTTAAAAATGGCCCACGAGTCGTTGGTTTTAACCTCATTCCAATTTTTACTTTTTGCTTCGTTTCTCATACGTGCCTCTATTAACTAACTACGGATTTATCACCCTGCGAAAGTAATTCTTTTTTAAGGAAGCGGGCGGTATGGCTCTTGCTATTTTGGGCGACCTGTTCTGGCGTGCCAAGGGCCATTACCTCACCTCCTTTTTTACCGCCTTCCGGTCCTATGTCTATGATGTAATCTACCGTTTTAATTACATCTAAGTTGTGCTCGATAATTAGCACCGTATTGCCTTTTCCCACCAATTTGTTCAATACCTGCATCAATACCCGTATGTCTTCAAAATGCAATCCTGTGGTAGGTTCGTCTAAAATATAGAAGGTATTGCCCGTATCACGCTTGGAAAGCTCTGTGGCCAATTTGATACGTTGCGCCTCTCCACCGGAAAGAGTAGTAGATTGCTGTCCCAAGGTAATATAGCCCAACCCAACATCCTGTATGGTTTTCAATTTTCTGTAAATCTTCGGAATGTGCTCAAAAAACGTACAGGCTTCATTAATGGTCATTGCCAATACATCGTAAATACTTTGACCTTTATATCGTATTTCCAGAGTTTCACGGTTGAAACGTTTTCCTTGGCAGGTTTCGCATTCTACGTACACATCGGGCAAAAAATTCATTTCGATAGCCCGTACCCCGGCGCCTTGACAGGTTTCACAGCGCCCTCCTTTTACATTAAAGCTAAAACGGCCCGGTTTATAACCCCGAATCAAAGCTTCGGGTATCTTGGCAAATAAATTCCTAATCTCAGAAAATACTCCCGTGTAGGTGGCGGGGTTCGACCGTGGGGTGCGACCTATGGGCGATTGGTTAATGTCTATAACCTTATCGATATGTTTTAGCCCTTTAATTGCCTTGTAGGGCATGGGTCGTTTTACACCATTGTAAATGTGCGCATTCAAAATAGGGTAGAGGGTTTCGTTTACCAAGGTAGATTTACCACTTCCTGAAACTCCTGTTACCCCAATCATCGTTCCCAGCGGAAAAGCTACCGTTACCGATTTTAGGTTGTTCCCACTAGCTCCTTCTAATGTCAATTTTTTGCCGCTGCCAGAGCGCCTCTTGGTGGGTACTTCAATTTCCTTGTTGCCGTTAAGGTAGGCAGCGGTAAGGGTTTGGTGCAGCTGTATTTCGGAAGGCGTTCCTTCCGATACGATCTCTCCACCGTGACGGCCTGCCGCCGGACCGATATCGATGACATAATCGGCGTTTTCGATCATATCCTTGTCGTGCTCCACCACAATGACCGAGTTCCCTAAATCGCGCAATTGTACGAGCGACTGAATCAACCTTTCGTTATCTCGCTGGTGCAGGCCAATGCTGGGTTCGTCCAATATGTATAGCACGCCAACCAATTGGGAACCTATTTGCGTGGCCAAACGAATTCGTTGCGCTTCCCCGCCAGATAGCGATTTAGAACTTCGGTCTAGCGCCAGATAGGTAAGTCCAACATCCACGAGAAACTGTAGGCGCGCTTGTACTTCCTTGATGATTTCCGAAGCAATTTTAAGCTGGGTTTCAGAAAGTTCATCTTCCAACTTTTTGAACCATTCGGCCAGTTCAATCACATCCATATGCGCTAGCTCGGCGATGTTCTTGCCGTTCACCTTAAAATAAAGCGATTCTTTGCGCAAACGCGTACCGCTGCACTCTGGGCATGAAATCTTGTCCATATAGTCCTTGGCCCAACGGCGTAGTGACTTCGATTCGTTGGCCTCGAAGGTATTCCGAAGAAAGGTGGCAACCCCCTCAAAATCGATGGCGTAATTTCTGGTAATGCCCAAGCTTTTGGAAGCAACCTCAAATTTCTCCTTTCCGCCATAGAATATCATTTCCTTGGCTTCCTTGGGAATCGTCTCAAAAGGGTCGGTAAGTTTAAACTGGAAGCGTTCTGCGATTACCTCCAACTGTTTGAAAACCCAATTCTTTTTTTGGGGCCCGTGTGGCGCCAAAGCCCCCTTTTTTATCGAAAGTGTGGGGTCTGGAACTATTTTTTGAAGATTCACCTTATAGCGTTTCCCCAGGCCCTTGCATTCTGGGCACATTCCCTTGGGTGAATTGAAGGAAAAGTTGTTTGGCTCTGGACTGGGGTAGGAAATGCCCGTGCTAGGGCACATCAAGGACCTGCTGAAATAGCGAGTGGCCTGGGTATCATTGTCGAGCACCATAAGCACGTCGTCACCATGGTACATCGCGGTATTGATTGTTTCTGAAAGTCGCTTATCGGTATCAGCACCCTCCTTGATTTGAAGCCTGTCGATAACAATTTCTATATCGTGCGTTTTGTAACGGTCTATCTTCATGCCCTTAACGATGTCGAGCACTTCACCATCTACACGTACCTTTACAAATCCCTGCTTCGCAATTTGCTCGAAGAGCTCTCGGTAATGTCCCTTGCGCGAACGAACCACCGGCGCCAGAATGCTAATTTTCTTTCCTTGGAAATCTTCAGCGATAAGCTGTCTAATCTTCTCGTCGCTATAACTTACCATTTTCTCCCCGGTATTGAAGCTGTAAGCATCGCTGGCCCGGGCAAACAGTAGGCGAAGGAAATCGTAAATCTCTGTTATGGTGCCCACGGTAGAGCGCGGACTGCGACTGGTGGTTTTTTGCTCAATGGCTATAACCGGCGAGAGGCCCTCAATTTTGTCAACATCAGGACGCTCCAAACTACCCAAGAACTGTCTGGCATAGGCCGAGAAGGTTTCGATGTAACGGCGTTGGCCTTCTGCGTAAATGGTATCGAAGGCCAAAGAAGATTTCCCACTGCCCGAAAGCCCCGTTATCACTACCAATTTATCTCTCGGAATTTTTACATCGATGTTCTTCAAATTGTGCACCCTAGCCCCGAGAACTTCGATAAAATCTTCGTTTTTTGCCATAGTTTGCAAAGGTACTCAATTGTATCGAAAATTTAGAATGCGGCTGCTTCGTGGGTTGTTAATTTTTAAGTGCTTACAGTGCGGGAAAAAAGGACTATCTGTTTATCTCCCTGTTCAGAAAAGGATAAAAAGTGGTAGCGACAAAAAATATGGCGCTAATCACGAGCGAAAAGCTAAGAATGAGCAGTAAAGGCGAAATGGAAAATAACAATTCCATAAGGGGCAAGAGCACGCCAAAAAGCACCAAGAAGAGGAATAGTGCATAAAGGTAGCGCATAATGGCCGGGATTTTCTGTTCCATTCTATCTTGAAACTGATAAAGTTTTGGTAGTACTTCGTTCACCATATATTCCCCCAATTTTGAGAGAAAGACCTCGTTGAAGGAAGAGTCTTCAAATGCCTTACTATCTATAGTATTGGCTAAGGTCATAATCTTCTCTTGATGACGCTCGAAAACGGCTTCGTAATCCAGCGCCTGCTTATAGATTCCATATTTGTACCCGAAGTAATACCAAAGGCCCGAACCACATTTGTGCTCGAGCCATTTTTCCACGATAGGCTTATCGTACACCTTGGGATAGTGAATGCTCTCTGGGATTTTTTTCTGTTTTGGGTCGGTCATCAACAGCGATTTAAGCTCCAAATAAAGGTTCTCGGTGTCGGCATAGTTGTGGTGCTCCTGTAGAAACTCAATGGCTAGTTTCGATTTTCCCTTATAGAATTCCTTTACCTCAAAAAATGTTAGTCCGGCAAACTCTTCATCTATATACTCCTTTAGCCCGGGCAACCACATTTTCGATTGCATCAAAAGTTCTACAATAGACCTGAAATGGTGCATTTGCTGGGTAACCTTGCTTAGGGAGTCGATAATTTGGTTTCGGGATGTCTTTGCCGTCAAGGCCGAGGTAGCCAAATAAATCATGATAATGGCCGACAGGAAACCGCTAATACCAATAAACACATTTGTCAATTCTTCCAAGGTATCCGCAAAGGCAGGCGTATTGGTAACCTTTTGCCATAACAGGAAAATGAGCGAAATGCACAAAAGCCCACTAAAGAGCAGCGGGATAATGGCATACAAATCTTTTATAAAAGATTTTTTTCTCATACAATCAGTTCACGCGGCTTTTAGCGCTCATTATCTTTACAGCTTATTGGTGCCCTAGGAAATTCCATAGGCATAAACCACTTTTCCGAAGTGATCGATGAGGATATATAATGGAAAAACAAACGGATGGTTGTTATGCACGTGCGTTTGTTCATTTGCTGTTTTAGTGCTTGGCCTTACCATGTTAGTTGAAAAAACCTATCTTCAAAATTAGCCAATTTTCCTACACTATGTAGTATATTACTTACATTTCGATATACGGTCAAACAATTCCGATAAACAACCCAATCAATATCCCACGGCAGTATCATCGCCCCTGGGATCGGCACCTCCTTCCAAACGGCCGTTGGGAAGTACCAAAATCGCATCTACCTTGCCGATAACCGGTGTATTTTCCAAATCGACAAGGTATCCTCGCTCAGATAGCGAATCTAGCATCGAAGGCGAAAATCCCTCTGGTTCAAACTGAACCACATCGGGCAGCCATTGGTGGTGGAAACGGGGCGCATTTACGGCTTGCTGCATCGTCATATCGAATTCGTATACGTTCAATATGGTTTGGAGTACGGAAGTGATGATACTGGATCCTCCTGGGGTTCCCAAAACCATATAAAGCGCTCCGTCTTTTTCGACAATCGTAGGGGTCATGGAGCTCAACATCCGTTTGTGCGGCGCAATGGCGTTGGCTGCTCCGCCCACCAATCCAAACATATTGGGTGCTCCCGGCTTCGCGCTAAAATCATCCATTTCGTTGTTCAGAAAGAACCCCAATTCGGGAACATAGAGTTTCGAGCCATAGGCCGCATTAAGGGTCGTGGTAGCGGCAACTGCATTTCCATAGGCATCTACGATGGAATAATGGGTGGTTTCGGTGCCTTCGTTCATTTCAATAGATCCATAACCTACTTCAGAAGAAGGCGTGGCACTTTCAAATGAAAAGGATTGCATGCGCTTTTGGAGATACCGTGCGGACACAAGCGTATCTATAGGAATACTTACAAAGTCGGGATCGCCCAAAAAATGGCTTCTATCGGCATACGCTCTGCGTTCGGCCTCGGTGAGCACCTGTATGGTACGGGTGGTGTTATGACCGTATTTCGCAATAGGATACGGCTCAATCATTTTTAGAATTTGGGCCAACACGACACCCCCGCTCGAGGGCGGCCCCACGGAGATAATACGTAGATCCTTGTACTGAAATACCAGCGGCTCGCGCCAAACGGCTTCATAGGCCTCAAGGTCGTCTATGGTGATTATTCCACCACGGGCCTGCAGAAATTCAATCAGTTGCTTTCCAGTAGTACCTCCATAAAAATCCCGACGTCCCTCCTTGGCCAAGCGGGATATCGTTGTAGCCAATGCGGTATTCCGTACCGTGTCTCCGGCACGTAATGGCAAGCTGTACAAGGTGGTTGTTTCTGAAACTTCTTCGAAGAGGGGGCCGTATTCCTGAAAGCGTTCCGCTTGGCTGGGCGTTACCACATAACCGCGTTGGGCAAGATCGATAACAGGTTGTAAAATAACCTCTATGGGCAACGAACCTAGTTTTTGATGTACCGCAAACATACCCGCGACAGTACCCGGGACGCCAACCGCCAAGCCTCCCATCTTGCTCATTTCGGGTTGATACGCGCCCGTAGAATCGAGGAACATATTCTGGGTGGCTGCCGACGGAGCTTTCTCGCGATAGTCAAAACTCCCCAGCTCTCCATATCGGGTTCTATAAACCATAAATCCGCCACCTCCAAGGTTGCCGGCATAGGGATAACATACTGCCAAGGCCAACTCGGTGGCGATCATCGCATCAAAGGCGTTACCGCCTTTCTTTAAAATTGTAATACCGATGCGCGATGCTTCTTCCCGGGCAGAGACGACCATTGCCGAATCTGCAATGACACCTATTTTGGGACGTTCAGAAGAATCGGGAAGACGTGTGGTAGCATCTTTGCAACCTATAAAGGCGAATGACAGTAAGAAGATAATCGTTAAATGCTTCATTGGGCGAGCAATTCGTTTCGTTTATTATTGGAAAAATCTATCAAATCCTTAAAAAAGAAGGTAAATTCGGTTTCAAATTCTGAATAATAAGCTTCCAGATCGATAACAGCCTTATCCATCTTCGATAGTCGCTTGGTTCGCACGTTCATTTGGGCTAAGATAATGCTTATGCCTTCAATGGTCGCATAGCTTAACAACCAATTATTGGCGATCATATGGGGCGTCATTCGTTGAATTCTTGTAGGCAGCAAATTAAAATGAGACTGCAATAAAGCGTAGAAGTTGGCCACAAAGGTTTGCAACGGTTCGTGGTGATATCGAGACCAGTTTTTTGCCAGAAAATGATCGTACAGTATATCAACAATAACCCCGCTATAATGGCTGTACTTTGCGTGCAAGCGGGCGGTGCTTTGCCGCACTGTTGGGTGGCCATCGGTAAAGCTATCTATCGCGCGGTGTAGCAAAATGCCCTTTTGGATGATGGGCGGATACTTTTGGTATTTCTTGCCTTTTATGCCATCGGCAATAAAGTTTCCGATTATAAGCTCTTTCTCTGTTCCAGAAAGATAGATATGTGCCAAGAAATTCATCTGGTACAATTTACAAAAACGCGGCCAGCCATTGGGGGTAGAATTGTTATCTTTAGCAAAATTTTTGTCTCACATGACCTTGATAAAATCCATATCCGGAATTCGTGGTACCATTGGCGGCACCCCGGGCACAAACCTTACACCAATAGACGCGGTAAAATACGCGGCAGCCTATGGCAGTTGGATACGGCAAAATCGTAAAAAGGATGGCTACCGTGTGGTGGTAGGGCGTGATGCCCGCATATCGGGCGAAATGATACAGCAACTGGTAATGAACACCTTGATAGGGATGGGAATACACGTAATTGACCTCGGACTATCCACCACCCCAACGGTGGAAATGGCAGTTGCCATGGAACATGCCGACGGCGGAATCATCCTTACCGCTAGCCACAATCCGAAACAATGGAATGCCCTAAAATTGCTTAACGAAAAAGGAGAATTTCTCGATGCGCAGTCCGGTCAGGAGATTTTAGATCTTGCCGAACAGGGAACTACCCAATTTGCCGAGGTAGATGCTCTGGGGAGCATTACCGTTAATGACGCTTATATCGATTTGCACATCGACCAAATATTAGAACTTCCATTGGTGGATGCCGATGCCATTCGCAAGGCCAAATTCAAGGTTGTGGTAGATGCCGTTAATTCTACAGGCGGTATTGCCATACCACTTTTGCTTCACGAATTGGGCATACATACCGTAAAGCTCTATTGCGATCCCACGGGGCATTTTCCCCACAATCCGGAACCTTTAAAGGAACATCTGGGCGATTTGATGCAACGAGTGGTAACCGAACGCGCAGATTTGGGGATTGTAGTAGATCCAGATGTAGACCGTCTAGCTTTCGTAGACGAAACAGGCGCAATGTTTGGCGAGGAATACACCTTGGTAGCGGTGGCAGATTACGTGCTGGAGCACACACCTGGCAATACGGTGAGCAATCTTTCATCGTCTAGGGCGCTTCGCGACGTAACCGAAAAGCACAAGGGATTCTATACCGCCAGTGCGGTAGGAGAGGTCAATGTAGTCCAGAAAATGAAAGAAACCCAAGCTGTAATTGGGGGCGAGGGTAATGGGGGCATTATTTACCCAGAACTGCATTACGGCAGGGACAGTTTGGTAGGGATTGCCCTATTTTTAAGTTTCCTTGCGAAGGAAAAGGTTTCGGTGAGCGAACTGCGAAGCCGGTACCCTGCCTATTTTATGGGAAAGAAGAAAATTGAGTTGACTCCTACCTTGGATGTGAATGCCATCCTGACCGAAATGGAACAGCGGTATGCTTCGGAAGAGGTATCTACAGAAGATGGTGTAAAAATCGATTTTCCCGACTCTTGGGTCCACTTGAGAAAGTCCAATACCGAACCCATAATCCGCATTTATACGGAAGCCACTTCACAGGAAAAAGCCGATGCGCTGGCCAACCGATTTATCGATGAGCTCAACGATATAGCGCGGGAACTCTAACTTACATTGCGAAGCTTCCATCGCTTGTGCGACCAAAGGTAATAGGGTGGATGGCGGTGTATTTGCTTTTCAATTTCATCGAGGAACATTCTGGTGATCTCGAAATCTGGAAATTCGCGCGGATGTTTGGCCAACGGCACGAAGGTAGCATTGTAATAGCCTCGCCGCTCTTTCTCTACTAGCAGGTACATTGCTGAAAAATCTAATTTCTTCGCGAGTTCTTCAGTGCCCGTAAAAACCGGAACATCAATACCCATAAAGGTGTCTCTATGTTTAAATGCATTGCGTTTGGGCGTTTGGTCTGATAGGATGAGCGTAAGGGTTTTTTCTTTCTTAGCCGCCTTTCGAAAGAGCGTTGTAACGATTTTTTTATTGGTAACGATCTCGGCACCAAAACGCGAACGAATTTTCTTTACCAATCGGTCAAAGTAAGGATTGTCCAACTTTTTGTACACGGCCAATCCTTGATAGGGCATTTTCCGAGCGAGGATGCCGCTCCATTCCCAACTGGCATAGTGCCCACACATAAGGAGAATGTTTCTATCTTCAGAATAATATTTGTCTAGAAGTTCAAGGTTTGCAAAACGAAACCGCTTGGTTATTTCTTTTTCAGAAATGGTGAGGCTCTTTATGGTTTCAAAAATGATATCGCACAGGTGCTGGTAAAAGTGTTTGGCAATGGCTCGCCGCTGTGCTTCGGTCTTTTCGGGAAATACCAATTTTAAATTATCGAGCACAACCCCTTTGCGATACTGCACTACGTAGTAAACTAGAAGAAATACTACATCTGATATTGCGTATAAGATGAAGAGCGGCAAAAGGGAAGTAAGCCAAAGGAAGGGATATAAAGCGATATAAAGTAGTCGCTGCATAGGTCATTTTACCGCAAAACTAAGTAATTTTATGGCAGTAACCGTAGAAACATAATTTGTCCTATGCCCGGAATAGACATTGCCACCCTTATCGTCATAGCCGCCAACGCCATAATCTCTCTTAGGGGCTTTAAAGATTACTCGTTTTTCGAGCGGTACAAATTTAACGTAGCGGCCATTAGAAAGGGCGAACAGATTCGAATGATCACCTCCGGATTTTTGCACGTAGATTTTACGCATTTGCTATTCAATATGCTTACCCTCTATTTCTTTTCGGGGGTTGTCATTGCCGCGGTGGGAGTTATAAATTTTGTACTCATTTACCTGGCAAGTTTAATCGTGGGAAATCTACTTTCCTTTTACTTCCATAGGGATGAATTTCACTACAGTGCCGTTGGTGCTAGCGGTGCCGTTACCGGCGTGTTGTATTCGGCGATTCTGTATTACCCTGATATGGGACTGTATCTGTTTTTTATACCCATCGCCATACCCGCTTGGATTTTTGGTATTGGTTACTTGCTTTATTCCATCTATGGCATGAAGCGTAGGCTGGGCAATATTGGTCACGATGCTCATTTTGGTGGGGCCATTGCGGGGTATGTTTTAACCCTGCTGTTTGTTCCCCAATTATTTCAGGCACAATTATGGATTGTATTGGTATTGGCAGTACCCATCATTTTGCTTTTTATAATGCACAAATTAGGCAAAATTTAAAATATGTTATATATGAAATCACTAATCATAGTTTTGGCATTGATTACCACCTGTTGGGCAGGTGCACAGGTAGAAACGCAACCCACCGTAGATGTTACCGGCGAGGGGATCGTACGGGTCGTTCCCGATGAAGTCACCGTGCAGTTTAGGGTAGAGAACACTGGAAAAAATGCGGCATTGGTAAAGCAGGAAAATGACCGCGTGGTAACAAATGTATTGGAATTTGTCGCGAAAATGGGCATTGACTCCAAGGACGTTCATACCGAATACATTCGTCTAAATAAAAATTATGAATACAATACTAAGACCTATAACTATATGGCCAGCAATACTATGTCCGTAAAATTGCGCGATTTAAAAAAATACGAGAATGTTATGAACGGTCTTCTGGAAACGGGAATTAATGGAATAGACCATATTCAATTTGGCTCTTCAAAGGAAGAACAGCTCATGGCCGAATCTCGGCAAAAGGCTATGTTACAGGCCAAGGAAAAGGCACAGCAATACGCCGGTGCGCTGGGCCAAACCATAGGAAGGGCGGTTTCCATAAGCGAGCCTAGCAGCAACAATTTTCCACAACCTAGGTACAAAGCAGCTGTAATGATGGATAGCGAAGGTGGGGTAAGTGGCGATCAATATACCCTCGCCCCGGGCGAAATGCTCCTCAAAACAACGGTAAACGTTCGGTTTTTACTTCAATAACTCTAATTGCCCAGTAACTCTTCCATCTTGGCTCCCAAAGCGGGACCGCGCAAGTTTTTCGCGATGATGC
The DNA here is from genome assembly GCA_964639255.1 of uncultured Flavobacteriaceae bacterium. Classification (GTDB taxonomy): domain Bacteria; phylum Bacteroidota; class Bacteroidia; order Flavobacteriales; family Flavobacteriaceae; genus NZQO01. The sequence goes on from CAZXDP010000004.1 coordinate 81,771, forward strand.
GCCCTTGTTCGTCTAAAAGAAACGTAGCCGGTATGGAACGCACGTTGTACTGCCGGGCAATGGGGTCGTCCCAAAACTGAAGGTTCGAAACGTGGTACCAGTCCATTTTGTCATCCTCTATCGCCTTTAGCCAACGATCCTTCTGTCCCTGTTTGTCTAATGAGACGCTTATAATGTTCAACCCCTTGTCGTGGTATTCGTTGTACACCTTCACTACATTCGGGTTTTCCATACGGCAAGGACGGCACCACGACGCCCAAAAGTCGATGATGGTATACTTACCCATCGTTTCCTTTAGGGAAAGCATATCACCGTCGGGCGAAGGGGCAGAGAAATCTGGCGCTACACTGCCAATGTCGGCTTTCTTCAAATTAGACAGTACCGTTTTTACCTGACTGGTTATTTCGAGATTGGCAATTTTAGGTGCAAGATTGGCGATGGCCTCTTCGGCCTCACTTGGGGTCATTTCCTTTCTATTCAACATTTCAGAAATGAGCATAATAGAAAAGATGGAATTGGAGTTGTTGGTAATGAAATCTTTCTTGAACTGCCGCTCCCTAGCCACCAATGCCTGATTATCTTGCTGCAATTTTGCCATGGTAACATTGTCCTGTACTTTTTGGGCTTCCTGGAACTTCTCGAGCTGCACTTGCTTTTCCTTGTTGAAATCGCGCAATTGTTTGTTAAAAGCACGAAATGCTTCATTTTGCTTTCCGCCAGAAACATAGGATGCCTGCACGCTATCCTTATAAATAACAGCGTTTAAATCTTCATTTTCGGGAAAGTACAGTACGGTCGCATCGCCCACCCGCAGGTAATTTAGGCGCGCCTCTTGGCTTTTTTCGTAAGTGCCGGTAAAGCTGCCATTTTGTATGGTGAGCGTGTCGATAACCTTGGGTTGATTGGTATCTAATGTATAAACGAGTACTTCAGTACCGTCTGCAAACCCCTCGGCAGTGCCCTCAAGGGTAAATGTATTGGTATCTTTGTTGCACGAAAAAAAGGTTGCCACTGTAATGAATGCGGCTGCAAGTCGTCTCATAATAGGTAGTTAAGGAGCACAAAAATAGGAGTTATTTTTCCTGAAAAAAAACAGGCTCCCCAAATTAATGTTAATTTGCTGTAGGTGAGCATCCTTAGCCCTAATTTCGCTATATTTAACCAAAGTTGAGAAATGAAAACGAAACGTGGGGAATTTCCCCTTGAAATAAAAATTAGCTTCCGAAAGCTTTTTGATCTGTACCGAAATCAATTAGATTCCGGTAGGGCTATTAATCGGGCCCACGCCGAATCGGTTTTGGCCTTGGAGGAGCAATTTCCAAAGTTGTCTGAAGGGTTGGAGACAGAACAGGAGCTTCAGGATTACAAAGAGCAGATAGACCTTGTGCTCGACGACCTGTTTCCCGTGGTGGCGACGAAGAACGAAATAAAGGTGGCGACCACGCCTTTTCAGGAACTTATATTTAAATCGTCACAGCGATACAAGGATATTGTGGCAGCTGCCGGGCCCGAGTTTGAAATGGAGCTCATCAACTTCAACGAAAATTACTTCTACATCATGGGCTGTAGCATAATTTTAGGGCAGTATTACGGCTATACCATCGATTTTAAGAGACCGTTCTATTATAACATTCCCGATGGCAACGGTTCGGTTCGCAATTACCGTGTGCTCTATAACGGCGATTTTATCGAGATCGAAAAAACCGATAAGGCTAAGGAGATTACACAAGCAGATGTGGATGAACTCCTGGAAAATTTTGACGATATCGAGGTTTGGAAAGAAAAATTCCCCGTTGGCGGTTGGATCTTCAAGGGGTTTGTCATCGCAAATATGTTCGATGTAACCCTCGATACGAGCATATCTGATTTTAAATCGCACCTGCTGCGCAGCCAAAAGGACGCTGAGGTTGATACCGAGGATGAGTTTAGGCGTATATTCCGAAATATTTTCAACCTACCTGATGTTGAAATTGGATTTTCCGATTATAACGAAGAGGAAAACCGTTTTGAAAAAATTCTATATAAGAATTTAAAGAGTTTTATCCTGGGCGATAAAAGCTATCAAGATTGCCGGGAAGCCCTTTGCGACACTTCCTATTATGTGCTTTTCAAGAACCACGACCTGTATGTTGTGACCAATACCGAAAAATACCACCAGCTTTATCCAGATAATGTGCTATATAAAAAGCTCTTACAGCAAGGGTTTAAAAGTGCCATTTTCGCGAGTATTGTTCACCAAGGAAATATGCTAGGCGTGTTGGAGCTAGCCTCGCCGCACGAAAATGCCCTCAATACCATAAATGCCAGAAAACTTGAAGATGTAATGCCGTTTTTGGTAGACTCCGTCGTACGGGCCAAGGAGCAAATGGACAACGAACTGGAGCTCATAATACAAGAGGAGTGTACTTCCATTCATAGCAGCGTGCACTGGAAGTTTCGCAACGAAGCGAAGCGGTTTATGGCAACTAGGGCTGCAGGAAATCCGTCGTATTTTAGGGAGGTAGTGTTTCGGGACGTATACCCTTTATATGGGCAAATTGATGTTATTGGTTCTTCAGAAGCACGCAATGAGGCAACCAAAAAGGACCTGGTAATGCATTTGGAGACCGTACAGCACATTATACGAAGGCTTTACAAGCAGGAACCTTTGCCCATTTACGAGCACCTCGATTTTCGAATAGTAAGCTATTTGGATGAGCTTCGGGAAGAACTTCAGGTAAATAGCGAAAGACAGGTGTTACGTTTCCTGCAGTCTGAAATCGTACCGCTACTCAAGCATATTGAGCAAAAGAACAGCAATCTCGAGCAGCTCATAACCGAGTATAATGATTTGGTAGATGCCGAAAGCGGACTAGTATACAAACACCGTCGCGATTTTGACGATACCGTTATGGCAATTAACAAAAAACTTGCTGCGGTTATCGATAAAAAGCAGGTGGAGGCGCAAAAAATGTATCCCCATTATTTTGAACGGTACAAGACCGATGGGGTAGAGCATAGCCTTTATATTGGTGAGTCTATTACACAGCACGCCCAGTTTAACAAGATATATCTGTACAACTTGCGCTTATGGCAACTTCAGGTGATGTGCGAAATGGAAAACAGCTATTACAAAATGAAGGAAGAGCTTCCCATACAGCTGGAGGTCGCCACTATGGTGCTTTCTTTTAACAGTCCGTTGGCCCTGCGCTTCCGTATGGACGAAAAACGCTTTGATGTAGATGGTACGTATAACGCCAGGTACGAGGTGGTGAAGAAACGCGTAGACAAGGCCCTTATTAAGGGAACCGAGGAACGGGTAACCAAGGCCGGTAAGATTACCATTATCTATTCTCAAAAAGACGATGAGAAGGAATACCTAAAATACATCGCATTTCTTCAGCACAAAAAACAACTGGATACCGATGAGGAAATTGTGACTTTAGAAGACCTACAGGGTGTAACGGGTTTAAAGGCCATACGCGTAAGCGTACTGTATACCAAGGGAACTTCGAACGCCAAGGAATATTACACCTACGACGACCTTATTGACGAGCTTAAGGCTTAGAAACCTGTGCGATTGCCGCTTAGGTAAAATGAAACGGCGAATGCTATGATGGAAATGAGCGTTCCCGCTACGAAAATCGTATAGGTCCATCGTAAGATGCGGTACTTCCTGTCCAAGACCTTCCCTAAGAAATATAGGTCCTTGGTGAGCGATTTGTACACGTAGTCGCGGTCTTTCAGAAGTTCTTCAATGGCCCATTCGTACTGTTCCAATTCCATTCTATGGAAATTTCCGAAAAAAGCCAAGTTTACACTTTGGTTGTCCACGTCCTTTTTGTTGAATTCCCCACGAGTTACATTGGGCCGCGTAGCAATGACCGAAAGGATCATCGTACACGCACTAAACAGCACAAAGATGGCTGTGGGGATAATGAGATAGTCGTTTGTGGGATTATCCAGCTTCGACAGCAGGTTAGACAGCACTAGGGAAATGATGATGGCGTTTACAGATAACAAGATGTTGGCTTTGGTATCGGCAATGTCGCTCAGTTTGATATGGTTTCGAAGCGCCGTTCTAAAAAAGGTCTGTATGCCGCGGTCGGCACTCTTATCTTTATACTTAACTTTTAGCTGAGCCTTCAGCTCTTCCTTCTTTATCTTTTTCTCCTGCTTTTTTCGTTTTTTGATGAGTGAAGCCAAATTTTCCTGTTTAACAGGCTGCCAATTTTTTAAAGCATATTCAGTATAGAATTGATGTTTTTCAATAAGTAAGTCTATATTCTCATCGCGCCATTCTTGCGGGGTGAAGTTCTTGATGTTTTGGGCGATATATTCCTGCCTTAGGAATTCGCTTGCCTCATCGAAATAATCTTTTCCCAAATGTGAGGAATCGGCATCACGTATTATCTCTTCCAATTCGTTGTTCGGTGCCGTTCCCTTGAACTTGGTTGCCATGATGAGCGATTCGACCATATCCATAATTTCGGGCGCTACATCTTTGGATTGTAAGAAGTCTTTGGCAATCTTCACGCTCTCTTCCTCGTGGCCGTCGCGCGTTACGATATAGCCCGTATCATGCAGCAATGCCGCCAGTTGTAGCGCGGTTTTATCTTTAACAGAAATTTGTGAATGTTCAATTATTTCGTTTATACTTTTATAAACACGTTTGGTATGCGTGTAGTTATGGTACACAAACGTTCCTGGCAATTTTTCCTTAAAAAGATCGAGTACAAATTGATCCGTTTCCTTAACGATATCGCTCATTTAGTTCAAATTTTTGAATATCCAAAGTACAAAAAATAACCGCTTTAATTTTTTTATGAAGAAAATTAACATCATTATAACTTTTGCAACAATCCTAGTAATTTCGGGTTGTGCAACGTACCATCCCCAATACCGAAACAACGGTAAAGCGGTATCTGCTTCCCTTCAAAATAAAGAAATAGATCGTTCCTTTTTTATGGTGGGTAACAGCCAATTTAGTTCGAAAAATTCAAACAACAAGGTGCTGGAGGCCATGCGCCAACTCGCAAGTGAGCGGCAAAATGAAGAAGCCTTCGCCTTATTTCTAGGGAATACCTTAGACGCCTCAGAAATTACCAAGGAGGCAGTAGAAAATCCTGAAGCTGCAGCCTCCCCGCTGCAGCCCCAGCTTAACTTTATGCGCAATTTCAATGGAACCGTGTACGTTGTTCCCGGAACCGCTGAATGGAACAAAGGCGTAGACGGACTGGAACTGGTGGAGGATATTCTAAAGGAGACATTAGCGCAGGAAGACGTACTAGAGCCCAACAATGGGTGCCCTCTGCAAAGTCTTGAGATTGGCGAAACGCTTCAACTCATTTTGATAGACACCCAATGGTACTTGGAAGATTGGGACGATAATACCGAAATGAACGACAAATGTGCGGTTAAGTCTCGGGCTAAATTCTTAATTGAATTGGAAGGCGAACTCAAGAAAAGCAAGGACCGACTTATAATCGTTGCCATGCAGCATCCCGTGATGACCAACGGGAAGCGCGGTGGTGAATATCCCTTCATAAATCAGTTGCTCCCGGTTCCAGGGTTGGCTACCTTACTAACCCAAGTGCGAAGTCAAGGCGCCATTTCTAAGCAGGACCGTTACAACGAACGGTACAATGAACTCATGCGACGCGTAAACGTTCTTGCTAAAGACCACAACCGCTTGGTGTTTTTATCGGGTCACGATCGTTCACTGCAATACCTTGAAGATAGCAACACGAAGCAAATCGTGGTAGGAGGCGTGGGTAAGCCCACGGCTGCCAAACTAGGCCAGCACGGCGAATTTAGCTATGGCGGTGAGGGATTTGCCGTATTGGATATCTACAAAGACCAAACGGCAGGCGTTACCTTTTATGGTGTAGGGAATACGGGTGAGGCAACCGTACTGTTTCAAAAACAAATAATCGACCCAGAGCGAACCTATGATCTTTCCAAACTACCTAATACTTTTCCACAGACGATGAAAGCCACTGTTTATGAAAAGGAACTCGTAGAGCGTTCAGGCTTTTTCAAAACCGTTTGGGGCGACCATTACAGAGAGGTGTACGGCACTCCCGTTACCGTGCCGGTAGTCGATTTAGACACCTTATACGGTGGACTTACGGTAGAACGTGCCGGGGGCGGCCACCAAACTCGATCCCTTCGGCTGAAAGATAAAGAGGGCCATGATTACAATATGCGCGCCTTAAAAAAGAGCGCCGTTCAATTCTTGCAAACGGTGATCGTAAAAGATAAGGAAGTGGAAGAAGGTTTCGAGGACACACTTCCCGAAGACCTTATCCTCGATTTCTATACCGCGGCCCATCCATTTGGCGCATTTACCATTCCAAAACTTTCAGATGCGGCCAATCTATTCCATACCAACCCTAAGCTCTATTGGGTGCCGAAGCAAAAAGCCTTGGGCAAGTTCAACGAGGACTATGGGGATGAACTGTATATGATCGTGGAGCGCCCCGATGAGGAATACGATGGGCAAATTTTCAACTTTGCAGAAGATATTATTAGCAGTGACGATGTGTTGGAAAAAATACGGGAGGATGAAAAAAACGTGATCGATCAACAAACATACATTCGGGCGCGTATTTTCGATATGCTCATTGGCGATTGGGACCGCCATAACGATCAATGGCGCTGGGCAGAATTCAGCAAAGATGGGAAAAATGTCTTCGTACCCATTCCTCGCGATAGGGATCAAGTGTATGCAAATTTCGACGGTGGGCTATTGGATGCCGTCCGAACACTTTTTAGCACCGCTCGACAATTTCAGGTGTATGGCGAGGAACTGGAACATACCAAATGGTTTAACACGGCAGGGATAAAAATGGACCGTGCGCTGTTGGAAGATTACGGAAGGGACGAATGGATTGCCCAAGCCACATTTATTAAGGAAAACGTTACCGACGCCGTAATCGATGAAGCTTTTAAGGATATGCCTGTAGAAGCCCAAGATGAAACGGCTGCCGATATTAAGAAAAAACTGAAGGGCCGCCGTGACAATATTGTTTCCATAGCCGAGGAGTACTTCGACTACTTTGCCAAATTGCAAACAGTCACAGGGACCGATAAGGACGATTATTTTGAAATTACACGACTACCAGAGGGAAAGACCCATATTAAGGTGTACCGAATCAAAGATGGCGAAAAAGCAGACAAAATGGTAGATAGGGTGTACGACGCTGCCGAGACCAACCAAATTTGGGTGTACGGCCTTGACGACGACGATGTCTTTGAAGTAAAAGGCGAGGGCGACCGCCACATTTTTATCCGCATTATAGGTGGACAGAACAACGATGTTTACCGTATTGCGAATGGCCGCGGTTTAAAAATATACGATCATAAAAATCAAAAGAGTACCGTAGAGGAAAACGGCTGGGCCACTTTTAGATTGACCGATAATTACGACTACAACACTTATGTGTACACCAAGCAGGTACAAACAACCAACTTGCTGTTACCTTCGCTTGGGTTCAACCCAGACGATGGCATACGGCTGGGAGCTACCAATACCTTTACCGTTCAGGGCTTTCAGCAAAATCCCTTTGCGCAGCAGCACCGTCTTTCGGCCGGTTTCTTTTTTGCCACTTCCAGTTTTCAGATAAATTATGAGGGCGAATTCGCCAATATTTGGGACGACTGGAACTTTTTGGTGGGTGGGCACTTCAGAAATCCAAATTTTGCCGAAAACTTTTTCGGCTTCGGTAATGAGACCATTAATCCAGAGGAAGAATTTCCCGATCAGTTCGATAGGGACTACAACCGCGTGCGAGTGGGAAGTTTTGGCGCCCACATAGGCATCGTAAAAGATGGCGATTATGGCAGTATGTTCAAGCTAACTGCAGGTTTGGCCGGAATAGAGGTGGAAGACACCCCCAACCGATTTATTAGTCTTGCCAGGCCGTTAGAACTGGACGAACGTAAATTCTTCGCAACGCTGGAAGGGACCTATCGCTATGAGAGCTATGACAATAGAGTGAATCCTACCCGAGGGATGCTGTTCGAGCTTGTTAGCGGGGCCACAAAAAATATCGACGAGGTAACTATCGATGGGCTGTTTGGGTATCTAAAACCGAAATGGACATTGTTTAATGCCTTAACACAAAACCGAAAATGGGTACTTAAAACCAATCTACAGGGACAAGTGAACATTGGCAATAGCTTTGAATTTTACCAGGCTGCACAACTTGGTGATGAAACGGGCTTGAGAGGGTACCGCACCGAACGATTTACCGGCCGCAGTGCCGCCGCTGGGGGTGCAGATTTAAGGTATAGTTTCAATCAATTTAGAACGGGCCTCACCCCTGTGCAACTAGGTGTCTTTGCAGGGTACGATATAGGTAGGGTGTGGGTATCCAACGACACCTCCGATATTTGGCATGATGCCTATGGCGGCGGATTCTGGATAAATGCCGCTGATTTGATAAGTGGAACGTTTAATCTGTTTACTTCAGACGAAGGACTTCGCCTAAGTTTCGCGGTAGCACTCTCTATGTAAAGCACTTTTTTATGCTCCAAAAAGTTATTGCTCTATCGGTAGTATTATTCATATTGGGTGCCTGTGCGACCTACCGTCCACAGTATCGCAACCCAGATGCGCAACCGGTATATCCAGCCGAAAAGAAAATAGAGAAAACCTTTTACCTTATAGGGGATGCAGGCATTTCCCCGCCGGGTCGAATGAGCACGGGGCTTACCGTATTCCGAATTTTTATAAAAACCGAAAATACCCAAGACGATTATGCCATTTTCTTGGGAGATAACATTTATGACAATGGAATGCCGCCGGTGGGCCATCCAGAGCGTGAAAACAGTGAACGGTATATGGATATGCAATTTCAGTCGGTTGCTGAATTTCAGGGCACTACCTACTTTATCCCCGGAAACCACGATTGGTATAATAACGGTGTGATAGGCCTCGAAAGGGAAGAGCAGTACATTGCCCGGAACTTCAATGAAGAGGGCTTGCAACCTTCTAACGGCTGCCCCTTGCAGAGCCTATCAGTTTCAGAAAATGTACAGCTAATCATTATAGACAGCCAGTGGTATCTCGAAGATTGGAACCTCTATCCCACCATAAACGACGATTGCGAAATTAAAACCCGCGACAAGCTTTTTATTGAAATTGAAATAGAACTGGAAAAGAACAAAAACAAAACGGTTTTATTCGCAATGCACCACCCTATGTTCACCAATGGTACCCACGGTGGTTATTTTGCGCTAAAAAAGCACTTGTATCCTACCCAACGTCCCATTCCTATGCCGATTCTGGCTTCTCTAGTAGCACAAATTAGGAGTCAGGGAGGCGTTTCTGTGCAGGATCGATATAATGAACTGTCCAATAAGCTAATGAACCGCTTGGCACCGTTGGCAAGAAAACACGGAAAAGTAGTGTTCGCCTCTGGCCACGAACACACGCTGCAACACATCGAAGAGAATGGCTTGGTGCAAATCCAGTCTGGATCGGGGGCAAAATCATCTTACGCCGCACTTGGCTCGAATGGGCTGTTCAGTTACGGCGGACAAGGATTTGCGGTGTACGATATTTTTGAAGATGGTTCCTCCTATGTTCGTTACTATGGAAGCGACGATGAGTTCAATCCTGTTCTTTTGTTCGAAAAACAGCTATTTCCAGAAAACGAAACCTTCCCTACAGAGACCCTTCCACGAACCTTTCCACAAGAGCAGCGGGTAGCCGTTTACCAGCCCGATAGCGTAAACCAAGCCTTGTTTTTCAACACAGTATGGGGCAGCAAGTACAAAAAAGCGTATACTACTCCAGTGAACGCAAAAGTGGCCAATCTCGATTCACTTTATGGTGGCTTAGAGGTGGTACGGCCAACAGGCAACGAGGAATATAAAACCCTGTTGCTGCGCGATAAAATTGGAAACAGGTACCAAATGCGGGCCCTAAAAAAAGAGGCGCTTCAGTACACCCAAAAGATCATTTTTGAAGATGAGGATGCCTCTGGAACGGGCGATACGGACGATAGCAATATCGCGCCACAGGGTACTTATGGGATTGAGTTTTATACCGCGTCGCACCCCTACGCAACGCTGGCCATTCCCCAACTGGCGGAAGCAGCCGGTGTGTTCCACAACCAGACCGAGTTGTACTACATTCCCAAGCAAGCAGCTTTGGGAACCTATAACAATACCTTTGGCGATGCACTCTATATGCTCTCTATAGAGCCTGCGGAAAGCCGCGAGAACGAACCCCTCTTCGAATATCCCGACGATATTGAGACTACCGACGATATTTTAACGAAATTAAGAGAGGGCGAAGGGGTATATATCGATGAACAAAACTACATTACCTCCCGCTTGTTCGATATGGCTGTAGGCGATTGGGATCGGGAGCCAGACCATTGGCGATGGGCCGAATATGCCGTAAGCGATAGCCTTAACTCCTATGTGCCCATACCCCGCAATCGAGACAATGCCTTTGCGAGCTTTGAGGGTAATGTACTCGATTTGGCCAGGACTATTTTTGGTCGTACCTACCAACGCCACATTTATAACGATAATTTTACCGATTTTAGATGGTTTAACGAACAGGGAATCATCTTGGACCGCGCGCTGCTAAAGCGTTCTGGGAGGCAGCAATGGAAATTTACCGCCGAAGAACTGAAAAAGCGACTTACCGATGCAGTCATAGATTCAGCTTTTACAAGCGTGCCGCCAGAGGTAAGGGATGAATCCTTGTATCAAATTCAGGAGAAGCTAAAAGGCCGTCGCGACAAACTGGTCGATCTTGCCGAACGATATTACGAATATCTGGCAAAACTATACACTATGGTGGGTACCAACAAGCCCAATTACTTTGAGATTACCAGATTGCCGGGGGGTAGAACCAACATCAAGGAATATGGATTCGAGAATAACCAAAAAGCAGATTTGCTAACCGACCGTACCTTCACCGCCGAGGAAACCAAGGAAATTTGGCTCTATGGCCTCGATGGCAACGATTATTTTGAGGTGAAGGGAACGGGGGATAATCCCATCTTTCTTCGCATTATAGGTGGGCAGGACTACGACACCTATTCTTTAGAGGAAGGAAAGAAAGTTAAAATATACGACCACGAGAGCCGTCCAAATTACGTCGCGTTAAAGAAAGGTGGCAATTTACGACTCACAGACGTATATACGCTGAATACCTACGATTACAGAAAGCAAATTACCAAAGTACACGCCCAGGCCGCTGCCGCAGGCTATAATCCAGACGATGGGTTCAGGCTGGGTGCCCAGTATATTTATCAAGTCAATAGCTTTCAAAGAAATCCGTTTTCGAGTCAGCATAAAATTAATATGGGGTATTATTTCGATACAGAAAGTTTTGATGCCGAATACGAAGGTGAAATCGCCAATGTAAAAGATGCCCTCAACCTTCATTTTGGCGCCCGTGTTACCAGTCCTAATTACACGGTGAACTATTTTGGATACGGCAACGAGTCGGAAAATTTGGAGGATGCACAAGGCTTCGACGCCAACCGAGTACAGCTGCAAACCATCTCTGCCCAGGCCGGATTGCTTCGAAACTCCAATTTTGGTAGCTTCTTTAAAATTCAAGGTCGGTTTGAAGCGATAACGCTGCAAAGTGAGGTCAATGCCGGGCTTAATCCTGGCGCCACCGCAAGAAAAGACCAAACCAATTACTTTAGTACCTTAGAAGGAATATACAATTACCGCAGCTTCGACAATCCTCGAAATCCCACCATTGGGATGATGTTCGACCTCCACTTGGGCGCTACGGCGAATATAGAAGATACACAGCGTTTGTTCGGCTTTCTACAAACACGCTTGGGCTTTTACAACAGCCTTACCCAAAACGATAAATGGGTTTTAAAAACCAATGTTCGAGCCCAGTTCAACTTCGATAATCCCTATGAGTTTTACCAGGCCGTGACCCTAGGGGCCAATAATGGCCTTCGAGGGTACCGTGAAGAGCGTTTCTCTGGAAAATCGGCTTTGGTAGGAAGTGCCGATTTGCGCTATAGCTTCGATGAGTTCAAGTTCGAATTGGTGCCAATACAAATCGGCCTCTACGTAGGCGGAGATTTAGGGCGGGTATGGACTCCGGCCGGCAACTCTCAAAAGTGGCATAACAGTTACGGCGGCGGATTGTGGATTAATGGCAGTGGCGGCCTTTCAGGAACCGCTAGCGCATTCCATGCTTCTGAAGGAACTCGATTTGTCTTTGGCGTAGGCTTCGATTTCTAAAACAAACCATTCAATGAATTATAGAATTTTATATTTAAATTGTGTATGGCTGTTGCTCTTGGCCTTGTCTTCCTGTGCGACGAGGGGCATCATGGTAAAAAAACCTGCAGCCCCAAATCCAGCTCCGGTTCCCTCAAACATCGCCCATCGTTTTTTTTTGCTGGGAAATGCTTCCGAAACAGATAATGTGCTTCCGGCCTTTGCTCGTTTCGCTAAAAAGCATAGGGCCACCAAAAATTCGGTGGTGTTTTTAGGCGATAATGTTGCAGGTACTTCTAAAGAGGCCATAAAAATACAGTTGGATAGATACATTTCGGCTGTTAAAACAGCCAATCTCACCCCATATATGTTACCGGGCAATTACGACTGGGATTTTGGAGGCACCGATGGCCTTGAGATAATTGAAGATTACTTAGAAGACTATTTGGAGAAAGACGATGTACTTACCCCAAATAACGGTTGTCCGCTAGAAAGCATATCCATTGGCGATTCTATTCAATTGGTGGCTATCGACACACAATGGTATATTGAAAATTGGGACCGCAATCCCAAGATGAACGATAAATGCGAGATAAAAACCCGTGAGAAACTTCTTTTGGAAATCCAGGGGGAGCTCAAGAAAAATGCGAACAAGACCATTTTGGTTGCGATGCACCACCCCATGCTTACCAACGGGTACCACGGCGGTCGTTTTGCCTTCCGGGATCATATCTTTCCCTTGCAAGGCAATATTCCGCTGCCGCTTTTAGGTAGCTTGGTAGCGCAAATTCGTTCGCAGGGTGCCGTTTCCGTTCAGGATCGATACAACGCTCGCTATAATGAGTTGATGGAGCAGTTGCGCGAAAAATTTGATGTAGCAGATAAAAGAATTATCATGCTCTCTGGGCACGAACAAAACTTGCAGTACATTGAGAAGGACGATTTGAAACAACTTATTTCTGGTGCCGCTTCGCAAACCAAGCCGGTGAGCATTAGCGATAATGGATTGTTCTCCTACGGCGGGAAAGGCTTCGCTACCCTCGATATCGATACCGCAGGTGCTGTTTATGCCACTTTCTACGCAGTGAATAACGAAGATGTTTCTCAGCTTTTTGCTACGACGGTATATCCGCCACGACCCACTTTAAACTTAGATACATTACCTACCACCTTTCCACAAACCTATACAGCTTCGGTGTACGATATCGATAAGGTAAAGCGAAGCGATTTCTTTACCTCGGTATGGGGCAAGCACTATCGCCACGTTTACGGTATCCCTGTGGAAGCCCCAACGGCCGTGTTGGATACACTGTATGGCGGACTTACTGTAGTGAGGCCAGGGGGCGGACATCAAACCAAATCTTTACGGTTAGTTACTAAGGATGGAAAGGAATACAATATGAGGGCCCTGAAAAAAAGTGCAGTGCAATTTCTCAACAAAAACTCACCCAACAATCTTGACGGAGAAAAATATTATGGCAATACCTTGCCCGCCGATTTGGTTACAGACTTTTATACCGCGGCACATCCGTATGGTGCTTTTGCCATTCCCACGCTCGCAAAAGCCGCCCAGGTGTTTTATACCACACCGCAATTGTTCTACGTCCCACAGCAAAGGTCATTGGGAAAATACAATGCGGAATATGGCAATCAACTGTACATGATCGTGGAGCGACCCGCCGAAGAGTATGAGAACCGAAAAAGCTTCGGTTATCCAGATAACGTGGAAAGTACCGATGATCTGCTTCAAAAGCTTCGCGAAGACGAAGATCAGGTACTGGACGAACACGCGTACGTACGCGCTCGAATATTTGATATGCTCATAGGCGACTGGGACAGGCACAGCGATCAATGGCGGTGGGCCGAATTTGAAAATGAAGATGGGGATTTGGTGTTTGTACCCATTCCTCGTGATAGAGATCAGGTATTTGCCAATTTTGACGGTGC
>CAZXDP010000005.1:0-86167 GCA_964639255.1 uncultured Flavobacteriaceae bacterium
AATTCTTTTGAGCCTCTTCCGAGCCTTCCTTACGACCATCGGCAGCATCTATCTTTTCCTTGAAATAAGCCTTCATTTGTTCTTTCAAGATGAGATCTCGGTATTCCTCGGGTGTTAAGATCACGGGGTAGCCAATATTGAAATCCCCCAAGGTTCGGGAGTAATAGTATCTATCTGTAATGGGATCGTAGGTGTAAAGGTCCTCAATGCTCTGTGGCATGGGCAATTCCATACGGCCCTGCACAAAGCCTGTCGCTGTAGTGTCTTGTGCGAACCCTTGGTTGAAACTGCAAACAATAAATCCTAAAATGAATAAAAGCCTGAAACGGCCTAAAATGAAATCGTAATTCTTAGCGCCCAATGGTTACAAATTTTTTAAAGCTAGTTTTATAAGTTCCTCTACCGATGCTGCGGGGTTTTCCTTAACGATCTTATCGCATACCCGCTCTGCCTGCTTATGCGCAAACCCCAAAGTCTCCAGAGCAGATAACGCTTCATTTTTATTCGTATTGCTCGAAACGGGAGAAACGTCGTCCAGACCGTACAATTTTAAGATTTTATCCTTTATATCCAGAATGACGCGTTGTGCGGTCTTGGCCCCAATACCCTTGACCGATTGTATGGTTGCGACATCTTCGGCGGCAATGGCCTCGCGCACCTGTTCGGGCGTGAGGGATGAGAGCATCGTCCTGGCCGTACTGGCCCCGACCCCCGTGACCGATAGCAGCATCCTGAAAATCTCACGCTCTGCCCGGCTTGCGAATCCGTAGAGAATGTGTGCGTCTTCGCGCACCTGCAGATGTGTAAATAGTTTTATATGTTCAGAAGGTGATAATTGTGAAAACGTATGCAACGAAATGTTGATAAAGTAGCCCACGCCATTGCAATCAATTACAACATCGGTAGGGTTTTTCTCGACCAAGCGTCCCTCGATATGGGTTATCATACGTTAAAAAATGTTAAAGGGCCAAATATAGCATAATTATTCGTAGTGCCTACCCTTAACAATATGAAATTGACCCTTTAAAATGCTTCGTTTTGCACACGCTTAGCTTGCTCCTTCGCCCGCTTTTCTTTTTGCTGGGCATCGACTACCGATACCGCTGCCATATTCACGATTTCTTCTACGCTCGCACCCAACTGCAGAATATGAACCGGTTTGCGCATACCAAGCATAATGGGGCCAATAGACTCTATACTATTGAGTTCCTTTAACAGCTTGTAATTGCTGTTTGCTGAATCTAGGTTTGGGAATATTAGCGCGTTCACCTTCCTCCCGGCCAACTTGCTGAAGGGAAATTTGCTCTGAAGCATTTCGGGATTCAAGGCAAAATCGCTTTGCAACTCGCCATCTACGTGCATATCTGGACATACCCGGTGAAGATACGCTACCGCCTCCTTAACCTTGGTAGCGTGCGGATCTTTCGAAGAGCCGAAATTGGCATACGATATCATTGCTATAACGGGCGTAAGTCCGAACATCTTCATAGTATAATTGGTCATTTGGGCGATCTTTGCAAGCTCCTTGGCCGTAGGGTCGATATTGATGGACGTATCTGAAATAAAAAGCGGACCGCGCTTTGTAAGCATCAAGTTGGTAGTCGCCACCTTATCGACACCGTCAAACCGGCCAATAGTTTCCAATACGGGACGCACGACCGCGGGATACGCCCTCGAGTAGCCCGAAATCATCGTATCGGCATCGCCTTCATTCACCATCATAGCGGCAAAATAATTCCGTTCGCGCATCAAACTCCTCGCATCGTATAGGCTAATACCGCTTCTGCGTCGATTTTTCCAGTGCTTTTCTGCGTAGTAATTACGTTTTTCCTCCTGCTCATCAGATTTTGGGTCGATGATCTCAACCTCATCGTCGAATTCGATTTGACGCATCAGTTCCAAGATAATTTCCTTGCGGCCCAGCAATATGGGTTTTCCTATTCCTTCTTCATGTACAATCTGTGCTGCCTTGAGCACATTTAGATGATCGGCTTCGGCAAATACAATACGCTTTGGATTGGTGCGGGCCCTGTTGAGCAAGAGTCGAATGATCTTGTTATCGCTACCCATACGCTCATACAGTTCATCTTGGTATTTTGGCCAATCGGTAATATCCTCTTGGGCTACACCGCTTTCCATAGCTGCTTTTGCAACTGCAGGCGGTACGGTGGCAATTAACCGCGGATCAAAAGGCTTCGGAATGATATAATCCCTACCAAAATTAAGTTTGGTTTCGCCATAGGCGATGTTTACCTGCTCTGGCACGGGTTCTTTCGCCAAGGCAGCCAAAGCTTCAACTGCCGCCATTTTCATAGCTTCGTTGATTTTGGTGGCCCTTACATCGAGCGCCCCACGAAAGATAAAGGGGAAACCCAACACGTTGTTCACTTGGTTGGGATGGTCGCTTCGGCCCGTGGCCATGATGATATCTTCGCGTGTTTTTATGGCAAGATCGTAATCGATCTCCGGGTCGGGATTCGCCATGGCAAATACGATGGGATTGTCAGCCATGCTCTTCAGCATCTCTGGGCTTACGATATCGGCTACGGAAAGCCCTACAAATACATCGGCATTTTTCATCGCCTCTTCCAGGGTATCAATTTTTCGATGCGTAGCGAATTCGCTCTTCTCTTCAGAAAGATTCTCCCTATCCTTGCGAATTACCCCCTTACTGTCTAGCATCACGATATTTTCTGCCTTGGCCCCAAACGCCTTGTACAACTTGGTACACGACACCGCAGCCGCCCCAGCACCACTAATCACGATAGTAACCTCGTCAATTTTCTTTTCCGCTAGCTCTAGCGCGTTGAGCAGCGCGGCGGCCGAGATGATGGCCGTACCGTGTTGGTCGTCGTGCATCACGGGGATGTCCAATTCTTCCTTGAGGCGCCTCTCAATTTCAAAAGCTTCAGGAGCCTTGATGTCTTCTAGGTTGATACCGCCAAACGTAGGCGAGATATTCTTAACCGTCTCGACGAAAGCATCGATATTTTCTGTATTCACTTCAATATCGAATACGTCGATATCGGCAAAGATCTTAAAGAGCAGGCCTTTCCCTTCCATTACGGGCTTTGAAGCCTCTGGACCGATATTACCTAAGCCAAGCACCGCAGTACCATTCGAGATTACCGCGACGAGGTTTCCTTTGTTGGTATACTTGTAAACATTGTTAGTTTCCTTTTCTATTTCGAGGCACGGCTCGGCTACCCCTGGCGAATACGCTAATGAAAGATCCCGTTGGGTGGCATATTTTTTTGAAGGAACTACTTGTATCTTACCGGGCTTTGGCTTTGCGTGGTATACCAACGCTTCTCTACGTCTGCTCTGCTTGCTCATAAACTTGCCTTTTTTCTTTGAAGTTATACAAAGGTACGTTTGTAAATCGAACGGGGAAATTTTGGGCCTTATTTTTCTGAAACCCTATTCTTCGCCCGGTTCTTCCAAAAAACGGATGTTGCGTTTTAACCCTTCGAACTTGGTTCGCTTAACGGCACTTTTCCGAAACACTTCTTGAAATACCTCCTTGGTAAGCTCTTGCCATTCGGCTTTCGATTTGGAAAGAAGTTCAGGTTTAGGCTGGAACAAGGGTTCACTGTGCGGCTTACTGAAACGATTCCACGGGCACACATCTTGGCAAACATCGCACCCGAACATCCAGTTGTCCATTTGTCCTGCAAATTGGTTGGGTATCTCATCTTTCAGTTCAATGGTAAGATAACTTATGCACTTGCTTCCATCTACCACATAGGGTTGTATAATGGCCTGTGTGGGACATGCGTCGATGCAGGCGGTACAGCTTCCGCAGTGATCTGTCACAGGAGTATCGTAGTCCAATTCGAGATCGATAATCAATTCGGCAATAAAATAGAAAGAACCTACCTGTTTGGTAAGCAGGTTGCTATTCTTGCCAATCCAGCCCAAGCCGCTTTTTGCGGCCCAAGTTTTATCGAGCACGGGCGCCGAATCTACGAACGCCCGGCCGTGTACGGTCCCAATTTTGTCGTGGATAAAATGGAGCAATTCCTTTAACTTGTCCTTAATTACAAAATGATAATCGCGCCCATAAGCATATTTTGAAATTTTGTAGGTGTCTTCCCGCTGGGAATTATCTGGAAAATAATTCAGTAAGAGCGATACCACACTTTT
This sequence comes from uncultured Flavobacteriaceae bacterium, assembly GCA_964639255.1. GTDB lineage: Bacteria > Bacteroidota > Bacteroidia > Flavobacteriales > Flavobacteriaceae > NZQO01. The sequence goes on from CAZXDP010000005.1 coordinate 4,147, forward strand.
TGCACCTGGAACCAATAAGGTAGGGTCAAGCCGCTTGTCGAAATGATTTTCCAGGTAACCCATTTGTCCATGCCTACCTTCGTGCAACCACGTTTCCAACCTAGGGGCTTCTTCCTCCAGAAATTGGGCCTTACTAATACCGCACGACATAAATCCAAGCCGTTTTGCCTCGGCCTTGATCATTTGTGTGTATTTTGTGGTATTCAGCATATCGTTTTATTAAACCCGATACAAAGGTAGGTATTGCCGTACTATCGCTGGCGGAAAACCAGCACGGCGTCCTTCGGCTTTAGGGTAATTAGGGGAGTAATCTTGATAGGAGCTTCCTTCCTCTCGATGGCATAATGCGCCACCAAATGCGCTACCGCCAACACCATCTCGTACATGGCAAAATTATTTCCAATGCACATTCGAGGCCCAGCACCAAAGGGATAGTAAAAGGCAGAATAACTCACCGAGGGCCCAGCCCCAAAACGTTCTGGCTTGAAGGTTAAGGGCTCTTCCCAAAACTTGGCATTCTTATGTATCTCGTGTACCGCAAATAATAGCGATGTCCCTCTTTCAATGTGCATTCCATCATAACAGTCATCCTCCAAAGGCACCCTGTCGATAAAATAGGCCGGAGGGTAGAGACGCATAGATTCTTCTATAACGTGAGTGGTTAGCTCACACCGCTTCAAAAATTCCATGAGCGTATCGGATTCCCGATGGGCCTTTTGCACTTCCTCTAAAATCAGCTCTTGGTATTGTGTATGCCGGGCCAAAAGCTCACACGTAAAGGTGAGTGCATTACTTGTGGTTTCGTGGCCGGCCGTGAAGAGAATCAAAATCTCATCGAGCAGTTGGCGTTCGTCCATAGCGTTGCCGTCTTCGTACCGTGCATCGAGCAACATATTGAGCAAATCATCTTCTCGCGTTGTCGCGTTTCTGCGTGTAGCAACCAGCTGCGAAAGGATTTGGCGGGCCTCCTCGGTAAGATCGAGATGCTTTTGAAGTGTGCCGCTCATCTTAAACCAGCCGTGCAGATAAGGCTGGCGCAACTCGCGCACCAGCATTTTTTGGGCTGTTTCCGTTATATATTGTAGCCGTTCAATTTGTTCTGGCGAAACCCCACCGCTAAAGAGCGCCTTAGCAACTACCTGAAAAGCCAAATTATTAAATACCGGAAAAATATCGAAGGGCGTCCCAGTACGAATCGTTGCAAGCTCGGCAGCAATGGTCGCCCGCATCGTTTCTAGGAGATTGGCCAACTGCTTTTTATGGAATGCGGGTTGGATGAGCCTGCGCTGTTTCTTCCAAAGATCTCCTTCGGAAGTGAGCAATCCCTTACCCACATACTTGGCAAGATCTTCGGTTTGTATGGAGCTTTTGGTATAGTTGCGCTGGTTTTTTTGAAGTACATATTGCAAGAAACCGGCATCTCTGGAAAACACTACCGATTTCTTAAAACCGATCATTAACCGAAAGGTATCACCGTGCCTTCTGAAATTTTCATGGTGAAAGGGGATGGGGTTCTTCAGTATTTCCAGCGAGTGCAGCAAAAACCGGTATAAGGGAACAGTAGGTATGGAATTTTTGGACATAATAAAATCGTTTGGATGGGCATTCCCCCATAAGGCCTATAAGGGCATCTTAAAAAAGTCCGCCTTGGGAACCACCCCGAATCTTGCCGAGGTGCCGATAAGCCGCTTCTGTAACCTCTCGGCCTCGGGGAGTTCGCACGATAAAACCTTGCTGGATCAAAAACGGTTCGTACACTTCCTCGATAGTTTCGCCACTTTCTGAAACTGCCGTCGCCAGGGTTGTGATACCCACCGGACCACCCTTAAACTTTTCGATCAAAGTAGTGAGAATCTTGTTATCCATTTCATCGAGGCCGTGCGCATCTACGTTTAGTTGTTTCAAGGCAAATTTTGAAATTTGGATGTCGATAGTGCCATCGCCCTTAATCTGTGCGAAATCGCGCACCCGTCGCAAAAGCGCGTTGGCAATGCGTGGCGTACCGCGACTTCGGCCCGCAATCTCGATAGCGGCCTCCATAGTAATGGGCACTTGCAAAATGCTCGCACTGCGCTGCACAATGGTAGTGAGCAGTTCAGTGGTGTAATAGTTAAGCCTCGAAGCAATCCCAAACCTAGCTCGCATTGGTGCCGTAAGCAAACCAGAACGTGTTGTGGCGCCTACAAGGGTAAAAGGGTTTAGGTTTATTTGTACAGTGCGGGCGTTGGGCCCGGTTTCGATCATAATATCGATTTTATAATCTTCCATGGCCGAATAGAGATACTCCTCTACTACAGGACTAAGGCGATGTATCTCATCTATGAACAGCACGTCTCGTGGCTCGAGGTTGGTAAGCAACCCGGCGAGGTCGCCCGGCTTGTCCAGCACAGGGCCCGAAGTAACTTTTATCCCCACTTCCAATTCGTTGGCCAGAATATGGGCCAGGGTAGTTTTTCCCAGTCCCGGTGGCCCGTGAAATAGGGTATGGTCTAGGGCCTCGGCACGCTGGTTGGCGGCCTGTACGAAAACTTGCAGATTTTCCAAAGCTTGATCCTGCCCGGTGAAATCTTCGAAAGATAGAGGCCGTAGCTGTTTCTCAATATCCAACTCCTGAGGGGTAAAATGCTCTCCGGTAGGATCTAGGTGTTCATTCATAGAGACAAATATACGAATAGAAGTAGAGAGGCATACCGAAATGCCAAATCGAGTCCTAAAAAAATCATCCCGAAGAAAGGATCTTCGGGATGATTCAAAAATACCGTTGCAGGATGCCCTACAATTTCTTCTTAACGGCCACCTCTTGGAAGGCCTCGATGATATCGCCCTCCCGGATGTCGTTATAGTTCTTGATTTGCATACCGCAGTCGTACCCTTTCGAAACTTCCTTTACGTCGTCTTTAAAACGCTTCAAGGAGGCCAGCTCACCGGTATAGACCACAACGCCCTCGCGAATTAGGCGAATGCCTGAGTTGCGGTATATTTTTCCGCTGGTGACCATACATCCTGCAATGGTTCCCACCTTCGAAATCTTGAAGGTTTCGCGTATCTCTGCATTTCCGGTGATTTCCTCCTTCATCTCTGGGGAAAGCATGCCTTCCATCGCATCCTTCACGTCGTTGATGGCATCGTAGATGATAGAATAGGTACGGATGTCGATTTCTTCCTTATCAGCAATTTGACGGGCGTTGCCCATAGGTCGCACGTTAAAGCCAATAATAATGGCATCTGAAGCCGAGGCTAACAGTACATCGCTTTCGGTAATGGCCCCTACACCCTTGTGGATGATATTCACCTGTATTTCTTCCGTAGATAGTTTTTGGAACGAATCGGTCAAAGCTTCCACAGAACCGTCTACGTCTCCTTTCAAGATAATGTTCAATTCCTTGAAGTCGCCCAGGGCGATACGGCGACCTATTTCGTCTAGCGTGATGTGGCGCTGTGTCCGTACCGATTGCTCTCGTTGCAACTGCGTGCGCTTGTTGGCAATATCCTTGGCCTCGCGCTCATCTTCATATACATTGAACTTGTCGCCCGCTTGAGGAGCGCCGTCCAATCCTAAGATCGAAACGGGAGTAGAAGGACCTGCTTCCTGAACATTCTTACCACGTTCGTCTTGCATGGCCTTGATTTTCCCGTGGTGCTGACCCGCCAAAACGTAATCTCCAATCTTCAAGGTTCCGCCCTGTACCAAAACGGTCGAGACATACCCCCGACCCTTGTCGAGATAGGCTTCTACCACCGTACCATTGGCGGCACGGTTGGGGTTGGCCTTCAGTTCGAGCAGTTCTGCTTCCAGTAGCACTTTTTCAAGCAATTCATTAACACCCTGCCCGGTTTTGGCAGAAATATCGTGCGATTGAATTTTACCGCCCCAGTCTTCTACCAATAAGTTCATACTGGCGAGCCCTTCCTTGATCTTGTCTGGATTGGCGGTTGGCTTATCTACTTTATTGATGGCAAACACAATAGGCACGCCAGCTGCTTGCGCGTGGCTAATGGCCTCTTTGGTTTGCGGCATAATGTCATCATCTGCCGCGATTACGATAATCGCAAGGTCGGTAACCTGTGCACCCCGTGCCCGCATTGCGGTAAACGCCTCGTGACCTGGTGTATCGAGAAATGCAATTTTTTGACCGCTCTCCAGTTCAACTCCGTACGCCCCGATGTGCTGAGTAATGCCACCTGATTCGCCGGCGATCACATTTTCTTCCCGAATGTAATCTAACAACGATGTTTTACCGTGGTCTACGTGACCCATAACGGTAACAATAGGTGCGCGTGGTTCTAAATCTTCTGCGGCATCTTCTTGGCGTGGTTTCGACTCCTCGATATCGGCAGTGACAAATTCCACTTCAAAACCAAATTCATCGGCAACGATTGAAAGGGTTTCGGCGTCGAGTCGCTGGTTCATAGTTACCATCATGCCTAACGACATACAGGCAGAGATGACCTTGGTAACGGGAACGTTCATCATGGTAGCAACTTCGCTTACGGTAACAAATTCGGTTACCTTCAGCAAACTGCTTGCCTGTTCCTGTTGTGCCAGTTCGTCTTCTGTTTTCTGTCGGTGGCTATCGCGCTTTTCGCGACGGTATTTGGCACCTTTCCCTTTTGAGGATTTCCCTTGAAGTTTTTCGAGGGTTTCCCGTACCTGCTTTTGTACTTCTTCCTCGCTGGGCTCCTCTTTTGGGGTATTGGCACGGCCCTTTCGGCCCTTATTATTTTTAAAGTTTCCGCCGCCCTTGGTGGTATCTTTGGTAATACGACGCCTGCGACTGCGCTTGTTCTTGTCGTCGTCCTTTTTATCCTTTTTCTTTTCGGGCTTCTTGAATTTAGAAAGGTCAATCTTTTCGCCAGTAAAGTTAGGGCCTTCCAATTTCTTATATTGGGTCGCCACGGTTTCCGATTTTTCAGCTGGCGCTTCCTTCTCGGCAGTTTCTTTCTTGGCGGGCTCCTCCTTTTTGGTTTCGGTGGGCGTAGGTGCGGCTTCCTTGCTTTCCGACGGTTTTTCAACCTGCTCCGCAGGCTCGGACTTTTCTTCGGCCTTTGAGGCCTCTGCTACGGGTTTTTCCTCTTGGGCCGTTTCGGTTTCAGGTTCTGGAGTGGGAGCCTCGGCAGGCTTCTCCTCTTTTTTCTTGCCAGCGGCATCGAGGTCTATTTTACCTACCTGCTTAGGACCGCTCAATTTGGCTTCGGCCTTGATAACTTTTGAGGCTTCCTTGCGCTCTTTCTCCTCCAATTCGCGCTCGCGGGCCAAGCGAAGCTCTTCTTTCTCCTTTCGCTTCTCCTCACCCACTTCCTTAGACTCGATTTTCTTGCTCTTATCGGTTTGAAATTCGTCAAAAAGCACTTGGTACTCCTCATCTGATATCTTGGTAGTGGGACGTGCGTCCACCTCGTACCCCTTGGAACTTAGGTGTTCCACGGCACGGTCCAGCGAGATGTTGAATTCGCGCAGTACTTTGTTGAGCCTCATTGTTTTTACTTCAGCCATATAAATGCTATCCTGTTATTCTTTTAATTATGCGTAAAAGTAGTTAAACTTTTTACTACTCTTCAAATTCTTCTCTCAATATACTAATTACCTCCCGTATGGTCTCTTCCTCCAAATCGGTTCGTTTCACCAAGTCGGCTACATCATATTCCAGTACGCTCTTGGCGGTATCGAGGCCTATTTTTTGGAATTCTGCAATGATCCATTCTTCTATTTCATCAGAGAATTCTTTCAATTCCACATCTTCTTCGGCACCTTCGCGCAGTACGTCTATCTCGTAGCCCGTAAGCTGGCCCGCCAAGCGAATGTTGTGTCCGCCACGGCCAATGGCCTTAGAAACTTCCTCGGGACGCAACAACACCTCGGCACGCTTGGTTTCTTCGTTTATTTTTATGGTGGTAACCTTTGCCGGGCTTAGTGCACGGGTTATAAATAGCTGCAGGTTATTGGTATAGTTGATTACGTCTATATTTTCATTGCCCAATTCGCGCACGATACCGTGAATACGGCTTCCTTTCATACCTACGCAGGCCCCTACCGGGTCGATGCGGTCATCGTAAGAATCTACCGCAACCTTGGCCTTTTCCCCAGGAATGCGAACCACTTTCTTCACGGTAATTAGCCCGTCGAACACCTCTGGAATTTCCTGCTCGAACAACTTTTCCAAAAACAGTGGGGAGGCTCGCGACATGATAATGGTGGGCTTGTTGCCCTTAAGCTCTACGCTTTCTATGATACCGCGAACATTATCTCCTTTCCGGAAGAAATCGGACGGAATTTGCTTGTCTTTCGGCAGAATAATCTCATTGCCCTCATCATCGAGCAAAATAACGGCACGGTGGCGAATATGGTGCACCTCTGCGGTATAGATATCGCCTTCAAGCTCTTTAAACTGCTTGTAGATGTTTGTATTGTCGTGCTCGTGAATCTTGGATATCAAGTTTTGGCGCAGTGCTAAGATAGAACGGCGGCCCAAATCGATCAATTTCACCTCTTCTGAAACATCTTCACCAATTTCAAAATCGGGCTCGATTTTACGAGCCGCGCTAAGCGAAATCTCCTCGTTCTCATCCTCCACCTCACCATCGGCTACTACCACACGGTTTCTCCAAATTTCCAAGTCTCCTTTATCTGGATTGATGATAATATCGAAATTATCGTCGCTGCCATATTTTTTCTTCAGGGCATTTCTGAAAACATCTTCCAGTATCGCCATCAGCGTTACTCTGTCAATGAGCTTGTCATCCTTAAATTCTGAAAAAGAATCAATTAACGCTAAGTTTTCCATATCATCAATTAATTAAAATGTTATCATCACTTTTGCTTCGGCTATATCGCCAAAGGGCAACACGGCCTCTTTTTGAACGGTATGCTTTCCCTTGCCCACCGGCTTCGGCTCTCGAGCCTTCCATTGAAGCGTAACGGCTTCATCGGTCACCTTGGCCACCGTGCCCTCTATAGTCTTACCTTCCTGGGTTCGCACCTTAAGGGTACGGCCCATGTTCTTTCGGTATTGGCGCGTGAGCTGTAACGGCTCTGAAACCCCTGCGGACATCACCTCGAGCGAAAAATCTACTTCGTCGCGATCTAGGTTGTGCTCAATCTCCCTGCTTACGTTCATACAATCTTCTACGGTAACACCGTTGTCCCCATCGATTACCACCCGAATGTGGTTGGCATCGCTCACGTTAAGATCCAACAAAAACAAGGAGGGGTTGTTTTCCAACGCCTGTTGTACTAGTTGTTCTACTTTCTCGCGCATAAAATTTTTTCTATAAAAAGAGGGGACTTTTCGTCCCCTCGGCTAGTTGCTTGAGTAATTTGGTGCAAATATAGTACATTTTTTAGTATTAAAAAAACCGAACTGGCGCGATTTATTTTCGTATCTTAATGGTACTAAATAACTTCCTTAATCCGTTGCATCGCATGAAACGAATTTTAGTCCCAACCGATTTTTCCGTACAGGCTGAAAACGCCCTTAAAGTCGCTGCCCAACTAGCCTCAAAGCACGATTGCGCCCTTTATCTACTGCATTCGGTTGAAATGCCCCTGCACCTGGCCACCTCGGGCAACGCTGGTAGCTTGCCACAGTCGATCTATTTTATAAAATTGGCCGAACAACATTTTGCCGAATTGCTAGAAAAGCCTTACCTGCAGGACATAGAAATTCACGAAGCCATTGGCAATGATGAAATCTACGAGGACATTAAAAAGGCCGTAGCCTCCAACGACATCGACTTGGTTATCATGGGCTCCCACGGGGCGAGCGGATTTAAGGAAATGTTCGTGGGCAGCAATGCGGAAAAAGTGGTGCGCACTTCACAGATACCCGTGCTGGTCATAAAAAACGACCGACCAAATTTTCAGGTAAAAGATTTTGTGTTTGCCAGTGATTGTACAGACGAATGCAAAGCGCCATTCAAAAAGGCGTATGAATTTGCGAACACGCTCGGGGCCAAAACACATTTGCTTTACATAAACACCCCGGCAGGATTCAAGACCAGCCATCAGGCATACAAAATGATGGAACGCTTTATAGATGGGATGGACTTAAAGAATATATCGCTACACGTGTACAATGATAGCAGTGTGGAAAAAGGCATCCTGTCTTTTGCAAGGGAAAACCACTCCGATTTGGTCGGGCTAAGTACCCACGGCCGCAAAGGACTATCACATTTTTTCAATGGTAGTATTAGTGAAGATTTGGTGAACCACGCCAATATGCCGGTAATCACCTTTAAAATCTAATATGCGGCAATGGTTCCTATTTCTTTTGGTCGTTTGCTGTGCCTGTGGCAGTCCTAACGGCAAAACCGACAAAACTGTTATTGGGCCTACCGTTGCAGATCCCATTCCAGCGCGAACACCTGCCTTGGAAAAGCCACCTACCGCCGTAACGGGGGCATTTACTCCTAACAGAGCTCCATTCTACGCGTACATAAAAAACATCGATACGAGCACATCCAGTACTATTATAGGCTTTGAAGATGAAGTGTATCCTCAAATCTCGGTTCCAAAAACTGTTGGGGGTTCTTTACATATCTTGATGCTATCCGGCTACGATCGCGAGGTGCTTTTGCTACGGGCCCATCTTAAGGACAAGAATTTTTACAAGTATTTTCCCTTCGTGCTTAAGGAAAATCGTTGGATTGCATTGACGAATGGTTTCGCAGTTCATAAGAGCAATAGGCCAGATACCATTGCGCACATTTTGAAAAACAATCCGGAAGTTCCCGATGAAGTGATTCGCTATTACTCGGTTTTCGATCTTGATGCTACCTCTGAAACAGGCTTTACTTGGCGGCTTTTATCCGAAAGTATTCCAATCAACAAGGACCAAAATTAATCTTCTAAATTGAGAGGGAATATAAAGGCGAAATTTTCAAGCGCTTGTTTGAAATTGAATATCCCCTTTCCTTTCAGAATAAAAAAATCCTGCACGACCATGCAGGATTTAAATTGTTGTTGGCCCACTAGGGCTCGAACCTAGACTCTTCTGAACCAAAATCAGACGTGTTGCCAGTTACACCATGGGCCAATACCATAATGCGGGTGCAAATTTAATACAAAGTTTGGCTTGCACAAACAAATTTCCGAAAAAATGCTTGCAAACCTTTTTTTGAAATATCTACAGCCAAATGGCGTTAAGACTATTTATGGCAGCCAGCTAGATATTTATTAGTAAATTCGCCACATCAAATTTACGTAAGCGCATATGGGTTCTTTCAACTACAACGCATGGAACAACATTTTGGGATGGACGGTTTTTGCCATCGCACTTCTTACCTACTGGCTCACCGTAGAGCCAACAGCCAGTTTTTGGGATGCTGGCGAATACATAACTACCGCTAGCAACCTTGAAGTAGGCCACCCTCCAGGGGCTCCTTTGTACCAGCTGCTTGGTGCGTTCTTCTCGATATTTGCCATGGAGGCTACCAACATAGCACTTACCATTAACCTCATGTCGGTGTTTGCAAGTGCCTTTACCATTCTTTTTATGTTCTGGTCGCTTACTATTCTTATTCAGAAGGTGGTTGAGATACAGGAAGCAATCACCAAGAATATCCAAATTGCCATCTTGGGAAGTGCGGCCGTTGGCTCGCTCGCCTTCGCATTTACCGATAGCTTTTGGTTTAATGCGGTAGAAGCAGAGGTATATGCCATGGCCAATTTCCTGTTGGCGATTTTATTCTATGCCGCCCTTCGGTGGGAGCGTGAGATGAACACCCCGCGGGGCGACCGCTGGGTGATTTTAATCTCCTTCATTATCGGGTTATCGTTTGGGGTGCATTTTATGGCGCTGCTAACGATTCCCGCCATTGGATTTTTGTATTTTTTCAAGAACTACCAGAAGATTACCGTTAAAAACTTTATCGTGGCCCTCATCGTTACCGTGGCCGTGCTATTGTTTATCTTCAAACTACTCCTGCCTATGACGATGAAGTTCTTCAGCGCTTCAGAAATTTTCTTTGTCAATACAGTGGGCCTTCCGTTCAATTCAGGTACAATCATTGCGGCGCTGCTGTTCATTGCACTATTCTATTTTGGGCTAAAGCGTACCCGTAAAAAAAACTATGTGCAGCTCAATACGTTATTGTTGTGCATATTGTTCATATTCATTGGATTTTCAAGCTGGCTTATGCTGCCAGTACGTGCCAATGCTGGGACCGTAATCAACGAGAACAACCCCAACAATGCCCGCGAACTGTTAGCCTATTACAACCGTGAGCAGTATCCAGAAACGCATCTTTTCTACGGACCTCAATTCACAGAGGTTTATGCGGGCATCGACGACGACAATCCTTATAAGGATGAAAAACCAAAGTATGAAAAGGACGAGGAAAAAGGGAAATACGTAATTGTCAATAATTTTAAAAATGCAGCTCCCAACTACGATGATGACCATAAAGTCGCATTTCCTAGAATGTGGAGTTTAGAGCATGCGGCAAATTACCTGAACTACACCAATGGCCTGGAATTTTCCATAAAGCCCGACTACACCGGCGAGCCTCGATTGGTAGAAGAGGTTTCGCGCTTTAGGGAAGCTTACAACAAAGGAGTGGTAGAAGCAGACGATTACCACGCCTTCCTAAAAGATTTTGGCCCCTTTTTAGACGTACAGCCGCCAACATTTTGGCAGAATATGCAATTTATGTTCCAGCACCAATTTGGGTATATGTACTGGCGCTATTTTATGTGGAATTTTGCCGGAAGACAGGACGATGTACAGGGTCAAGGAGACGATTTGCACGGCAATTGGCTAAGCGGTATCGACTTTATCGATGCGATTAGACTAGGATCGCAAGAAAACCTTCCTTCCGATGTGGCCTCCAACAAAGCTCGAAACACCTACTACTTCCTGCCGCTTATCTTAGGTATAATGGGCATAGTGTTTCAAGCGAAGAAAGATCCTAAGAATTTTTGGGTCCTGCTGGTGTTTTTTCTCTTTACCGGTTTGGCCCTCAAGATCTATCTTAACGAACGACCATTCGAACCACGCGAAAGGGACTATGCCCTAGTAGGTTCCTTTTATGTATTTGCCATGTGGATAGGATTTGGCGTTTATGCCCTCTACGATATGGCGCGGGAATACATTACCCCAAAGGTTGCCCTACCCCTTGTTTTAGGCGTTACTACCTTGGCTGCTCCCGTATTGTTGGCTACCCAAAACTGGGACGACCACGATCGTTCCAACCGGTATACCGCCCAGTCCATGGCCAAAATGTACTTAGACTCAGTCGATGAAAATGCCATCCTCTTCACCATTGGTGATAACGACACCTTTGCCCTTTGGTATGCACAAGGCATCGAAGGGTACCGCCAAGATGTTCGAATTATCAATACCAGTCTATTCGCCACCGATTGGTACATAGATGATATGAAGAAAAAGGCCTACACAAGCGACCCCATCCCTTCGCAGTTAACACACGATAAATATTCCTACGGAACCCGCGATTACGTGATCTACCAAAAAACCACGAAAGATACGGTAGACATAAAAACTTGGATGAATTTTGTAGCAGACGATAGTCCGGCTACCAAGGTGGAGATGCAAAGCGGACAGAAAATCAACATCTTCCCCTCAAAGGTTATCAGCATTCCTGTCGATAAGGAAGCTGTGCTGCGCAACGGGATTGTGGCAGCCGAAGATGCAGACAAAATCGTCGACAGCGTGTACATAAACCTTAAAAGCGATATTGTCTATAAAAACAAACTTTTAATGCTCGATATCATTGCGAACAACAATTGGGAGCGACCTATATACTTCAGCGGCGGCAGTTTTGAGGACGAGGCGTATTTGCATATGAAAGATTATCTCCAGCTCGATGGGGTCGTGTACAAATTGGTGCCCATTAAAACCCCGCTAGACAAGCGCAACCCCTTTGATATGGGTCGTATCGATACCGAAAAAATGTACGATATTGTGATGAAATGGGATTGGGGCAACAGCGGAAGCCCAGACATCTATCACGATACCGAAACCCGTAGAAACGGTATTACCTACCGAAGCAACCTAGCGCGTTTGGCCGAGGCCCTATTAAACGAAGGCAAGAAGGAAAAGGCAGAAAATGTACTCGATTTGGCCATGGAGAAGATGCCCGTGAAGTATTTTGAATACTATTCGCTCCTAGAACCCTACGTTTTAGGCTTTTACGAAGTAGGAGCCCCAGAGAAAGCCCGGGAGGTGTACCATTCTGTGGTGAAAATTTACCAGGAGAAGTTACAGTATTACAGCGGTCTCAAAGTGAACAGACAGTACCCCATTGCCGATGAGATTATCAGTACCATGGAGCGCTACCGAAGCCTGGTGGACATCGCCATCGTGATGGACGAAGAATCTTTTGCCCGTGAGGAAGCGCAGAAATTTAACGACTACATTAGACTGTTCCGTCATTTCTACAATACCAATGAAGGGGTAGATGTTGAACAAAAATTGCAACAGGATGATACCGCCGAAATTTTTCAAGATACGTTGACCGAAGAAGTGATTGAGGCCATAGAAGAGTATTGATGATGTGGGTTACAACGCCCAAGTTGCTGCGCTGGGTTTATCCCAAGCGAATTTGGGATTTTCCTGAATGCGACCGGGTGCACCTAACTTTTGACGATGGCCCCATCCCCGAGGTGACCCCGTGGGTGCTAGACCTGCTGAAGGCGCAGGGCGTAAAAGCAACCTTTTTTTGCATAGGCGACAATATCCGCAAGCATCCAGAAATCTTTTCGCGCATTCTTGCCGAAGGCCATACGGTGGGCAACCATACCCAAAATCACCTCAACGGCTGGAAGACCCCTACTAAATTGTACTTGGAAAATGTGATGGCCGCCGAAAGCCAGATGCTGGAAGCAGGCTTAAGGGAACAAACCGAAAGGCGGAAACTTTTTAGACCCCCTTACGGAAGAATAACCCACCGCCAAGCCCGCGCGTTGAATGCAATGGGCTATGATATAATAATGTGGACCGTGCTGAGCTATGATTTTGATGCTTCTATTTCCCCACTGCAATGCTACCAAAATGTATCTCAAAACCTATCGCCAGGGACAATCGTTGTGTTTCACGATAGCCTAAAGGCAGAAAAAAACCTTCGGTATGTTTTACCGAAGGTTTTGGAACAATATTATAGTATTTTTTAATTAACGAGTAAGTTGTAGGAGGTCACTAATAATTGTTCACTACCCGTCGAAAGTTTCTGTACCCATATTTCAATATATTCGTCTTTGTTCACACTTACAGTACCGATAACTGGAACAGACTGCCTTTGGTTAGTTTGCAAAACGTCGATAATAACTTCAGTACCTGTAACCATTGTGCCATTCTTATATATTGAAAAAGCAAAACGAGTTCCTGAAGTTGCGGTAAATGAGATGCTGGCAAAGACATTTAAAGCTCTTCTTCCCTCGCCTTTGTAAACAAGACGATTTTCACTGTTGACCCCAGTGCCCTCAGCAGTCCTAAAAAGTCTGATTCCATCTGTGTTAACTGGTAATTTAAATGCAGAAGTATTAGTCACATTCACTACGCTCGAAGAATTATAGTAGAGATTTCCTGTAGCCACGTCATCGCTTTCCCTAGGAATACCCGGAGCATTCACAGTCCAGGAATTAGAAAAGTTATAGCCAGTATATGTGTTAGCCGCGGTGTATTCGTTAACATAACCAGTTGTATTGGAAGTTGATCCGTTAAAAACAGTTCCCAACAAAACTCCTTTACCAACATTAGGATTCGAGCTAACGTCTATCGCTATGTCCGAGCCATCCACTGTGCTGAAGCCGCTTACCTTTTCAATGAGTCCGAACGACCCTGTAAACGTTTCAAAAGTGCCTCCATTGGAGGCCAACCAGGCTTGATTGTTCAACAATAAATTATCAATAGAAGTATACGTGATGCCACTACTGTTTCCTAAAAATTGTACAATATTCCCAAAATAGAGGCCAACATTTGCAATAGACCCAACGCTGGGGAAATTTGCCACAATTGTATTTTGAACAAGAAGCGAAGAACCTCCTGTTATTGCAAAAGCAGAACCGCCGCCGGTAAGAGTTACGTTGCGAATACTTCCACCTGTTGTTCCTTGAAAGATAGGTCCAGAGGCCCTTGTTAAAATATCTTCATTCGCATCCAATCCAGATACGTAAGCGTTGTTTAAGTCGATGGGCGCGGTTAAGTTTATCGTTCCATTGATCTCATACAAGGTATTCGCATTAAGCAAGTACTTACTGCCGCCTCCAGCAGTCAGCTCTGGAGCCAAATCGGCCGCCGATTTTACCAGCTTGTAATTGTTCCGCTTGTCGGCCACAGCATTGTTGAGCTTAGTCCACGAACTGGTAGTGTTACTGTAGAAAAAGAAGGCGTCGGCATCGGTATCGAACACCAAAAGTGATTCCGCCGGACTCGCAATAGCATTTCGCTGTGCCGTGGTCATTCGAGGCGCCAACAATCCTTTGGTAGTAGATTGAATGTCGAGCATAGAAGATGCCTCTGGCGTTACAGTTCCGATGCCCACTTGAGCCGAAGAAAAAGAGAAAATAACAAATACGGCAAATACCGTGAGTAGGTAATTAGGTTTCATAACTTGGGGAGTTGTGAGGTTAATACTAAAACAATAATACTGAAAGGATTGCCTACGTGGCATCCCTAAAAACTGCGCGAATATATACACGTTGGCGTATAAATTACACATTTAAACGTTAATTTTTAAATTTTTTGTAAGAATTTTTTTAAGGTCGCTATAAGATAGCTCCTTAGAAAGAGTGTAATTATTGTGAGGCTCACAAAATGGAGGGACGAAGCGGAAAAAATTGTGGAAATTAGAAACGTTTGTTACACGTATTCCTTTATCAAGCCAATTAAGGTATTTGCATCTTGCTCCCCGCTCTGGCGCCATTTCATTTCGCCATTTTTGTAGATCATCAACGTGGGAAGCCCTTTTACGCGCAACGCTTCGGCAAGCTCTTGGTTTTTATCAACATCTATTTTGATGACACGCGCTTTGTCGCCCAGGGCTGCGGCTACATCCCGAAGTACCGGATGCATCGTGTTGCTGGCATCGTCCCACTCTGCGTAGAAGTCCAAAAGGACAGGGACTTTTGTTTCAATTAATTCTCCAAATTTAGACATCTACCTAAAGTATTTCGTGAACAATTGTTATACAAATATAGCATTTCCCGTTTATTATGCGAGTTGGCGCCTTTTTTTCAGTTTAATAACCGTAATCTCCGGCCAGATGCCTACCCTACCCGGATAGCCCAAATATCCGAAACCGCGGTTCACATTCAGGTAGCGACCCAACTCTTCATAGATGCCCGCCCAATTTTCATATCGGTATTTTACCGGGCTCCACTTAATCCATCCGGGAATTTCGATGCCAAACTGCATCCCGTGCGTATGGCCGCTCAAGGTAAGCTGGAAGTGCTTTGGGTCTTGCTTTACCTTTGCTTGCCAGTGTGATGGATCGTGGCTTAGCAGTATCTTGAAATCGTCTTTGGTCAATCCTACGGTAGCGCGTTCCAAATCGCCCGCTTTCTTAAAGCCGCCTTCGCCCCAATTCTCTACGCCTACCAATGAGATTCGACTTTCGCTACGGTGTATGTGAGCGTGTTCGTTTAGAAGAAGGTTCCATCCCATTTCCCGTTGTATCTTCTTCAGCTTGCCCAAGTTTTCCTCCTTGGCCGTTTGGCTTTCCCAATTTACATAATCCCCGTAATCGTGATTGCCCAGTACAGAATACACGCCGTCCTTAGCCTGCAATGTTCCGAAAAGGTCTTTCCACCGGTCCATTTCGGCAGCCACATTGTTTACCAAATCGCCTGTAAATACGATAATATCGCTTTGCTGTTTGTTAATGAGGTTTACGGCGTATTCAATTTTATGGGCATTATCAAAACTGCCGCTATGGATGTCGCTTATTTGTGTTAGGGTGTAACCGTCAAACTCATCGGGCAGATCGTCGAACTCCAAGGCGTATTTCAGCACCTTATAATTGTACTTTCCGCGGTACATTCCATAGAGTAAGGATGCAAACGGTATGGCGGCCAAACCTAAGGCAACAGTACTTATAAACTTTCTGCGCGAGGGCATATAGAAACCTTCGTCGCTTCCCCCTATCTTTGAGAACAGGCCTACAAAAAGCCGAACGATATCTTCTCCGAACATGAAAACCACGATGATAAGTTTTGGTACCAGCAGCACGAGGAAGAAACCAAAAACGTACATGCTGCCAGGGGCCATCACCCGTTTGGTCTCGCTAAAATTGAGCTGATAGATCAAGGCGGCGAGTACCGCAACAGAAAAGAAAATGTAGCCGGCATATAACCAACCGTTGCGGGTGAGGGTGCGAATCGCTTGAAACGCATATAGGTCTATTAAAATGTAAATAACAATGAAAATAATCCAGCGCATACCTTATTCTTCTTAAGAAGCGCCTAAAGATACTGTGTTTTAGATTGGTTGGTTTCCAATTTGCTTTTTTTTTAACTGTTTTCACGGGGGGCATCGAACAATTTTTTACATTGGGGTATGAAACGGAGAAGGTTTTTGGAAAAAAGCGCTGTAAGCGGCCTTAGCATTCTTTTTCTTCCATGGGCGGATGTTCTGGAAGCAACAACTAAATCTTCGACTAATACCCGTATTATGAAAACCTCTTCTAAAACCCCTCCTACAGCTATATGCACTTGGGCCTTCGCAAAAGCCTCCTTAACGGCGGGCAAGGCACTCGAGGCCGGTATGCCTGCACTCGATGCAGTCGTGGAGGGCGTCTCTGTGGAAGAGGCCAATTTAAAAAATACGACGGTAGGTAAAGGAGGCACACCCGACCGCGAGGGTAATGTGACGCTCGATGCCTGCGTCATGGCTCCAAACGGAGATTGCGGTGCAGTAGTATGTGTTGAGAATATTACGCACGTAGCGGCACTTGCCAAAATCGTAATGGAAAAAACGCCGCACGTTATGCTCGCTGCCCAAGGGGCGGAAGCTCTTGCTTACGCTCACGGATTTAAAAAAGAAAAATTGCTCACCGAAAGCGCAAAAAAACAGTGGGAAGAATGGTTGAAAACCAGCGAGTACAAACCAATTATCAATATCGAAAATCACGATACCATCGGTATGCTCGCAATCGATTCAAACGGTGACATAGCGGGGGCGTGCAGTAGCTCTGGTCTTTCCTATAAGATGAAAGGCCGAGTAGGCGATTCGCCCATTATTGGCAGCGGCCTTTTTGTGGATAATGAAATTGGTGGCGCGGTTGCTACAGGTATGGGCGAGGAAATTATGAAAACGGTGGGCAGTTTTCTCATTGTTGAGCTTATGCGCCAGGGCCATACCCCCCAACAGGCCTGCGAAGAGGCTGTGCATCGCATTACCAGTAGAAATCCAAACTACAGAAATTTTCAAGTGGCTTATATCGCTTTGAACAAAGCGGGCGAAATGGGGGCCTATTGCATTCACGCCGGTTTTTCAATGATGCATTATTCAGAGGGCAACAACCGACAGGTATCGGCGCGCAGCGTGCTCTAAGATACCTTTCTAAAGCAATAATGAAGCCAAACTATCTTGCCCAAACTACGTATAAGTACGTATTTTATCAAGTATTGCACTGTTCGCACTCTATTTTTCCCATATTTTTATTACTTTAGCGCTACATAAGTAGGTTGATCAGCCATTGGCTGACCGATCAAATTTGGGGCGAAAAGTCACCACAACTGTGGTGGCTTTTCTTATTTCCAGCACCTTCAACACTTCAATCTGAACTCGTGTTGTTATTTTATCGAGAAACCCTCTATTTTTCCTCGCTAATTTTTACTTTTGAAAAGAAGACTCGGTGACTGTTCCGTCGCGAACAAACCAATCCTTCCCAACGGTGCGAAACAAGCATTGTATTTGGAAGGAAGATTATTACCACAGTCACGATTAATAGAACTTCAAAAACAATATATGGCCAGCCAAAAAAGACTTTTCCTCTTAGATGCGTACGCTTTGATTTTCCGTGGGTATTACGCACTTATCAAGAATCCTAGAATAAACAGCAAGGGCCAAGACACCAGTGCCATTATGGGCTTTATGAACTCCCTATTTGATGTGATTCGCCGGGAGCGACCAGACCATTTAGCGGTTTGTTTCGACAAGGACGGCAGTGCCGAGCGCAGTGAACTTTTTGAAGATTACAAGGCCAACCGGGACGAAACTCCCGACGTGATACGGCAGTCCATCCCAATTATTCAAGAACTGTTGAAAGCCATGCACATACCATGCATAGAAATTTCCGGAATGGAGGCCGACGATATCATTGGAACCTTGGCCAAACAAGCCGAGAAACAAAACTACCAAGTATTTATGGTCACCCCCGATAAGGACTTTGGGCAGCTCGTTTCAGAAAACATCTTCATGTACCGTCCAGCGCGTATGGGAAATGCTATCGAGATATGGGGCATCCCCGAGGTGCAAAAACGATTTGGGGTGGAGCGGCCAGAACAGGTAATAGATTATTTGGGGATGATGGGCGATGCCAGCGATAACATTCCCGGGCTTCCGGGAGTGGGCGACAAGACTGCCAAAAAGTTCATAGCCGAGTTTGGCTCTATGGAACAACTGCTCGAAAACACAGACAAACTAAAGGGCAAGATGAAAGAAAAGGTTCGGGAACACGCCGAGTTGGGCCTTTTGTCGAAAAAACTTGCCACCATCTACACCAATTGCGACGTCACCTTCGATGAGAAGGACTTCGAGCTCTCCCAGCCAGACGCCCAAAAGGTGCAGGAAATTTTTGAGGAGCTGGAATTTAGGCGCTTAAAGGACCAGTTCATGAAGTTGTTCTCAGGTGAGGCCGAAACGGAAAAAGCCACTCAAGTTTCGAATACCGAAACCGCCAAAAAAATAGCGAAGCCCGCGGGCTCTGGTCAATTTTCACTTTTTGGAGGTGATAGCGAAAATACCGCTTCGGTAGCAACCTACAGCTCCCGAAAATCGATCAAGGATACCGAGCATTTCTACCAGACAGTACAACCTGGACTGGGTACCAAATTATTTCTGGACACCTTGCTGAAACAGAGCAGTGTCTGTTTCGATACTGAAACCACAAGCCTAGACCCATTAGAGGCCGAATTAGTGGGTATAGCATTTTCTTGGGAGGCTGGAAAGGGTTTTTACGTACCTATTCCAGAAAACAGAGAAGCGGCCCACGAGATTTTAGATGGCTTAAAACCTTTTTTCCATAACGAGGCGATCGAAAAAATTGGCCAGAACTTAAAATACGATATCAAGGTGCTGGCCAACTATGGTATTGAAGTGAAAGGTAAGCTCTTCGATACCATGCTGGCCCACTATCTCATCAATCCCGATATGCGCCACAATATGGACGTATTGGCCGAAACCTATCTCAACTACACGCCGGTTTCCATTGAAACCTTGATTGGCAAAAAAGGAAAGGGGCAGAAAACCATGCGCGAAGTTCCGTTGGAGGAGCAAACCGAATATGCCGTAGAAGATGCAGATATTACCCTTCAGCTAAAGCACCATTTCGCCAAGGAACTGGGCGAGGCGAACACCAGAGAACTATTTGACGATATTGAAATTCCGCTGCTACGTGTGCTGGCGGCGATGGAATTGGAAGGCATTACCTTAGACACCAACTTTCTCAAATCGCTGTCGACACAATTGGACAAAGATATTCTTCAACTGGAAAAAGATATCTTCAGGGAAGCAGGCGAAAGCTTCAATATCGCATCCCCTAAGCAGTTGGGAGATATCCTCTTCGGAAAGTTGAAGTTAATAGACAAGCCGAAAAAAACAAAGACAGGTCAGTATTCTACAGCCGAAGATGTGCTTTCCTATTTGGCAAAAGACCACAAAATCATTCGCGATGTGCTGGAATACCGCGGACTTACCAAGCTAAAAAGCACCTACGTAGACGCCTTGCCCGAACAAGTGGCCCCTTCTACCGGCAGGGTGCATACAGACTACATGCAAACGGTGGCCGCCACGGGAAGATTGAGCAGCAATAACCCCAACCTGCAGAACATCCCCATACGTACCGAGCGTGGCCGCGAGGTGCGAAAAGCATTTGTACCGCGCAATGAAGAGTTTGTGCTGCTTGCTGCCGACTACTCACAAATTGAACTGCGCATTATCGCCGCCCTAAGCGAAGAAGATACTATGATTGAAGCTTTTAACAAAGGCGAGGACATTCACGCTAGCACCGCCTCGAAGGTTTTTAACGTACCAATCGACCAGGTGACCCGTGAGCAGCGAAGCAATGCCAAAACGGTTAATTTTGGCATTATCTACGGTGTTTCCGCCTTTGGCCTTAGCAATCAGACCGATCTATCGCGCGCAGAGGCGAAAGATTTAATTGAGACCTATTACAGAACCTACCCCAAACTTCGCAATTACATTAGCGAGCAAATAGAGTTTGCGAGGGAAAACGGCTACGTGCAGACAGTATTGGGCCGCCGCCGTTACCTTAATGGAATAAATGGCAGCAACGCCGTGGTTCGTGGCGCTGCCGAACGCAATGCCGTAAATGCCCCCATACAGGGCAGTGCAGCAGATATCATCAAGATTGCAATGATCCGAATTTTTAGGAAACTTCAGGAAGGCAATTATAAAAGCAAAATGCTGCTACAGGTGCACGATGAATTAGTCTTCGACGCGCACAAGGAAGAATTGAAACCGTTGAAAGCGATGGTAAAAAAGGAAATGGAAAATGCCTATACCTTACAGGTTCCTCTCGATGTCGAACTTGGCGTTGGCACCAACTGGTTGGAAGCGCATTGATTGAACGTGATTAAACCTTCACCTAGAAAATATAAGTTCTACATCAAGGAAATTAGGCTCGTTAAGTTTAGGGAACAACCATATCCCTCCACAGTGTAATGTCAGCCCATTTTGAAGAATCTGTTTTAAGCGAGAGGTTCCTATAGCTACAAACTGAAAAATTAAAATCCCACCTCTTGTTTTTCAAATAAATAATAGTACATTTGCACCCCGATTTATCCAAAAGAAGGAAGTTTAATAACTGAAGGGTAGGTGAATGCCCGACAGCAAAATCATTACAAGTGGACACACTAAGTTATAAAACAGTTTCAGCCAACAAGGCAACCGTAAACAAAGAATGGTTGCACGTAGATGCTGAAGGACAAACCCTGGGTAGACTCGCTAG
Organism: uncultured Flavobacteriaceae bacterium; assembly: GCA_964639255.1. Classification (GTDB taxonomy): domain Bacteria; phylum Bacteroidota; class Bacteroidia; order Flavobacteriales; family Flavobacteriaceae; genus NZQO01. The sequence goes on from CAZXDP010000005.1 coordinate 25,291, forward strand.
CAATGTAGCTGTATTGCTACGCGGCAAGCATAAGCCAAGCTACACCCCTCACGTAGATTGTGGAGACAATGTAGTTGTAACCAACGCGTCTAAGATAAACTTGACGGGCACCAAATGGAACGATAAGGAGTACATTCGCCACACAGGCTATCCTGGTGGACAGCGTAGCCTTACCGCTCAAGAGCTTTATGCCAAAGATCCTGCGAGGCTTATCGAGAAAGCCGTAAAGGGAATGCTTCCAAAAAATAAATTGGGCTCGGCGCTTTTCCGCAACCTAAAGGTATATGCCGGTAACGAGCACGACCAAGAAGCACAAAAACCGAAAACCATTAACATTAACGAAATCAAGTAATGGACGTTATTCACAAAATAGGAAGAAGAAAAACAGCTGTGGCGCGTGTGTATGTTTCTGAAGGACAAGGGAACATCACCATCAACAAACGCGACCTAAACAACTACTTCACCACAGGAACGTTACAGTATAAGGTAAAGCAGCCCTTGACCTTGACCGAAAACGAAAACAACTTCGATATTAGCGTTAATGTATTCGGTGGTGGTATTACAGGACAGGCAGAAGCCGTTCGCTTGGCCATTTCTCGCGCTATGTGCGAGCTAAATGACGAAAACAGGGGCATCTTGAAACCAGAGGGACTGCTTACCAGAGATCCTCGTATGGTAGAGCGCAAGAAATTCGGACAGAAGAAAGCGCGCAAGAAATTCCAGTTCTCTAAGCGTTAACAAAAAAATTATTTGGATTGGGCATTTCAATGTGGAATGCCCAATTCCAAGTATAAGTTCATATTTTATTTAACAAGCTGTTAGCCTTTCCCCGCCAGGGAACGGCAGTAGTTTAGCATCTAAACCAGGTCCGTACGCGGAAAGGTTGCTATCTATTTTTACAGAACGTAAACTATCACAAAAATGGCAGACAACAAACAGGTCAAGGAACTCCTTGACGCAGGTGTACATTTTGGTCACCTAACCCGCAAATGGAACCCGAACATGGCCCCATACATCTATATGGAGCGCAACGGTATCCACATTCTCAACCTTTACAAAACCGCAGCCAAACTTGAGGAAGCTAACGAAGCCCTTAAGAAAATTGCTGCGAGCGGCCGCAAGGTTCTCTTTGTAGCTACCAAGAAACAAGCTAAGGACATCGTAGCCGAAAAGGCAAAGAACGCCAATATGCCCTACATTACCGAGCGTTGGCCCGGTGGTATGTTGACCAACTTTGTTACCATTAGAAAAGCCGTTAAGAAAATGGCTTCTATCGATCGTATGAAGCAGGACGGCACCTTCAACACCCTTTCAAAAAAGGAGCGCTTGCAGGTAGATCGCCTTCGTGCCAAGTTGGAAAAAAACCTTGGTTCCATTAGCGATATGAGCCGCCTTCCCGGTGCCTTGTTCATCGTAGATACCACTCGTGAGCACATTGCGGTGAAGGAAGCACAAAAATTGAACATCCCTATCTTCGCGATGGTAGATACCAATAGCGACCCACGGGAAATCGACTTCGTAATCCCTTCCAACGATGATGCGTCTAAGTCTATCGACAAGATCATGTCTTCAGTAACCGACGCCATTATACAAGGGCTTTCTGAAAGAAAATCGGGTAAGGACATCGATGAAGAAGACGATGACGACCAACCAAGAAAGGAAAAGCGCACCAAAAAGGTGAAAAAAGCAGCCGATCTTGAGCACACTGCCCCTTCAGAAGATGAGCAGGACCAAGAGGCCATGAAGGAAGCTAAAAAGCCTGTGCGCCTTGAGTCTAAGAAGGAGACCTTGAACAAGGCTACTTCAGAAGAAGAATAAGAGACCGCTATACTTGAATAAGCAAAAGTCGTTTGGTTGATTTCTTCTGAAATAAATTAGACGACTTTTTCACACAATACAAACTTTAAAAATCCATAGAGAGATGGCAAAAATAACAGCCGCAGAAGTTAACCAATTACGTAAAACAACCGGCGCCGGTATGATGGACTGCAAGAAAGCCCTCGTAGAGGCCGATGGCGATTTCGATAAGGCCATCGAGATTCTTCGCAAGAAAGGACAGAAAATCGCCGCCAAGAGAGCCGACCGCGAATCGAGCGAAGGCGCTGTTATCGCAAAAGTGAACGATGTCGCAGACAAAGGCATTATCGTTTCGCTGAACTGCGAAACCGACTTCGTAGCCAAGAACGACGATTTCGTACAATTGGCGCACGACCTGGCCGAAATTGCACTGAACACTAGCTCGAAAGACGAATTTTTGAACTCAGATTACAAAGGAATGACCGTTCAGGAAAAATTGACCGAGCAAACCGGTGTAATTGGCGAGAAGATTGAAATAGGTGCTTACGAAACCCTAACCGCACCTTTTGTAGGTTCGTACATCCACGCTGGAAACAAGATTGCCGTTCTTACCGGACTTTCAAAAAATGTTGACGGTGCCGAAGAGGTGGCTAAAGATGTTGCCATGCAAGCGGCCGCGATGAACCCCGTAGCCTTGAACGAAGAGGAGGTAGATCAATCTACTATCGACAAGGAAATTGAAATTGCAAAAGACCAGTTGCGCCAAGAAGGCAAGCCAGAAGATATGCTGGACAATATTGCCCAAGGCAAGATAAAGCGTTTCTTTAAAGACAATACCTTGGTAAACCAAGATTTTATAAAAGACAACAAGCAGAGTGTTAGCCAATACGTACAAACCCTTGGTAAAGACGTATCGGTAGTGGGCTTTAAGCGTGTTGCGCTAGGGTAATCTATCTATTTTAGAAGCAAGATGTAAAATCCGTTGCCTAATTGGGCAACGGATTTTTTATTGTACCACGGTCTTTAATTTTTCTTTATTTTTGCGCCAGTAAAACAGCACTATGCACTACAAGAGAATTCTTTTGAAACTATCGGGCGAGGCCCTTATGGGGAAGCGCCAATATGGAATTGACCCCGAACGGCTTGGGGAATATGCCGAGGAAATCAAAAAAATTACCGAAAAGGGTGTAGAGGTAGCCATTGTTATAGGTGGTGGCAACATTTTTAGGGGCGTGGCCGGTGCCAGTCGCGGTATGGACCGCGTGCAGGCCGACAACATGGGTATGCTAGCCACCGTGATCAACGGTCTGGCCCTGCAGAGTGCCCTCGAGGCAGAAGGGGTACCCACCCGTTTGCAAAGTGCGGTAAAAATTAATGAGGTAGCCGAACCCTTTATCCGCAGAAAGGCCATACGCCATCTTGAGAAAGGTCGCGTGGTTATTTTTGGCGGCGGTACGGGCAACCCGTATTTCACCACCGATAGTGCCGCGGTACTTCGTGCTATAGAAATTGGCGCCGATGTGATTTTGAAAGGAACCCGAGTGGACGGTATTTACACCAGCGATCCAGAAAAAGATAAGGCTGCTACCAAGTTCGATTTTATTACTTTTGAAGATGTGCTGAAACGGGGCCTCAAGGTAATGGACACCACAGCCTTTACCCTTAGCCAGGAAAACGAACTGCCCATTATTGTTTTCGATATGAATACCGAAGGCAATTTGCTCAAGGTAGTCGCCGGCGAAAAGGTAGGCACCAAGGTCAATCTTTAAAACCGAAGTCAACACGATTCGAATCTATTTTTAATGCGTATACTATGGAAGAAGAAATTCAACTTATAATCGATAGCACCCGTGAGGCCATGGACAATGCCCTAAAGCACTTGGATAAGGAACTTGCGAATATTCGTGCCGGGAAGGCATCGCCCGCCATGCTCAACAGCGTAAAGGTGAACTACTACGGTACGCCCACGCCCCTTAACCAAGTAGCCAATGTGAATACGCCCGATGGGATGACCATTTCCATCCAACCTTGGGAAAAATCGTTGATTCCCGAGATTGAAAAGGGAATTCAGATTGCCAACCTTGGCTTCAACCCCATGAACAATGGCGAAAGCGTTATCATAAACGTGCCACCTTTGACCGAAGAACGTCGTCGCGACCTGGCGAAACAGGCCAAGGCCGAAGCCGAGGAAGCCAAAATAGGAGTTCGGAACGACCGTAAAAATGCCATGAACGATATAAAGAAACTGGACATTTCCGAAGATATGAAGAAGAACCTCGAGATAGACGTTCAGGAAATGACCGATGCCCATATCGATAAGATCGATGCGATGTTTGAAAAGAAAGAAGCAGAGATTATGAAGGTATAACGGCGCGTTTCGTTAAACATATTACAACAAAGCGGCTTTACTGCCGCTTTCTTTATACTTTTGGGCGAACAGAAAAGTACCACTTCTATATGCGCAACCTTTGGCCCTTGTTACTGCTGCTGGCTACTCTACCCACCCTTGCGCAAGAACCGGCCATACAGACCGAGCAGGACACCACCGCCACAAGGAACGAAAAAAAGGAAAGCCCCTTCAACACAGGATTTTATCCCCTCGGGTTCTTCGATGTAGACCTGCGCTACTTTATCAAGTACAACAACTACGAGGGCATACGGTTGGGGTTTGGCGGCGTTACCAACGACAGGCTGTTTGAGCGCTATAAACTGGGCGGTTACGTAGCCCGAGGGTTCAAGGACCGCGATATAAAGTTTAGCTTGGGAGGGAGTGTACGGCTTAACCCTGAGACCAAAACATGGCTTAACCTATATTATGTAGATGACATTAGGGAAATTGGTACTTTCGAGTACCTAACGAGTGCGAGGATCTATTCGGTTTTTGAGCCCCGCTTGGTGAACGTTACCCAATTCTACAAGCACCGAACTTGGCAAACCAGCCTACAGCATGAGTTTTCGCCCAAAGTACTTTCTGAAGTACGCCTATCAAGAAGTCGTATTGAGCAGATTGAGGATTATTTCTACATACAGGATGGTGTTGCCTACCAAGATTACGAAACGGCGGAGGTAACCGCCTCGGTACGCATTAGTCCGAAAACAAATTTCTTCACCACCAAAGACGGCAGGGTAGAATATTTTGACGGCTTTCCAAAGATTAGCGCCGAAATAACGCAAGGCATCCAAGGGATTGCCAAAAGCGATTTCAACTATACCAAATTTGGGCTAAAACTGGACTATTACATTAAGCGAACCGACCTCTCCTCCACCAATTTCGTACTGGAGGGGATGTACGCCTTGGGCGATGTGCCGCTTACCCACTTATACCACGCCTACCCCAACGCGCCCACCAAAGATGAGATATTACAGCGCTTCTCGGTGGCGGGCAGGCGCAGTTTTGAGACCATGTACTTTGGCGAATTCTTTTCAGACAAATTGGCAACCTTACAGGTAAAGCACAGCCTGCGCAGGTTCGAGATTTCAGAACGGTTTCGGCCAGAGCTGGTGCTCATAACGCGTCACGCCATAGGCAATATGGACGCTATCGAGGACCACGTGGGCATTCCCTTTAACACCCTCGAGGAAATTTATAATGAGAGCGGCTTAGAGCTCAACAAGCTATTGTTTGGCTTTGGGCTTAGCTTTGCCTACCGCTACGGGTTTTACAACCTGCCCGACTTTGAAGACAACATCTCCTTTAAGTTTACTTTTTACCTAAAGTTGTAGGCTACCATAAATTATTCGCTAAAAATCGGGCAGCGCACTAGGATATCCGTACCTTTGCGCCAGCAAAAAAGAAGGTGTTTTGGACAAGCTTTTCAGTATCGGTTTTTGGAGCGCCGTAGCGCGGTTTATCCTTCGCAACCGTACCCTCATCTTAATTGTCATCGCCGCCATTACCGTATTCTTTGCACTGCAGTGGAAGCATATGCGCTTCACCTATACCGAGGCCAACCTGCTGCCAGACGACCATCCCACCAATATAGAGTACAACAAATTCCTTTCGCATTTTGGCGAGGAAGGCAACTTAATCGTGCTGGGCGTTGCCGACAGCACCCTATTCATCCCAAAGAACTTCAATGCCTGGACGCAGCTCGCCCAAGACTTGAACGGGTACGAAGCCGTTGCCCTTACACTCTCCCTAGGCAACCTTCAGAAGCTCGAAAAGCGCAGTGATACGTCGGCGTTTCAACTGGTACCGTTCTTACGAGATAGCATAACCTCCCCTGCCCAACTTAACCAGTACAAAGAGGAACTATTTTTAAGGACACCATTTTACGAGGGGTTGGTGTATAACAGCGATAAGACCTCGGTACGCACGGCGGTTTATCTCAAAAAAGATATTATAAATACCCCTGCCCGAAAGGATTTTATCACCGATGATTTGATTCCGCGAATCGAGTCGTTTGAACGGGAAACGGGCATCGAGGTGCACACCTCGGGCATGCCATACATCCGCACCCTGAATTCGCAGACCATAATCGACGAGATTGGCTGGTTCATTGGCGCGGCCCTTTTGGTGACTTCCCTAATTTTCTTTTTCTTTTTCCGCTCCTTCAGGGCGACATTCATCTCGATGGTCACGGTCATCATAGGCGTGATGTGGGCCTTCGGTATTTTGGGATTGCTGCATTACGAGATCACGGTGCTCACGGCGCTTATTCCGCCTTTGATCATCGTCATCGGGATTCCCAATTGTATTTTCCTCATCAATAAATACCAACAGGAAATTAAGCAGCACGGCAACCAGGCAAAATCGCTACAACGTGTTATTGCAAAGGTGGGCAATGCCACGCTCATGACCAATGTCACTACGGCATCGGGCTTTGCGACCTTCATTTTAACCAACAGCAAATTGCTTACGGAGTTCGGTATCGTTGCATCCATCAACATTATCGCCATTTTCTTGCTGAGCTTGTTCATCATCCCCATCGTATACAGCTATATGGCTGTGCCGAAATACAAGCATCTCAAACATTTGAACAAACGTTGGATTGGCGGATTTGTAAATTGGATGGAGCGTATGGTTCGAGGGCATCGCATCGCCATCTATATTAGCGCAATTTGCTTGCTTTGCGCCAGCATCGTTGGAATGTACAACATTCGTATTTCGGGCAGTATTATTGAAGATATGCCCCAAAAAGCAGAATTCTTCGAAGATATTCGTTTTTTTGAAAGCGCCTACGATGGTATCATGCCCGTAGAAATCATGATCGATACCAAGCGCAAAAAGGGCGTTATGAAATTGGCCACGTTAAAGCGAATGGAGGAGCTGCAGGAGTTCCTTCGGGAAATTCCAGAGCTCTCGAAGCCCCTATCGGTTACCGAATTGGTAAAATACAGCAAGCAAGCCTATTACAATAACAATCCAGAGTATTACCAATTGCCCAATAGCCAAGAGCGCACGTTTATTTTATCATATGCGAAAAACAGCGCTTCCAAAACAAATTTATTGACGAGCTATTTAGACAGCACGGGGCAGTACGCCCGCATTACCGCATTTATGGCCGATACCCCCACGGAACGGTTCGATAGGATTGAAGAGGACATTCGCACCAAGGCTGCGAAACTGTTTCCCGAAGAGCGCTATAACGTGTCCGTAACTGGGAAGGCCTTGGTGTTCCAGAAAGGAACCAAGTACTTGGTGAATAACTTGATTATTTCCCTGTCACTTGCCATTTTGTTGATTGCGCTTTTTATGGCGTGGATGTTCCGAAGTTTCAAGATGATATTGGTGTCGCTTATTCCCAACCTATTGCCCCTTATCATTACAGCCGGGCTTATGGGCTTTTTGGGCGTCCCCATTAAACCCTCCACCATTTTGGTTTTCAGCATCGCCTTTGGTATTTCGGTAGATGATACGATCCATTTTTTAGCGAAATACCGCCAAGAATTGATTGCGAACAACTGGAAGATCAAAAAATCGGTATATGCTGCCCTGCGGGAAACCGGCGTGAGCATGTTCTATACTTCCATTGTCCTATTCTTTGGCTTTTCGGTATTCACCATTTCCAGTTTTGGGGGCACGGTAGCCTTGGGGGCACTAGTTTCGGCAACCCTGTTGTTCGCTATGTTGGCCAACCTATTGTTATTGCCGGCGCTGTTACTTTCTTTGGAAAAGGAAATCGCCAATAAAAAAACCTTTAAAAAGCCGGCCCTCAAGATTATCCCCGAGGAAGATCCGGAAGATGAGCTGTAACCGATACCCTATTGCGAGGTAATAACAAAAAAGTATCTTTACGCTTTCAAACCCTATAGTATTATGCAACATACCGCCATTGCCGAACTATTGCAACGCCAGCCTTCCCTGCACGAAATTACCGTGAAAGGTTGGGTACGTTCCTTTAGAAGCAACCGTTTCATCGCATTGAACGACGGCTCTACCATAAAAAACCTTCAGTGTGTAGTCGATTTCGAAAATTTCGACGAGCAAACACTTCGGAAAATTACCGTAGGCGCGGCCATTAAGGTAACAGGCCATTTGGTGGAGAGCCAGGGTCAGGGCCAAGATGTTGAGGTTCAAGTTTCAGTAGTTACCATTTTGGGCGAGGCAGATCCCGAAGACGTGAAGCGCACCATCCTCTCGCCAAAGCGGCACACCATGGAAAAGCTACGCGAACAGGCACACCTGCGCGTTCGAACCAATACCTTCGGGGCTGTTATGCGGACCCGGTCTAAGCTCGCATTCGCCATACACGACTATTTTCAGAAGAATGGATTCTACTATATGCATGCCCCCATCATTACGGGCAGCGATGCAGAAGGGGCTGGCGAAATGTTCCGGGTTTCCTCACTCGATCCCAAAAATCCACCGTTGTTGGAAGATGGCGGCGTAGATTATAGGGAAGATTTCTTCGGAAAGGAAACCAACCTTACCGTTAGCGGCCAGTTGGAGGCCGAGACCTACGCTATGGGATTGGGAAAGGTGTACACCTTTGGACCCACCTTTAGGGCCGAGAACAGCAATACTTCCCGACATTTGGCCGAGTTTTGGATGATCGAGCCCGAAGTGGCCTTTTGCGACCTCGACGGAAATATGGATCTTGCCGAAGATTTTATAAAATACATTATAAACTACGCCTTGAAGCACTGTACCGACGATCTCGAATTTCTTGAAAATAGGTTGCTTCAGGAAGAAAAAGCGAAGCCGGAAAGCGAGAGAAGCACCATGCCGCTGCGGGAAAAACTGAGCTTCGTGGCAACTAATAACTTTAAGCGGGTAACCTATACCGAAGCAATAGAGATATTGAAAAATTCGAAACCTAATAAGAAGAAAAAATTCAAGTACCTTATTGAAGAGTGGGGTGCCGACCTGCAGAGCGAGCACGAGCGCTATTTGGTAGAGAAGCATTTTGAGAGCCCTGTCATCTTATTCGACTATCCGGCTAAGATCAAGGCTTTCTATATGCGGTTGAACGACGATGGTAAGACCGTACGCGCTATGGATGTCCTCTTCCCTGGTATTGGTGAGATTGTGGGCGGTTCGCAACGTGAGGAACGTTACGATGTTCTTAAGGAAAAAATGAAGGCTATGAACATTCCCGAAGAAGAACTGTGGTGGTACCTCGAGCTACGAAAATTCGGTACCGCCGTGCACAGCGGTTTCGGCCTTGGCTTTGAGCGAATGGTACAATTTGTTACGGGTATGGGCAACATTCGAGATGTGATACCCTATCCTCGAACCCCGGGGAACGCCGAGTTCTAACCGGCCCATTTCAGGCCATATTTCACAAGCTTTTCTTAAAACCAGCTACCCTATATGCATTGTAGCTGGTTTTTTTTAACTTTATATATACGATATCAAGTGTGACGCATGTTAAAGCAACAATTAAACTTTAAACTCTCCCAAAAGCTCTCTCCTCAGCAAATCCAGCTGATGAAGCTCATACAATTGCCTACGCAGGCCTTCGAGCAGCGCATTGCGCAGGAGATGGAGGAAAATCCGGCGCTCGAGGGTGGCAAGGACGAGGTAGATACGTATGAAGATGAGTATGGCGACACCTACGATGATGACTACGATGAGGGCAACGAAACGATTGAAGCCGACGAGATTAACGTAGATGAGTATTTAAGCGACGATGAGATACCCAGCTACAAACTAGCATCCAACAACTATAGCGCAGACGACGAAGAGAAACAAATGCCCTACGCCTCTGGCACTTCGTTTAATCAGCACCTTTTACAACAGTTGAATACCTATAGATTGGATGAAGAGGAAAGCGAAATCGCCAAATTCTTGGTGGGCAGTGTGGACGAAAGCGGTTACATTCGCCGGGAGCTACGCGATATAGTGGACGATCTTGCCTTTACGCAGAATATCTACACTTCCGAAGAAAAAATAGAAAAAGTGTTGCATATCGTTCAGGGACTAGATCCCGCAGGAGTCGCAGCACGCGATTTGCAGGAATGTCTGTTAATACAGCTCAAGCGGAAGGAGCCTATGGCGCCCGTGGCCCTGGCCATCGAAATTTTAGAGGATGCGTTTGAACATTTTACCAAGAAGCACTATAAAAAATTGCTTCAGAAATTCGACATTTCAGAAGACCAGCTTCGCGATGCGATACATGAGATCGAAGGGCTAAATCCTAAGCCAGGAGGCACTTATTCTGGAAACACGCGGATGGTAGAGCACGTTGTGCCCGATTTTTCCATCAAAATAGTCGATGGCGAATTGGACCTTACGCTAAACGGCCGTAACGCTCCAGAACTTCACGTATCGAGAGATTATACCAATATGTTGAAGGGGTATAAGGAGACCAAGGAAAAATCGAAAAAACAGAAAGATGCCATTTTGTTTATAAAGCAAAAGCTCGACAGTGCAAAATGGTTTATAGAGGCGATAAAACAGCGGCAGCAAACACTTTTTGTAACGATGAATTCCATCATGCACCATCAGGAAGAATACTTTCTAACTGGCGACGAGCGCAAGCTAAAACCGATGATCCTGAAGGACATTGCAGATAAGATAGATATGGATGTCTCGACCGTATCTAGAGTGGCCAATAGCAAATACGTAGATACGCCCTACGGCACGAAGCTCATCAAGGAATTTTTTAGTGAATCGATGAAAAACGACCAAGGTGAAGATGTTTCCACTAGGGAAATAAAAAAGATCCTGGAAATGACGATTGCCGATGAAAACAAGCGAAAACCCTATACAGATGATAAGTTGGCCAAAATATTGAAGGAAAAAGGCTATCCTATTGCACGACGTACCGTGGCCAAATACCGTGAGCAACTAGATTTACCGGTAGCCCGGCTTAGAAAGGAAATATAGATGAACTATTTTTTGCGTGCCGGCGCCTACTTGTTCCACCCCCTATTAATGCCATTACTGGGCACCGTATGTTACTATATGGTGACGCCCCGCTTTATTGACCCGAATGTAATGACCGCCAAAATAATTGCCATTGGCATCATAACCTTTATAATTCCTATAATCCTGTTCTTCCTGTTGAAAAGTTTACGGGCGGTAGATTCGATACACTTGGTAACTGTTCGCGAACGTCGCATCCCCATTATGCTACAATGCATTCTATTTTTATTGGTAATTAAGCTTGTGCTAGACCCTTATGATGCTACCGAGCTCTACTACTTTTTCGTGGGCATACTTTTCTCGGCCATCGCGGCGCTGCTGTTGGGAATCTTTAAGTTTAAGTCGAGCCTGCATCAAATGGGCATCGCCGGGGTTACCATGTTCTTAGTAGGTTTGAGTATCCACTTTAAGGTAAACGTGCTGCTGGGGTTGTGCTTTTTCTTTATCGTAAATGGTTGGGTGGCTTCTAGCCGCCTACATACGCAGTCGCATGTAGGCTCTGAATTAGTTGTAGGCTTCTTCATCGGACTCGTTCCACAGCTCCTAATGTTCAACTTCTACCTATAGAATGTACACGATAAGACCTACCCGAATGGTTCGAAACGCAACGGTTTGTCCCGATACGCTTTCAGCATTTTTGAAAAAGGGATTGAAACTGTAGGCAGCGAAGAAATTGATCTTGTTGTAGCCGAAACTCAGCGTTCCCTTGAGCCGCAACCGTTCGAACTCGGGTATGCTCGCCAGCGAAACTTCATTATCTGGCTGTTTAAACGTGGAACGGTACCAATAGGCATAGCCGATACGAAACCCCGCATAGACCCGCCAAAAATTGTACGTAGCGGCCGTAGAGGTTCGCCAACGAAATTCTATGGGAAGTTCGATGGTTGCCAAGCTCAATCTATTACGATCGAAATCGATTACATCCTCATTAAGAATTTGAAAAACGGTAGCTCCAGACGCCAGTTGCCCGATGTAGAGATTGTTCCCAAATTGGTCATACGTTAGGCCTAAACCCGCGGCAAATGAAAGATTACGACGCTGGTTAACTGGCATGTCGCGCAAAAAGCCCACTTGGGCGCCACCAGACAGACCCCTAATACGCACCGTACCGGGCAAATCGGAAATAATATTATAATGTACGCCTAGATAGAACTGATCCTCACGATATCGCTTATCGATACTTGGCGTTGCCAGCGAATCATTTTGCTGCGAAAGCGCAGTGTAACCTGCTAGGCAAAGCCAAGCAACGCATACTGCAGTTAACGTACGAATTTCCATAGCATAAAGATACTCGTAATTTACCAGTAGCCACAAAAAAACGCCTTGTGGTCACCAAGGCGTTTTTTTTCTTTGTTTAAAACTGTATTAATTTAAGCTTGAAACTGGGTTTCCTGGTGCTGTTATGTAGATAATTTTTAACAGGTTCAGTTCTCTCAGTTCTTCCTTGATATCGGTAACGATTCCAGTGTTGGTATCTTCGTCTACCTTGAGGGCCACCATCACCTTATCCTGAAGGTCTGGGCGCAAGTTCTCCCTTGCCTCGGTAAGGGCGAAGCCAATGTTTTTCACATCGGTAAATTTGTCTCCAATTTGTATCTTACCTTCGGAACCATATTTGTCTTGGTACCGTTCGCTAGGCTTTCCGGCATAGATGTACACCGCACGATCTTTCTCCAGCTTTTCAAGCTGATCTGCTTTGGGCAGATCGTTTTGAACCAAAAGATCATTTTCCCGAAGTACTGTAACCACCATAAAGAAGAACAAAAGCATAAATACGATATCGGGCAGTGATGCTGTGTTCACCGCAGGAATCTCGTTTCCTTTTTTCTTTTTGAATTTTGACATATTAATCGGTCTTTTTTGGTTCAGCTTCAGAGAGCTTCAATGGATATAAATCTTGTATTTCCTTAAGCCGTTCTTCGGCGAGTTCTGCATTCCCTTTATAGCTCCCATCGGCCAAGGCATTCTTCACGTCGGTATATTTCCAACCGTAAAGGCGTTGTGATTCCCTGTTCCGAAGAAAATTATATGCCGCCACCAATTCGTTTTGTACACCAATGTACATATCGTATGATGTTAAACGGTCGCTCTTTACAGAAATAATCGCCTTATCGGGATTATCTGATGAGGACGGGTCGCGCTCTCCCTTACAGTAAGAACAGTACTCTGGGCTTCCCTGTGGGGCACCACCATTGTCCAAAAAGGCAATGGCAGCCTCACGAAGGTTGCCGAGTTCCATTGGTTCATCTTCCACCAACAACTGGTCGTTTTTATTTACCAGTACGATAAAGATGTTCTTGTTCTTAATATCCGGGGGATCTATCTGTTCATCTTGCTTGGGCGGCAATTGTCGCGCTATACCCTTATCTTTTTCGATGGTTGTGGTTACAAGGAAAAAGATGAGCAGCAGGAACGCGATGTCTGCCATAGACCCAGCATTTACTTCCGGTGATGATCTTCTAGCCATTACTTGGATACTTTTTTAATACCGCTGAATACCATAGAGCCGATAGCCAAAACGGCTAGGATATAGAATACATTAAGGCCAGTGCCCACCCACTTGGAGCCGCTTTCTGAAAGAATTTCACCCTCTCTCATTTGCATTTGGGTTCCGTCTGCGAGCATATAGCTTATAAGCACTATTACCAAAAACGCCCCTACCGAAAGCAGTGTACGTTTCAGGTTTCCTTCAAACAGGCCTTTCAGCACGAATACGATTACAAAGAGCAATACAATTGCCAAAGTGATATAGGCTACGTAAAGATATCCGTCGACACCCTCACCCGTGGCTTGCACCACCTCATCTCCACTGGAGAAAATCATCCCCAAGAAAATGACTCCGGCCACACTTAGCAAGATTGCTACTATTTTTAAAATTTTATGTAAAGCCATTATATTGGTCTGTTTTTGATTTATCTTTTGTTTTTGTAGTCTACCAACATATCGATCAAGGTGATAGACGCATCTTCCATACTGTTAACGATACTATCGATTTTTGCGATAATGTAGTTGTAGAAAATTTGAAGAATAATGGCCACGATCAAACCGAATACGGTGGTCAAAAGTGCTACCTTAATACCCCCTGCCACAAGTGATGGGTTCATATCTCCAGCAGCTTCAATTCTATCGAATGCGATAATCATACCAATTACCGTACCCATAAACCCGAGCATAGGTGCCAAGGCGATAAAAAGAGAGATCCAAGATACGTTTTTCTCCAATTGTCCCATTTGCACCCCGCCATAGGCTACAACGGCCTTTTCGGCAGCTTCAATGCTCTCGTCGGCACGGTCCAGACCTTGGTAGTAGATAGAGGCAACAGGGCCCTTGGTGTTTCGGCAAACTTCCTTAGCTGCCTCGATACCGCCACTGTTAAGCGCATCTTCCACGTTCTGGGCCAACTTCTTGGTATTGGTGGTAGATAGGTTTAGATAAATAATTCTCTCAATGGCTATAGCCAAACCTAAGATTAAACACAGGAGTACGATTCCCATAAAGGTAGGCCCCCCTTCTACGAAACGCTCCTTTAACTCTTGGTGCCATCCCTTAGATTCGCCTTCCGATGCTACAGCATCTTCATCTTGAATAATCGTTACGGTGGCTGCCGTTACCAAATTCTGGGCGCTCGCCGGCAGGGATTGGGCTGCTGAGGCATTTGCGTTTACTGTACCCGCAAAAACCATTGCGGCCATTGCCATAATAGAAAATAATTTTTTCATTGCTATCGACTTAAAGTTTGTTTTAGTTAAAAGTTTAAAGATATAAAATAAATTAGTTAATCTCCAAGATTATTTAGCAGAGAGGAAGGGATTCGAACCCTCGATACCCGGTTAGGGTATACACACTTTCCAGGCGTGCGCCTTCGACCACTCGGCCACCTCTCTAAAGTTTTGTGACATCCCCAAAAGGATTGCCAAATAACGAAAAAAAAATAAGGTGATAAAATATTTGAAGGGTTAATTTTAGAGCATTTCCCCGCGCAGCGAGGTCTCGAATATGGTTTTGAAGCTGTTAGGCGAAATATTTTGCCCCAGTAAATACATTAATTTAGCAAGCGCAGCTTCGGTAGTGGCATCCTTCCCGGAAATCACGCCCATTTTTTTAAGGGCCACGCTGGTCTCGTAGAGGCCCATAATGACCCCGCCGCCAGAGCACTGGGTTACGTTTACCACCGGCACGCCCTTCTTGATGGTCTGCTTTAAGGCAGAAAGAAACCATGCTTCATTGGTCACGTTGCCGCTTCCATACGTTTCGATGATGAGCCCCTTCATTTGCGGGTAGTCCAAAATATACTCGACCGTAGTTTGATCAATGCCAGGGAACATTTTTAGCAACACAATGTTTGATACCAACTGCTTGTGCACCTTTAATTTCTTTCTCCGGTTGGGCCGGTACAGCGCCTCATCGTTTACCACCAAATATACTCCGCTTTCGGCCAAGGGCGGATAGTTTAACGATGCGAATGCCTCGAAATGCTCGGCATTGATCTTCGTAGTGCGGTTGGCTCGGTACAATTTGTACTCAAAATACAGACATACCTCAGTAATCTTTGGATATCCCTTTTCCCTAAGGCTCGCTATTTGTATGGAAGTAATAAGGTTTTCCTTGGCATCGGTTCGTAGGTCGCCTATAGGCAGCTGCGAACCGGTAAAGACCACCGGTTTGCCCAAGTTTTCTAGCATAAAGCTAAGTGCCGAAGCCGTATAAGACATTGTATCACTGCCATGTAGGACCACAAAACCATCAAAAGCATCGTAATGCTCCTCTATGAGTGTGGCAATCTGTACCCAGTACTTGGCGTTCATATTACTGCTATCGATGGGAGACTCGAAGCTGGTGGTGGCAATCGTGCAGTCCAGCAATTTCAGCTCTGGGATATGCTCCAGCAACTCGTCGAAATTAAAGTTTCTAAGTGCTCCCGTATTGAAATCCTTAATCATACCTATGGTTCCGCCGGTATAAATAAGGAGAATATTGGGCTGTGCGCTGCTCGTACTCATTGAGGTTATTGTTTCTGCGAATTCAAGGTAAAGATTTCCAAGGCATTTTTGGTGGTTTGCCGTTGGATTTCCGCTTCGGAAACGCCATAAATCTGTGCCACTTTTTCACATATTAGGGCAAGGTAGCTGCTCTCGTTACGCTTTCCGCGGAAAGGTGCCGGCGCCAAATACGGGGAATCGGTTTCGAGAACGAGGTGTTCAAGCGGAATCTTATGCAAAAATTGATCGATCTTACCGTTTTTAAATGTCACCACACCGCCTATGCCCAATTTCATTCCAAAGGAAATAGCTTTTTGAGCGTCCTCATACGTTCCGGTGAAACAATGAAAAATTCCGAAAAGTGCGTCGTCCTTTTCGGTCTCTAATACTTCGAATATCTCAGCAAAGGCATCGCGACAGTGAATCACGATGGGGAGTCCGTATTGCTTGGCCAACCCAATTTGATGCTTAAACGCTTCCCTTTGCAAGGGCAGGGTCGAGGTATCCCAATACAAATCGATGCCTATCTCGCCCACGGCGTAAAACGACCTAGATGCCAATTGTTCCTCAACGTGGCGCAACTGATCCTTATAATCTGACCCTACCGATGTTGGGTGCAGCCCCATCATCAAATGCATTCGCCCAGGATAGTCTTTTTCCAACTGATACATAGCCTGGGTATGCCCTGCATCGATTGCCGGTATGAAAAATTTCGATACACCTGTATCCAAGGCTTTTTTAACGACTGCTTCTCGATCTTCATCGAAAGCATCACTATATAAATGGGTATGGGTATCGATCATCATGGGCACAAAGCTAACCAATTTGTTAGCTATCTTTACACAAAAAACCGATGCAGCTACGAAAATTCCTTGAAGAGAAAGGCTTTACCCGAGTGCCCCTAAAAAAACTGAACACTGGACATTATAAAATTCAAGGGGCGATTAACCAAGTGGGGGGAAGTTTTATCCTCGACACGGGCGCTTCTACTAGTTGTGTGGATTTTCACGGAAGCGACAGGTTTTTATTGCGCAGTGAAGCCAGCGATATTAAGGCGGCGGGCGCCGGCGCTATTAACATGGCCACTCGAATTGCACGAAGAAATACTTTTGGTATTGGTTCTTGGAAAACCGCCAATATGGATTTTGTCCTATTCGACCTTTCGCATGTGAACGAGGCGCTCAAGCAAGGTGAGGAAACGAGGGTCGACGGAATTATTGGTGCCGATTTTCTAAAGAAATTTCGGTCGGTTATCGATTATGGAAGAAATGCCCTCTATATTAAATAATATAGCATTGGTACTTTTTTTTTAGTAATTTTAAACCGTATCTCCAATAACAGCCTAACTAACTTTGAAAAAGTGGATTGCAGTTTCATCGGCTTTGTTGTGGTGCCTTGCAACGGCGCTAGCCCAAGATATTTCATATTACCAACAACAGGCCCAGTTAGCAAAACGCCCCGCGGAACGTTTAACGGCTTTAGATTCTGTTACTTCGAAGGCCAGGGGCTTGAATGACAGCATCCTAATTGACTATTCCATACAATATATAGAGCTTGCGAAGGAGCTCGACAGTATTTCATTGGCGGCCAAGAAAACCATAAGTCGCGATTTTAGCAATTTATTGCGCCAACAAGACCCCATAAAATTGATTCGTATTATCGACGGTGTCTTGGCACATAAGTACAAATTGGACAATTCGTACCTGGTAGGCAACCTTTACATCAAACGAGGGCGGGCCCAAGCCAACCTCGACCTAAAATCGGCCATAGAGGATTATAACCTCGCCATCGAAAATTTTTCAGAAAAGGACTCGCTTTATGTGGCCGATGCCTACTTGTTTAGCGGACAAGCATATAGCAAGATGGGGAAATTTGTTTCGGCAGGCGAAAACCTCGAAAAAGCATACCAATATTTTGAGGCGCTCAAGGATTACGAATACATGCTTCACGCCAAGCAGGGCATTACTACCATGTTCAGCCAAAATGGATTCTATGAAAAAGCGAAAGACGAACGAGAAGCACTCATCCAAAAACTTATAGATCTCGATCTACAGGAATATTTACCCATTGCCTATTATAACCAGGCTTTAGATTATAGCCATACCGGCAATAAAGAACTGGAATTCGATTATTTAATGAAAGCTCGAATGGCTTTGGAAGATGCTGGTCCAGAAGCGAAAAATTACGCAATGCGCATTAACGTGCACGCACAACTCGCCAATTTCTACATTGAGGAAAATCAGCTGGAGAAGGCTAGGGAACATATCGTGCTTATCGACGGATGGGTTGCAAATGTTTCGGAAAATAAATTGGCGCGATCTGCCTATGCCGGCGCCAAGGCCAAATACCACCACGCCATACGCGAAGAGGAAAAGGCGTTGCTATTTGCACAGGAAAAATTGGAAAGTGCGCAATTGATAGGTTACGAAGACGACATCTTGAACTCGCACCTGCTTCTTTCCGAAATTTATTACAATACTGGTAATTACAGGGCCAGCTTAGACCACAACAACGCCTACCTTCGTATAAAAGATTCCATCTATACCCGAAGTAATGCGAATTCGCTAGCCTATTATCAAACCCTCTACGAAACCCAGAAAAAAGAAAAGGAGCTGTTTGAGAAAAACACCAACATACAACTGCTCGAAAAAGACAATGAGACCTTCAAGAAAATGGTCTTTTTTGGTGGCCTAGCAATCATGCTGGCCTTCGGTCTAATCATCTTGTATCGCAACCAACGCCACCTGCGCACCAACAAAGTGCTTCAGGAAAAATTCAGCCAAAAACTGCTGGTCTCTCAGGAAGAGGAGCGTAAGCGCATCTCAAAGGATCTTCACGACGGGCTGGGCCAGCACTTGCTGCTCATCAAGAACAAACTGATGTCTACCGGCGATGAGGAAACTAAGAAAATGGTAGATCAAACCATTGATGAGGTACGCACCATTTCACGGGACCTCCACCCGTTCCAGCTTCAGGAAATGGGTATTACCAAGGCTATCGAGCATACCCTTACACAAATAGACGAGAATACCACCCTCTTTATCTCTTCCGATATTGAGAATATAGACAACCTCTTCCCGCCAGAGAAGGAGGTAAATATTTACCGTATTGTGCAAGAAAGCCTGAACAATGTGCTTAAGCACGCCAATGCCGAGGCGAGCAAAGTTTCCGTAAAGCGGCTTACCAATACCATCCTCATTTCCATACAAGATAATGGTATCGGGTTCGATTTTTCTGAAAAATACCAAGATGCAAAATCGCTCGGACTCAAAACCATCTTGGAGCGAACCAAATTCTTGAACGGGCAAATGAAAGTGCAGTCGAAAAAAAACAACGGCACCACGTTGGTGTTTCAATTTCCAATAGGATAGCTATGAAAAACCAATCGATTATAACGGCCGATGACCATCCGCTCCTATTGAAAGGTTTAAACGATTTTCTTTTAGAGAAGAACTATAATATTGTTGGTAGTGGCAATAACGGCCGCGAGGCCTACAATCTTATTGCGAAGCACGATCCAGACATTGCCATATTGGACATACAGATGCCGTACCTCTCTGGACTCGAAATTGCCAAAAAGTGCCGTACCAACAACCTTACCACCAAGATTGTACTCATTACCCTACATAAGGAAAAGGAACTCTACGAAAAGGCGCAAGAACTGAATATCTTTGGTTATGTACTCAAGGAGTTTGCCCTGGAGGAAATAGAAAATTGCATCAATACCGTAACTGCGGGCAAGGCGTATTTTTCTCCAAAAATAAAGGAATTGTTGGCGAAAGACACGATCGAAGATGAGTCTCTAGATATCCTGACACCTTCAGAAAAGAAAATTCTAAAGCTCATCGCAAACGATAAAACTAATAAGGAGATTGCCTCCTTACTGTTTATTTCCTACCGCACCGTAGAAAAACACCGAAGCAATATTATAAATAAACTGCAACTAGAACCTAAGACCAACAGTTTGCTTATCTGGGCCAAGGAACATCACGATAAACTTCTGCAATAGCGGTTTTTTTAAATTTACGTGTTTCCACGTATTTTAATCTACCACATATTTCCCAATATTTACATTATGAAAGACAGTATGTTGTTCAAGGAAGAAAATAACAAGAATGAAAGACTTAAAAAATGGTTTTTCGTCGTTATAGCCATCTTTGTAATTGCGATAGTCATTCTAAATATTGTTAATTATTTCGTATCGTTCTAAAGGGTTAAATTTTTCAACTAACTAATCCAAAGAAAAAAACCCGGTTCAAATGAACCGGGTTTTTTAATTAACACTCGCACTTATAGGTTAGAGCTCCAACGCTCTTTTAATGTCATTGTCCATTAACAACTCTTCGGGACTTTCCAATGCTTCCTTAACAGCCACCAAGAAACCAACCGATTCGCGGCCATCGATAATACGGTGATCATACGACAAGGCTACATACATAATGGGTGCAATCGCAATCGCCCCATCTTTGGCAATGGGCCGCTCTACGATATTGTGCATTCCCAAAATACCCGATTGTGGCGGATTGATAATGGGCGTGGAAAGCATGCTTCCAAACACACCTCCATTGGTAATGGTAAAAGTACCTCCGGTCATTTCATCAACCGTGATATCACCTTCACGGGCACGCGTGGCCAATCTTTTTACCTCATCTTCCACCCCACGGAACGATAAATTTTCGGCATTGCGAATTACGGGTACCATCAATCCTTTAGGGCCAGAAACCGCGATAGAAATATCTTTGTAATCATAGGTGATTTTATAATCGCCATCGATCATAGAATTAACATCGGGGTACAAATCAAGGGCCCTAACCACTGCCAAGGTAAAAAAGGACATAAAGCCGAGACCTACCCCATGCTTTTCCTTGAAGGTTTCCTTGTATTGATTCCTAATCTCAAAAATAGCGCTCATATCTACCTCATTGAAGGTAGTGAGCATAGCGGTTTCATTTTTTGCCGATACCAATCGCTCTGCCACTTTACGGCGCAGCATAGATAATTTCTTCCGCTCTGAACCTCGTGAGCCCTTACCGGGCGTTCCCATAGAGGGTTTGGCCTGCACGGCATCCTCCTTTGTAATTCTACCGTCTCGACCACTGCCCTTCACATCTTTGGCATCCATCCCTTTTTCATCAAGAATTTTCTTTGCAGCCGGGGAGGGGGTCCCGGTAGCGTAGGTCTTTTCTTCCTTGCTAGCGGCATCCTGCTTGGCGGTTTCTTTCTTAGCTTCGGCTTTCTTGTTGTTTTGCTTGGCTTCAGCCGCTTGCTTGTCTATGTCCGGACCCGCATTATCCCTACCCGTTTCGTCTCCGGCATCGGCGTAGGAGGCAGTTTCCTTCGTGTCGCTTCCGCCAGGTTTCTCGGCATCGGTATCGATAAGGCACACCACCTCGCCAACACCCACTACATCTCCTTCTTCGGCTTTAAGAGTAATAATTCCGCTCTCTTCTGCCGGAAGTTCCAAGGTCGCCTTGTCACTATCCACCTCGGCAATGGCCTGGTCTTTTTCTACCCAGTCGCCGTCTTCTACGAGCCACTGTGCAATTTCTACTTCGGTTATGGACTCTCCCGGTGAAGGGACTTTCATTTCTAATGCCATAGTATCTATATTATCCTTAAAGGAGTATTAATCGTTATTTTCTGAAATATTGAACACATCTTCCATAACGCGCTGGTGGCGTTTTTTCGACCGCACGGCGCTACCGGCGGCCGGTGCCGCGTACATCTTTCTACTGCATACCCGGAAGTTTCTCGCTTCTTCAAAATGCATCAAGATGTGCGCCCAAGCACCCATATTTCTGGGCTCTTCTTGGGCCCAAACCACCTCATTGGCGTTCTTGTATTTTTTAATAATATCTTTCATCGCTTCGGTGGGTAGTGGGAATAGCTGTTCCACCCGCACCAGTGCCACATCGGCCCGATCTAATTCTTCGCGCATCTCCAGAAGGTCGTAATAGAATTTCCCAGTTACGAATACGAGCGACTTAACCTTCTTGACATCGGCCTGTGGGTCGTCTATCACCATTTGGAAGCTACCGTTGGCTAGTTCCTCCTTCGTGGAAACCACTTTTGCGTGACGCAAGAGGCTCTTGGGCGTAAACACGATAAGGGGCTTGCGGTAGTTCACCTTCATTTGTCGGCGCAGTAAGTGGTAGAAGTTGGCCGGGGTAGTACAGTCTGCCACAAACATATTGTCTTTGGCGCAGAGCTGCAGGAAGCGCTCCATACGGGCTGAAGAATGCTCTGCACCCTGACCTTCGTAGCCATGGGGCAATAACATTACGAGTCCGTTTTGAAGTTTCCATTTATCTTCTGCGGCCGAAATATATTGGTCTATCATTATTTGCGCACCGTTGCTGAAATCGCCGAATTGCGCTTCCCAAATGCACAAGGTTGAAGGACTAGCCATGGCATACCCATAGTCGAAGCCTACCACTCCATATTCTGAAAGTAAAGAATTATAAATGTAAAAATGACCTTGCTTTTCTGCTAGATGGTTGTGCAACACGATTTCCTCTTCGCTTTCCTCTACCTTTATAACCGCGTGGCGGTGCGAGAAGGTTCCCCGTTCCACGTCTTGTCCCGAAATACGCACATCGTGACCTTCGCGCAACAAAGTACCATAGGCAAGCAATTCTCCCATCGCCCAATCTAACTTGTTATCCTCAAAATACATTTTGTGGCGGGTTTCGATGAGCTTGGAGATTTTACGGAGGAATTTTTTGTCCTCTGGAAGCTTTGTAATGGTCTGGGCAACCTCTGTAAGGGCTTCGATATCTACAGTGGTATCTACTTCCTCCATCATAGTATCTTCCTCGGCATAGGTAAAGCCCTGCCATTCTTCTTGCATAATGGCGGTAATTTCGGTCTTTTCCTCTTTTCGGGCATCCTCTAAACTGGCTTCCAAACGGTCTTTGTATTCTTGCTCCAGCGTTTCGGTATGTCCCTTTTCAATGATACCTTGCTTGAAAAGCTTTTCGGCATAGATATCGCGCGGATTTTGATGTTTGGAAATCGCCTTATAGAGCTTGGGCTGGGTAAAGCGGGGTTCGTCCCCTTCGTTATGACCATATTTTCTATAACCTAACAGGTCTATAAAGACATCGCGCTTGAACTTCATCCGAAAATCCAACGCGAACAACATAGCATGCACCACGGCTTCGGCGTCATCGGCATTCACGTGCAATACAGGCGAAAGGGTTACCTTGCCCACATCAGTACAGTATGTCGACGAACGACCGTCCAAATAGTTTGTGGTAAAACCAACTTGGTTATTTACCACGATATGAATCGTCCCTTCAGTACGGTATCCCTCCAGCTGGGCCATTTGCACGATCTCGTACACAATACCCTGCCCCGCGATAGCCGCATCACCGTGCACCACAATGGGCAGCACCTTGCTGGGAGCGTCTTTATGGTGGTCGTCTTGCTTAGCCCGGGCAATACCCTGCACTACCGCACCTACGGTTTCCAAATGCGAAGGGTTGGGGGCGATGTTCAAGTTTATTTCCTTCCCGCTATCGGTCATCCGCTTGCAGGTCCAGCCTAGGTGATATTTTACGTCACCGTCAAAAATATCCTGGGCGTAGTCTTTTCCATCGAATTCACTAAAAATATCCTTGGCGCTTTTCCCGAAGATATTGGTTAGGGTACTCAAACGGCCACGATGGGCCATCCCCATCACAAACTCTTCCACGCCCTGTTCGGCAGCATTTTCAATGAGCGCATCGAGTGCGGGGATAAGACTCTCGCCGCCTTCTAACGAAAAGCGCTTTTGCCCTACATACTTGGTGTGCAAGAAATTTTCAAAAGCTACAGCTTCATTCAGTTTCTTGAGGATGTGCTTTTTCTGTTCTTCAGAAAAATTGGGCTGATTGTCGTTTATATTGAGTTTTTTCTGAATCCATTCAATTTCCTCTGGATTCCGAATGTACATATATTCTACCCCTATGCTCTGGCAATAAATATTTTCTAGGTGGTCGATGATTTCCTGAAGGGTAGACTCGCCTATGCCCAATATTTCGCCCGCCTTGAATTTTGTATCGAGATCCTCATCGGAAAGTCCGAAATTCTCGATGGCCAGGGTAGGAAGGTATTTTCGACGCTCGCGCACGGGGTTGGTACGTGTAAATAGATGCCCACGGGTACGGTACCCATCAATGAGCTTAATAACTTGGAATTCTTTGATGAACTCTTTCGGTATCTCCGTACCGTTTTGGGAATACCCACCTTCTTGATCGAAACCCAAGGCCTCCAGCGAACCACTTTCCAACCCAAAATCGAACCCTTGGAAAAACGCCCGCCAACTCGGCTCAACGCTGTCTGGGTATTGTAAGTATTTTTCGTAAAGGGCCGCGATGTGCGAAGGATGTATCGCGTTCAGAAAAGAATATTTATCCATAATTGGGATACAAAGGGTTCTGTTTTTATAAAACGGTACAAATTTACAACAAATAGGGAAATTAGCTGGACGTATGCCGTATATTTATAGGCAAAAACTCTTAAATATTTCCTAATGATACAGCGTCTTCTCCCGCTTCTATTGCTTGCCATACTTACGGTTCCCACTGCCGTGCCCGCCCAAGAGCGAACGCTTCAGGTGGAGCCCCATCCATTTTGGCAACGGGTACGGTTTGGCGGAGGCATTGGACTTAGTTTCGGGAACAATTTTTTTAGCGGCACCCTCGCCCCTAGTGCCATTTACGAAGTGACGCCTGCCTTTGACGTGGGCGTCGGATTGAATGCCACCTACAACCAACTGGACGACCGGTACCAATCTACCATCTTGGGCGGCAGTACCTTAATGCTGTACAATGTAATTCCGGAAATACAATTTTCCGCCGAATTTGAACAACTTAACGTAAACCGTAACTTCGATGCGCAAGTGGGACTGCCAGATGAGACTTATTGGTATCCAGCCCTATTTATGGGCGTGGGCTTCGCATCCAGAAATGTAGCGGTAGGGATTCGGTACGATGTGCTTTACGATGAAGACAGAAGTATTTATGCCAACCCGTATGTACCTTTTGTACGCGTCTTTTTTTAGAGCTATACCGTTCGGCCCATTAACCATCCCCCAAACGCCCGAAAATCTTCTTTCTTAGCTTCGGAAATAGCCACTTGATCTAGCACTTCATTGGCACGCTGGGTATATCGTGCGATTTCATGCTGTGTAGCCTTTGCTGCACCTGACACCTCAAAAATATGCCTTACAGAGGCGATCTTATCGGTAGCATCTTTCGGTGAAATACTGAAGAGCCCCGCCAGCTCGTCTGCCTGCGCTGGGGTGCTATTAGCAAGTGCGGTAAGGTATAGAAATGTTTTTTTGTTTGCGATGATATCGCCCCCAACTTGCTTTCCAAACGTTTTCGGATTGCCAAAGGCATCTAGGTAGTCATCTTGTAACTGAAAGGCAATGCCCAGGTTGCGGCCAAATTCATAGATATTTTCCTTGCAGTTTTGGGAAGCCCCAGCTACGATAGCTCCCATCTTCATCGCAGCGCCTATTAGCACCGCAGTTTTGAAATCGATCATTTTGATATATTCCTTCAACGATACATCATCTCGAGTTTCGAAATCGACATCGTACTGCTGTCCCTCGCACACCTCTATGGCGGTTTTGCTGAAAAGTTTCGCCAATTCCCGAAATAGCTTGGGCTCGTATGCCTCAAAAAACTGATAGGCCAAAATGAGCATCGCATCGCCAGAGAGAATTCCCGTATTGAGGTCCCATTTCTCGTGGACGGTTTCTTTCCCCCTGCGCAGGGGCGCACGGTCCATAATGTCATCATGGATAAGCGAAAAATTGTGGAACAGCTCTACCGCGAGAGCCGCATCCATCGCCTCATGGTAGTTTGCCTTAAAATAATCGCACGTCATTAAGGTTAGTAATGGGCGAAGTCGCTTTCCGCCCAAGCCAACAATATAGGTAATGGGCTCATATAACTGTGCGGGCTCCTTTACAGATATGCTTTGCGCTAACCGCTCTTGAAAAGCATCACTATATTGCTGCAAGATTTCCATGGGAATTTTTGTGCGCTAAAATACAAGTTGTAAGACAAACTCTCTAAAAATCGTCGTAAAATACCACGATGGCACCAATGTTAAAAAATTGTAAAACTTTGGAAACTTTTTTTGTTCTTATAGTTTCCAACGTATTTTCGCCGCGCGTATGAAAGAGAAAATTATAGAGAAAGCGGCTGAAATGTTTCTTACCCTGGGTTTTAAGAGTGTGACAATGGACGACATTGCTCAGGAAATGGGCATATCAAAAAAAACCATCTACTCACATTTCAAAAACAAAACCGAATTGGTAAAGCAGGCGGTACTAAGCGTCTTTCACCACATTACCTGCGGCATAGACCATATACAGGCCGAGCGCAAAGATCCCATAGAGGAGCTTTACGAAATCAAGAAGTTTGCCCTTCTCCAATTGAAAAACGAAAAGTCGTCCCCCCAGTACCAATTGCAGAAATACTATCCTGAAATATACAATTTGGTAAAGGAAAAGCAATTTACCAAAATGAACGCTTGTACTGTAGACAATCTAACACGCGGCATCGAAAAAGGGGTATACCGGGAAAATTTGGATATCAATTTTGTGGCCCGAATCTATTTTATTGGGGTGAATGGTATCAAGGACGACTTCCTCTTTCCTATGGAGGAGTTTCCAAAAGCCGATTTAATGGAGGAATACTTGGAATACCACCTCCGTGGCATCGTAACAAGCGACGGATTAAAAACGCTCAACAAATTCATAAAACAGAAACATAATGAGTAAACACATTGCGACACTGGGCCTTCTTTTACTGGCATACACGTCGTTTGCACAAACGTCGAGGACGTACTCTTTCAGTATGGAGGAGGCCGTTTCGTTTGCACTGGACAGCAACTATACGGCCATTAATGCCCGTAGGGATATTGCCAAGGCCTTAAAGCAGAAATGGGAAACTACTGCAACTGGCCTTCCGCAGGTAAGCGCCGATGTTTCCTATACCAATAATCTCAAGCAACCTGTGGTGCTAATTCCGGGTGAGATTGCGGGCGGTGCCCCCGGTACTTTTACCCCTGTGGTATTCGGACCCCAACAAATCGTGAATGCGGTAGCTACGCTCAACCAACTTATTTTCGACGGCAGTTATCTCGTAGGGCTGCAAGCGGCGCAGGCGTTTCTAGATTTTTCGAAAAACGCAAACGAAAAAACAAAACTACAGGTACGCAAGGGGGTCATCAACGCCTATGGAAGTGTATTGCTGGCAGAGGAACTTGTCGCCATTTTTGAGAAAAACAAGCAAAATTTAGAGCAGAATCTCTTCGAAACACGAAAAATTTATGAAAACGGCCTTACGGAAGAGGAAAGCGTGGAACAATTGGAAATAACCCTTCTCGATATTGAAACGCAATTGGGGAATGCCCGCCGCAGTGAGGCCATAGCACGGCAAATGTTCAAGGTGGCGCTTGGGTTGAACGTAGATACCCCTGTAACGCTCACCGATGCCCTCGATGACCTGGCAGAAGAGAACATCTCCCTAAGTTTTCTCGATAATTCTCTTGCCCTTGAACAAAATGTAGACTATAAAATTGCCTATAACCTCACCGAGCAACGAAGCCTTGAGCTAAAACTGGAACGCAGCAAGGCCCTGCCTACCCTTTCTGCTTTTTTGAACTATGGGACACAGGCCAATAGCCAGGATTTTACTTTTTTAGACAGCGATCAAATTTGGTTTCAATCTTCCGTATTGGGGGTGAACATGAGCATCCCAATCTTCAGCAGCTTACAGCGAAGTGCACGCAGCCAAAGAGCTCGCATCGCTCTGGAACAAGCCGAAACATCCCTGAACGAAACCATTCAGAATGTAAAACTGGAAACGACCCAGGCACGCAGTAACTACAAATTTGCGATAGATAAATATGAAAACGCGAAAAAGAACCTCGCCCTGGCGGAGCGCGTCGAAAACAAAAATCAGGTAAAATTCACAGAAGGCATTAGCACCAGCTTCGATTTACGGCAAGCCCAAACCCAGTTATATTCGGCACAGCAGCAATATTTCCAGTCTATGCTGGATGTTATTACGAATAAGGCCGAATTGGAAACCGTGTTGAACACCCCCCAACTCGAAACCGATATGGAATCGATAAAAGACAACTATTAGACCCATCACTATTTCAAAATCAACATTATGAAAAAAATACTCATCCTCGCCACCTTTTCAGTGATACTAGCTTCGTGCGGTGGAAACGACGCCTCTGTAGATGAACTACTGGAGAGCGGCGACCTAAGTGCGATTAAGGCAAAGAAGGAAGCTTTGACCGAGCAACAACACGAGCTCCACGCACAACTGGAGAAACTAACGGCGTACATCGAAAAAAAGGAACGTAAGGAACGTGCCCAGCTAGTTACGACGATGGTGCTGCAAGACACTATTTTTAAACATTTTGTGGAAGTACAGGGCGATGTGGAAACCGACCAGAACATAATTATATATCCTGAATTTTCGGGTGTGTTAACGCAGGTATATGTAAATGAGGGACAGCGGGTACAAAAAGGGCAACGATTGGCTAAGATAGATGATGGGGGGTTGTCCAGCCAATTGGCGCAGCAAGAAACACAAGTAGCGCTTGCCAAGACTACCTTCGAGCGCCAAAAAAGGCTCTGGGAACAAAAAATTGGATCGGAAATTCAATACTTGCAGTCCAAGGCAAATTACGAGGCAGCAGAAAGTGCCGCGCAACAAATCCGTTCGCAACTGGCCAAAACAATTATTACTGCTCCATTTACCGGAGAAATCGATAATGTAATTGCAGAGCAGGGCCAAGTGGTGACCCAAGGCCAAACCCCGGTTATTCGCTTGGTGAACCTAAGCGATATGTATGTAAAGGCGTCAATTCCTGAAAACTATTTGGAGAGCATCAAAAAGGGAACCGAAGTACAAGTGCGGCTTTCGGCCATCGGCAAAACCTTTGAAGGGATGGTACGCCAAGTAGGAAGCTACATTAACCCAGACAACCGTACCTTCGATGTTGAAATTCAAATACCCAACGAAGATGGGCTGGTAAAACCAAATATGATCGCTACCGTTAAGGTGAACGATTATACCAATACAGAAGCAATCACGATTCCAGAGAACGTTCTTCAGGAAAATTCGCAGGGCGAGTCCATCGCCTTTGTATACGCTCCAGTAAACGATACAGTGGGAACAGCCAAACGAGTGGTCCTGGAAACGGGAATGAATTATGCCAACCAGGTTGAGGTCACCTCTGGCTTGCAGGAAGGGGATATCCTAATCGTAGAAGGCGCAAAATCCATTCGCGACGGGCAACGCGTAACTACCCAAAACCAGTAACAAAACCGGCATGAGCAAAAATCCATACAAAGAGTTTAAAATATCATCGTGGGCCATCGACAACAAGATGACGGTGTACGTTATTATCGCCATCATAATGTTTTTAGGGGTATTTGCATATTATTCGATGCCCAGGGAATCGTTTCCCGAAATCGTCGAGACCAAAATATATGTTAGCTCGGTAAACCCTGGGAACTCTGCCGAAGATGTCGAAAAGTTCATCACGGAGCCACTAGAGGAAGAATTCAACGATATTGGCGGGGGGAAGGAAATTACCTCCACCACCCTTCAGGATTATTCTATCGTTATCGTAGAGTTCGAGGAAGATATTGAAATCCCCACCGCCAAACAGCGGGTAAAAGACAAGGTAGACCAAGTAAAGGCCGAAACCACATGGCCCACACTGGACAACGGCGCCAAGGTGGAGCCCAATGTGTTCGATCTAAATCTATCGGAAGAGCAGCCCATTCTTAATATCAATTTTACCGGCGATTACCCTACCCAACAATTGAAGGACTATGCCGAGTACCTTCAGGAGAAGATCGAGCTGCTACCACAGATCAAGGAGGCCTCTATTCGCGGTGCCGAGGAGATGGAGGTGGAAATTGCTGTGGATATTTATAAGATGACCGCTTCAAAAGTAAGCTTCAACGATATTGTGAATGCGGTACGGGGGGAGAATAACACCATTTCTGGGGGTAACGTAATCAGCAACGGGGTTCAGAAGAATATTCGAATAATGGGTGAGATAGACAACCCTAACGAACTTCGAGATGTTGTGGTAAAACGCGATGGCGGATCGGTCTTTCTGAAGGACATCGCCACTATCAACTTCAAGGAAAAAGATCCCACCACCTATGCCCGGGAATATGGAAAGCCGGTGGTTATGCTCGACGTTAAGAAACGGGCAGGCAAGAATATGATCGAGGCCGTAGAGCAAATTAAGGAAATTGTAGAGACCGAGCAGGAGAACTATTTGCCAGAAGGCCTAAGTATTTCCCTAACGAATGACCAAAGCATAAAAACCCAGAACCAAGTAGACGACCTTGTAAACAATATCATATTTGGGGTTATTCTGGTAGTATTGGTATTGATGTTCTTCTTGGGCTTTCGCAATGCCCTGTTTGTAGGATTTGCCATACCGCTATCCATGCTTATGTCGCTCTTCATTTTATCTTCCTTCGGATTTACGCTTAATACCATGGTGCTCTTCGGCCTGGTTATGGGTCTTGGTATGTTGGTAGATAATGGTATTGTGGTGGTAGAGAATGTATACACACTTATGAGCGAGGGGATGCCTAGGAAAAAGGCGGCGAAGCAAGGCATGGGCGAGATCGCTTGGCCTATTATCGCATCTACGGCAACGACTTTGGCCGCATTTTTCCCCTTGGGCCTATGGCCCGGGCTTATTGGGAAATTCATGATTTTCTTCCCCATTACCCTCTCGGTGGTGCTAGGTTCGTCATTGTTCGTCGCGCTTGTGATAAACTCGATGTTAACCTCGCGCTTTATGGAAACTGAGGAAGAATCCTTGACCAAGAAGAAGTTGGTGCGATGGAGCCTTATCTTGGCAGGCGTGGGTATTATCCTTTTAGTGGCAGGCTTCGTCCTGGACATTGCAGCGTTTCGAGGCTTCGGAAACTTAACGCTCTTTGCAGCCATAATGCTTTGGGTGTACAAATATGTGCTCTCGGGCGCAGTGGATTATTTTCAGTTTAAAGCGTTGAAGCGATTGGAAAATTTTTACGAAAAATCGCTTCGCTATGCCCTTCGCGGAAGGAAGGCCTATATCTTTTTCTTCGGAACCATATTATTGCTGTTTCTTTCCTTTGTCTTGGTAGGCGTTGCGCAGCCCAATGTACTGTTCTTTCCAGAAAATGAGCCAAACCAGATTATAACCTATATTGAATATCCGCAGGGAACCGATATTAAGAAGACCAACGAGCTTACCAAAAAAGTGGAACGCCAAATTTATGAGGCGATTGAAAAGTATGAAGATGAGGATGGATATAATTTTATGGTAGAGTCGGCCATCTCGCAAGTGGGTGAAGGTGCTGGCAATCCGCAAACCGATGGTGGGCAGAGCAATGAAATGCCGCATAAGGCCAAGGTTACCCTGAGTATGCGCGAATACCAAGATAGACGTGGGGTAAAGAGCAGCACGGTTCTGGCCGAGGTGCGAGAGGCGGTAAAGGGATTCCCTGGCGCTTCCATTATTGTTGAAAAGGATGCCGCCGGTCCGCCGGTGGGGTACCCAATAAACATCGAACTACGCGGCGAAGACTACGAGCAAATGCTACGCGAGGCCGAGAATATGCGCAGTTATATCGAGGGATTGGGCATTGCGGGTATTGAAGAGTTGAAAATCGATGTCAATAAAGCCAAGCGCGAAATGGAAATTCGCGTAGATCGTGAAAAAGCGGGCCAACTTGGTGTCTCCACAGCAGCAGTGGGGCAAACGCTTCGAAGGGCTATCTATGGCGAAGAAATATCTACCTATAAAGAAGGGGACGATGATTATGAGATAAATGTTCGTTTCAACGACCAATATCGGTATGATGAGAGCGCCCTGTTCAATCAACCGGTTACTTTTAGAAACAATCAAGGGCAGTTGATACAAGTTCCTATTGCCTCGTTGATTGAGAAAAAGAACACGGCCTCCTTCAGCTCTATTAAGAGAAAAGATTTAAAGCGTGTCATCACCCTTTATTCGAATGTACTGGGCGGCTATAATCCTACGGAGATCGTAACCCAATTGAAGGCGCAGCTAGAAGATTATGAGATGCCACAAGACATCAATTATGCCTTTACTGGAGAGCAGGAAGAACAAGCCGAAAATATGAGCTTTCTTTTGCTGGCGCTATTTTATGCCATGGGCGGCATTTTATTGATATTGGTAGCACAGTTCAATTCGCTCTCTAAACCCCTTATTATTTTAATGGCCATCGTACTTAGCCTAGTGGGTGTATTCCTTGGTTTGGTAGTGTTTGGGATGGACTTCGTCATTATCATGACCATGATGGGTATTATATCCTTGGCGGGGATTGTGGTAAACAATGCTATTGTGCTCATTGATTACACACAGATTTTAATAGACCGTAAAAAGCACGAAATGGGAATGGAGGATGAAGAACTGCTAACGCGCGAAGAATACTTTAAGCAAATAGTTGCGGGAGGTAAATCGCGATTGCGACCTGTACTTTTAACCGCTATTACAACTGTGTTGGGGCTCATTCCTCTTGCCGTGGGGTTAAACATTGACTTTTTTGGTTTGTTCACAGATTATGATCCCGGTATTTATATTGGCGGTGATAACGTAATATTCTGGGGACCCTTGGCATGGACTGTTATCTTCGGATTGATTTTCGCCACTTTCCTTACCTTAATTATCGTACCCGTAATGTTTTATTTAGTAAACCGGGCGAAGGTAAAATTTGCCGATAAAAAAGCTGAAAAACAGCAGCAAAAGCAAGCTCGCAAGGAACAGTTGAAGGCTTCGGAATAAAGAAGTATCGGTTAATCTTTTTCAGAATTTACCATAAAAAAAACCCCGCTTCCATAATAAAGCGGGGTTTTGCAATTACAACCAATATAAACTTTTATTCATTTTCAGAAAGGGGAATAGGCAAGGTATTGAAAATTTGATCTCCAGGCCTATCTATGGGCAACGTATTGGAAAGACCATACCTTCTCAAATCGAACATACGATGGTTCTCACTCCATAATGAATATCTTCTTTGGCGAAGCATTTCAGTGGTCAAGGCACTGGCCGTAACTGGACCGCTATAGTCTGGCAGGTTGGCTGCGTTGCGGATAACATTCAGCGCTGTAACAGCATTACCAAGGTCGCCAGTCAATATACTTGCTTCAGCATATACCAAAATGAGCTCCTCGTTCCGCACAATATCGATGGGCGAAAGTTGCGACTCATAAAGAGTGCTCTCATGCGTACCCGTTAAATCGTCTTGCGTTGAAGGATCTGGTCTAAGTTGGGTTTTTTGCTCCACTCTTAAGTCGCCAGGCTCGGCATCTTCAATAAAACTATTGTGCACGATAATTTGATCTCCGTTATTTGGAGTTTCAGAAGTAGAGGGAACCCTGAATACGGGATTGATTTGATCATTACCCCCTAATCCGAATACATGTTTCGGTCCTGTATTCAAGTCGCCATTCAAATCGAAGAAGGAAGCATTGAGAGCCGAAAGGGCAGCGATTCCATCTTCATCGTATACGGCTGCAATTGCGGCCACAGCCCTGTTAAAATCTGAAAATGAGGTGGGCGTGTCGAACCCTTCGAACCCATCGCTCAAATCAAAGAGAAAACTACCCCCTGCATTCAAAAGGCTACTGTTGCCCTCGTTTAATAGGGTTCTTGCTTCATCCAGTGCAGGACCAAAATCTAAAATCGGTCCAAGATTATCGAAATCGGCAACATCTACGCGAGCCTTTCCATAGGATTTCAACATCTGGATAAGCTCGTAGGCAATAACGGTCTTTGCGTAGCCAATATATCCATTGCGCTCCGTTTCGGTAACAGCATCTGTATTTTCTACGGCATCGATAAGGAGATTGGCGTTCTTTATACACCGGTAACTTCCGTTCCATTGTGCGGTGCTGTAGAAGGAGTTGTTGTCAAGGCCAATACCGTTTTTACCCAAAAGATCTCCGGTGTTTCGTGGGTCGGCATCAAATAGGTAAAGTTCGCGGGCAATTGTACCACTGGCAGTGGTTTCTACACCCAAACCAAAGCGCAACGACGATTCTACCCCTATAGCCAATTCATTAAGTTGCCCTATCGTTGCATTGGCTTCAATACCATTTACACTAGGACCATTTGGGTCCACCACTTCCTCGAATGTACAAGAAGTAATGAATAGCCCCGCTGTTGCAATGAGCAAAGATTTATAAAAATGTTTATATATATTTTTCATAACGATTCTGTTTAAAAGTTAACATTAAGGTGAAAATACACCTGTCGTGGCGTGGGAAATGGTGTTACTTCTATACCGCTGGAAAGACCGGCACCACCATTTACCGATACTTCAGGATCGTAGCTGGAATAATCGGTAATAGTAACCAAGTTTCTGCCTGAGACTCCAACTTTAACACCATCGATTACTGTACCGAATACTTGTTTAATAGCGTTATTTGTCAAACGATAGTAAATTGCCGCCTCCCTTAAGCGAATATAGCTGGCGTCTTCCACAAAACGAGCTGCGTTTGCTGGAGTATCCAAACGTGCCTGGCCTTCGGGCGTGTTCAAATCGGGAGTGGTCTGTCCTAAATCCGTTAAGAATTCCGAAAGGTTCAGGTTATCTTGGCCTTCTTTCCATTGCCATAGGAAGGACAAGTCGAATTGCCCGAACAAGGTGATATTGTTGTTCCAGGCAATTTGGAAGTCGGGCTCTACATTCCCAACTTGGGTCAACTCGCCATCGATGTTCCCTACCAATTGTGTTACAGGTTGCCCTTCTTCGATAAAAATGGTTCCGAGGCCCGTACCGAAACCGGCACCGGGCTGGGCGAAGGCAGGAACGTCTAATCTAGTAATTTCAGAAACGTTCTTGAAGAATTGGGCTCTTG
Organism: uncultured Flavobacteriaceae bacterium; assembly: GCA_964639255.1. Classification (GTDB taxonomy): domain Bacteria; phylum Bacteroidota; class Bacteroidia; order Flavobacteriales; family Flavobacteriaceae; genus NZQO01. Next base: position 60,306 of record CAZXDP010000005.1, read on the forward strand.
TATTCCAACTGAAGCGATTTCCTTGAATAACGTCTGCCATGAGCGCCAATTCGATACCATAGTTCCGTAAATCGGCAAGATTCGTAGTTTCTGTCGTAAATCCAGAGGAAGCTGGTAATTGACGGGTCAAGATAAGATCGTCTACCGTTTTATCGTAATAGGTAGCTTCCAAACGAAGCCTGTTATTAAGCATCCCCATATCGAAACCTACTTCAAATTCCTTAGCTGTCTCGGGCTCTACATCAGGATCGCCTTTAGCACCATCTAAGGTCTGACCAACGGGGCCTCCAGCCACGACCGTACTGTTATAACTGGTAAAGGTAGCGCCAAAGGCTGCTGGATTTCCTGTTTCACCATAGGCCGCGCGAAGTTTGAATTGGTTGATAGGTTCGATGCCCCAAAAATCCATATTGGCAAGGTTTACTGCCAATGACGCCTTTGGAAAGCCGTAAAATTGGTTTGGATCGCCATTACGGGTTGATTTATCCAAGCGATATCCTATGGTAGCGATAATTTGGTCGCGGTAATTTCCTTCTACTTGTCCGAAATATCCAAAATCCTCCTCTTCCGAAATAAATTGGGTAATGGCTTGTGTTGAAGAATTTTGCACGTTGGTTTGTCCAGCCAATAAACCTGAGCCGCGGCTAAGTACAGAGTTGGCATCTTGGTAAAGATACGTTATACCGGCTTGGGTAGTGAAATCTAAATCCCCGTCCATTGTGGTGTGGTCCCAAACAAGGGCCGCTTGTGAGTTCACTTGGGTAAAGTTATTCTTTCCAACGGCAATATACCCTGGGTTCTCGGTTCCAAGCTGGGCTTGGTGTGTTTCTGGCACATAGACATAGGTCTCGTTGGCAAGGTAGTCAAGACCTCCGCTTACGGCGAATCGTACTCTATCAAATTCTCCTGTATAAATTTTCGAATTCAAATTTAAACCTTGGATGATACGGTTGTTAGAATCTTCGTTCTTCGCTTTGTCCCGAACAAATATTGGATTCCCAGAATAATTGGGATTGTTAGGATAGTTCCCATTTTCATCGGGAAACAAATTGTTCCAAGGTCGTGTAAAGGCCAATGTATATCCATAGCTTAGCCCCCCTTCGTTCTCATTACCGGTGAAACTTCGGCTCGAGCTACTTTCAATATAGTTGGTAGTAGATGTTATATCGAAAGTATTTGAGATTTTATGCTCAATATTGGCACGTAGGGAGAATCGCTCAAAACCAGTATTCTCAATGATACCTTCTTCGTCGCGGTAACTACCCCCCACGTAAAACTTGGTCTTGGCGTTACCTCCGTTAGCGCTTAATCTCGTTTCAGAAATAAAACCGTCGTTGCCATAAATAATGTCCTCAAAATCATAAAGTTCACCACGGGCTGCGATGGTCGCTAAATATTTGTCCCGTTCATCTGGCCCAAAAACATCTTCCACGCTCTGAGCTGTCCAAGGACGCATCCCAAGGCGGTTAGCAATACTTTGAACACCCACATCTTGTGCAAAATTAATTTTGGTTTCCCCGCTTCTACCTCGCTTAGTAGTTATAATGATAACCCCGGCATTACCTCGTTGCCCATAAATGGCTGCCGCCGAAGAACCCTTTAAAACTTCAATATTGGCGATATCGTTAGGATCTAAATCTGCCAAACGGTTACCAGAATTTTCCTCATTGGGCCCATTGGCACCAGAAGCAAAGCGAAGTCCCGAAGGAATTTCCCGGTTATTGATATATACCCCATCGACAATAATAAGAGGTTGGTTATTTCCATTAATGGAAGATATACCGCGCAGTCGTAATGCAAAACCACCCCCCGGCGCTCCAGAGGTTGAGGTAATATTAATACCCGCAATTTTACCGTATAGGGCGCCATCTACCGTAGGTTGCCCCGTAGTGCCCACCAGTTCTTCAGCTGAGACGCTGGAAACGGCATTGGCAGCATTGGAGCGCTTCACCGAGGTGGCAAGACCTGTAACCACGACTTCTTCGAGTGCTTCGGCACTTTCATCCATGGTTACTACTATAGGGTTGGTATTACCCACTGGCTGCTCTATGGTTTCATAACCCAAAGAAGAAAACAATAAGTTGGTAGGAAGCGCATCTACCGTTATGGTAAACCGACCTTCAATATCAGTCGTGGTACCGTTGGAAGTTCCTTTTTCGATTACGTTCACAAAAGGAACTACATCTCCGTCGGCACTGTTAACCGTTCCCGTTAAGGTAACCTGGGCGAACACCAGGCTGGGAAAGATTAATAATAGCAGCAGGAGTTTACTGCGATTAGCGTTGTTTTGTTTCATAATTAATATTTTTTTGTTAATCTTTCGAATTTAACTAAGTTATTTTGAATAGGTGCTATTTAAATGTGTTTTTCATTGAATTGTTTTCAACAAGATATGAACGGTCCAAAATAACTCCCTAAAAATCACCCAATAGCTTTTATCTTTTTAAATTTGCACCACTTAAATTTGAGTCATGTATAGAACGCATACCAACGGCCAACTGCGGGCCAACCATATAAACGAAACTGTTACCCTTTCGGGATGGGTACAAAAAACTAGGGATAAGGGATTTATGATCTGGGTGGACCTTCGTGACCGTTACGGCATCACTCAACTTATTTTCGATGAAGAACGAACCCCTAAAGATGTGATGGAAAAAGCCTCGCAGCTAGGGCGCGAGTTCGTTATACAGGTTACGGGTAAGGTAATTGAGCGTGAAAGTAAGAATGCGAACATGCCAACTGGAGATATTGAGATTCTCGTATCCCAAATTTCAGTGTTGAACACCTCCCTCACCCCGCCCTTTACCATCGAGGACGATACCGACGGCGGCGAGGACCTACGAATGAAATACCGATATCTGGACATTCGGCGGCAGCCAGTGCGCCGTAATCTTGTGTTCCGACATAAAGTTTCCATGGCGGTGCGTAATTATCTTTCAGCGCAAGGTTTTATTGAAGTAGAAACTCCCTACCTTATTAAATCAACACCAGAAGGCGCGCGCGATTTCGTGGTTCCGTCGCGTATGAACGAAGGTCAGTTCTATGCCTTACCGCAATCGCCACAAACGTTTAAACAATTATTAATGGTAGGCGGTATGGACAAGTATTTCCAAATCGTTAAGTGTTTTAGGGACGAAGACCTCCGTGCCGACCGCCAACCTGAGTTTACCCAGATAGATTGTGAAATGGCCTTTGTGGAACAGGAGGATATCCTTACAACCTTTGAAGGGCTCACGCGCCATTTGCTTCAAGAAATAAATGGTGTAACCATTGGGCAATTTCCGAGGATAACGTACGATGAAGCAATGAAGCGCTACGGAAACGATAAACCGGATATTCGCTTCGGGATGGAATTTGGCGAACTCAATGCGGTTGCGCAACACAAGGATTTTAATGTCTTCAACAAAGCCGAACTTGTTGTTGGTATAGCCGTACCGGGCGGAAATTCGATGACCCGGAAGGAAATCGACCAACTTATCGATTGGGTGAAGCGTCCGCAGATCGGCGCCCTAGGATTGGTCTACGTCCGCTGCAACGATGACGGAACCTACAAATCGTCGGTAGATAAGTTCTACGATCAAAACGATTTGGCCGATTGGGCTAAAATAACAAATGCGTCGCCCGGCGATTTGGTTTTGGTGCTATCGGGCGAAACACATAAGACCAGAACGCAATTGAGTGCGCTGCGTATGGAATTGGCCACGAGATTGGGACTTCGGAAATCTGATGAATTTGCACCTCTTTGGGTTATCGACTTTCCCTTATTGGAATGGGACGAGGAAACCCAGCGCTACCATGCCATGCACCACCCTTTTACCTCGCCTAAGCCAGGCCAATCGGAATTGCTGAAGACCAATCCTGGAGCCGTGAAAGCCAACGCCTACGACCTTGTTCTGAATGGTAACGAAATTGGCGGTGGATCCATCCGTATACACGATAAGGCCGTACAGGCTAAAATGTTCGATTACTTGGGCTTTTCAGAAGAAGAGGCCAAGGCACAATTTGGGTTTTTAATGGACGCCTTCCAATACGGGGCACCGCCCCACGGCGGAATCGCTTTTGGCCTAGATAGGCTCGTGGCTATTTTGGGCGGACAGGAAACCATTCGGGATTTCATTGCCTTCCCTAAAAACAATGCGGGCCGGGACGTGATGATAGATGCCCCCGCACCCATCGACAAAGACCAATTAGACGAACTGCATCTACAACTCAATTTAAAAAAAGCGTAACTTTAAAATCCTGCAATCGGCAGGATTTTTTAATGGAAGCTATATGCCCAAGCCATCGCTCCTAAAACGGTTTTTTATTTGGCGGCTCAAATATGTTCCGCAGCGACAATTTGTATTGCTGGTTAGCATTTTGGTCGGTTTTCTTTCAGGCGTTGGGGCTGTTCTCATTAAAAACGGAACCCATTTCATACAATTACTTTTGGAGGGCAATCTTATTGAAGATTACCATCACGCATTCTATTTTATTTTCCCGCTCATTGGGTTAGGCATCGTATACTTGCTAACGCGATTTGTAATAGGGCACCAACTCGTACAAGGTATTCCAGCCACACTTTTCGCAATCTCAAAGAAAAAGGGAATTATGCGCCGCTTTCAAATGTTTGGCAGTTTATTGGCAGCGCCTGTCACAGTTGGCTTTGGTGGTTCGGTAGGATTGGAGGGGCCTACCGTTGCTACGGGCGCGGCCGTGAGCTCCAACCTGTCGCGATTTTTACATATGAACCAAGCAACACGTACTCTCTTGATTGGCTGTGCCGCCGCAGGGGCTATGTCATCGATGTTCAAAGCACCAATAGCAGCCATCATTTTTGCGGTGGAAGTGTTTAGTTTGGATCTTACCTTGGCCTCCCTAATTCCGTTGTTGTTGGCCTCGGTTTCGGCTATAATTACTTCGTATTTTTTCTTCGGAAACGATATCCTGTTGCCGTTTTCCATCGAAGATGAATTCACGCTTTCAGACCTGCCATTTTACGTGTTGATGGGACTTGTCGCCGCACTGGTCTCTGTCTACTTTACCGAAACCTACGAACGCATCCAAAATTTCTTTTCAAAAATCCAGTCTCCATTAAAGCGGCTCCTGCTGGGCGGTCTGGGTCTTGGCATATTAATTTATTTTATTCCGCCGCTCTACGGCGAGGGTTTCGATATCATTAACAACCTTGTACAGGGCAATCCAGAACGTGCCCTGGAAAACAATATCCTACATTGGGATGTGACCAACGTTTGGGTAATTATAGCATTATTGTCAGGCTTGGTGGTCTTTAAAATAATTGCCACCTCCCTTACCTTTGGTGCAGGGGGAGTAGGAGGTATTTTTTCGCCCACCCTCTTTATGGGCAGTATTATGGGGTACTGCTTTGCAAAGCTTATAAATTCTCTCTCTTTTTTCACCACGCCCCTATCGGAAAGCAACTTTACCTTAGTAGGCATGACCGGACTCATGGCAGGCGTACTGCATGCGCCGTTAACGGCTATTTTCCTCATCGCCGAAGTAACGGGTGGTTATGAGCTGTTTCTTCCGCTAATGATTACCTCGGCCATTTCGTTCTCCCTCACCAAATACTTCGTGCCGCACTCTGTCTACGCGATGGAATTGGGCCGGAAGGGCGAGCTGATAACACATAATAAGGATCACGCCGTGCTTACGCTCATGGATCTGCAGACGGTTATAGAGCGAAACTTCGTAGCGGTGAATCCAACCATGAACTTGGGCGAGATCATTAAGGAAGCCGTAGTGAAATCGAACCGAAACATTTTTCCAGTGCTCGACAAGGAAACACAGCGGTTGGAAGGGGTCATCTTGTTGGACGATTTGCGTCCCGTCATGTTCGACCAGTCGCTCTATGCTGAAATTACCGCTGTAGAGCTCATGCAAAATCCTCCAGAAATCATACTTTTGGAGACAGATAAAATGACCGACGTTATGAAAAAATTTCAGCGAACCGGCGCTTGGAACCTTCCAGTGGTCTCGGAGGGAAGCTACTACGGCTTCGTTTCAAAATCGAAACTTCTCACGGCCTATCGCAGAAAATTAATCGACTTTTCAGGAAAAATATGAGAGCGTTTTTACTAATATTCTTTATGATAATCGTTGCTGGGGTAGTTTTTGGCTTCTATATTCGGAAGGAAGATTATTCCTTGGGCGAGTTCTGCATTGGAGGATCTATAGCTTTGCTTTTCTTTGTCTGGATGCCCGTTTTCATCTATCACCGGTGGAGAAAACGCAACTTTAGCGATTACATGCTCACCAAGGAGAATCTCGACAAAATGCGCGATAAGGGAAAGGAAAAGAAACTGTAAATCAGACAGTTTTTTAAAAAATTCACTTTTTGTTAACACTTCAAGGCATAAATAACGTACCTTTGAATTATTATTAATTCATATTTTTTTTATTACAATGGAAGGAACAGTAAAATTTTTTAACGAATCTAAAGGCTACGGCTTCATCACGAATGATGAGACCGGTAAAGACATCTTTGTACATGTAACTGGCCTTAACGGACAGTCGCTTAACGAAGGTGATCGTGTAGAGTATGTTGAAGAAGAAGGAAGAAAAGGAATGGTAGCGGGACAAGTTCGCGTGATCCACGAGTAAGATATATCTTGACAACCGCCAAAAGAAGAAAGCCCGCTTGTAAAGCGGGCTTTCTTAATTTAAATTGCGTTTCTCGATAAAAAATTGTTTGAGCAGACGTGACGTTTCTTCGGCTAAGATACCCCCGCGAATAATGGTTTTCGGGTGCAGTTTGGTTTGAAGGTTTAAGCAGCCTCGTTGCTCATCCCGTGCTCCATAAACAATGGTAGAAATTTGACTCCACGATAAAGCGCCCGCGCACATTTGGCAGGGTTCCAGCGTAACGTACAAGGTACACCCGGTAAGGTATTTGCCCCCCAAGAAGTTGGCAGCGGCAGTAATGGCCTGCATCTCGGCATGGGCGGTGACATCGTTCAACGTTTCGGTTAGGTTGTGCGCCCTGGCAATAATTTGATTGTCGATAACAATGACGGCACCAATGGGAACCTCATCTTTCGCATAGGCAGCCTCCGCTTCTTGGAGCGCTTTTCTCATAAAATAAGAATCATCGAACGGAGTAATCAAGAATTGTTTTTTTGCAGGGTTTAGGCGTGCGCTAGCAAATCGGCAATTTCAAGTCTGCCTTGCATCTGGGCGTGGTCTATGGCTCGTTTTCCGCTATCATCGGTTATTTGCGGATTCGCTCCATGGTCCAACAGGAGCTGAACCAGTTCCTTTTTGCCAAAAGTAGCCGCAAAGATCAACGCGGTAGCGCCGTTAAAATTAGTTACGTTTGGTTGGGCACCGTGTTCGAGCAATAGCTTCGCAATGGGAATATTTCCTTTAAAGCTAACTCCCATAAGCGCCGTATTGCCAGATGCATCTTGAGCGTCTATGTTCTGTGGATGGTCTAAAATAATCTTCGAAATTTCTTCCAAACCATAATACGTAGCCAAAAGTAAGGGCGTAAAGCCTCTGGTATCCTTCTGGCCTACGAGAGAAGGCTGTTCTTGCAACAAAGTTTTTACCTGTAGTGCGTCCTGGTCTCTAATGGCATTAAATAGCGCTGTGTCCATACCGTAAAAATAGCAAAACAATCGCAGTTATTTTAAGCCTTAACACCAAATCCTTTAGCTTATGTAAAGACTAAAGAGCCGTGAGAATGTCGGCAGCCCGTTTCAGGGTGTCGTCTGTTTTGGCGAAACAAACTCTCAATTGCTTAAAATCTTCATTATTTTCGTTGAAGGCTGAAGTGGGTATGGTCGCGAGCCCTTGCTCTTTGGTGAGGCGCTCGGCAAACTGTCGGTCTCCTTCCGAAGTAATTTCAGAAAAATCCAAAAGCTGGAAATAGGTTCCTTCTGAAGGCTCGTACTTAAAGCGGGAACCCTCAATTAAAGAGAGGAAATAATCGCGCTTGCGTTGGTAAAAGGACGGCAAACTGAGATAATGGTCTGGCGTTCTAAGATATTCGGCAAGTGCTTTTTGCACGGGATGGTTCACACAGAAAACGATATATTGATGTACTTTTCGAAACTCTTCCATAAGTCGTTGGGGGGCCAGGCAATACCCCATTTTCCACCCCGTATTGTGAAAGGTTTTCCCAAAGGAAGCCGTGATGAAGGTTCTCGAAGCCAATGCCTCAAAACGTGCCGCGCTCTGGTGCTCTCTACCATCGAAGATAATATGCTCGTACACCTCGTCACTTAGCACGAGTAGTCCATGTTTTTCGGCTAGCATTTCTAAAGCCTTCATATCTTCTTTCGTAAAGACATACCCCGTTGGATTATGTGGGGAGTTGATGATAATCATTTTTGTACGGCTTGTAATTTTGGAAGCTACTTCATCCCACTGGGGCGCATAACGCGGCGGACGCAGCTGCAGGGGAATTGGCTTCCCTCCAAAAAGTCTAATGGTGGGCTCATAGCAGTCGTATGCCGGGGCGAATAAAATTACCTCATCTCCCGTATTCACCGTGGCCGCGAGTGCGGTAAAGATTGCCTGCGTAGCCCCAGCAGTAACGGTAACCTCTTGAGCCGCATCGTACCTTTTAGCGTGCAACTGCATCGTTTTGTTAGAAATTTGTTCGCGCAATTCCATATCCCCCGGCATGGGGGCGTACTGGTTATGACCCTGCTGCATAGCCTTGGACACCAACACAATTAAGTTTGGATCGCTCTCAAAATTGGGGAATCCTTGCGAAAGGTTTATAGCATTGTGCGTTAGCGCCATTTGGCTCATTACCGAGAAAATACTTGTGGGTGTGTGCGGCAGTTTCGATTTCATTTCTTAAAAATACAGATACCTATACGTTTCGCAAAACAATATTGCGATACATCGGTGCCGTATGTTACAGGAAAACCGTACCTTGTAGGCGATTTAACCTAGGAAAATGAAAAAAAGCCTACTTTTTTCATTGCTTTTGTTTTCTTCGATGGTATTGGCCCAAGAATCGATGGAAACAATCGACTCCTTAAATCTCTACAAAGAATTTTCCTTTGATGAGCTGGACGATGCGGCCGATATCTATTACAACCGTGGTGATTACCAGCATTCGCTTCGGTTAAATATCATTCTTCTAAAGAAGGCCCTTGCGGCGCAAGACGATTATTATATTCACCAAGGATACCGCAATTTGGGCTACGATTACCTTGAATTGGAAGATACCATATTCGCCCGGCAAAGCTTTGAGAAATCGGCCCGCTATGCCAAACAATCTAAAAACGATACGGCAACGGCGCTTACCTATATGGATTTCGCCAATTTATATTCTGAAATCGACAGCAACTACACCAAAGCTTTTGCCTATCACGACCGCTCCATTGCCCTTTTTGAAAAGCTAAAGGACAGTGCAGGACTAGCCGACGCCCATTATAATACCATTTTAACCGCCCTCGAGGCCGAAGATTACCAAAAAGCCTACTACCACATTTTAAAGGCGCGAAAGCTCAACGAATTCAAAAAACACCATTTTAACCATATCGGTCTCGATATGCTTACGGGGGAATACTATTTGGCCAAGAAAAATTATGTCCTCGCCGATAGCTACCTTACCAGTGCCATCGAGGCAGCCGAAAGTGAAAACCTTACCTTAGAGGCGGAGGCAGCCTATTTGGCGCTTAGCAACAGCTTGTACGCTCAAGAAAGGTTTGAAGAGGCGTATGAGGCACGATCGAAATATGACGCGCTGTTGGAAACCAATTTAAGAAATTTGAACAATACCAACTCTGAACGGGTGGCAGCCAATTTTCAGCTAGCGGAATACAAAAAAGAGGTCGAGGATGCCGAACTGGAGAATCGAATTCAGGCGGAAATTGTAAGCAATAAGTCAACCCTCAACACCATACTTATAATCGTTATTGCTGGTTTCTGTATTGTTGTGATTGCCCTTTTCGTGGCGTTTTGGAAACGCAAAAAGCTCATAGGAAAGCTGCGCGCTAAAAATTGGGAATACCTTAGCGCAAAGCGTGAGACGGAACGACTGGCCAATGCCAAGACGCATTTCTTCTCTACCGTGAGCCACGAATTGCGCACCCCCTTGTATGGGGTTATTGGCCTTAGCACGATATTGCTGGAAGACCCGGCCCTTCGAAGCCATGAGAAAGATTTAAGATCGCTTAAATTTTCTGCAGATTATCTTTTGGCCCTCATCAACGATGTACTTCAGCTCAATAAGATCGATTCCAAAAAACTGGGGGAAGAAAAAAGCATATTCAATCTAGAAGGACTGGTTAAAACCATCGTGGCATCGTTCGAGTATATGCGCATACAAAATGCCAATACCTTTCACGTTTCGCTGTGCGAAAACACACCCACCACCCTGCGAGGCTATTCAGTAAGGTTGTCGCAAATATTGATGAACTTAATAGGCAACGCGTGTAAATTTACGGAGAACGGCCATATTTATATTTCGGTGGAAACTATACGGAAAGATGAGGATACCGTAAGGCTGCAGTTTAGCATCAAGGACACCGGTATTGGCATTGCAAAGGAAAGGCAGGAAGAAATCTTCGACGAATTCTCACAATTGGACAATCAAAACTACAGCTATCAGGGAACCGGACTCGGGCTTCCCATCGTCAAGAAATTGCTGAAGCTTTCCAATTCAGATATACAATTGGAGAGTGCCTTGGGCAAAGGGTCACGCTTCACATTTACAATGCCCTTTGAAATAGCCGATGAGAATATCGCCCAAGAAAAAACTTTTCAATTAGACACCAAGTTACTCTCTGGCAAATCGATACTCGTGGTTGAGGACAACCGAATTAATCAAATCGTTACACGGAAAATCTTGGAGAAAAACGAAATGCGCTGTACACTGGCCGAAAATGGTGAAGAGGGCGTAAAAGCAATGGAAAAGGAGCCTTTCGATATGGTTTTGATGGATATCAACATGCCGGTAATGAATGGAATTGAAGCGACCAAGGCAATTCGGAAATTCAATACTACAACTCCCATCATCGCGCTTACGGCAGTTGAGGTGACCGAGATGAGGAAGGAGATCTATGCCGCAGGCATGGAAGATATAATTGTAAAACCGTACGACGTAAGAAAATTTACCCAAACTCTGCTGAAGAACCTTTCCGGCTCGGGGCTAGGTGAAAATGCTTCTTTACGGGCGGTCTCGACTTAACAGGATGTGCACGAGTATATCGTTGACGCAGGTTTGTAATTCATTTTTAAGCTCTCCCTCCCAAAACCGGAAGACTGTATAACCCATTTCCTCCAACAGGCGATTCACTTCACGGTCGCGCTGCATGTTCCTTTCAATTTTCGGCACCCAAAATCTTCGATTCGTCTTAAGTTGGGTTTTTCGTTCGTTCCAATTATAACCGTGCCAAAATTCGCCATCCACGAAAATGGCCAAGCGATACTTTTTTATTGAAATATCGGGCCGTCCGGGCAATTGCTTTGTATCTACACGATAGCGCACTCCCTTCTTCCAAAGCGCCCGGCGCAGCAAGAGTTCGGGTTTCGTATTGCGCCTGCGTATTTTTCCCATGATGCGGGAGCGCTTCTTAGTAGTGTAAAAGCCTTCAGCTTCACAAAAACGCGGGACGGTTATTTTCGGTTCGTCGTTATACATGGAAACTGTATAATACAAAAATCCCGCCACGATGGGCGGGTTGGTAACTATTTTATATAAGAAAGGTACTTACCCCTCTATACTCGCCTTTAGGTATTCTCTATTAATTCGGGCAATGTTTTCAAGTGAAATATCCTTTGGACATTCTATATAACAGGCTCCAGTATTGCTACAACCTCCAAAACCTTCCTTATCCATTTGCTCTACCATGTTGAGCACCCGACGGTTCGCCTCTACCTCGCCCTGTGGCAGGAGTGCGAACTGGCTTACCTTGGCCGAGGTAAAGAGCATGGCGCTGGCATTGACACAAGCAGCCACACACGCCCCGCAGCCAATGCACGTGGCCGAATTAAAGGCTTCGTCTGCATTTTCCTTGTCTACGGGAATGGTATTGGCATCAATGGTATTTCCTGAAGTGTTCACCGAAATATACCCACCTGCTTGCTGGATCCTGTCGAATGCGCTACGGTCTACCACTAAATCCTTTATAACGGGGAATGCCGTGGCGCGGAAAGGTTCTATAACAATGGTATCGCCATCGTTAAAGCTGCGCATATGCAACTGGCACGTAGTAATATGACGTTTGGGCCCGTGGGGCCTTCCATTAATCTGAAGGCTGCAGCTTCCGCAGATGCCCTCACGGCAATCGTGATCGAATTGCACCGGCTCCTCACCTTTATCGATTAGTCCGACGTTTAGGATATCGAGCATCTCCAAAAACGACATGTCGCCATCTACTTCATCGAGATGATACGTTTGAAGGCTTCCATTTGCATTGGCGTTTTTTTGCCGCCATATTTTTAGTGTAAGTTTCATAGTACAGTCTATTGAGTAATTAGTATCGAACTCACTGGCTCGCTACCCAAAATCTATTTATAACTTCTCGTTTTCACTTCGATGTTTTCGTAATCCAGATCTTCCTTATGCAATACGGCATCACTGGGTTCTCCTTTATATTCCCAGGCGGCGACATACATAAAATTCTCGTCGTCTCGCTGGGCTTCTCCGTCTTCAGTTTGATACTCTTCCCTAAAATGACCCCCACAGCTTTCTTCGCGGTGCAAGGCATCTTTTGCGAATAGCTCGCCCAATTCGAGGAAATCGGCCACACGGCCTGCCTTTTCCAATTCTTGGTTCATTTCATCGGCAGCGCCCGGCACTCGAACCTCCCTCCAAAATTCTTCCCGTAGCTGCTTAATTTCAGAAATCGCTTCTTTCAATCCTGCCGCGTTACGCGACATTCCTACCTTGTTCCACATAATCTTTCCAAGGCGTTTGTGGAAATCGTCTACCGATTTGCTTCCGTTGTTGTTTACCAACTTGTCCAATCGATCTCTTACATTTTTCTCTGCTTCATCAAACTCGGGCGTATTGGTGGGGATCGCTCCGGTACGGATGTCTTTCGCCAAATAATCGCCAATGGTATAGGGCAGCACGAAATAGCCATCGGCCAATCCCTGCATAAGTGCCGAAGCCCCCAAACGGTTGGCTCCGTGGTCGCTAAAGTTGGCTTCACCGGTGGCATAACAACCGGGAATGGTAGTTTGTAAATTATAATCTACCCAAATACCCCCCATAGTATAATGAACGGCAGGATAGATTTTCATAGGCGTTTCGTACGGGTTCTCATCTACGATTTGCTCGTACATCTGAAAGAGATTACCATATTTGTTCTCGACCACTTTCTTGCCAAGTTCCTTTATTTTATCTGCGGAAGGATTATCAATTTTCAATATGGCTGCCTGTTCCTCACCATAGCGCTTAATGGCCGCAGCGAAATCAAGATACACAGCCTCCCCTGTTTTATTGACCCCATAACCGGCGTCGCAACGTTCCTTGGCGGCTCGAGATGCTACATCGCGCGGCACTAAATTTCCGAAGGAAGGATAGCGGCGCTCCAAATAGTAATCGCGCTCTTCTTCGGAAAGTTGGGTGGGTTTCTTTTTGCCTTGGCGAATGGCCTCGGCATCTTCTTTTTTCTTTGGCACCCAAATGCGGCCATCGTTCCGAAGCGATTCAGACATTAACGTCAATTTCGATTGGTGCTCGCCAGATACCGGGATACAGGTAGGGTGTATTTGCGTAAAACATGGGTTGGCGAAATACGCTCCCTTCTTATGGATTTTCCACGAAGCGGTAACGTTGCTTCCCATCGCGTTTGTAGAGAGAAAAAACACGTTGCCATAGCCGCCCGAGGCAATGACCACAGCATGTGCGGAATGTCTTTCTATCTTGCCCGTAACCAAGTCGCGCGCAATGATACCCCGAGCCTTACCATCTACCAGCACGAGATCTAACATCTCGTGGCGGTTGTAAGCTTGAATTTTTCCACGGTTAATCTGTCGGTTCATCGCAGCATAGGCACCCAGCAGCAATTGCTGTCCTGTTTGACCTTTGGCATAGAAGGTTCGCGATACCAACACACCCCCAAACGAACGGTTGTCTAGCAAGCCACCGTACTCACGGGCAAAGGGCACCCCCTGCGCCACGCACTGGTCGATGATATTGGCAGAGACTTCTGCGAGGCGGTATACGTTGGCCTCACGCGAACGGTAATCGCCCCCTTTAATGGTGTCGTAGAACAGGCGATAGGTTGAGTCGCCGTCCCCTTGGTAGTTTTTCGCAGCATTGATACCGCCCTGCGCTGCAATGGAATGCGCCCGCCGTGGAGAATCTTGATAACAGAACGTTTTTACATTGTACCCCAACTCGGCAAGGGTGGCCGCAGCGCTTCCGCCGGCAAGTCCAGTTCCCACGACGATAACATCGATATTTCGCTTATTGGCGGGGTTTACCAGATTGATCTCGTTCTTGTGCTTTGTCCACTTTTCGCTTAAGGGGCCTTTCGGGATTTTTGATTCTAATTTCGACATAGCTTGTGCTTTTTAGTGGGGTAGTTGGTTAAAGTGCAGGTAAAGGGCAATGAAAATAAATCCTAACGGAATGGCAATTGCATACACCTTGGTTACGCCTTTGATGGCCTTCGAGTATTTATTATTCCACCCCATAGTTTGAAAGGAGGAGGCAAAGCCATGCCACAGGTGGAACATAAGCAAAACAAACGAGAGCACGTAGATGCCCACGCGTATGGGGTCTTCAAATTTGTGAAGTAGTTCTGGATAGTAGCGATCTTCGAGCGCTTCCCTAACATCTACGTATTTGTATACCATCTCTGGCACCCAAAAGTCGTAGAAATGAAGGCCTAGGAATGCCAGTACCACAGCTCCAGATATAATCATGTTGCGCGAGGCCCAGGTGCTGTTTTTATTGCCCTTGTATTTGGCATAGCCTTTCTGCCTTGCCTTGTTGTTCTTTAATTCAATGATGATGCCCATTACAAAGTGGAACACCACCCCAAAAATCAATATAGGTTGCAATACAAACTGCACAATGGGATTGGTACCCATAAAATGGGAAAGCTCATTGAAAAGCTGCGGATTGAAAGTAGCGGTAACGTTAATGGTAAAGTGCTGTGCAAGAAAAAAGACAAGGAACAAACCAGAAAGCGCCATCGCGACTTTCTTGGCAATAGAGGCAGATAAACTTCCCATAAGGTGACGGTTCAAGATTTTGATATGCAAAAATACGGCTCAAAAAATCTATTGCCAAAATTTTAAAACAAATGTTCTTATTTAGAATAGTTCTGAACTTTCTTATCTCTATACTTTTTGTTATTTATTTAATGATGTATACTAATTTTATGTTAATTGTTTGTGTTTTTTATATATCTTTAGTGCGACCAATTTTTAATTAATCTAACAACTCTTTATTATGAAAAAAATTACTTTTTCCTTATCCGTGGCGTGCCTCTTTGCGGCCACAACTATTGTTTCGGCCCAACGTGCTGAAACCGATGTGCCAAATCCGAATGCGGTTGTGAATAACAATCAAATGGCACCATCCACTGGTACTTATATCAATGAAGGTGGTGTTTTATATGATAATGGGCCATTTATTACCGAAGTGGGACCACCAAATATTAGTTTACTTCAAAATTCTACCTTGGGCTTAACTTTACTAGGTACTGGAGCAAGTACTGCGACTGGGTTTAGTGTAGCCGATCAAGCAATCTTGCCTAATGCAGTTAATATTAATACTGTCAGTTTGTATGCCTATCAAACAGGCGCTCCCACTTCGCCCTCTCCAATAATTGGGGTGTTTCTTCAAGTTTGGGATGGTGATCCTAGCGATCCTGGGAGCAACGTGGTTTATGGAGATCTAACAACAGATCGTTTTGATGGATCCATTTGGTTTGATACGTATAGAGAATCTGAGACTTCACCAGGTACCAGTCGGGCCATAATGATTGTTAATGCGGCCACTCCAGGTTTAACGCTAGATGCTGGCACTTATTGGTTTCATTGGGCGTTCGAGGGAGACGCAGGTTTTTCAGGGCCTTGGAATCCACCAGTTACTATTTTAGGCCAGACTGATACGGGCGATGCCTTACAGTTAGATGGCAATACCAATACTTGGGGCCCAGTTGCGAGCGGAGCGAGTGATGAATTTCCACAAGGACTGCCATTTCAATTGCTGGGTACTGAAGTTCTTAGTGTAGGCGAACTTTCCTTGAACAATCAAGTGGCTATATATCCTAATCCTGCCGACAAGCAAATTACTATTGCCAACAATTCTAATATAAACGTGACAGAGGCAAATATTTATAACCTACAAGGAAAACTTGTTCAATCTATTGCTCTTGGGAACAAGGAAACGATTGTTGACATCTCTACTATGGCATCAGGCGTATATATGGTTAAAATTTCATCGGACAGTGGTACTACAACCAAAAAACTTATAAAGCGATAATTAGTAATAAAACTTGTTTAATATTGATGAATCCGCTCATCTCACGATGAGCGGATTTTTTTATTTTATGGTAAGCGGTTTCGAGACCGTTTGCTCTTTTAAGGCTATCTCGACGTTGTATGCGCCCGGAACCAAATAATATAATTTATTGGCACTCGGTTCTATTTTGACATTTTTTTTCTGAAATTCTTTCCTCCCCTTCTCTGACAGCGTCAAATCGTAGGTCAATATATTTACCCCCTTGTTTACTGGGGCGGTAAAGGTCTGTACTTCCTGCCCTTCCTCGGTAGTAACCGTAACGGTGGCGGTACCCGCCGCAGGGGCATAGAGCGGTATTTCCACAGTGGGCTCGTACTTGTCATACCATTGCCCGAAGCTGCTTCCCCAGCGCCTGGAGTGCTGTATTGTCGGGATATCGGCCACCACGAGAGCTTCGTTCTTTGAGGCATCCATAAGCTGCAGCAGGGAAACATCCGCAAGGTAAAAAGAGCGCCCGTGGGTACCCAAAATCAAATCCTTTTCCCGTTCCTGAATTACCAAGTCGTGCACCGCCACGCGCGGCAGTCCTTTTGCGAAAGCGTGCCAGCTATCCCCCCTGTCCCAAGATACGTAGGCGCCATTGTCGGTTCCTACATACAAAACTTGCTCGTTCTCGGGATCTTCCTTAATGACATTAATCGGCGATAATGGCAAATTGGAGGAGATATCCTTCCACGTTTGTCCATAATTTTCACTTACGTAGATATAAGGTTTAAAGTCGTCCCAACGATATCCATTTAAGCTTGCGTAGACGCGCTCTTTTTTATGCGAAGAGGCAACCACGCGACTCACCCACAAATCTTTCGGAAACGTCTTCGAAATATTCACCCAATTGCCACCTGCATTTTGCGAGACGTGCAACATGCCATCGTCGCTGCCGGCATAGAGCAGTCCAAATTGAAAAGGAGATTCGCTAATGCTTGTAAGGGTGCCGTAAGCGACATTGCCCGGCTTCCCACCTTTGGTAAGGTCGCCCGAAATGGCCTCCCAATCGTTACCTTGGTTCATACTGCGCATAAGCTTGTTGCCACCTAAGTAAACTATATCTTGATTGTGCGGACTGAGCAATATAGGTGTTTGCCAATTAAAACGATACGGGCTATCGCCTAATTCATGCTTTGGCTGAATGTACTTTTGCTCCCCGGTCTCCCGGTTGAGGCGAAAGTAATTTCCAAATTGAAAGCCCGTATATACCACGTTGCTGTTTCGGCTATCAATCTGCACCTGCATTCCGTCACCGCCCATAATGCTCTCGTATGGATTCCGGCCGCTTTGGTGCCAACCAAAATCGATTTCAGCATTGTGGGGACCCA
Organism: uncultured Flavobacteriaceae bacterium; assembly: GCA_964639255.1. Lineage (GTDB taxonomy): Bacteria > Bacteroidota > Bacteroidia > Flavobacteriales > Flavobacteriaceae > NZQO01. The sequence goes on from CAZXDP010000005.1 coordinate 78,072, forward strand.
CCCAAACCCCATTGTCCTGCAGCCCTCCATATACATTATAGGGCTCCTCATTGTCTACATTTACAGTATAGAATTGCCCAACTGCGGGCGCGTTGTTCTTAATCCAGCTGGCCCCATCGTCGTAAGAAATATTCACACCGCCATCGTTCCCATTAATAAGATGCCCCGGCCGCTTAGGATTGATCCACAGCGCGTGATGATCTGCATGCACATTCTCAGCGCTAATGCTCTCGAAGGTTTTTCCGCCGTCGGCAGATTTTAAAATGGGTACGCCGTAAATGTAGATCTTTTCTGAATTGCTAAGATCTACGTGTATTTTTCCGAAGTAATACCCATAAGAATAATACAAATCATCCAAATATCCTTCGTTGGTTTTCTTCCAGCTTTTACCCCCGTCGGTACTTTTAAAAACCTCGGCGCCAATCACCGGTGTGTCGAAAAGCATTGAATTGGCATCCTCAAGATACTTTGCTAAATCGATAGGCTGTACCGCGCCGCTTCGTACCATATTTTTCACGTTTTCGGGCCTGTATTTTTCTTGGAAGCCATTTTGGCGCAAAAATTGCTTGAGCTTGTCGTTGTCGAGATCCAAAAACTGCTGAACGGTCATTTTCTTGAAATCGTCTTTGGAAAGCGTTTCAGAATCGCGTTCCTGTTTTTCCTCTTCCCGCCGATCTTGGTTATCGTGTATGGCGTAAACGGTATTCTCATCCACCACGGCCAGACCAATGCGCCCGGCACCCTCACCTGTGGGGAAACCACTGCCTTCCACCGAAATTTTTTTCCACGTATTCCCTGCATCGGTACTTTTATAGATGGCGCTACCTTGACCACTCCCTCGGAAATTCCATGCCTTACGGTTCTTATCCCACGAAGAGGCATAAATAATATTGAAGTTGTTCGGATCGCGATCCATCTCGATTATCCCGGTTCGATCGTTTACGAACAGTGTGCGATTCCAGGAGTTGCCACCATCCATCGTTTTGTAAATGCCCCGCTCATCGTTGGGCGAGTAGAGGTGCCCCACAGAGCTTACTATCACTTCGTTGGGATTGGATGGGTTTATAAGTATTTTACTGATGTGGTGGCTATCGGTGAGCCCCATAGATTGCCAAGTTTCGCCCTTATCTGTGCTTTTGAGGAGGCCAATCCCGGCATACGAGGAGCGACTGGCATTAACCTCGCCGGTGCCAACCCAAATGGTACCAGTATTCCAGTCTACCGCAAGGCTGCCCACGTTTTGCGTGGGGGCATTGTCCAATACCGGGGTAAAGGTCGTGCCGTTGTTGTTGGTATACCATACCCCTCCACTGGCATAGCCCACGTAAAATTCGATTGGATTATGCGGATTCACGGCAAGATCGACCACCCGCCCGCTCATAACGGTGGGACCAATATTTTTAAACGGAAGGTTTTTTACCAAAGATGCATCCAGTAGCGCTTGCTGCGTATCGATGGATTGCCGCAACGCCTGTGCCGTGGATGCCGGTTGCTGTGCCCACAGGTGACCGATGAAAAAAAAGGAAACTAGGTAGAAAATAGATCTCATTGAATTAGTTTTTAAGAAAAGATGAAATTAGCGAAAAGGTGCGGGTTTGGCAAAATTTTGTTAAAAACTACACCCCTCCCAAACCTGCCTGCGACAAGCAGATCCTATCTTCAAAGGGAAGACTTTTTCGAATTCTATCATAAAGTCAGCCCCTCTTCGAAGAGGGGTTTGGGGAGATGTCCGAGTAAAGATTTCATTTAAGAAATAGATTCATTTATCAATTCCCTGATTCTATCTAGAACATTATTCTTGTTTTCAAAAATTTCCTCGTTTGAAAATCTTAAAAATTGAACTCCATACGCCTCCAACCGTCCTTGCCTATGTGCGTCTTCCAAAAAATTGGGAGGGTGCACACTGCCATCAACTTCAATGACCAAACCTATTTCGTGGCAGTAAAAATCCACAATAAAATCCAACATCGGGATTTGCCTATGAAATTCTACGCCCAATTTTCGTTTTCTTATTGCTTCCCACAATTCCTGTTCGGCCGGAGTTTGGTTTGACCTCAACTGCCTTGCGTGGAGTTTTAAATCACGCCGATATGGTATTATTTTGTTGGCCATATGCTAAAATTAGTGTTTTTCTTCTGACATCCCTCCTAAATCCTCCCTTCAAAGGGAGGACTTTTTTTCTTCCTGTTACAATGTAAAGTTTGCCCCCTCTTTGAAGAGCGGGTTGGGGGAGATGTTGAAACGAATCAAAAGAAAGCACTCTTCTCTTAGGCCAAGTTTTTTGTATTTTTGGAGAAATTCAGAAAACATACATAATGAAATACCATCCCATCGACTCGAAACTGTTCGTTAAAAACCGAAAAAACTTCATGGAAAAGATGAAGCCGAACAGTCTTGCGGTTTTCAACAGCAACGATATCTACCCTATTGGCGCAGACAGTACGATGCCGTTTCAACAGGCCCGCGATCTGTTCTACCTAAGCGGGGTAGACCAAAATGAAAGTATGTTGTTGCTTTTTCCCGATGCTGTGGAAGAGAAACATCGAGAGGTGCTGTTCCTAACGGAAACCAACGAGCATATCGCCGTATGGGAAGGGGAAAAACTGACCAAGGAAAGAGCCTTCGAGGTGAGCGGTGTTAAGACTGTCTACTGGTTAAAGGAGTTCGACAAGGTGTTCTTCGAACTGATGAGCCAAGCCGATACCATTTATTTTAATACCAATGAGCACTACAGGGCGTCGGTAGAGACCGAAACGCGTGAGGATCGGTTTATCAAGAAAACGAAGCAAAAGTTTCCAGCACACTCATGGGCCAAGAGCAACCCCATATTGCAGCGGCTCCGCTCGGTAAAGGATTCCATAGAGCTCGAGCTTATGCAAACGGCTTGCGACATTACCGAAAAAAGTTTCCGCAGGGTCCTTGATTTCGTGAAACCCGGCGTTTGGGAATACGAGATCGAAGCCGAGTATATGCACGAATTTATGCGCAACCGGTCCAGGGGGTTCGCCTATACCCCCATTATTGCGAGCGGCAGCAATGCCAACGTGCTGCATTATATAGAGAACAACCAGCAGTGCAAAGACGGGGAACTCATTTTGATGGATGTGGGCGCGGAATATGCAAACTACAGCAGCGACATGTCCCGTACCATTCCCGTGAATGGCCGATTCAATAAGCGGCAAAAAGAAGTGTACAATGCGGTACTTCGCGTAAAGAACGAAGCAACAAAATTATTGGTACCGGGAACCCTTTGGAAAGAATACCACTTAGAAGTGGGGAAGCTTATGACTTCAGAATTAAAGGGCTTGGGACTACTGGACAAAGCAGCTATCCAAAATGAAGACCCCGAATGGCCAGCCTATAAAAAATACTTTATGCATGGCACCAGCCACCATATTGGCCTAGACACGCACGATTACGGCATTTTATGGGAACCTATGGAAGCCAACCAGGTATTTACCGTAGAACCTGGAATTTACCTTCCAGACGAAGGTTTCGGCATTCGATTGGAAGATGATGTGGTGATTCAGAAAGAGGGCGAACCTTTCAATTTAATGCGCAATATCCCCATTGAGGTAGATGAGATTGAAGATTTGATGAATTCGTAAAAAAATAAAGAAGCAATCGCACGTAACGTTTGATGTTCATTTATATGGAATCTACTTTATTTCTCCTGGGAATATTCTTTATCGTGCTTGGCATCATCATCAAACACGGTAAGTTGTACAATGCCATTGCCGGATACAATACCCTTTCCGAAGAAGAGCGGAAAAAAGTAGCTATCGATAAGCTTGCTACGCTCGTAAGAAATAGCTTGGTTACGATGGGCGTTTTAATGATTGCGGGAGATGCGGCAGCCACCTTTTTTGAAGAAGAAAAAATTGCAACCCTTACATTTTTTCTCGTAATCCCCTTAGGAACGGCACTGTTATTGGCATTAGGCAATACCGACACCTATAAAAAGAAGCCAAAGCCCTAAGCAGTATTCTTAGATTCGCCCAGCAGATTGGAAATGGCAAAAGCAATGCCTGCCGGTAACAGCCAACCCAAATTTTCTGATGCTAAGGGAACATACCTTTTTATAATTGTAATGACATCCCATTCTACCATGGCATCCATAAAATCGGGCAGGGAAAATACAAGGGTTGCCAAAACCACTCCTTTAAATACCTGAGGAGAGGCAAAGCGACTGGGCACTACGTTTAGAATAATAAGCACAATGGTAAGAGGATAGATGAGCATGAGCGCCGGTACAGCTACATCAATAATATAGGCAACGTTGAATTGTCCCATCGCTACGCCCAGCATACAGCCCATTATGGCTGTTACCACATAAGCGCGTTGCGAATTTCCCAGCAACCCTTTTACGAAATCGGCCGTACCCGTAACGATACCCACCGCTGTGGTAAAACAAGCCAGTGCCACCAGTACGGCCAAAAAGGATGTTCCTATACGTCCCAGGGTATCCGTGCTCATAAGGGTAAGCAATTCTGTACGGTTCGCCACGGGCGCCTCAGCACTATAGCGGGCCCCCACCGCAATTAATCCAGTATAAATAAGGCAGAGTCCAAAACCAGCCAGCAGTCCGGCCCTCCCGATAATTTTCCGTTTTTGGATATAGGAATAAGAATGCTTCATTGCGAAAGATATCACAATGACGCCACCAACAACCACTCCACCTATGGCATCGAAGGTTTGGTACCCCTCCAAAATGCCGGCGGCAAAAGGAGCGGCAAAATCCGTATCACGAGGCGGTGGGGATGGAAGAAATAGTCCCATACAAACCGTTACGACCAAAATGATAATGATGAGCGGGGTCAACCATTTCCCTAGAAGATCCAGCAGCTTACTGCGATTTAATACGAACAGCAAGACCAGAGCGAAGTAGCTACTGCTAGTAACGAGAGGAGACACGTTAAAATAGGGTGCAATCGCCATTTCATAAGTAACTGACGCAGTTCTTGGTGAAGGAAGGGCGATTGATATCGCGTAAATGCAAATGGCGTAAAGGGTTGCAAAAATTGGTGACACCTTATTGGCAAAATCGCGCAGGGTACCTTGCAAGCGGGCGTGTCCATAAATAGCCAATATGGGAACCACTACGGCCGAAAGTGCGAAACCCGCACTTACCCAACCCCAATGCGTGCCGGCATTATACCCCAAAAACGGTGGTAAAATCAAATTACCAGCTCCAAAAAATAGGGAGAATAAGGCAAAAGCCGTAATCACGGTATATTTTATATGATTCATTAGGTCAGTTGGTAATAATATCACGCTCGTGCTGAAAATATATACAAGCAGGCGCTATCTTTGCCAGCCGAAGATATAAAAAATGATCTACCAGTACGATAACGTCCCGATTTATTATACCCTTAGTGGAGAAGGGCCCCCATTGGTACTGTTGCACGGATTTTTGGAGAGCGCTTCTATTTGGGTCCAATTGCTGCATTGGTTAGAGTCGCAATATACGATCATAACCATCGACCTCCCCGGTCATGGAAAGAGCCCTATATTGGCCGATGTTCATTCCATGGAACTCTTCGCCGCCGTTACGCATTCGCTTCTACAATTTTTAAATATTGAAAAAGCTACTTTTTTAGGTCATTCTATGGGTGGATATGTAGCCTTGGCAATAGCCGACTCTTATCCAGAAAAGGTAGCGCGCCTGTTGCTGCTCAATTCTACCCCCCGGCCAGATAATGCAGCGCGCAGGGAAAACAGATTGCGGGCCCTTGAAGTTTTGTCTACAAATCCGAAGGCGTTTATTCGTATGGCCATTGCCAATTTATTCAACGAAGATGGGCAATCTCGGCATTCAGAAACTATCAAATTACTGCAAAGAGAAGCCCTTGATTTTCCCATAGAAGGCATACAAGCGGCTATTCGGGGGATGATGGTTCGTCCAGACCGAAGCGAAGTGCTAAAGAAATTTGCCAAAACTTCCGCAATCATTGCAGGTAGCAACGACCCAATCGTGCCTTTGGAAGAGCTACAAACGGTTTCGGAACAAACGGGAACAATCCTTACTATTTGGAATGGCGGGCATATGGGATGGTGTGAAAATAGGGAAAATCTACTTGAATTTATGCATTTCGTCGAATAATTGTGCTTTTAGTCGTTATTTGTTGTTAATTTTTTGTTATATTTATCACAACAAAAAAACCTGACAGCATGAACAAAAATACCAAATCCCCACTTTCGGTCTTTAGTGTTATATGCGGTACGGTAGGCCACAACTACCGAATAACCCGAAAGGTAACCAACCACATCAACGAGTACAAATGTGTGCACTGCGGGCGCGAAGTTTCAGAGAATGCCTCTGGCACCTTGGAAGATTTGACCCAACGATTGCGCAACGTCAACAACACCCTGGCTACGTTTTTTCAGAAAAAAACAGAACGCATATCGGCCTAGCCAGCTATGGTTTTGAGTTGAAGGAACTCCAGCCGCGCGCTACAAGTGGAATTTTCGCATTGGCGCGTGTAATCAAATGCATCCCCTCCCTTTCAGCTGTCATATGTCCTATCACAGTGAGGTGCGGATTGCCTTTTATTTTAGGGAAATCTTCTGCAGCAATCGTGAAGAGCAATTCGTAATCTTCGCCACCACTCAAGGCAACGGTGGTGCTGTCTAGATTGAACTCTTCGCAGGTGCTTATCACCTGTGGATCTAACGGAATCTTGTCTTCGTACACGTTACAACCTACATTAGATTGCTTGCAAAGGTGGATAATTTCTGAAGAGAGTCCGTCGCTTATATCGATCATCGAAGAAGGGCGCACCTTTAGCTCAGACAGCAATGTTTGAATATCGGTACGGGCCTCGGGCTTCAACTGCCTTTCAATTAAATAGGTGTAGGGTTGCAAATCGGGCTGTGCGTTAGGGTTCACCTGGAAAACCTGTTTTTCGCGCTCCAGGACTTGAAGCCCGAGATAAGCCGCACCTAGATCTCCGCTCACCACCAGCAAATCGTTCTCTTTGGCCCCGCTGCGGTACACCACTTCTTTTGCTTCCGCTTGACCAATAGCGGTGATGCTAATGACGAGGCCCGTACGGGATGAAGTGGTATCGCCTCCCACTATATCGACCTTATAGGTATTGGCTGCGGCGTGAATACCCTCATACAATTCGGTCACTGCCTCTACGGGAAAACGGTTAGAAAGCGCAATAGACACCGTGACCTGTTGGGGCACGGCATTCATAGCAGCCACATCGCTTATATTGGCAACCATTGCTTTATACCCTAGATGTTTGAGCGGCACATAACCAAGATCGAAATGAACCCCTTCCAATAAAAAGTCGGTCGTGACAACCTTTACAGTATTTCGAGTGGAAGCGATTACGGCGGCGTCATCTCCCACTCCATACACGGTCGTGCTTTGCTGAATTTTGATATTCTTGGTAAGGTAGTCTATAAGTCCAAACTCCCCCAAATCTGAAATGGGGGTCTTCTGGCTGTCCTTGTCTTCTAGCATCGCGATTGGTTTCAGTTAGAATGCAAAAATAATCCTATTGAAATGCAAAGCCTTATATATTCAAGAAAAAAAGAAATGGCCACCGAGATAACAATGTGATGAAACAAAATCTTTCAGCATTTTTCTTACAAAAAGTTGTATGTTTGTTCGGTTTCAAATAAAATTGCTTCTATCTTTTTAGAGAATAGGCCTTTATTTAATCAAATTTACAATTCTTCTATACTTCCATTTATGAAACAACTATTACTCATCCCAATTTATGTATTGGCCACTGTGGTGTTGGTAGGACAAACACCGTGCAATAATGGTATGGCAGGCCCGTATCCCTGCAATGGATACGATTTACAATCGCAACTTTCCCTATCAACCTTCAATGCTGGCGCTGGCAATGACAGTTGGGGATGGACCGATCCACAAACTGGCACAGAATACGTACTTATGGGATTGGATAATGGCACGGGGTTCGTCGACATCTCAGACCCAGTAAATCCAGTTTATCTTGGCAAACTGCCAACCCATACAACAAGTAGTTCGTGGCGCGATGTGAAGGTGTATAACAATTATGCTTTTGTAGTTAGCGAAGCGGGCGGACATGGTATGCAGGTATTCGATCTTACACGCT